>NZ_CAJQUC010000009.1:0-338396 GCF_907163155.1 Candidatus Accumulibacter sp. ACC012
CAGCAGCAGCGCAGCGACACTGTCCGGCCCCCGAGACAGAGCTGTCCCTTGCCGCCGACTCGTGCCAGTTCGGGGTAGTCGGCCAGGGCGACATGATTGAGCAGCAGTGGCATCACGAAAATCGCCGCCAGCAGCATGGCGGTGACGAAGGCCGCCGCGAGAATCAGCAGCCAGCCGCCGAGCACGGCCCCGAGCTTGGCCAGCCATACCGCTCCCCAGCCAGCCAGCCAGGTCATCGGCGGCTGCTCGAGGAGGGTCGCAATCAGGCTTTCCAGCGCGAACACCATCAGCGCGATCCAGATCACCAGCGCCACCGCCGCCGGCCCGAAGAACAACAGCCAGACGCGTCCACGCCCAAGCGTGCGCAGGCTGCGTCCCAGCGCAAGAACAATTTCAGTCACTTAGTCACCCTCCATCTATTACGATCTGATGATCGTTTGGCGATCACTGGATACCCTCCCACATCTTCTGCAGCCGCTTGCTCGACACCGGCACCGGTGTGCGTAGTGCCTGCGCAAAGAGGTGCACACGCAATTCTTCAAGCAACCAGCGGAACTGTTCGACCTGCGCGTCGCTGACCCCCTGCTTGGCCAGCACGGTTGCGCGTCGTTGATAGGCGGTCGCTAGCGGCAGGTACTCCTCGGCCAGCAGTCGGGCGTCGCGAGCCGCGCCATGGGCGCCGCCGGTCTTCAGCTTGTCCAGGCGCACGGCGATGGCGTTCAGATAGCGCGGATATTGTTGCAGACGTTCGAAAGGCGTGTCGACCACGAAGCGCTTGCCGATCAGCCGCGCCAGTTGCCCCTCGATGTCATGGACGGTGCTGCCGTAGGCCTTGAACGCCGGCAGCTTCTTGTGCAGCGCCAGCCAGTCGCCGAGAATCTGGCCGACCAAACGGCATATCTCCTGCGCCAGCAAGCCTAGCCGCGGCTTGGCTTCCACACAGCGGGCGTTGAAACTCGCCGCGTCGGTCGGCCAGGGCTCTTTCAGACAGGCGCGCGTGAAAGTCAGCTCCAGCAACTGTCGTCGCAGTTCGTCGAGGGTGCCCAGTGCCATGAACTGCATCGCCATCTGGGTCAGCCCCGGCAGGTTTTTCTCCAGATGTTTGATCTGCTCGCGAAACTGCAGCATGAACAGTCGCAGCAGCCCCCGCGAATGCGCCTGCAGCGCCTCCTCGGGCGAATCGAAGACGCACACCGAGACGCTGTCGCCGTCGTCGGTCAGTCCCGGGTAGCCAAAAACCGTCTGGCCACCGCCGACCTCGACTTCAATCAGCTCGGCCAACTCGCCGAAACTCCAGTCGGTCATTCCCGAAAACTCGGCGGGTGTCTCGTGCAGCTCGGCGAACTCCTGCTTCGCTTCGCGTCCCCATTCGCTGCGCAGTTCGCTCAAGCTGCGGCTCAGGCCGAGCTGGCGGCCGTTTTCGTCGACCAGGCGAAAGTTGAAGCTTAGATGTGCCGGCACCGCGTCGGGGCGAAACGCGTCGGGAGTGACGTCCCAGCCGCGCGCGTTCAGCCCGCGTGTTTGCAGGATGAAGTGCACCAGTGCGCTGACCAATGGCTTGTCCGTCGGCGGCAGCTGCTCGACGAACTCGCTGGCGAAGTCAGGCACTGGCACCAGCTTGGCGCGAATCCGTTGCGGCAGCGTTTTTACCAGCTGCTGCACCTTCTCCTTGAGCAGCCCCGGCACCAGCCATTCGCAGCGTGCGGCGGGGATCTGGTTCAGCTGCGCCAGCGGCAGGGTCAGAGTCACGCCGTCGCGAGCGCTGCCGGGTTCGAAGTGGTAGGCCAGCGGGTAGTCGACGCCACCCAGTTGCAGTTGATGCGGAAAAGCCTCGCTGGTGATGCCGGCGGCTTCGTGCGCATCAAGTCCTCTCGCACCAGTGCAGCAAGCGCGGTTGCTCGCGCTCGGCGGCGCGCCGCCACTTGTCGAAGCTGGCGCCGCAGTAGATTCCTCGGGGATGATCTGGTCGTAAGAAGGCGAAAATCAGTTCGTCGTCGACCAGTACGTCGGGTCGGCGCGACTTGTGCTCCAGGGTCCTCGATGTCGAGCACCAGTTGCTGATTGTTATGGAAAAAAATCCCAGCGCCGAGCGAATTCTTCACTGACCTCCGCCGGCAACCAGGGCGTCGCGGGATGAACAGTTCGCGTGCTGCGGTGGGTTGAGCGGCCCGAAGTTCACCCGTCGGCGTGGATCGCCGACGATGCCGTACAGCGTGATGCGCTCGAAAGCGACCGCCTGCATCGCTTTCTTCTCCCAGTGCGGGTCGAAATGACTGCGCTTGAGAAGATGCGCACCGACCACTTCCAGCCACTCCGGCTCGATGCGAGCGACGCAGCGGGCGAACAAGCGCGTGGTTTCGCTGATCTCGGCGGCGACAATCCACTTGCCGGCCTTCTTCTGCAGGGCCGAGCCGGGATGGATCAGCATTTTGATGCCGCGTGGGACCAAGGTAATGCGGCCGAATCTTCCGCTTTTGCAGCCGATGTTGCCGAGCAGGCACCGGCGAGCAGCGCGCGGGTTGGACGGCGTCGTAGGTCGCCGGAACCTGGTTCACCCGCCATTTCTGTTCGGCCCGCCAGGGCCTGTAGTTGGCCGTGGATGTCGCGCCATTCGCGCATGCGCAGCGCCGAGAGGAAGTGCTCGTGGCAGGTCTGCACTAGCTTGCGCTGCGACTTGCGATGTTCGACTTCGAATCTGGTACCAGTCCCACAGCTTAAGCCAGCCGAGGAATTCGGATTTCGGGTCAGCAAACTTGCGGTGTGCGATGTCGGCGCTGCCCTGTTTGTCCTGCGGTCGCTCGCGCGGATCATGTACGCTCAGCGCGGCGGCAATGATCAGGACTTCGCGCAGGCAGCCTTCGTCGCGGGCGGCAACGATCATTCGCCCGACGCGCGGGTCGAGCGGCATCGTCGCCAGTTCCTGGCCGGTTGGTGTCAGCGCATTTTCGCTGGTCACCGCGCCGAGTTCGAGCAACAGCTGATAGCCGTCGCCGATGGCCTTGCGCGGGGGCGCCTCGAGGAAGGGGAAGTCCTCGATGTCGCCTAGACGCAGCGCCTTCATGCGCAGGATCACCCCGGCCAGCGACGAACGGAGAATCTCCGGTTCCGAATACGCCGGGCGGAGCGCAAAAATCCTGCTCTTCGTAGAGGCGGATGCACACTCCGGCCGCGACCCGCCCACAGCGCCCGGCGCGTTGATTGGCCGAGGCCTGCGAGATTTTCTCGATCTGCAGTTGCTCGACCCTTGTTGCGGTAGGAATAGCGCTTGATGCGCGCCAGGCCGCTATCGACGACGTAGCGGATTCCCGGCACGGTCAAGGAGGTTTCGGCAACATTGGTCGCCAGTACGATGCGTCGGCCAAGGTGCGGCCTGAAAATCCGTCCCTGCTCTTCGCTCGACAGGCGGGCAAAGAGCGGCAGAATTTCGGTATGCGGCGGGTGATGCTTGCGCAGCGCCTCGGCGGCCTCGCGGATCTCGCGTTCGCCGGGCAGAAAGACCAGCACATCGCCCGGTCCGGCACGATCGAGCTCGTCACAGGGCGTCGACGATCGCGTCGCAGAGATCGCGCTGGTCGTCACCGCGCTCGCGTGCGCCCACCACTGTCGCCGCCAGCGCTGCCCGTTTCGCCGTCCTCGTCTTTCTGCATCGGTCGATAGCGCAACTCCACCGGATGCAGTCGGCCCGAGACCTCGATGACCGGTGCGTCGTCGAAGTGCTGGGAAAAACGCTGGGCATCGATCGTCGCCGAATTGATGATCAGCTTCAGATCGCGGCGTTTGGGCAACAGCTGTTTAAGGTAGCCGAGCAAAAAGTCGATGTTCAGGCTGCGCTCGTGCGACCTCGTCGAGGATCAGCGTGTCGTACTGCTCGAGCCCGGTGTCGCCCTGCGTCTCGGCGAGCAGGATGCCGTCGGTCATCAGCTTGATAAAGGCATCGGGTGTGGTGCGGTCGCTGAAGCGGATCTTGTAGCCGACCAGTCGCCCGACTTCGCTCTGCAATTCCTGCGCGATACGCACCGCGGTCGACCGCGCGGCGATCCGGCGTGGTTGCGTGTGACCGATCAGGCCGGTGGTGCCGCGACCGATTTCCAGGCAGATCTTGGGGATCTGCGTTGTCTTGCCCGAGCCGGTTTCGCCGCAGACGATGAGTACCTGATGCTTGGCAATCAGCGCCGCAATCTCGGCACGCCGCCGATTGACCGGCAGATCGTCGGCAAAGACCGGCGTCGGCAGGCGCGCCCGCCGCGCGGCCACGGCGGCGCGGGACCTCTCTATCAGGTTGTCGAGCTCGGCCTGCAGCGCGTCGCGCTTGGCGCCGAAGCCGTGCCGCAAAGCGCGCGTCAGTGCGCGCAGCTGACGCTGGTCGAGTGCCAGGCAGTCGGCGAAAGGATTCTGCGGAGGGCGTGCGGTACGGGCGCTGGTAGGGGTCATCGGTCAGGAAAAGCGGGGTGCTGGCAGGGGCTGTCGGAGTGCTTCGAGCACAGCGCACCAGTGCGCACAGAACAGCATAGAAATTGTGCGCCGCCGCGGCGCCCTATAAGGGGCGCCATTTTACCCCAGAGCGTCGAGCGGACTGTGTACTACTGCACTGCGGCATGGCCCTGGTGCACGCCGCCGTTGAGCGGTCGCGTGCCGCGGAAGAATTCGAGACCCCGAAGCGTGCCGTTTCGCAGTATGGTTGCGGCTGAATTTTCCAACGGGAGAACGTCGATGTCACGGCAAGGCACGACGCCAATCAACGGCGTGCTCAGGGAGCTGAAAATCTTCGACCGACGGCCGAACGATTGCCAGGAAGCGGCATGAAATCCGACTTTGCGATGGTGCTTTCATGCCTGCTGTTCGCTGCCTCAGCGCTTGCTGCGCCTGCTCCCTGGTACCTCTGGCGCAGCCAGCTTGATGGTCAGGTATTCTGCGCCCAGACGCCGCTAGGCGCCGCTTGGCAGCGGGTCGGCGGGCCGTACCGGGATGCGCGCTGCGAGAACGCGGGTGTGCCCGGCAAATAGTCGTTGGCCGCATCTTTCCTGCGAACTTTCCTTGACCGGAGTGAGTCGGATGACGGGGCGCAAGCCGCGATTCGGCGGTCGCGATTCACGATCAACCTAACGGTCAAGACAGTCGAGATACCCCGGATGATGAAAGTCATGACCGTTTTCCCTCTTCCCCGGCCCTTCTCCCGCAGGGGGAGAAGGGAGTTTCGTGAGTCGCATGCGCGACTTTCACATTAAGGATTGGATTTTGAGCATGGGTAAGAAGAAGAGCGGCCTGGTCTTTGCATACATTCTCGACGGTGGGGCCGGCAAGGCGATGAACTGGGATCGGATCAGCAGCTGGGAACCGGGCCAGGGAATCCTGTGGTTGCATCTCGATTACGCCGACGAAGGAGCCAGGCAATGGTTGCTCGAAGAGAGTGGACTCGATGAAGTGGCGTGCGCCGCCTTGATGGCCGAAGAAACCCGCCCGCGGGTCTTGTCATCCGGCACGTCCCTGCTCCTCATCCTGCGTGGCGTCAACTTCAATCCCGGTGCCGATCTCGAAGACATGGTCGCCATCCGCATGTGGTTCGAGGAGCACCGCATCATCAGCATGCGGCATCGGCGGGTGATGGCCATGGACGACATCGACAAGAGTATCCAGGCCGGCAAGGGGCCGGATTCGATCAGTGATTTTCTGGTCATGGCCGCGAGCAAGCTGACCGATCGGATGGCCGATGTGATCAGTGACATCGATGACAGTGTTGACGAGTTGGAGGACACGGTACTGACCGAGGAAAGTCACGAGCTGCGCCCCAAACTTGCCCATCTGCGCCGACAAACGATCAGCATGCGACGCTATATATCGCCGCAGCGCGATGTGCTGGCACGCCTGCAGAACGAACGCGTGCCCTGGCTGAACGAAGTCGATCGGGTGCGAATCCGCGAACTCGCCGAACGCACGGCCAGGTTCGTCGATGATCTGGACTCGGCGCGCGATCGTGCCGCGATTACCCAGGAAGAACTCAACAACGCCCTCTCCGAGAAGATGAACAAAACCATGTACGTGCTGTCGATCGTCGCCGCGATCTTTCTCCCTTTGGGTCTCTTTACAGGTCTTCTGGGAATCAACGTCGGCGGCATTCCGGGAACCGAAAATAGCTCCGCATTTGCCCTGGTCAGCGTCATGCTGTTTGTCTTTGCCTTTGCTCAGTACATTCTCTTCAAGAAGATGAAATGGATTTGATCGGCAGGGGAGCGGCCACGGGTGGGCGACGCGGTGCTTGAAGGTGGCTGCTATTGCGCCATTGAAAGAATATTCGGCTAAAATGCGCAGCATCGGTTCCCGGCTTGCCGCCATGTCACTCCACGCTGCGCGCCAAGCTGCTGTTCTGGTACCCGTTATGTGTGCCGGTATAAGGGAAGGAACCGTGCGTATTCTCCCGTACTCGACTGGGCACACCACGACCAACAGCGGCTCAATTTCAAGAAGGATAATTCAATGAAGCAATACAGCGCGGAGTTCCTTGGAACATTCTGGCTTGTTCTTGGTGGTTGCGGTAGTGCGGTACTTGCCGCCGCGTTTCCCGAGTTAGGCATCGGCTTTGCCGGTGTTGCCCTGGCATTCGGATTGACCGTCCTGACCATGGCCTTCGCCATCGGCCATATCTCGGGTTGTCATCTCAACCCCGCAATCTCCATCGGCCTGTGGGCCGGCGGTCGTTTTCCGGCGAGCCAGCTCGCACCCTACATCGTCGCTCAGGTTCTCGGTGGTATAGCGGCTGGCGCGGTGTTGTACGTCATTGCCAGCGGCGGCCCGGGCTTTGAGTTGTCGAACGGTTTTGCCTCGAACGGCTACGGCGAGCATTCTCCCGGCAAATATTCGCTGCTTGCGGCGCTGGTCACGGAAATTGTCATGACCATGTTCTTCCTGCTGGTGATTATGGGCGCTACCGACAAGCGCGCGCCGGCCGGCTTCGCACCCATCGCCATCGGCCTGTGCTTGACCCTGATCCACCTGATCAGCATTCCGGTCACCAATACCTCGGTCAATCCCGCGCGCAGCACCGGCGTTGCAATCTTCGTCGGCGACTGGGCGACTGCCCAACTCTGGCTGTTCTGGGTGGCTCCGATCATCGGTGGTGTGCTCGGTGCGCTCAGCTATCGCTTCATCGCTGGCGACGAAGAAAGCTGAAAATGGCCGCTTCGGGTCGGGCGGTTCTCGCCCCCGATCCGACGCGGCCACGCCTCACCCACAAGCTCTTAATGTGAAAGTCGCGCAAGCGGCTCACGAAACTCCCTTCTCCCCTTGCGGGAGAAGGGGCAGGGGAAGAGGGAAACGGTCATGACTTTCATGATTTGGGGTGTCTCCACGTGTCATGACCGTTAATGTGAAAGTCGCGTATGCGACTCACGAAACTCCCTTCTCCCCTCGCGGGAGAAGGGCCGGGGGTGAGGCGGGGAATTCAGGGAGCATGCTCCCTGCCCGGCGAACGATTCCGGCGTGCAAGCCGGAATGCGCACTGCAAGTGAGAGGGGGGCGGTCCTGACTTTCATGATCAGGGGTGTCTCGACATGTCATGACCGTTAGCCACAAGGAGATCCAGATGCATCTGAACGCATTGCTGCCGCGTTACCCGGTTCCCGCCCTGAATGTGGCGCTGACCTCCGGCGGGCGTTTCGTCCTCGGTGCGTCACCCGCCGAGCACTTCGACCTGCTGGTTTTCTATCGCGGCCTGCATTGCCCGATCTGTGCCAAATACCTGCTCGAGCTCGAACGCCTGGCGCCCGAGTTTGCGTCGCGTGGTGTGCAGATCGTGGCCATCAGCAGCGACGGTGAAGAACGTGGCCGGCAAATGGCCGAGAAAGTTGGTGCCAAAGGCGTGCAGTTCGCCTACGCCCTGAGCCTGCGCAGCGCACGCCAATGGGGGCTGTATATCAGCACTTCGCGCGGCCAGACGTCGATCGGGATCGAGGAGCCCGAGCTGTTCAGCGAACCCGGTGTGTTCCTGGTTCGTCCGGATGGGACGCTGTACTACGGCGCGGTCCAGACGATGCCCTTCGCGCGTCCGCAGTTCCAGGATCTGCTCGGCGCGGTCGACTTCGCCATCAGCAAGGACTACCCGGCGCGCGGCGAATTCACCGGCGCCGTCTAGCAAGCTAGCCAGCTGGCAAGCTTGCCGGTCTCGGCCCGCCGTCAGCGTCAGCCGGCGGCAGCCAGTCGCTTGAGTACCTCTTCGCGCGGGAAAAGGGCGACCAGGGCATCGACCGACGGCGTCTGTTCCTGGCCGGTCAGCAGCACCCGCAGAGGCATCGCCAGCTTGGGCATTTTCAGCCCGTGCGCGGCGACGCTGTGCTTGATCAGGGCGCCAATCGCCGCCGGCTGCCAGGCGATGTTTGGCAGGCCGGCGACGAAGTCGGCCAGCGCCGGCAGGGCTTCCGGCGTCAGATGCTTGACCAGGAGTTCGCTTTTCGGAGTGATGTCGATGTAGAACACCGCCGCCGCGTCGGCCAGCTCATTGAGGTTGGCGACGCGCTCCTGGTATAGGGTGATCACCGCCGGCAGGGAAGGTGTTGCGCTGACCGTCACGCCGCGCGCTTGCAGGCGCGGCAAGACCAGCGCCGCCAGTCGCTGTGCGTCGGCGCGCTTGAGGTAGTGCGCGTTGAGCCAGTTGAGTTTCTCGGTGTTGAACTGCGCGGCCGACGGCGTGATGTGGTCGAGGTCGAACCACTCGCAGAACTGCGCCATCGAGAAGATTTCTTCGTCACCGTGCGACCAGCCCAGGCGCGCCAGATAGTTGAGCACCGCTTCCGGCAGATAGCCTTCCTCGTCGTACTGCATGACGCTCACCGCGCCGTGGCGCTTGGAGAGTTTCTGGCCATCGTCACCGAGAATCATCGACAGGTGCGCGTATTGCGGCACTTGCACGCCCAGCGCCTGCAGGATGTTGATCTGCCGTGGCGTGTTATTGACATGGTCGTCGCCGCGAATGACCTGCGTGATGCCCATGTCGAAGTCGTCGACGACGACACAGAAGTTGTACGTCGGTGTGCCATCGGCGCGGGCGATCACCAGGTCGTCGAGTTCGGCGTTGGCAATTTCGATGCGCCCCTTGACCAGGTCGTCCCAGGCGACGACGCCGTCGCCCGGGTTGCGGAAGCGTACCGCCGGCGAGACGCCGGCCGGCGGCGTCGGCAGGACCTTGCCCGGCTCCGGCCGCCAAGTGCCGTCATAGCGCGCCTTCAGTCCTTGCGCACGTTGCTCCTCGCGCAGGCGATCGAGTTCTTCGGGGGGCATGTAGCAATGGTAGGCCGTGCCGGCGGCGAGCATCTCGTCGATGACCACCTGGTAGCGCGCCATGCGCTGGGTCTGGTAGAAAGGCCCTTCGTCGTGGCTCAGGCCCAGCCAGTTCATGCCGTCAAGGATCGCCTGCACGGCTTCAGGTGTCGACCGTGCCAGGTCGGTGTCCTCGATGCGCAGGATGAAGCTGCCGCCGTGGCGACGGGCAAAGGCCCACGAGAAGAGCGCGGTGCGCGCGCCGCCAATGTGCAGGAAGCCGGTCGGGGAGGGCGCAAAACGGGTGCGGATCATGGCTGGGGGTCGCAGTCTGGCAAAGCGCCCATTTTAGACCCTAGACCCCCCGTCGTCCCGCTGCTGTGCCGGCGGCTCTCTGCCGCGCTGTTCGCCATCGTGAAAGCGAATGAAATTTCGCCCGGCCTGCTTGGCTTCATACATGGCCGCATCGGCCCGCTGCAGGATCTCGTCCTGCGTGGCTTGGTGACCAATGAACAAGGCGACGCCGATGCTCGCCGAGCACCGGTGGGTCAGCGTCGTGGCGCATTGTCCTGCGGACGGGATGCTCAGTCGATAGGGTTCTCGCAGGGCGACACGAATCTTTTCGGCGATGATGGCGGCTTTCTCCATTGACGCGTACTTGTCCGCAGCCAGCTCGCTGATCATCACCACGAACTCGTCGCCACCGAAGCGGGCGACGGTATCCACCTCGCGAACGCAGCTCTTCAGACGCCCAGCCGCCTCGACCAGGAGCAGGTCGCCGATGACGTGCCCATGCGCATCATTGAGCGGTTTGAAGTTGTCCAGGTCGACGAACATCACGGCACCATGGCAGGGTGCTCGCCCGCTGGCGGCCATCGTCTGCTGTAGACGGTCGTTGAGCAGGCGGCGATTGGGGAGCGCGGTCAGTGGGTCATGAAACGCCAGTTTGCGGACCTGGTCCTCGGCGTACTTGCGTTCGGTGATTTCCCTGCTGACGCCGTGATAACCGATGATCGTGCCCTGCGCGTCACGTTCCGGCGTGGAGAGGACTTCCAGCCAGATCAGGCTGCCATCCTGGCAGCGCTGTGGCAGTTCGAAGCGGGTAATCCCGGTGCGCACGCCCCGCCGTTCGGTTTCTGCGCGCAGCGCCTGTTTCTCCTTGAGAATGGCGATGCCCTCGGCGGTCAGCACTTCTGTCACGTGCCGACCGATGACCTGCTCTGCCTTGTAGCCGCGCAAGCGTTCGTCGGCCGGGCTGATATAGGTGAAGTAGTGATCGCGGTCCTGCCGCCAGACGATGTCGGCAACATTCTCGGTGAGCAGGCGGTAGTGCGCCTCACTGGTGCGCAGCCGTTCAGCCGCGAGGTTGCGCTCGATGGCGATGCTGGCCAGGCGGGCGGATTGTTCGATCAGCTCGATATGGGCCGCGCTCGGGCTATGCGGGTGACGATGATAAATGGCGAAGGTACCGATTACTTTTCCCGGCGATGAGCGAACCGGTTCGGACCAGCAGGATCTCAGGCCGGCGCTGGCCGCCAGCTCTCTGGCGCGCTCCCAGTAGGGATGCGTGGCGATATCTTCGACGATGACGCGCTGGCCGGTAAACGCCGCCGTTCCGCAGGAACCGGCTGCGGCGCGGATTTTCATCCCGTTGACCGCGGCGTTGAAGGAGTCTGGCAGGCTTGGGGCGGCGCCGGTGGTGAGGCGCTGGCCATCGTTGTCGACCAGCAGAATGCTGCACAGCATGCCCGGATTGAGTTCCTCTACACCCTGCGCCAGCGCTTCAAGAATGCCGTGTAGCGGCTCGCCTTCCGCAAGCAGTTGCAGGATGCGGCCGCGAAACTGTTCGTATTGCTCGGCGCGCTTGACGGCCGTGATATCGCTATGGGTGATCACTACGCCGCGCTCGATGTCGGGACCCAAAGGCATGACCGTCATCGTGAACCAACGCAGTTCTTGCGGCGAGTGGCAGGCATATTCAAGACTGAAGGAGGGCAAGCGGCGTTCCAGAACCGCTTCGATTCCAAGCCTGGGGTTGGCTGCATCGTCGGCCAGGGCCGCAGCGTCGAGCGTGCAGAAAGCGAGGTAATTCACGCCGGCTTCGGTATGCGCTGCGGGCTGCCCTGGCTGGCTGCTGTTCTCCCGCGAAAACCGCCGCCAACGCTTGTTCACCGCTTGTATGACGCCGTGCTGATCGAGGACGACGATTTCGGCAGCCATGGAATTGAGGATGGTGTTCTTGAAGGCTTCGCTTTCCTGCAACGCTTTTTCGCGATTTCCCAGGCTGTCGACGAGGTGATTGAAGCTGGCGATGAGTTCGCCAACTTCGTCATGGCGGGCTATCGGCAAGGGTTTCGGGAGCTGCTGCGTAGCCGACAAATGGGAGAGCAGCTTGGCGGCAGAAAGCATCGGCGCAAGCTGCCGATCCAATATCCACCACGTTGCGGCGGCTGCCAACAGGGTCAGTAGCAGCGCCGCCAGCAGCATGCGCTGCTGCATCGCGCGAATCGGGGCAAAAGCTTCAGCGGTCGGAAGGATGGCCACCATGTCCCAACCTGAAACCGGGATTCTCCTGGCCGAGCTCAGTACCTTGGTGCCAACGCTACTGACGAAGACGATGGGTCCCTCGAAACCTTCGATAAAGCGATCGATCGTCGGATTGACGCCTGGCGACGGCAAGTGGGCCATGACGCGACTCTTGTCGGTAGCGGTGATGATCTGGCGGTACTGCGGTGCAACAAGAAGAAAACCACCGGTCTTGCCGTAGCGGCCGTCGGTGATGTGGTCGAGAAAGTTGGGTATGGCCAGATTGACGACCCCACTCACGGCGCCAATCACATGGTCACGTGGGTCACGAATGGCTACGGTCATGCCAAAAACCGGCGCCTGCAGTTTCTTGCCTATCACAGGCCGGCTGATCGTCGATTTTCCTTCCTGTAGCGCCGTAGCGACGCTGTCGATGTCCGTGTAATTGACACCGAGTCGCTCAGGGGCGGGAGGAAATTCGGCGACCGCTGTACCGTCGAGTCGATGGACAATGATGCCGGCGTTGAATGGTTCGCCTTCGAGAGTCAGGCTCTGCGCCAGGAAAGCCTGCAAGGTGGTGGTGTTGGCCAGCATCGCCGGAGTAATTCTGCTGGCAATTCTCGCCAGAATTGCCAGACGGTCGCCCAATTCGTGATTCAGCTCGTCGGCCAGCAGGGAGACCGTCGACAATTGCTGGTCACCCAATAGACGTTCCATATCCGCCCGCAAGGTCTGGCTGCTGTAAAAAGCCAGTGACCAAATGCTGACAAGGAAGATGGTCAGCGTAAACAAGGTGATTCTCGTCTTGAGCGAGCGCCCTTTGAAGCGAGTCCAGTTCACGAGGTTTTCACGCAGTCGATAATATTTTTGGATTGGCAATGGGGAAGCTTAATACATTTTCCGCCGGCATGGTTTTTCAAAAAAAAGCTTCTTTGGCAGCGCCTGCCTGCGTCCGGGAGGGCCTGCAGGTCTCTTGAATAGCGGCAGAGGGGGCGGGTGCCTTGTCGGTCGTCAGCTTTCGTGGAACCACCTTGCGCCTCGGCTGCCAAAGCTCCGTCAGTCGCGGCAGCGCGAAGAGAGTGCCGGCACGATAATTTAACAAGAGCTCGCGCTGCGGACGCTGGGACTGAAATAGGGCGTGGCGCCGAGAATGGCGGCGCTTGACAGGGCGGGCATGCGAACAGATACTGCCCTGCCGTCGACTGCACTACCGACGAGTCTCCCACGTTTGGGGTTTCAAGCTGTTTGTGTCCGTCAGGAGAGAACGCATGAAACGTACTCTGCTTGCCGCTTTGGCGGCGACTCTCATTCTCGGTGCTGGCTTCGGTGTTTTCTACCAGCGCGACATCAATTTCGGCGACGCGTATGCGCAAGGCGCAGCGGCTTCCCCGCTTGCCGCTCCCGCTGAACAAAGCCTTCCGGAAGCGTCGATCATCGACCAGGATGCTCCGTATTACGAAGCTTGTGCCCGCGAAGGACTGAGTGATTCGGAATGCGTCGGACGGCTGATCTGGTTCAAGGCCACCGCCGGTAACGACCGCTTCCATACCTATACCCTGCAGCAGCGCATTGGCGTCCTGGTCGACTGGTTCCGCGTCCTGCGATCCGATCAGCGCGACGATCGTTTCTGGGCCTGGGGAATCATCAACGATCCCTCGTGCTGCAAACCCGGCGATCCCGACTGCCCGGCCAAGTCGGTGGCGGAAACCTATGGCTTCGACTGGTGTCCTGGCGACGACGTGCTCCTGAAGTATGTCGGCAAGCCGGGCTACATCGACCCGGCCTGCGGCCTCAAGGATGCGGCCCTCGACCCGGACGACCCGCACAGCCAGGGCGGCAAGCTCGACCAACGGCACTCCGCCTGCGATCTCAAGTTCGGCACCTCCACGGGAGCGCTGGGAATTCGCAAGTTTCCCAATCCACGCTTCGACGCCGCCAAGTGGCAGGCCTTGAATGGCGAACCCGGAAGCTGGTCCGGCTTTGACCGCCCACTGATCGACAAGACCGGCATCGCCTCCGATCAGCGCGTCAGTCGGCTGTCCGATGGCTCGGTCGAGCCGCCATTCCTGATCGGCACTTCCTGCGGTTCCTGCCATATCGCGTTCGATCCGCTCAACCCGCCAGCCGACCCGGCGCATCCCAAGTGGGAGAATCTCAAGGGGCTGATCGGCAACCAGTACACGCGCATGTCCGAACTGCTCGGTTCGGGCCTGCCGATGAGCAGTCTCGAGTATCAGATGTTCGCGCACGCCCGTCCCGGGGTCACCGACACTTCGGCGATTTCGCATGACCAGGTCAACAATCCGGGGACCATCAATGCCCTGATCAATGTCGCGCAGCGGCCGGTATTCAAGGGTGAAGTGGTAACCAAATGGCGCAAGGCGGCGAGCTGCGGCAGCGAGACCGACGCGGGCAAGTGCTGGTGCGAGCCGGGTCGCGAAGGCAAGTGCTGGGAGAAGAGCACCCGCGACGACGACACCACGCCGGTCAATCTCGGCGGCCAGAAAGTTGTATTGCCCGGCGTCCATCACATCCTCAAAGGCGGCGAAGACTCGACCGGCGCGCTGGAAGCGATCCAGCGCGTGTACTTCAACATCGGCTCCTGCTCCGAGCAGTGCTGGGTCAATCACCTCGCCGACATGCGCGAGGTGGACCCGGAGCAGCGCGGTTTCGGACAGACACCTTTCGACATTGGCCAGTGCCGCCGCGATTGCCCGAACTTCCGGGCCGTCGAGGACCGCTTGCAGAACGTGCTCGATTTCTTTGCCTCTGCCGAGTCGGATCAGACCGACCTCTACGCGGCGTTGGCCAATGTTCGCCAGGCCGGTTCAAGTGGCCTGGTTTATGGTCGCGCCGATCTGGTCCGCGACCTGGAAAGCGAATTCGGCGCCGGTGCCGTTGGCCGCGGACAGCTGGTCTTCGCCGAAAACTGTGCGCGCTGCCATTCGAGCATTCCCGAGAGCGAAGGCGGCTCGTTCAAGAATCGCGACTTCGCCGCCGCCAGCGAAACGCATCCGCGCCAGGTAAGGGCCGATTTCCTGGGCAACGATCAGGCGACACCGGTAACCGAGGTCGGCACTTTCCGTTGCCGCTCGCTGCACTCCAACCACAAGGCGGGCAACCTGTACATGGAATCGGCGTCGGACACCCTGCGCCAGCGCGAGGTCGTTGCCGACATTCCCGAGCGCGACGAGCTCAAGGATGCCGGTCGCGGCTACCTGCGTAATGTCTCGCTGGTCAATATCTGGGCGACCGCGCCGTTCATGCACAACAACGCCATCGGGCCGGAAATCTGCGGCAAGCCGGCGAACAAGGCCAACGACTTCCACCGCGCCCGCTATGTCGATAGCGCTGGCCTGCTCCTCGCACGGCAGCCCGATTGCCTGCGCTACGACCCGAGCGTCGAGGGCCGCTTCGACCTCTACAAGCTGTCGATGTTCGAGCTGCTGAACCCCAAGGAACGGGGCAGCAAGCGGACGTTGACCAACGCCGACCTGATCATCGACGTCGGCATACGACCGCTCGACGGCAAGACCGAGAAGCCGCTGTTCGATTTCGGGCAGGTGAAGATTCCGGCCGGTACCAGCGCCGGTTTCCTGAATGGCCTGATGCACAAGCAGCTGATCGGCGACCTGTTCCTTGCCAAGCGCCACCCGGACAAGCTCGAAGCGGCCGGCAAGGCGAGCCTCTTGCCGACGCTGCAGACAATCGCCGACGAGATCATCAAGAATCCGTCGCGCTTCGTCGAAATTCTGCGTGAGCAGCGCGATTTCATCAGTGCCAATTACCAGAGCTGCACCGAGGAGATCGAAAACCAGGGTCACCGCTTCGGCGAGGATCTTTCCGAGGCCGACAAGAAAGCGCTCACCGCTTTCCTCGCCACGCTGTAAGGAAACGGGAGATCACATCATGCGACTGCCGCACACCTTTGCCCTGAGCCAACTGCGCACCCAGCGCACCCAGCGCACCCAGCGCACTGACCGGATGTCACGCTTCGCGCTTGGCGCGCTAGCCACCCTCACCGCGCTTGCCCTTGCCGCGTGCAGCAAGCCGGAACCCCCGGATATCAAGTTCGCGCCTTATGCCAAGAGCTACCAGACGAAAATGAGCCTGGCGCAGGTCGACTATCAGTATCCGATTCCACCGGCTGAGCTGGCGAAGATCACGCCCGACTATCTGGCGACGCTGGACGAGGAGCAGATTGATCAGATCTACGCCCGCCTGACTGCCGGTCCGATCCCCGATGGCGCTTTCGAAGGTCGCATCCTGCTGCCGCGTGGAAGCAGCGGCAAGTTCCGGCTTTCCGAGCTGGTCGGTGGCTTCAGTGGCACCGTCCTGCACCTCAAGGGACTGGTCGTCGAGGAAATTGGCGAAGTCCTCTGGCGCGGCAAAGTGTTCTTCCGCGACGAGGGCGTGCTGCGCAACCGCATCGAGGATCTGTCACTGCTCAAGAAGCTCGGCCTGGTCGAAGGTGAGCCGCAGAAGATGAGTTACGCGGGCAAGGAAACCTGGTTGCTGTTCCCGGCCAAGCTCTATTGCGGCCAGAGTCTGCTCGACTCGCGGCGCGAATCGATCATCATCGATTATTTCTTTAGCGACGAAATTCCCCGTTACCAGGAAAGTCCCGATTACCTCGCCGGCCGGCGCGGACTCAAGGTGCGCGACGAAATCCGCATGATCCGCCCCGGCTTTTACCTTGGCCGCGCCTATCTGGACCGCGGTTTCGCGCTCAATTTCACGCTTTACGACAAAGCCACCGACGAGAAGGCTCAGGCGAATTTCGTCGCCACCGGCAAGGTGCAGGAAGACTGCTGGCCGGGAACGCAGCAACGCACCGTGGTCGCTGCTACTGGCAAGTCTGCAAAGCCCTGAGTCTGGCAAAGCCTGGGCATGGCAGCTGACGATGCGTCCGCCCGTGACCTCGCTGGTGATCCTGCGGCGGCTTGCCACGGGTCTGGCAGCGGCGGGCTTGGCAGCGTGCTTGGCCACACTCGTCGCCATGCCGGTGTCGGCGACTGAAGCGCGCCCGACGGGGCCGGTGCCGGTGGCTGCGCTGCCCGTCGTCAATCCGGCCGACCCCGGCGAGCATCTCCCGAGCCAGGGCCGTTCATTGTTCGAGGAGCTGTTTGCCGTGCGCCGTGGTGCCGCCGCCGAAATCGAAGTGCCTTTTCCTTTTGCGGCCTTGCTCGCCCGCATCGATTCCCAGCTGCAGCGTGACCCGGCCAGTCCGCTGCCGCCTGCCAAGCGCGTACTGATTCCGCTGGGTCGCTCGCTGCAGCGGACGGCCGCCGCGCCCGACTACTTTGCCTATCCGCGCGTCCTGGTGGCCGTCGACAGCCCGCCGCTCGCCGCCGGCATGCCACTGCTCAAGGACCGCCTCTACATCGGCTACCAGGAGCAGTCGGCGGTCATC
The DNA here is from genome assembly GCF_907163155.1 of Candidatus Accumulibacter sp. ACC012. Lineage (NCBI taxonomy): Bacteria > Pseudomonadati > Pseudomonadota > Betaproteobacteria > Candidatus Accumulibacter > Candidatus Accumulibacter sp. ACC012. The sequence goes on from NZ_CAJQUC010000009.1 coordinate 17,186, forward strand.
GAGATCATCAGTTACAACGAGGCCGCCGGGCGCTTCGAATTCCAGTTGCTCAAGGACTACCGCGCTGGCGCCAAGCCGCGCCTGGTTTACGCGAACCGCAGCATCTGTTTTGCTTGTCATCAGAACGGCTCGCCGATTTTTTCGCGCGCCCTGTGGGACGAGACCAACGCCAATGCCCAGGTGGCGGCGACGCTGCTGGCCAGCGCTCAAAGCTACTACGGCATCCCTCCCGACCGTGGCATCGACGTTCCCTACGCCATCGACAACGCCAGTGAGCGCGCCAACGGCTTTGCCCTGACCCAGCTTCTGTGGCGCGCGGGCTGCGGCGGCCATTCGGCCGAGGCGCAAGGCTGCCGCGCCGGCCTGTTCGCCGCCGCCTTGCGGCACGCGCTCTCAAGCGGTCAGACCTGGACCGCTGACGCCCGCTTCATGCAGGCGGTTGACAAGCCGCTGCGCGAGCAGGCGCGACGCCGCTGGCCGGGCGGCCTGAGCGCGGGCAATCCCGACATCCCCAACCGCAACCCCTTGCAGGCGGTTAATGGCTGGCCCGCGGAGAGCGCTGCGCGGGCGGCTTTGGCGGCGGTGCCGGCTCGCTTCGACCCGCTCTTGCCGCGCTCCGCTGGAGCGCTCTGGCGCCCGCACGCCCCGGATGCGCTGCGGCAGCTGGTGGCTGGCCTGGCGGAGTTTGTCGCCGACAGCGATCGGCGGCAACTGGAGAGTGCACTGGCGCGCTTGGCGCCACCTGACGCAGAGCGATTCGGCGTGCCCTGCCGAATCGATACCCGAGTCGCTGCGCGCTGGTCCTTGCGCTGCTCCGCTACGGGTGGAACGTTGCTGGCGGGAACGCTGTCGGTGCCGGCCGGCCGAGCGAGCGGAGGGCGGCTGACGCGGCTGACGCTGCCCGGCGGCACGGCCCTGAACAATCTTGAGCTGACACTGGTCGGCACGGGGACCGCCGCCGGCGCGACCTTGTCGCCGCAAGCCGACGGGCTGCCCGTGAGAAACGCTGCCGCCGACGTGATCTCCTCGATCGAAATCCGCCGCAGCGAGGCCAATGCGGGCGATGGCTGGGTCGATGGCGAGGCGATACTGGAAGTCCGCCCCGATTTCGCCATCGTGCAGCAGGCTATCGACCGCCTGGCCGCCGGCCCGCAAGCCGCAATCCTGTTCGGACCTGCTCCTTTCCCGCGCCAGTCGCTTTTTTCAGCACTGTTCGCCGAGCTCGGCACGCCTGCCGCGGCGCCCTGCTGCGAGGCTGCCGAGTATTTGCCACCGGCGCAGCTGGAAGTCGCTGCCGTGGCGCCGGGTCAGGCGCCGAGCAGCGCCGGCGATCCGCTGCTGCGCAGCTTTCAACCCTATTGCGCCGCTTGCCATCAGACCGCCGAGACTTTTCCGCCGAATTTTCTGCAGGGTAGTCCGCCCGAAGTGGACGCCAGTCTTCGCCACTGCGCCCCGCGCCTCTACGTACGCCTGGCGATGGCCGACATCGCGCCGGCGCAGCGTGCGAAGACGCCGATGCCGCCGGAAAGCATGTTGCCGGCGTTTGCCAGCGACGCTCAAGCATGGCGCAGCAGCCCGGTGCGCGCCGCACTGCTCGCTCAGGTGACACAATGGCTGCGCGCCGAAACCGGTCAAACCCCGCAACTTGAAACGCTGCTCGCCGCCGGCTATGAGGCCCTGCGCCCGTGTTTGCCGGCGCATTAGCCGGCGAGAAGAAAAGGGAGAAGATAGATGAACGAAAACGACACAGCGAAAAGCCCCTGGAAGCGACGCTTCATCATTCTCTTCATCGTCACCATCGTACTTCCGCTGCTGGCCGTGATCTGGCTGGTGCAGCGCTTTGGCGGCGACGTGCCGGTGGACCACGCCAGCCCGACCGAGCACTTCAAGTACGGTTCCACTGGCGGCGAGCACGAGATGGGTTTCCCCTACTGGATCTGGCGGGTGCTGCCCGACGTCTGCCCGCAATATCTGCCCGGCAAGGGCTACCAGTCCCTGGGAATGGTTTTCGAGAAGAACGCCGATGGCAGCGACCGCGACCTTCCGGTCGGCACTTCGCAGCGCCGCTACCAGGGCATCGATCGGGTCTTCGTCAACTGCGCCGTCTGCCATACCAGTACCGTGCGTACTGCCGCCGCCCAGCCACCGACGATCGTCCTCGGCATGCCGGCCGCGACTTTCAACATGAAGGGTTTCGAGGAATTCTTCTTCCACTGCGCCGCCGACCCGAAGTTCTCCAAGGAATTCATCCTGCCGGAGATCGAACGCCAGGGCGGCCAGCTCGACCTGCTCGATCGCTACGTCGTCTACCCGGTGGCCATTGCCATCATGCGCGATCGCGTGCTGGCGCTTGCCGGGCGCTTCGACTGGGTCGCCAGGCAGCACGCTTGGGGCCCGGGACGCGTCGATACCTTCAACTCGGCGAAAGTGATCTTCAATTTCCCGATGGCGCATCTCGACCCCGCCGAGTTCGACGCCCCGGCCGACTTTCCTTCGCTGTGGCGGCAACGCCAGCGCAAGGAGCCGCACGAGATGCAGTTGCACTGGGACGGCAACAACACCACCGTCGAAGAGCGCAACAAGAGTGCCGCCTTCGGCACCGGCACGACGCCGCCGACCATCGACATCGAACGCATCAGCCGCGTCGAGGACTGGATCCTCGACGCCTCGCCACCGAGCTTCAGCCAGTTCTTCCCGGTCGACGCCGAACTGGCCCTGCGCGGCGCGCCGATCTACAAGGCCTATTGCGCCAACTGTCACGGCGCTTCGGGCAGCGATTTCAGTGGTGAGCTGGTCGGCAAGGTGACGCCGCTGGCCGAGATCGGTACCGACCGGCGCCGGCTCGATTCCTACAGCTACACGCTGGCGGTGAACCAGGCCACACTCTACGCCGGCTACCCGTGGCGCTTCACGCATTTCCGCAAGACGCACGGCTACGCCAACATGCCGCTCGATGGCGTCTGGCTGCGCGCGCCCTACCTGCACAACGGCTCGGTGCCCAGCCTGCGCGAACTGCTCGAACCGGCGGCCGCCCGGCCCGCGAGCTTCTATCGCGGCAACGACGTCTATGACCCGCTCAAGGTCGGTTTCGTCTCCGATCAGCCGCAGGGCAACGGTCAGCCGTTTTTCCTTTTCGACACCAGCGCTCCCGGCAACGGCAACGGCGGCCACACCGGCAAGGCCTACGGCACCGAGCTGAGCGCCGACGAAAAGACCGCCCTGGTCGAATTCATGAAGACCTTCTGAGGAGCCGACGATGAGCATGCGATCCTGCAGGAACTGGTTCCGCGCCATCGGCGTGGTGATCATCGTCACGGTCGTTGTTGGCGGGGTGATCGGCTACGATCGCGGCTTCCGCGAACGTCCCCAGCCCGACTGGGTAACCGCCGATTTCGAAACGCGCTTCAAGTACGGCTCGATCGGTGCCGAGCACGACGCCGGCATCCCCTACTGGATTTTCTACGTCCTGCCGCGCGTCTTTCCCGAAAAACTGACCCAGGACGGCAAGGTCCTTCCCGGTGGTTACGCCGCACTCGGCGTTCCCTGGGAGCAGGGCCAGGAACTGCCGGCCGGCTTCAGCAAGAAAACCATCGGCTTTCCGCGCGTGGCCAATAACTGCGCCGTTTGCCACACCACCAGCTACCGCGAATCGCCTGATGCCAACCCGGTCTTTGTCATCGGCGGTCCGGCACACACCACCAACGTCGAAGCCTTCTTCCGCTACCTGATCGACTGCGCCAAGGACCCGCGCTTCAACGCCGACATCCTGATGGCCGAAATCAATCGCGTCACCGATCTCGACCTCATCGACCAGCTTCTCTACCGCTTCTTCGTCATCCCGATCACCAAGAAGCGCCTGCTCGAACGCGAGCAGCAGTTCGCCTGGATCTACCGCCCCGACTTTCCCGACTGGGGCCGCGGCCGCGATGACGCCATGAACCTGACCAAGTACTTCATGATCGGCGCTCCCATGGACGATACCTTCGGCCCCACCGACATGCCCTCGGTATGGAACCTCAAGAAGTACGTCTGGGATCAGGGCCACCGCATGAACTACGCCGGCGACAGCAGCGACGCCTACTCGGTGATCATGGACTCCGCCCTGGGCCTGCTTGGCGCCGCGCCCGCCAACAAGCAGGACTTCGTCGGGCAGGTGCAATGGCTGCACAGCTACCTCTCCGAACTGCCACCACCGAAATACCCCTTCGCCATCGATCAGGCAAAGGCGGCCGAGGGCAAAACCCTGTTCGACGCCAACTGCGCCAGCTGCCACGCCAGCGAACTCACCGGCCGGCCGCTACCGCTGGCTGAAGTCGGCACCGACCGCGGCCGCTTGGACTCGTGGAACAAGGGCGCCGCGATCAAAGCCAACCAGGTGGTCAAGGAAATGGGCCTCGAGCGTCGCGGCCTGGTTGAGGAAGATTTGATCGGTTACGTCGCGCCTTTTCTGGACGGCATCTGGCTGAAGGCGCCGTATCTGCATAATGGGTCGGTGCCGACGCTGAGGGACTTGCTGGAGCCGGTTGGGCAGCGGCCGACGGTTTTCTGGCGAGGTTATGACGTGTATGACCAAGCGAGGGTCGGGTTCGTTACCGACACGCCGGCGGCCAAACGTGTCGGGACGAAGCTCGATACCGGCAGCAAGGGTGGCAGCAACCAGGGGCATGAGTTTGGCACGGGCTTGTCGGCGGCCGAGAAGGATGCGCTGGTGGAGTTCTTGAAAACCCTGTGATGGGAACAACCACAGGGAAAGACCCCATCTGCTGCACAGATGAACCGCCGTATGCGGAACCGCACCTACTGTGGTGTGAGAGGGCGACGGAGGTAACTCCGTCCCCTACTCGATCCCCGGTTTGTCGGCTAGCCACCAAGCCGACGCTCTTGACGTCAAGGAAGACGAACACAAGGAATCCGCAAATGGAATCCGGGGACAGACCACGGTTTGTCCGCTGCAAATAGCTCAAAACAGATCTTCAGAAACTGGGTCGCTACGCTACGCTGCGCGGCGTGCAACGGCTGCCATGCCCGCTCAGCGAGGGAGGCCGTGAGGTTTTCTCCTATCCCGATTAGCCGGCACAGGGCTGCGCTGTGCCGTTCCCGCGGGTTTGACGAGGCGTACGTACGCTAAAAGCCTCGAACCGGAGGTCCACTGACCACCCTGACCGCCAGCGAAGCAAGAGCGAATCTGTATCGCCTGATCGATCAGGCATCGGAGTCGCATCAGCCGATTCACATCTCAGGCAAACGCAGTAGTGTGGGCATGCATTCTTGATGAGACTTTCGCCAAGCATCTCCCACCCTCCGTCATTGCGAGGAGGCGAAGCCGACGCGGCAATCCAGAGATTTGTCTTTTCGCGTATTCAGTGTTCAAGATGTCAATGCGGTGGGAAATAGTGAGAGGATGGAACTGGATTGCCGCGTCGGCTGCGCCTCCTCGCAATGACGTGGGGGCTGGTGTGGCGCCGCATTTACTATTCCCGACGCGGCCTTGAGGTAAGGAATAAGGATAGATCGTGCGAAGCCACGATCTATCCGTTGTGCGCCCAGCATGGGCGCGATCCTGGCGGTTAATGTGAAAGTCGCGCAAGCGACACTCACGAACCTCCCTTCTCTCCTTGCGGGAGAAGGGGCAGGGGAAGAGGGAAACGGTCATGACTTTCATGATTTGGGGTGTCTCCACGTGTCATGACCGTTAAAGTCCGCCCGTAAGTTGGCCACAGCAAACGAGGTGAAGCGCAACAGCACGCGGGCGACCGAGTGTGGGGAGGCCGCGTGGAGCGAATCCGCGCGCCGATGGACAAGAACCCCACATGAGCGCATGGTGCTCTCGTCGTCTCTTTATTGACTATGCAAGAGGAAGCAGTCGACAAACCTCCTCGGTGACTGCCTGAAACTCCAGGCGAGGTAGCGCAACTACCTGTCCGTCGATGAGCGCATCGGGAAAAGCAATAACAATGGGGGTTTCCTTGCCGATCGCCATGGGCGCGGTCTTTACCAGATAGCGCCGCGTCCCGCTCAGGCGCTGGCCAAACATGGCTCCTTCATGCAAGGTGTCGTTGGCGCCGCGAAACGCCAATAGTGGCTCGAAGACGTAACGATCAATGCTGGCAGTCATTCCCGGACGTTTTGTTCGCGGTCCTTCTACCGGTGATTCCTCGGACGACGAACAGATGCGGGCCCCGGCCTGAACACGGCACCAGACTTCGTATTCAATGCTTGCGATCGCCACCATTGCCGGCTTCATGGCGCCAGCGGTGAGCTGAATTGTGCCGTCCAGGAAGCGCATTGTCGAGTTGTTGGCCAGTTCCACCGACATGCACAGTTGAACCGTGCTTCCCGGTGCTGGCAGGGACTTGTCGCCGCAGAATGCGATCATCGCTGATGCCTGGTCGCCAAGCTTCAAGCCGGCGTAGCCGGGCAATTGTGTGTAGGTCTGCACGTACTTGCGGCTGTCCGGCGTTGGCTTGTAATACGATGCCACATGACAGCTGGAACAACCGGTGAGCAGAGAGGCGAGAACCAGCAGCTGTGAGCGAAGGATCATGGATGGTCTCCTTTTTCTGTGTAGGGGCCCGGGTCCCGGATTCAACCCACAACCCACAACCCGCAATCCGCCACACGCGGGGCCAGATCTTGACTCTTTCTCTAGGCACGAGGGTAGTACCTGACCCGGCGCTTCGTGGCGAGAATGGCCGGCTTTTCCTGCGTGCGGCCTCGCTGGCCCGATGCGAAGAGCAGGCGCATGCGCTCGGGCGTGGGTCAGCGCGCTTGCGCCGGCTGACTTCCTCCCAGATCGCGGATGAAGCGCTGAAACTCCTGGTTGCTCAGCAAGAGCTCGCGACCGGTCGCGATCAATTCGTCGACCTGCGCCTCCTTTAAGGAAAAGCTGGTCGGAATCTGGTTCAGGAAGAGTTTTCGCTGAGCTTGCGGGACGTTCTTGAAGTCGATGTCGACGAAATAGGATTCGACGGCTTGTCCGGGTGTTGACAGGTCCTCCGCCCAGCGCTTGATGCTGCTCTGCATGAGCGCCATCGTTGCCGCGTTGGTGCGATGCAGTTGGACGTCGGTCACCAGATTGACGGTATCGGCCATCGATGGGGAGGCCTTGCTCAGTTCCATGCCGTATTGCGGTGAGGTCGAGGCATTGACCGAGATGACGATGAAACGTCGTCCGGGTATGCCGCCAAGCGAGCCGAGCAGATTTCTTGCGCCGCCGGCCAACTCGATCATCTCGTAGACCGCCAGCAGGCCGAGGTTGTCGGTAATGCCGCCGTCGACCAGATGAATATAGCGGCGCTGGTCTTTGAGCGCGTAGCTGTTGAGGCCGTCGACGACATGCGCCAACTGCGGTGAGCGGTTGGCACTGGTCTGCAAGTCGGTCAGGAAGGTTGGTGCGCGATCGCTACAGCCTTTGCGATTTTCGAGCACCAGGGGATGGAAGAGGACCGGCACGGCGGATGAGGCAGTGACGGCGCTGGCAATCGGATACGAAGACAGGTCCGAGCACAGCAGATCAAAGTAATCCTGGAGGAAGGAGAAGCGCACGCCCCGACCGAGATCGGTGGCATTGATCACGATCAGCGGACCGTTCCCCTGCTGCAGGTCAGCGAAGGTCGCGCCCTTGAACACATTGCCATCGTAATAATTGGCGGCCATCTCGGTACGGCCACGTTCGGAGAGCAACATTGCCGGGTCCAACAGCCCCTGCATCAGTTCAAAGGAGATGTTGCGGCGCAGGAAGTCCTTCTCGAAATCCGTAAAGATCTTGTCGCCATACAAGCCGAAATACGCGGCCGTGAAACTGCCACCCGATACCGAGCTGATGGTGTCGATCTCGTCCAGCAGCCGTTGCGATTGTCCACCGAGCTCGATGCGGGTGTCGCGCAGCGCTTGCAGAACGCCGTAAGCCAGTGCGGCGGCGCGGGTGCCGCCGCCGGAAAACGCCAGGATCATGGTTGCTTCATCCGAGCGTCCGGAATGCACCGCTTGGGTGATCGAGTACCTACCGGACGACTCGTCTTCGGCGACGATGGGTTCGTTGCTTATCTTGCCGTAAGACGCGCAGGCCGAAAGCAGCGGCAGGAAAAGTGCCAGCAAGACGGCGAGGTGCTGGCGGCCGAAGAGAGAACTGTTCATTGGATCCTGTTGAGTTTTTTGCTGGTAGGCCGACAAGCAGCGGTACGGACCTCAGCCCCGTCGAGCGCCGAGCCAAGAGCCGTCGCGAAACGAAGCCCTGGATTGCTGCACGGTGCGACGAACTTCCGGCCTTGATGCGGGCGAGAAGTTCCTCGGCGGATTCTAGTGTAGTGCTGTCTTCTTGACGAGCCTTTCGGCAATCCTGTACGTGGCTCAAAATCCTCGCCGTAGCTGCCGTAGCCCTGGCTGCTGCCAGCAAGTGACAAGGCCATCAAACGCAGTTGTCATTTGGGGGGACGCACCTTGGGGCCCGGAACGGTGATCGGCACCCGACCCGGGGAAGCGTACTGCGCTGCGGCGAACATGCCAAAACCTGGCGCGAATACCGCAGCGGGCCTGCCGACATAGAAGTTGAAGGGTAGCGAGTACGTTGTCAAGCGATCGCCCGCCCGCAGCACCGTCTGGACGGCGAAATGCAGGTGCGGCCCGGACGAGTAGCCAGTCGAGCCCGACAAGCCGATTTGCATGCCGGCTTTAACTCGCTGCCCCGGGAAAACATTCACCCCGCCGTGCGCCAGGTGCGCGTAGAGGGCGATGGTTCCATCGCTGTGCTGTATGCGCACTGCGTTGGCCCTGCTCATCAGGTCCGGGTGTCGGCCACCATAGCTCTCCCTGGCTTCGGTGTAGACCACGATGCCGTCGCGGGCGGCGACCACGGGCGTGCGCTCGGGCATGCCGATATCGACGGCGTATTCGCTGTCCGGCGTGCCGTGGGTGCTCAGCGGGCCTCCGGGTGCCTGGCCAATATGGAAGGCCAGTCCGTCGGCGTAGGGCAGGCGATAGATGGCGGCGGCACTTTGTCGCGCATGGTAGTCGCCAAGCATCCATGATGTCTGGGTGCGAAAGCTGTAGCTGGCGCCCGTCGCCGCCGACCGGATACGTGCCAGGGAGATGCTTCCGCTAGCCGGGGGAATGACCGCGTAAAGAGGGAAGGGGCGGTCCGGGGCGGCGTTACGCGAGTTGGCGAGGGAAATCCTGACCGAGACCGCTGCCGCGCCACGATTGTGCGCGACGATGCTGTGACTGTTCCCCTCCTTTCTCGTTTCGAGGCTAAAAGGATAGTTCTGCTGCTCGGCGGCCATCAGCCTCAGGCTGCAGAACACGGCCACGAACATGAGCACGGCTTGCTTCGACACGATCAACACGACATTCCCGGAAATTTTCGGCGAAGCTGATGATAGCGCAGGGAGCCGCATGCACTTCTCGCTCACGACTCCGCTCAGCCTTCCGCTGACGGCGCTTCAATTGCGATTGACCACGCTTAAATCGGCCAATTATACTTTCGCGACGGGTCGGCCAATGCCTCTGGCGAGCCAGAGCGCGCTCATCTGGCCAACGATGGTAGCAGAAGGATCAACAACTTGAGGGTCTTTCAGCGCCAGGAAGGCTGGGGCATGCATGCCGCACTTGCTGATGGCCAGCCGCCCCGATCCGCAGCCGGGTGCGCCGGTGACGGTGATCTCGTCGAGCGACGCCAGGCTTGAACACGCCAAAGCGCTCGCACCAGCAGCGGCTGCAGCCGCTGATCGATCGTTTTTTTGCTTTCGAGGAACGCAAGGCCGCGATGGCTTGCCTCAAGAGCGGTGCCCACTTTTGAAAAGTCTGCATTCGCTACTGACGTGGCGAGAGCGCTTGTCGGCCGGCGATGGCCCGCGTAGTAGAAGGCAAACGGGCGGCGTAGGGGGGCGTCGCTTTTGATAAGATGCACGGTGGCAGTGTTGTCAGCGCCGTGCCGTGACATTGTCGATGGAATGGCAAGCCTAATTTCATCAGTATCCGGGCTGCGGGCGCTTCCGACCGTCGTGGTTGAACAGGGGGTGGAGATGTTCAGAAGACTAGTCGTGCCGGTACGGAAACTGCTGCAGCGGACCTTGAGAAAGCTGTTCAACATCCTCCCTCAGAAGAGGCGTTTTGCTGTCTATCGTAACTTCGTCGAGTGCAATCCAGCACCCGATGAGCGGCTGGTCTTGAAGATCGCCGATACTAAAGAGGAACTGGAAGCCTGCTTTACACTGCTGCACGATGCCTATGTCGGCAGTGGTTTCATGACCCCGGATCCTTCCGGAATGCGCGTCACGATCTATCATGCCCTGCCGACGACGACTACCTTGTGCGCAAAGTACGATGGGCAAGTGGTTGGCACCTTGTCCTTGATTCGCGAGAGCGTGCTCGGTTTTCCGCTGCAACGGATTTTCGATCTGACCGCGGTACGTGAGAAGAAGGGGAATATCGCCGAGGTTTCGGCACTGGCGGTGCACCGGAAATTTCGCCGCACGGGCGGCAGTATCCTGTTTCCGCTGATGAAGTTCATGTACGACTATTGTCACACGTTTTTCGACACCCGGCACATCGTCATCGCGGTCAACCCCCGTCATATCGAGATGTACGAATCGCTGCTGTTCTTCCAGCGCCTGACCCAGAACGTTGTCGAGAATTATGATTTCGTCAATGGCGCGCCAGCCGTTGGTGCGACGCTGGACCTGCGCGCTGCCGACGCCATCTTCGCGAAGCATTACGGGTCGAAACCACCGAAGCGAAATCTGCATGCCTTCTTCTTTCGGCTCAAACTAGCCAATATCCAGCTGCCGCAGCGCCGTTTCTACACCACCAACGACCCGGTCTTGACCCCGGAATTGCTCGACTACTTTTTCAACGTGCGGACGAACGTCTTCGCTGAACTGAGCGATCGAAAGAAATGCCTGATGCATACGATCTACGATCTGCCTGCCTATCAGGCGGTGCTGCCGGCGGTCGAGGATAGCGGGCAGGACGAGAGCGGGCGGCGGCGGCATCGGCGCTTTTCGGTGCGCTGCCCGGCGAAGTTCGTGATCGCCTCGGCAGAGGGTGTGGCGAGCAAGATCAGCCTGGAAATCATCCAGCTGTCGCGCTACGGCTTCCTGGCACACGCCCTGGTCTCGGTTCCCATCGGTGTCTGGGGTGAAATCACGATTCAGCTCGGACCGGCTGAAACCTCACAGGTCAAGGTCGCGGCCTCGCGGGTGTCGGAGGGCGGGGTCTACGGCTTCCGTCTCGGCGAACCGGATTTGATCTGGCGCAAGTTCGTCAATGCGCTGTACAGCGGCAGCACCCATGCGGACCTTGAAAACGCGACGCGCTTTATGACCGAACGTTGAGGCGGCACCGTTCCAATCCGGCTCCCACTATCGGAACTTCCGCTTGTCATGTGCCCGAGCGCTGCGGCTGGTGCTCTGGGAACCGATCTGGCGGTTGAACTATTTCGCGGCGCCGTCTGGCGGCGCAGGCGGCGCCGCGGCGCCCTGGCGGCGTTTGCTCGGCTCGTGCTTACCTGCACCTGCCGCTGCGTGCAGCCGCCGTCGATAGTGCCCGGGCGCCATGCCGGTCCAGCGCACGAAGGCGCGGTAGAAGGCGGTGGTGTCGGCGAAGCCCAGTTCGGCGGCGATCTGGGCCAGTGCCTGTCTGGTCTTGGCCAGACGGTTGATGGCCAGGTCTCGGCGCAAGGCGTCTTTGCTTGCCTGAAAGCTGGATCCCTCGTCTTCCAGCCGGCGATGCAGGGTGCGTGGCGACAAATGCAACTGGTGCGCGATGGCAGCCAGCGACGGCGAAGCGGGCAGGGCATCGCGCAAGGCGTTACGAACGCGCAGCACCATTTCGCGGTCGCGGCGGTAGAGCGTTGTCAGCTTGCCCGGCGCGCCGTCGAGGAAGGTCTGCAAGCTGGCTTCGTCGCGGCGGATCGGCCAGTCGAGCAGGTTGGCAGCAAAACTGGCGGTGAGTGCCGGGGCGTCGAAAGTCGAGTCGGCCGTGAAGATCAGGGCGTAGTCGTCGGCGTGTCGTGGGCGGGGGTAGGGGAAGGCCACCGAATCGAGCACGATGGCGCGCCCGATCAGCCACGACAGCAGGCCGTGCAGCAGGCGCAACAGCCATTCGAAAGCGAACACGCGCCCGATCAGCAAGGGGCGAGTCTCGGCGATGCACAGGCGGGCCTGCTCGTGGGTGGTTTCGAGGCGGACGCCGAGATCGGGCAGGACCAGGCGCAGAAAGCGGATGCTGCGTTCGATGGCCTCGGAGAGGGTGGGCGCGGTGATCGTGCTGCGACAGAGGTATTCGAAGGCGCCGCAGCGCATCGGTTGCGAGAAAAGCCCGAAGCCTTCGTCGTCGAGTTGCGCGTTGATCAGGTTGTAGAGCGCGGCATAGCGGTCCACAGGAATGCGCGCGCTCGGGTCGTCGAGCAGGGCCGGGGCGATGTTGGCGTGTTCGAGCAGGGGCGCGGTGGGGCCGCCGGCATGTTGCAGACCGGCGAGCATTCCCCTGACGAAGGCGATGGCCACCGTCGCGCGACCGGTGGCGGACCCGCGGGGCGCGGCGGGGCTTGTCGGCAGGTGTTTGGCAGTCTTCTCAGGGTCGCGCATGGTCGTCTTGCAAGGCCGTGAATTGATAGCATATTTCAAGTTGGCGAAATTTACACTGTTCAAGGCGTGTCGGGTAATGGCTTTATCGTGCTCAAGTTTCTACCATGGACATTCCCGTGAAATTCCCGATCACCGAGACTTCTTCAATTTTCGTGGAGCACAAAGCTGATGACCGACCTTTCGATTGCCAAGAAGCTTCTACCGTACAAACCCAAGCACAAACTGCGCTTTGTGACTGCGGCTTCGCTGTTTGACGGCCACGACGCGTCAATCAACATCATGCGCCGGATTTTGCAGGGAACCGGGGCCGAGGTCATCCATCTCGGCCACAACCGTTCGGTGCAGGAAATTGTGAATGCGGCCTTGCAGGAGGATGTGCAGGGAATCGCCATCACCTCGTACCAGGGCGGCCACGTCGAATTCTTCAAGTACATGATCGACCTGCTGAAAGCGGGCGGCGGCGAGAAGATCAAGGTCTTCGGTGGCGGCGGCGGCGTCATCGTGCCCAGCGAAATCGCCGAGCTGCATGCCTACGGCGTGGCGCGGGTCTATTCGCCGGAAGACGGTCAGTCGATGGGCCTGCAGGGAATGATCAATGATGTCGCGGAAAGCTCCGACTTCGATCTCTCGGCATTGGCGCCACAGGATCCCGAACTGGTGCTGGCGACGCTCAAGGCTGGCGATCGCCGCCATTTGGCGCAGGTGATTACGGCCCTGGAGAACGGTGTCTATCCGGAAGCGCTACGCAAGAAGCTCGTCGACGCGGCCGCCGGGCTGAAAGTCCCGACCCTGGGCATCACCGGCACCGGCGGCGCCGGCAAGTCGTCGCTGACCGACGAGCTGGTGCGCCGTTTCCGGCTCGACCAGAGCGAGCGCCTCAAGCTGGCAATCATTTCCATCGACCCCTCGCGCAAGCGGACCGGTGGTGCCCTGCTCGGTGACCGCATCCGGATGAACGCCATCGAGCATGCGAACATCTACATGCGCTCACTGGCGACGCGTGACACAGGCTGCGAGCTGTCCGCCGCCCTGCCCGAAGTGCTCGCCGCCTGCAAGCTGTCCGGCTTCGACCTGGTGATCGTCGAAACCTCGGGGATCGGGCAGGGCAACGCGGCCATCGTGCCGCTGGTCGATGCCTCGTTGTATGTGATGACGCCCGAGTTCGGCGCCGCGTCGCAGCTAGAGAAGATCGACATGCTCGATTTCGCCGATTTCGTGGCTATCAACAAATTCGACCGCAAGGGTGCCGATGACGCCTTGCGCGACGTGCGCAAGCAGTTTCAGCGCAACCACGAGGCCTTCGGTCAGCGTACCGCGGAAATGCCGGTCTTCGGCACCATGGCTGCGCGCTTCAACGACGACGGCGTCACCGCGCTTTATCAGGCCATGCTGCCGCGTCTGCTTGAGCTCGGCCTGCCGCTCAAGAAAGGCAAGCTGCCGCTGGTTTCCGTTCGCCAATCGTCGAACCGGCGCGCGATTGTGCCGGCGCAGCGCGTGCGTTACCTGGCCGAGATTGCCGATAGCGTACGTGCTTACCACGCACATACCGCCGAGCAGGCCGAAGTGGCCCGCGAGCGGCAGTCGCTGCGCACCGCCAAGAACCTCTTCCAGGCCTGCGGCAAGCCGGCCGGCAGCGACTTTGACGAGCTGATCGAATGGAAGGAGGGGCAGCTCGACGCGCGCGCCCGCAAGCTTCTCGACATGTGGCCGAAAACCCTTGAGCTGTACGCCCAGGACGAGTACGTCGTCAAAATCCGCGACAAGGAGAAACGTACTCGCCTGACCAGTACCTCGCTCTCCGGGTCGCGCATCCGCAAGGTGTCGCTGCCGACCTACAAGGACGACGGTGAAGTGCTGCGTTTCCTGATGCGCGAGAATGTGCCCGGCTCCTTCCCGTTCACCGCCGGCGTCTTCGCCTTCAAGCGCGAGAACGAGGATCCGACGCGCATGTTCGCCGGCGAAGGCGACGCTTTCCGTACCAATCGCCGCTTCAAGCGCGTCTCCGAGGGCATGCCGGCGAAGCGCCTATCGACCGCTTTCGACTCGGTCACCCTCTACGGCTGCGACCCCGACGCCCGGCCGGACATCTACGGCAAGGTCGGCAACTCCGGCGTATCGATTGCCACGCTCGACGACATGAAAGTCCTCTTCGACGGTTTCGAGCTCTGCGCGCCGACGACTTCGGTATCGCTGACCATCAATGGCCCGGCGCCGATCATTCTGTCGATGTTCTTCAACGCCGCGATCGACCAGCAGATTGCCAAGTTCGACAGCGAGAACGGTCGCCAGCCGACCGAAGACGAGATCGACAAAATCCGCGAGTGGGTGCTCGCCAACCTGCGTGGCACCGTCCAGGCCGACATTCTCAAGGAAGATCAGGGACAGAATACCTGCATCTTCTCGACCGAATTCGCGCTCAAGATGATGGGCGACATCCAGGAGTTCTTCGTCCATCACAACATCCGCAATTTCTACTCGGTGTCCATTTC
The DNA here is from genome assembly GCF_907163155.1 of Candidatus Accumulibacter sp. ACC012. Classification (NCBI taxonomy): domain Bacteria; kingdom Pseudomonadati; phylum Pseudomonadota; class Betaproteobacteria; genus Candidatus Accumulibacter; species Candidatus Accumulibacter sp. ACC012. The sequence goes on from NZ_CAJQUC010000009.1 coordinate 32,259, forward strand.
CGGGTATCACATTGCCGAAGCGGGCGCCAACCCGATTTCGCAGCTGGCTTTCACCCTGGCCAACGGCTTCACCTATGCCGAGGCCTATTTGGCGCGCGGCATGCATATCGACGACTTCGCGCCGAACCTGTCGTTCTTCTTCAGCAACGGCATGGACCCCGAGTATTCGGTGATTGGTCGCGTTGCCCGGCGCATCTGGGCGGTGGCGATGAAGAACAAGTACGGCGGCAGTGAGCGCAGCCAGAAGCTCAAGTACCACATCCAGACCTCGGGGCGTTCGCTGCACGCGCAGGAAATGTCCTTCAACGACATCCGCACGACGCTGCAGGCGCTGATCGCCATTTACGACAACTGCAACTCGCTGCACACCAACGCCTACGACGAAGCGATCACCACGCCGACCGAGGAATCCGTTCGCCGCGCCATGGCCATCCAGTTGGTGATCAACCGCGAGTGGGGTCTGGCCATGAACGAAAACCCCAACCAGGGCTCGTTCATCATCGACGAGCTGACCGATCTGGTCGAAGAAGCGGTGCTCAAGGAGTTCGAAGCCATCGCTTCGCGCGGCGGCGTTCTCGGGGCCATGGAAACCGGCTATCAGCGTGGCAAGATCCAGGAAGAGTCGCTACATTACGAGCACAAGAAGCACGACGGCTCCTTCCCGATCGTCGGCGTCAATACCTTTCGCAATCCGAAGGGCGACGCCCAGATCGAGATTGAGCTGGCGCGCTCGACGGAAGCAGAAAAGCAGTCGCAGCTCACGCGCCTGCAAGCCTTCCAGGAGCGCAACGCCGACGCCTCCGGCGCGATGCTGGAACGTCTGCAGCAGACGGTCATCGAAGACGGCAACGTTTTCGCGGTGCTGATCGACGCTGTGCGCGTTTGCTCGCTGGGGCAGATTACGCATGCGCTTTACGACGTCGGCGGTCAGTATCGTCGTAGCATGTAGCTTGCAGGCCGGGTTTTGCCGGGACGCGCCTTGCCCGCGCGCCCGGTGTGTGTCTTTTGCATGCGTGGCACGGCGCCAGAAAAAAGAGCGTAGTCGGGAGGCAGCCACTCCCGGGATACGGTTTGTTGGCCAATAGCAAGGAGGGGATGGAGCATGTCGGACATTTACCAAAGGATCTACCAGAGCAAGAAAATGACGGCAGCAGAGGCCATGGGTCTGGTCGACAATGGCGATTTTATCAGCGTGCCAACCGGTGTTGGCGAACCGCCGACCCTGCTGAGCGCGCTTTCCGACCAACGCGAGCGCTTTCACGGGGTGACCGTGGCGCAGATTTTGCCGCTGCGCAAATACGCCTATTTCGACCCCGAGACGGTTGAAAACGTCCGCCATCTCGCTTTCTTCTATGGTGGTGCGAGTCGTCCCGGCGGACTGGAAGGATGGATCGATTATCTGCCAAGTTATTTCTCCGAGATGCCGTCGCTGATCAAGAACCGGCAGATTCGCGTCGACGTGGTGTTCACCATGGCCTCGCCCATGGATGAGCACGGCTACTTCTCGATCAGCCTGGCTGCCGACTACACCATGGCGGCGATCAGTCGCGCGCGGGTGGTGATCCTCGAGGTTAATCCGAACGTGCCGTTCACCAACGGCAATTGTCACGTGCATGTCTCGCAGATTGCCGCCCTCGTCGAGAACGAGGACCCGGTACTCGAGGTCGGCCTGCCGAAGATCGGCAAAGTGCAGGAGGCGATCGGCGAGTACGTCACCGACATCATCGAGGACGGGTCGACGCTGCAAATCGGTTATGGCGCCATTCCTGACGCCGTGGTCATGCAACTGGTTAACAAGCACGATCTCGGAATCCACACCGAGATGATCGGTGACGGCATCCTCAAGCTGCTCGAATGCGGTGCGGTCACTAACCGCAAGAAAACCTATCTGCCGGGAAAAATGGTCGCCACCTTTGCGCTCGGTTCGCAGCCGCTCTATCGCTTCATGCATCGCAACCCGACGCTCGAAATGCATCCGGTCGATTACACCAACGATCCCTTCCTGGCGGCGCGCAACGACAAGCTGGTGAGCATCAACGCGACGCTGCAGGTTGATCTGATCGGCCAGTGCTGTTCGGAGAGTTTCGGTCCGCAGTCCTACTCGGGTACCGGTGGACAGGTCGACTTCGTGCGTGCGGCCAACCGCTCACGCGATGGCAAGTCCTTCATTGTCCTGCCGGCAACGGCCAAGGGCGACACCATTTCGCGAATCGTGCCGACGCTGACCACTGGCGCGCACGTCACCACCAGCAAGAACGATGTCAACTACGTGGTCACCGAATATGGGCTTGCGCAGTTGCGTGGCAAGAGCGCCAAGCAAAGGGCGCAGGCGCTGATCAGTATTGCGCACCCTGATTTTCGTGGCGAACTTAGCGCAGCGGCACACAAGTTGAAGTTGCTTTAACGGTCATTGCAGAGCGGGTAGCCACCCCGTATCATGAAACATATTGAGGCGCGGTCTGCTCGCCGACCAAAGTTAGAGGCACCAGGGGTGGTGCTTGACAGAGGCATCAGAGTGGGTCCGCGCGGCTCTTTTCCTGGCATCGCGACGTCATTGTCGGCGATGCTTTTTTGCGTCCGAAGATGGCGTTGTTTCACATTAATGTGAAAGTCGCGCAAGCGACTCACGAAACTCCCTTCTCCCCCTGCGGGAGAAGGGCCGGGGGGGCGGGGAATTCGGGGAGCATGCTCCCCGCTCGGCGAACGATTCCGGCGTGAAAGCCGGAATGCGCACTGCAAGTGGAGGGGCAGCCGTCCAGTCACGGCTGCCGCGGTTTCGTGATCGCCTGTGCTGGTCGCCAATCTGGCGACGGCCGCGGTGCTGCGCAGTGCGAACTCAGCGCCTTTCGTACACCAGTTCGACTTTGCGCATGGTCTGACGACAGGCCTCGCTGTCGCAGGCCTCCTTGTTGCTCTGCTCGCTGCCGAGCGGCAGGCGCCGCAGTTGGTTCTTGGCCACGCCGAGCGAGCGCAGCTTGTCGTTCACCGCTTCGATGCGCTTGTCCGCAACCGCCAGATTGTAGGCGGCGCTGCCGAGATTGTCGGTATGGCCGACCAGGGTCACGATCAGCTGCGAATCATTTTTCAGGTGCAGGGCATTCTCGCGCAGAACGACGACGCCTTCGTGGCCGATCCGCGCCTCGCCAAAGCCGAAATAGACGGTTCTCTTCTCGGGTTCGTCGGCGAAAGGCGTGTTAGGGACTGCGGGTGTTACCGGCACTGGTTCGCGAACCGTGACCGGCTCGCTCACGGGTTGGTCGATGGTGGTGCAGGCGCTGAGAAGTATGGCGCCGGCAAGGCAGATGAGGCGAAGACGAAGGTAAGGAGGCATTTTTGATGCACCTGCAGGTCGAGACACGGCCCTTAATGCGGGAGACGGCGCCCGATTCGGGAGATGACTCCCCAGGCGCGAGACTTCTAGTTTAGCAATGATTCTCCCTGGATGGTTGTGCTGGCGAGCGTTCAATTCATCTATATATCTTGACGGGCTTCCGGCGGCTCCCGATACTCCGCCCTTCGCAACCACTGTCTGCTCGCATGCCTGCCCCTCGTCTCTGTCTCTTTCTTCTTGGCCTGTTCAGCTCGCAGCTGCTGGCCGTTCCGGCGCGAGCAGCAGACCTTGAAAGCGTCGCTTGCCACGTCAGCTACGGCGGCGAAACCCGGATTTTGCAGGCGCGGCCCGTTGTTTCGCCCTACGGCGTCGCGGTCGAGAAAGTGGGTTCGTATTTTCTCTTCCGCGTCGTTTTTCAGAAGGAGCCTGCCGATCTGGCGGCGATCAAGGTCTATGTGCTGGCCGCCAAGGACAGCGGCCCGACGCCGATCCATCAGGCGACGCACGCTTATCCACCGCTGCTGGTGGAAGCTGCGCCGTGGGGATTCACCGGACTCAATCACGTCTATGAGCCGCTCAGGGACGGCGAATTGAGCTACTGGTGCGAGTGGTCGGGCGAGCTGCGGGACTCGCGCTCCGCGGGGCAGCAACAATGAGCAGGGGAAGCCGTGTTCTTGCATTGCTGGCGCTCGCTTTCGGCCTGGCGCTGGCGGCTCCGGCTGGCGCCGAGAGCGTGCGCCTGGTCTTCGTCGGCGACGTCATGCTCGACGACGGGCCAGGCCGTCTGATCAGCCGTGGTGGCGATCCACTGGCGGCGTTTGCGGCGCAGTTGCAGGACGCCGACTACACCATCGGCAACCTCGAATGTCCGATTGCCACGCAGGGTCAAGCCCTGGACAGCAAGATCTACAGCTTTCGCGCCGATCCGCGCGTGGCGCCCCTGCTCAAGGGCCGCTTCGACGCGCTGGCGGTCGCCAACAATCACTCCGGTGACTACGGGCAGCAGGCCTTTCTGGAAACGCTCGGCCATCTTTCCGGCCAGGGAATCGCCGCCCTTGGTGGCGGCCACAATCTCGAAGAAGCGCACCGACCACTGTGGATCGCGCGTGGCGGTTTGCGCATTGCGGTACTGGCCTACAACGAATTCAAGCCGCGTTCCTTCGAAGCCGGGGCTGACTGGCCTGGCATCGCCTGGAGCGAGGACAGCCAGGTCGTCGCCGACATCCGGGCCGCGCGGGCGGCCGGTGCCGACCTGGTGATTCCGTTCATGCACTGGGGCTGGGAGCGAGAAGAGCAGCCGAGCGAGCGGCAGCGGCAGTTGGCGCGGACGATGATCGATGCGGGCGCCGATGTCGTCGTCGGTGGCCACCCGCATGTCACGCAGGGCGCCGAGTATTACCGCGGCAAGCTGATCGTCTATAGCCTGGGCAATTTTGTCTTCGACGGTTTCGACAATGCCGCCACGCGTACCGGTTGGCTGCTGCGCCTGACCCTGGACAAGAGTGGACTGCTCGCCTGGGAGACCCTGGCCGCGCACATGGACGAGGACGGCAGCCCGCAGCCGAGAGCTGGCGTCGCGACCCCCTGCGGTCGCGCCGGGGACAGCGTTGTCGGCGAGTGCGTCAATAAACCCTGAAGCGTATTCGGATTCCGGCGCCGCTCCCGCGCGTTGTTTTTCTGCGCGCGGCCAGCGTGCTCAGTCCGGATCGCCGGGGGCAGTGATCGTCGCGCTGCCGTCATCGCCATCGCTTTCCTCCAGCCCCGGGGCAGCGCCGTCCGGCAGCCACTGCGGCGGTACGGCGCTGGTCCACTCCAGACGTGCCAGCAGGCGGTGGAAATCGTTCGCCAGCGGTGCCCGCAGCGTCAATTCCGCGCCGGTCAGCGGGTGCGCCAGACGCAGCTCGGTACAGGCCAGCAGCAGCCGGTGGCAAGCGAAGAGGGTCTGAAACAGGCGGTTGTGGCGCCCCTTGCCGTGCGTCGCGTCGCCAATGATCGGGTGTGCGATGTGCTTGAGATGCCGACGCAGCTGATGCCGACGCCCGCTCAGTGGTTCGAGTTCAAGCAGGGCGTAGCGACTCGAGGGATAGCGGTCGACGCGGTGCGGCAATTCGATGGTGGCCAGCCTCCGGTAGCGGGTGCAGGCGTCCTGCGTCGGCGAGTTCAGTTCAGCGGTGGCAGCGGCGGCGGCGCGAGCGCCTTCCGTGTCGAAGTGGCGACGCAAGGGGTGGTCGATTTCGCCCGCTAGCGGGGGATGGCCGCGGACCACCGCCAGGTAGTTCTTGCCGACCTGGCGCTGTTCGAAGCTCGTGCTCAGCGCCCGCCCGACGGCGCTGCTCAGCGCGAAGAGCAGGACACCGGAGGTTCCCTTGTCGAGGCGGTGCACCGCGTAGACGCGCTGGCCGAGCTGATCGCGCAGCATCTGCAACGCAAAGCGTCGCTCGCTGCGGTCAATGAGGCTGCGGTGGACCAGCAGTCCCGCCGGCTTGTGGATGGCGACCAGGTGCTGGTCTTGATAAATGATGGGCAGCACGGCGCTACCGGCGTCAATCATTGGGGCTCACTTGCTGCTCGTCGCCGCAGGGAACTCGCCATCGACGTAGTACCAGCGACCGGCTTGCTGCACGAAGTGGCTGACTTCGTGCAGCCGCTGCGCGCGGCCGCCTACCCGGTAGCGGGCAACGAATTCGACGATCGCCGTTTCCGGTCCGGTCGTCACGTGGCGGCGCACTTGCAGGCCCAGCCACTGCGGCGCCAGGGCGCCATCAGGGTCGATTTGCGTCGGCCGGGTGGAGGGGTGCCAGGTGGAGAGAAGGTAGGCTTCGATGGCCAGTACGTAGGCGCTGTAGCGCGAGCGCATCAGCGCTGCCGCATCCGGCGCTGCGGCGCCATCGTGCAGGGGGCCGCAGCATTCGGCGTAGGGACGCTCGCTGCCACAGGGGCAAGCGCTCTTCGCAGTCTGTTTCATTGCCGACTCCTGAGCGGAGCTTGCGATGGATCAAGGCGGGCCGGGAGTGGCATGGCTGGCACGGTCGGCACGGGCGTCGGTCCAGGCCGCCGCCCATCGCCCTCAGCTGCCGCGCCGCGCCGGGCCGCGAAACAGCGCTGCCGTGGCGGCGCCGCCATCCGCGCGCGGACGTTGCGGTGCGCGCGGTGGGTTGTGCGCTGCGCTCGTATTGGCTCGGGCGGGGGACGAAGGCGCTCCCGGCCGCGTTGGTGGCGTTGCCGCCTTGGCCGGTGCCTTGGCCGGCGCGCGCGCGCGTCCGTCGTGGCCAGGGCCCGCACCGCGGCGGTTGCCGTCGTGGCTGCCGCGCGGCGCCGGAGTGGTCACCGCTGGCGCAGGAGTCGTGCCCGGCTCGAAGCCTTCGACGACCTGTTTCTCGATACGCCGGGTGAGCAGCTTCTCGATTGCCGCCAGCAGCGGCCGCTCTTCGGCACAAACCAGCGACAGCGCTTCGCCGGAGCTGCCGGCGCGGCCAGTGCGGCCGATACGGTGCACGTAATCTTCGGGAACGTTGGGCAGTTCGAAGTTCACCACGTGCGGCAGCTCTTCGATGTCCAGGCCGCGCGCGGCGATGTCGGTGGCCACCAGGACGCGCACCGTGCCGTTCTTGAAACCGGCCAGGGCGCGCGTGCGCGCCGGCTGGCTCTTGTTGCCGTGGATCGCGGTAGCCTCGATACCGGCCTTGCACAGGTATTCGGAGAGGCGGTTGGCGCCGCTCTTCATGCGCGTGAACACCAGCACCTGCTGCCAGTCGCCCGACGACACCAGATGCACCAGCAGATCGCGCTTGCACCAGCTATCGACCGGGTGCACGCGCTGCGCGACGAGTTCGGACTCGGCGTTGCGGCGTGCAACTTCGACCATCGCCGGGTTGTGCAGCAGGCCGTCGGCGAGCTTGCGGATTTCTTCCGAGAAGGTCGCCGAGAAAAGCAGGTTCTGGCGTTTCGCCGGCAGCAGCGCGAGAACGCGGCGGATGTCGCGGATGAAACCCATGTCCAGCATGCGGTCGGCTTCGTCGAGTACCAGGATTTCGACATTCGACAGCTCGACGGTCTTCTGCTGCAGGTGATCGAGCAGGCGTCCGGGTGTCGCCACCAGGATGTCTACGCCGCGGCGCAAGGCGTCGATCTGCGGGTTGATGTTCACGCCGCCATAGATCAGCGTCGTCTTGAGCGACATGTACTTGCCGTAAGTGCGCACGCTCTCTTCGATCTGCGCGGCGAGTTCGCGGGTCGGGGTCAGGATCAGCGCCCGCACGCGCTGGCGTGGCTGCGCAGTGGCGCCAGCGCGTGCGGGCATGGTGGCCAGGCGTTGCAGTAGCGGCAGCGTGAAACCGGCGGTCTTGCCGGTGCCGGTTTGCGCACCGGCGAGGACGTCGCGTCCTTCGAGAATCAATGGAATGGCCTGCGCCTGTACGGGCGTCGGCTCGGTGTAGCCTTGTTCGGCGACAACACGGGTGAGCTCGGCCGACAGGCCGAGCGCGGAAAACGATTGGGTCAAGGTGAATCTCCGGTGAACGACCTGCTGCGGCATGATGCCAACAGAGCCGGTTCAGGCGCTTGGAACTAGGGGGATGGGTGTGCTGCGGGGCGATCGGCAAGTGCCGACGGCGGATCAACCGCGAGAGAACGAGCTGCCGACCGGATGAAACGCGGCTCAGTTCTGGGCGGCACTATACACGCTTTGGCGCAGGGTGACGAAAAAAAGCGCGTGCGTCGGCGAAGTCGGCCTCCGCCAGCACGCCAACGAACACCGTTTCGCCAATTACATTGGCAAATCCTTCGGAAAGCCGATCAGCTCGTCGTGGTCGAGTTTGTCAATCGCCTCCGGCCCCAGCTCGCGGCTATTCCACGCGTAATTGAGCTTGGCGTATATCGCCGGCAGCAGTTGTGGCAACAGCTCGTCGACCGCCTCCGGATCCGACTCCAGTTCGCCGATCGCTTCTTCGAGTGCTTCCATGGCGTCGGTGAGAGTGGTGAGAACCCATTCTGCGTCCATTTTCTGCTCCTTCAAATCTGGCCTCTTAAACCACCGATCGCGGCCCGACATCGGGCTGAACGGCAAGCCGCATACCCATCGCCTTGAGAATGGCGGTGAGGCTGCGCAACTCGGGATTGCCTTGTGGCGAGAGGGTGCGGTACAGCGTCGTCGCGTTCAGCGCGGTTTGATCGGCCAATCCGGTCACGCCACCAAAAGCCGCTGCCATGTAGCGCAGGGCAGTCAGCAGTTCGGCCTGGTCGCCGTCTGCCAGTACCGCGTTGAGGTACTCGGCCGCAAAAACCGGGTCGTTGCGAAAACTCTCGATGGTCGCGTCCTCATGCGCTCTTGATTTGCCGCTCATCATGTCCTCCGTTCCCAGTCCTGCCTGTAAGCTGCCGCCCGTTCGATATCTGAACGCTGGCTGCGCTTGTCGCCGCCGCAGAGCAGCAACACCAGGGTCTCGCCCGCCTGCGCGTAGTACACGCGGTAACCGGGCCCGGTATCGATACGCAGTTCCCACACCCCGTCACGGCAGAACTTGTGGTCTCCGAAGTTGCCGACTTTCATCCGTTCAAGTCGCCGCAGGATTGCCACCCGCGCCCGCATGTCCCGCACGGCGTCCATCCAGTCTTGCACCGGATCATGGCCGTCTGCGGTGAGGTAGTGGGCGATCTCCATGAGGCGTATTTTCGCTTGTAAGCGAATGTTTGTCCAGCAAGCACGACGAAAAAGTCGACAACTTCGCGCATCGCATCGCCGGATTGCACGAGCCGCTGGCCAGCGAATTTCGTCGGGCGGTGACGAACTGGCTGGCGATCGCGCGTCGGCAGCGCGAGGAAGTCAGGCGTTGCCGCGATCGCGAACCGACTCCGCAGGTCTTTCGTGCCGGCGATCCGGTGCGCCGCGAGCAGGAGGCTTTTGTTGCCCGCCTCGGAGTTTTCGGCGAGCTCGAACGTCAGGTGATGTTGAGCACCGGCTGCCCGGGAATCGTCCTCTACGGCCGGCGTCGTACCGGCAAGTCGACGGTGCTGCTCAACCTGGGGGGCTTTTTGCCGGCCACGGTGTTGCCGGTCTGCCTGTCAATGCAGGACCCCAAGGCCTTTGCTTCGCTTGCGTCGTTGATCAGCTTGCTGATCACCCGCATTCGCGAGGCGCTGGGCACAGTGGCGCCGCCAGTGCCGATCACCGCCGAAGCGGTCGGCCTGGCCGAACTGTTCGCCTTTCTCGGGGAAGCGAACCGGAGTCTGGAAAAGGACGACCGTCGCCTGCTGATCGGTCTGGACGAATACGAGATGATCGACGACAAGATCGGCCAAGGCGTCTTGCCGCAGGAGCTGCTCGACACGCTGCGCGAGTCGATTCAGTCGCACCGGCAGATCACCTGGAGCCTCGTCGGCAGCCACGAAATCACCGACCTGCAGCATTCGCGTTTCTGGTGCGAGAAAGACCGCCAGCGGCCGCGCTTTGCCAGCGCCTTCTGGGGCGAAGACGGCATCGAACGTATCCATGCCGAAGCCGGCGGCTGGCCGCACCTGGTGCAGCTGATCGCCGAAACGGCGATTGACCTGGTTAACGACAGCGATCGCCGCGAGCTCGATGCCGCACTTCTCGACCAGGCGCTGGCGCAGGCGATCGTCAAGGGGCATAACGTCCTTTATGAGTTGTCGCGGCGCGAGAGCCGGCTGCCGGGTGAATGGGAGTATCTGCGCGGCTTTGCGGGCAGCGAGCGTCAGCCGCCGCCGGCTGACCCCCGCGTGTACGCCTCGCTACGCCGCCGTCTACGCCGCCGTCTGCTGCTCGTCGAGAGCGCGGGGGAATGCGTCCTGCGCGTGCCGCTGATGCGCCGCTGGCTGATCGAGCGAGCCTGGCGGGTTGAGGATTGAGCGCAGACCTCAGGTTTGCTGGCAGCTTTTTCCGGGCAGAGCGATCGCCGCTGCGGCTTCGCGAATCTTCGCGAGTCGCTTGGCCAGGCTGGTGGCTGAGTTCAGAATAGACAAGGAGCGCCGCTGGCGCGACTACCGTGGCGCTGATCCACGTCGCCGGGTGCTTCAGCGGTCAGGCGGCCCGAAGCAAGCTTGCTGATGCGCTTTCTTTCAAGGAGAAGAACGATGCTACCGCTATGTTTCGTACTCATGCCCTTCGGCAAGAAGGCCATTCCCTCCGGGGCCACGGTCGACTTCGACGCCGTTTACCACGACCTGATCGCCCCGGCGATAGAGGCGGCGGGCATGGAGGCGCTGCGGGCCGACCAGGAGGTCAGCGGCGGGGTGATTCACAAACCGATGTACGAGCGGCTGATTCTCTGCGACTTCGCCGTCGCCGACCTCACCGGTGCCAACGCCAATGTCTTCTATGAGCTTGGCTTGCGTCACGGCGTTCGCCCTGCGACCACCGTCCTGCTCTACGCGGGCAGCGAACGCATGCCGTTTGACGTCGCGCCTTTGCGTGCCTTGCCCTACCAGTTGGGCGCGGACGGCAAGCCGACCGATGTCGAGGGCGCACGCCAGGCCTTGTCCAAGCTGCTCGAAACCGCCAGGGCTGCGCGCGGAGACGAGAGTGCCGACAGTCCGGTTTTCCAGTTGCTCGAGGGCTACACCGCGCCGGATATCGCCCGCCTGAAAACCGATGTCTTTCGGGATTGCGCGCACTATGCGGTCGAGGCGCGCAAGCAGCTCGCGGACGCCCGGCGCGCCGGCAAGGACGCACTCAAGAAGGCGGCGGGTGCTCTCGGCGAGGTGCAGGATCTCGAAGCGGGGGTGGTCATCGATCTCTTTCTCTCGTATCGCGCGCTCAGCGACTGGCAGGCGATGGTCGATCTGGCGGCGCGAATGTCGGCACCGCTGGCACGCAGCGTGCTGGTACGCGAGCAACTGGGCTTTGCCCTCAATCGCCTCAAGCGTCGCGACGAAGCCGAGCAGCTGCTGGCCGAATTGATCCAGGAGCGCGGCGCGAGCAGCGAAACCAACGGACTGCTCGGTCGCGTGTACAAGGATCGCTGGGACGAGGCGCGCAACGCGAGTGAGTCGCTCAAAGCCAACGGCTGGTTGCGCAAGGCGATCGACACTTACCTGCAGGGCTTCGAAGCCGACTGGCGCGACGCTTACCCGGGTATCAACGCGGTGACGCTGATGGAGCTGAAGAACCCGCCCGACCCGCGCCGGCTTGAGCTGCTGCCGGTGGTCAGTTATGCGGTCAAGCGACGCCTGGCGCACGGCACTCCGGACTACTGGGACCATGCGACGCTGCTCGAACTGGCCGTCCTGCAAAAGGACGAAGACGCGGCAATGGAGGCTGCCGGCAATGCGCTGGCCGCCGTTCGCGAATCGTGGGAGCCGGAAACGACGGCGCGCAACCTGGCCTTGATCCGCGCCGCGCGGGCGGCGCGCGGCGATGAAGTCGCCTGGGCGGCAGTGATCGAGGACGAACTCGACAAGCGCGCGGCCGGCTGACAGGCGCGGCGGCGCTGACCGTTAGCCCGGCCCGTGCGGCCTGGCGAGAAAGCGATCGAGCTGCGCGGCGAACGCCTGTCGGTCGCTGTGGCTGAAAGCCGCCGGCCCGGAGATGTCCACGCCGCTGCCGCGCAGCTCTTCCATGAAGTTGCGCATTGTCAGTCGTTCGCGGATGTTTTCCGGGGTGTAGAACTCGCCGCGCGGATTCAGGGCGTGTGCCTGGCGTTCGATGACCAGCGCGGCGAGGGGAATGTCGGCGGTGATCACCAGGTCGCCGGGCTGCACGTCCTGGACGATGCGCTGGTCGGCGACGTCGAAACCGGCGGGCACCTGGCGCGCGCGGATGTAAGGCGAGGGTGGTACGCGCAGCATTTGATTGGCGACCAGCGTAGTCATGATGCGCGTCCGCTGCGCGGCGCGAAAGAGGATTTCCTTGATCACGCCGGGGCAGGCGTCGGCGTCAACCCAGATTTGCATTCGTTGCCACTTTCATGAAGTCCGCCATGCTGGCAAAGACAGCGCTGGCCAGCGCTTCGCCATCCCCCTTGCCGTTGCTGCCGCTGTCGCGCGTATCGCGGCTGCAGCCTACTTCTGCCTGGCGAGTGCCGCCATTGCGGCGGCGTGCGTTTTGTCCGCTGCCGCCTTGCGTGCGGCGACATAGGCCTGCAGCGTGTCGTTGATCGACTGACCGGTCTTGCCATAGGTATCGAGTGCTGCCAGCAGTTCGAGCTGGCTGGCCTTGATGTGGGCGGCGTCGCGCAGATGGCCGGCGTAGCGTCGGCAGGCCGCGAAAATGGCCGTCGCGTCGTCACCGCTGCGCTTGCTGATCTGCTCGAGCATAGCCCGCGCCCTGGCTACGGCCGGATCGTCGGCGGCGACTGGTTGATCGAGCGACAGCGAAGTCATCTCCTGGGCGACGCTGTCGCTCGACATCGCGGCGGCACCGCTGCCGGTCATGGCGAGCAGCGAGATCAGGGAAAGCAGGGCGAGAATTTGTTTCATCGAGCGGGATGCTTTCAGGTGAGTGGCAGGCATCAGTGGGCTTGGCGAACTTCGCGCAGGCGTTTTTCGACGCCCACGACAATATAGGCGAGCAAGCCGACCGCGGCTATTTCCAGCCATTGGCGAACGCCGATCGGCGCGGTGGCGAAGAGGCGGTTGAGCAGCGGCAGGTAGGTCAGCAGCGCCTGCAGCACGGCCATGGTCAGCACACCGTACCAGATGGCCGGATTGGAGAACAGGCCGACATGCAGCGCCGAGCGGGTCAGCGAGCGGCAGTTGAAGAGGTACATCGCTTCGACGACGACGAAGACGTTGAGGGCGACCGTACGCGCTTCGGCGAGCGGATTGCCGAGCGACAGTTCGCGCAGGAAGAGGCCGAAGGCACCGGCGAGCAGCAGCAGGCTGACCAGCACGATCCGCCACACCAGCGCGCTGTCGAGAATCGGGGTCCCCGGCCGGCGCGGGCTGCGCTGCATGACATTCGCCTCAATCGGTTCGAAGGCCAGCATCAGACCGAGAAAGACGGCGGTGGTCATGTTGATCCAGAGAATCTGCAGCGGCGTGATCGGCAGCGTGGCGCCGGCGACGACCGCCGCCAGGATCACCAGGCCCTCGCCGAAATTGGTGGGTAGCGTCCAGGTAATGAACTTGACCAGGTTGTCGTAGACGCCGCGCCCTTCCTCGACGGCTGCTTCGATGGCGGCAAAATCATCGTCGGTGAGGACCATGTCGGCGGCGTCCTTGGCCACTTCGGTGCCGGCCAGGCCCATGGCGATGCCGATGTCGGCCTGCTTCAGCGCCGGCGCATCGTTAACCCCGTCGCCGGTCATCGCCACCACCTCGCCATTGGCCTGCAGCGCCCTGACCAGGCGCAGCTTCTGCTCGGGTTCGACGCGCGCGAAGACGTTGACCTCGGTAACCACCCGGCGCAGCTGCTGATCGTCGAAAGCCGCCAGTTCGACGCCGGTGAGAGCCGTCTCACCGTCCTTGATGATGTCGAGTTTGCGGGCGATCGACAGGGCGGTGACGGCGTGATCGCCGGTGATCATCTTGACCGTGATGCCGGCGGCGTGACAGGTGGCCACCGCGGCGATCGCTTTCGGGCGCGGCGGGTCGATCATTCCGACCAGGCCGATGAACTCCAGGCCGGCATCGGCGCTGTGCTCGTCGAGTGCTGGCAGCGTCTTTGTGGTAGTGCTGGTGAGGCGGGCGATCGCCAGGACGCGCAGGCCTTCCCTGGCCATGGCGCGCGCCGCGTTCTCGATCTCCTCGGAGCGTAGCGCCACCGGCTCTCCTGATGCGTCGAGCATCTGCCGCGAGCGCGGCAGCAACTGTTCGAGAGCCCCTTTGAAGTATGCCAGGCGCTGGCCGTCGATTTCGTGGGCTGTCGCCATGTACTGGCGCGTCGAATCGAAGGGGATTTCGTCGTGGCGCGGGAAGCGCTTGTGCAGCGTCGCCTCGTCGAGACCGGCCTTGCGGGCGACGACGATCAGCGCGCCTTCGGTCGGGTCGCCGACGATCGTCCATTGTTCGCCGTGTTCGCGCAGGTCCTTGCCTTCGCTGCCGGCCTCTTCCTTGCTCAGCGCGGCATCGTTGCACAGTACGCCGGCGAGCAGGCACTCGCGCAAGGCGCCAGCAATCTCGCTGCCGTCGCCGAGTTTGCCTTCGGGCGCGTAGCCACTGCCGCTGACCGTCGTCTGCACGCCGCCGGCGTACAGCTCACGGACGGTCATCTGGTTTTCGGTCAGGGTGCCGGTCTTGTCGGAACAGATGATCGTCGTGCTGCCCAGGGTTTCGACGGCCGGCAGCTTGCGGATGATTGCCCGCCGTTTGGCCATCCGCGCGACGCCGATGGCCAGGGTGATGGTCATCGCCGCCGGCAGCCCTTCGGGGATGGCGCCGACGGCCAGCGCGACGGCGGCCATGAACATTTCGAATGCCGACGAACCGCGCCACATGCCAACGATAAAGGTGAGTACCGCCAGCAGGCCGATGGCGATCAGCAGCCAGTTGCTGAAAACCGCCATCTTGCGCGTCAGTGGCGTCGTCAGGTCCGGTGCTTCGGCGATCAGTTGCGAGATGCGGCCGGTTTCGGTGCGGTCTCCGGTATCGACCACCACCCCGGCGCCGCGGCCGGTAATCATCACCGTGCCGGCATAAGCCATGTTGCAGCGGTCGGCGAGCACAGTGGCTTCGGGGAGCACGTCGCCGTGCTTGGCGACCGCCGTCGATTCGCCGGTCAGTGCCGATTCGATGGCTTGCAAGTCCTTGGCGCGGAACAGGCGCAGGTCGGCCGGCACCTTGTCGCCGGCGGCCAGCAGCACCACATCGCCAGGAACCAGTTCGGTCGATGGCAGACGTTGCTTGCAGCCGTCGCGCAGGACGGTGACTTCGCTGCTGACCGAGCGCGCCAGCGCCGCCAGCGCATCCTCGGCGCGGCCCTCCTGGATGAAGCCGATCACCGCGTTGATCAGGGTGACGCCAAAGATCACTCCCGAATCGACCCATTCGCCGAGGACGGCAGTAACCACGCCGGCCAGCAGGAGCACCAGCACCAGCGGCTGGACGAACTGCAGGGCGAAGCGCAGCAGAGCCCCCTTGCCTGGCTTTTGGGTAATCCGGTTCTCCCCATGCAGCGCGCGGCGGTTGAGAACTTCGCCTGCGGCGAGCCCTTGGTCGTAGCTCGCTTGCAAGCGCGTCGCCGCTTCGTCAGCGGCGATGAAATGCCAGGCGACCCGTTCGCGAGATCTCTCGTTCATTTTTCCCCCTTGACCGTTATCGGTGCGCGGGCTTCTGGTCTTGGCAGCTGCCTTCTTCAGAATCGCGTTTAGCGCTGTGTTGAGGATTATAAAGCAGCCCTGGACACGTATTCGCGGATGTTGCCTGGACAAGGCGGGGTGGCAGTGCAGTCGCGCATCCGTTGGCGCACGTCGCCGAGCACCTGTGGGTTGGTGCCGGGCGATAGTGTCGGAATATTTGACAGCGTATAAGCGGGCGCTTGTGGTTTTCAATAAGGCGCTATGATTTAATGTTGTATTAAATATCGGCACAGTTGTTGCTTGGGTTGTTTCTAATGTTTCGGATCCTGGGCATGATGGCAGCTTTCAAGCGACCGCATGGGGTCTTCGGCCTTTTCGCCGCGGTCCTTGTTGCAACTCAGGTCGCAGCATATCCACTTGACGACTATGATCGGGCAGCGCACGGCGCTGTCAGTCGCGACGCGTTTGCCGAGTTGCCCGCGGCCGTGAGCGCTGGCACCTGGTCGACCGGGTCCTTGCCCGGCGTCGACCGCGCGGCTCCCGTCCCCTTGTTCGTCGACCCTTCGCCGGATGCGCGCCAGGACGTGGACTTTGCCAAGCCTGCGCAAGCTGACCCCCTCGGCCGGGCGCTGCGCGCGGTGGTCAACGTCACTGCCAGACGGCAGCGGGGAGCTTCCGCCGCAGCGGTGGTTGTGCCTACGGAGCCGCTCGACCCGTTTACCCCCATCCTGGGAGACGAGATCGCTGCGGCGGTTTTGAGAATGGAGGAAGGGCTTGCCGAAGTGCTCAGCGAAGCCCTCGACGCGCGTGTCGACGAGGACGGTCGGGTCACTTTTTCCATGGCTGGCGTGGAAGGCTTTCACGTCAGCACTGGCAGCGGGCAGGTGTCGCTGGGGTATGGCGATACGGTGTTGGCGTTCAACCAGGACAGGAGTGCCCAGCTTGGGCGGCGGATCGCGGCGCTTGATGCGGTCCGCGACGCCGAGCAGGGAGCGCTGCCCAGCTCTTCCAATCTGCTGCGTGATCTGCTTGTGCTCGGCGTACGCGTCGTTCAGTATCCCTTGTTCTGGGTCCTGGTTTTTATGGCGCTGATCGGCAAGATCGCGCTGGTGCTTGCCACCCCGCGCAAACGCCGGCGTTTGCTGCGGCTCAAATCGAGCGCACAGCCCAAGGTAAAGCACCTCCGTACTCGCGCGCGCATCAAGCTCAAGCGCGTGCGTACCCGAATCAGGCTGCGGCCGTCCGCGTAGGTGCTGGCGGCGCTGCTGTCCTGTGGGCGGCGGCGTGCTCCTGCCACGGCGCGCCGCGCATGCTTGGCGGAGGCGGGAGAGGCCCAGTCAGCGCTCGTTGCGACGACGACTCCTCGTCGATCCCGGTCGGCAGGGCTTGGGGGTATACTGGCGCTGACGTCGCGGGTTTGTCGCTTGTCCCGATTCCTGCGACCTGGCTTCTGACCTCTCCACTCCCCAGGAATCCACCATCATGCTGCAGAAATCTGCTTCTTTCCCTGGCATTCAGGGACCTATCGTAACCATCGTCATGGACGGCTACGGGATCGCCAAATCCGACGTCGGCAGTGCCATCGCCGCCGCCACAAAGCCGACCCTGGATCGTCTTTTTGCCAAGTATCCGAATATCGCCCTGCGCGCACACGGCGTTGCGGTCGGCATGCCTTCCGACGACGACATGGGTAACTCTGAAGTCGGCCACAACGCCATCGGCGCCGGCCAGGTCTACAGCCAGGGCGCCTCCTTGGTCGCCGACGCCATTGCCGCCGGCTCGATCTGGCAAGGCGCGGCGTGGCAGGAAGTTGTCGCCAGCGTCAAGGGCGGGCGCGGCGTGCTGCACTTCCTCGGCCTTTTTTCCGACGGCAATGTGCACAGCCACGTCGACCACCTGCGGGCGATGATCGTCCGCGCCAAGGAAGAGGGCGTCAAAGCGGTGCGAATTCACATCCTGCTCGACGGTCGTGACGTTCCCGAGACCAGCGCGCTTGATTATGTACTGCCCTTCGAAGCTTTCCTGGGCGAGATCAACGATGACCGCTTCGACGCCCGCATCGCCTCGGGTGGCGGGCGCATGAACATCACCATGGATCGCTACGAGGCGAACTGGAACATGGTCGACAAGGGCTGGCACACGCACGTCCTCGGTGAAGGCCCGCAATATGACAGTGCGGCTGCCGCGATCGAGGCCCTGCGGGTGGAATTCCCCGGCACCATCGACCAGGATCTGCCGGCATTCGTCATCGGCAGCGCCGGCGTTGCGGTTGGAACGATCAATGATGGCGACGCGGTGGTCTTCTTCAACTTCCGCGGCGACCGCTCGATCGAGATCACGCGCGCTTTCGAAGACGCCGATTTCGACAAGTTCGATCGCGTCCGCGTGCCCCGCGTGACTTACGCCGGGATGCTTCAGTACGACGGCGATCTCAAGTTGCCGAATCGCTTCCTGGTCGATCCGCCGGCCATTCTCGACACCATGGGCGAATGGTTTGCCAAGGCCGGTATCACCCAGTTCGCCTGCTCGGAAACGCAGAAGTTTGGCCATGTGACCTATTTCTGGAATGGCAATCGCTCGAACAAGTTCGACGGGGAAACCTACCAGGAGGTGCCCAGCGATGTGGTGCCCTTCGAGCAGCGGCCGTGGATGAAGGCCGCTGAAATTGCCGACGCGATGATCGCCGCCCTGAAGAGTGGCCAGTACAAGACGCTACGTTGCAACTTCGCGAATGGCGACATGGTCGGCCACACCGGCAGTTTCCGCGCCGCGACGATGGCCATCGAGGCGGTTGACCTGGAACTGGCGCGCATCCTGCCAGTGATCGATGCGCTCGGCGGCGTGGCCTTGATTACTGCCGACCACGGCAATGCTGACGAGATGTACGAGATCGACAAGAAGAGCAAGCAGCCGGCGAAGAATGCCGATGGTTCGTTCAAGGCGAAGACGGCGCACACGCTCAATCCGGTGCCGTTCATCCTCTACGACAATGTTTCCGGCGGCAAGCTTGGCCTGCAGGCGAGCGAGACTGCCGGCCTCTCCAACATTGCGGCGACGATTGCCAACCTGCTCGGCTTCGAGAAGCACGCCAAGTGGGACGACAGCCTGCTGGTCGTCAAGTAGCGCCGAGTCACTGGCTCGGGCAAGTCGCCAGTCCACACGGCCGCCGCAAGGCGGCCGTTTTCGTCAGGGCAGGCGCTGCTCCAGCGCGTAGAGTTCCTCGGCGCTTTCGCGGCGGCGAACGAGATGCGCATGCTGGCCATCGACCATCACTTCGGCAGCGCGCGGGCGGGTGTTGTAGTTCGAACTCATGGCCATCCCGTAGGCACCGGCGGAGAGGATCGCCAGCAGGTCGCCTTCGGCCAGTTTCAGTTCGCGGCCGTGACCGAGAAAGTCGCCGGATTCGCAGATCGGGCCGACGATCTCCCATTTTGCCGTGTCGCCTGAACGTACTGCCACGGGAACGATGTCGTGCCACGAGCCGTACAAGGCCGGTCGGGAGAGGTCGTTCATCGCCGCGTCGACGATCGCAAAATTCTTGACTTCGCCGGGCTTCAGATACTCGACGCGGGTGAGCAGCACGCCGGCATTGCCAACCAGGCGGCGACCGGGTTCGAGCAGGATGCGCAGGGGTCGCCCCTTGAGCTTTTCGAGCAGCGGTTGCAGGTAGGCGTGCACGCTGGTTGGTACATCAGCGTCGCTGTAACGGATGCCGAGACCGCCGCCGAGGTCGATGTGCTGCAGCACGATGCCGTCGCTGGCCAACTGATCGACCAGTACCAGCAGCTTGTCGAGGGCTTCGGCAAATGGCGCGGCATCGAGCAGTTGCGAACCGATATGGCAGTCGATGCCGCTGACTTCGAGGTGCGCCAGTGCGGCAGCCTGTCGGTAGAGGGCACGTGCTTCGTCGTAGGCGACGCCGAATTTGTTTTCCTTGAGGCCGGTCGAGATGTAGGGGTGCGTACCGGCGTCGACGTCGGGATTGACGCGCAGGCTGATCGGCGCGGTCTTGCCGAGCCTGTCGGCGACGGCGTTCAGGCGTTCGAGTTCGGGCGCGGATTCGACGTTGAAGCACAGGATGCCGGTGTTCAGCGCCAGTTCCATTTCGGCGGCGGTCTTGCCGACCCCGGAGAAAACAATGCGCTGCGGATCGGCGCCAGCGGCCAGGACGCGCTTCAGTTCGCCGGCCGAGACGATGTCGAAGCCGGCGCCGCGGCGGGCCAGGACGTCGAGCACGGCGAGGTTGGAGTTGGCTTTGACGGCGTAGCAGACGAGGGCGTCAAGCCCGGCCAGTTCGTGCTGGAACTCGTCGAGTGCGTTCTCCAGTGCCTGGCGCGAGTAGACCCAGCACGGTGTGCCGAACTCGCTCGCGATGTCGCTCAGCGCGACCGACTCGGCGTGCAACACGCCCTTGCTGCTGTGGAATGGGGGCAGTGGGGTCAGCGGGGTTATCGCGTCGCGCTTCATTTGGTCGCTTTCTCGGCGCTCGCGGGCACCGTGCTAGAATCGCTCGCAGCCGTTGCCGGGCTTGGCGACGGTGTCGTGGGCACCGCTTTCGGGGGCAGCGTCAGTCCGCCTTTGCTGCCGCAGCCGGCGAGCGCGAGGGTTGCCAGCAAAGCCAGCGCGAGATATTGCCGCATAGGTCGAATCGCCAAAACGGGAAATGTTAGCACAGGATGAATGATAGCGAATTCAACGCGCTTGCCGACGCAGCGCTGCAGGAGATCGAGGCCGGACTGGAGCGTAGCGGCGCCGATCTGGACTTTGAAAGGGTCGGCGACAACTTGCTCGAAATCGAGTTTTCCGATGGCGGCAAGATCATCGTCAACCGCCATGACGCGGCCAAGGAAGTCTGGGTGGCCGCCCGGTCCGGCGGTTTTCACTACCGCTGGGACGGTAGTTGCTGGCAGGATACCCGCGGCGGCGAGGACCTGATGACCGCCCTCTCGAGGCTGCTTTCGGAGCAGGCCGGGGAGTCGGTATCCCTGCGCGACTAGTGTAGGGCTGTGTTGCGGGAATGGTGGCGAAGGAACACGCTACAAATTCCCCTTGTTGATGAAGCGCACGGGCTGCGCTCCTTGTTTGCCGGCGCAGCCGCTGCAGCCGCCACAAGCGCTTTTTGAGCGCGCCGCGGCGCGTCGTTGGCGTAGCGCTACCGCCTCGGGATCGGCTTTCGCAAAGCCCAGACTTAGCGCCATGGTGGCCGTGTGCTCGGCAAGCGAGAAACGGGCGCCTGCCGGTAGCAGGCGCCAGCCGGCGTAGAGAGCGGCGCAGGCGACCGCAGCGTACACGATCAGATCCTCAAGCATGGCCGGCTCCAGTAAGGAGCAGCGCCACCCGATAGGTGATGAACGACGCGAGGTAGGCCAGGGCGAACAGATAGCCGGCCATCAGTAGCGGGTAGCGCCAGGAGTTGGTCTCGCGCTTGACCGCGGCCAGCGTGGCCAGGCACTGCGGCGCGAAGACGAACCAGGCAAGCAGCGAGAAGGCTGTTGGCAGCGACCAGCCGGCTGCCAGCAGCGGGCCGAGTTGCCCGGCCACGTCGTCACCCGTTGCCGAGAGAGCGTAAACCGTACCCAGCGCGCCGACGGCGACTTCACGCGCGGCCATGCCGGGGACCAGGGCGATCGAGATCTGCCAGTTGAAACCGATCGGCGCGAAGATCACTTCGAGTGCCTGGCCCAGCATGCCGGCGTAGCTGTACTGGATGGCCGGGCCGGTAGCGCCTTCCGGTGCGCCGGGAAAGGTCGACAGGAACCACAGCAGCACGGTCAGCGCGAGAATGATGTTGCCGACGCGGAGCAGGAAGATTTTCGCGCGTTCGAGCAGACCGAGCAGCAGATTGCGGCCGTGCGGCAGGCGGTAGGAAGGCAGTTCGAGCAGCAGTGGATGCTGCAGGCCCTTGCTGACGGTCATCTTGAGGACCGCGGCGACGGCCATGGCGCTGACCACGCCGGCGACGTAGAGAGCGAACAACACCAGGCCCTGCAGGTTGAAGACGCCGACCGTTGTCTGCGGAATGAAGGCGCCGATGATCAGCGCATAGACCGGCAAGCGCGCCGAGCAGGTCATCAGCGGGGCGATCATGATCGTCGCCAGGCGGTCGCGCCAGTTGCTGATCGTGCGCGCGGCCATGATCCCGGGAATGGCGCAGGCAAAACTCGAGAGCAGCGGGATGAACGAACGCCCCGACAGGCCGACGGTCCCCATCAGGCGGTCGAGCAGGAAGGCCGCCCGCGGCAGGTAGCCAGAATCCTCAAGCGCGAGAATGAACAGGAACAGAATCAGGATTTGCGGCAGGAAGACCAGCACGCCACCGACGCCGGCGACGATGCCATCGACGAGCAGGCTGCGCAGCAGGCTTTCCGGCATGTGGGCGCTGAGGAATGCGCCAAAGGCGTCGACACTGGCGCTGATCATCTCCATCGGCAGGCTGGCCCAGCTGAATACCGCCTGGAACATCAGGAAAAGCGTGGCCGCCAGAATCAGCAGTCCCCACACCGGGTGCAGGACGACGCGATCAATGCGTTCGTCGAAGCGGGTGTCGATCGCCGGCTCGCGGACGCTGGCGGCGAGAATGCGGCGCACTTCGCGCTGCGTGGCGCTGACATCGGCGACATCGGGGGCCAGCCAGGCGGCCGGTGGCGGCAGCTCGGCGGCGGTGTGAGGCAGCGTCATGGGTACGCTCGCTTCGAGCTGGGCCAGCAGTTCGCTGGCGCCACCGCGTCTGACGGCGACGGTATTGACTACCGGCATGCCGAGCTCGCGTTGCAGGGCGGCGACGTCGATGGTGATGCCGCGCTTCTTGGCCAGATCGGTCATGTTCAGCGCCAGCATCATTGGCAATCCCAGACGTTTGACTTCCAGCACCAGGCGCAGGTTGAGCTTGAGGTTGGTGGCGTCGCTGACGCAGACGATCATGTCCGGGCGTTGCTCGCCGGCGAGCGTGCCGAGAACTACATCGCGCGTGATCTCCTCGTCGATACTGACGGCGTTGAGGCTGTAGGCGCCGGGCAGGTCGAGGATACGGAACGGTCGGCCGGCTGGCGTCGTCAGCAGCCCCTCCTTGCGGTCTACGGTGACGCCAGGATAGTTGGCGACCTTCTGCCGGCTGCCGGTGAGCAGGTTGAAGAGGGCCGTCTTGCCGCAGTTCGGGTTGCCCAGCAGGACCAGGCTCATGGCTTCACTGGCGCTGCTCATGCCGTCGCTCTCCCGTTACGCAGTGGGGCGACCAGTACGCGCTCGGCTTCGAAGCGACGCAAGGCGAAAATCGTGCTGCCGACGCGTACCGCGATCGGCTCGCCTCCCGGGAAGCCGCGCGCGACGACGCGCACCCGCTCACCGTCGACAAAGCCGATTTCGTACAGCCGCAGCGCCAGCTCACGCTCGGCAGCATCGCCAGCGGTGGCCAGGTCGCCGCTGCTTACAGTACCTTCGTGACCCCGCGGAAGGTCGAAAAGGGAAATCAATTCCAATGGGCCATTCATGTCGTCTGCCACCTTCCGGCTAGTGCATCGATACCGCTGCGAACGCTTGCCAGCGTTCAAAAAAGACAGTCAGGTCTGGCCTCTGCGGGGCGTTGTCGCTGTCAGTGCAGTGCACCAGCGACAAGAGCCCGAGTGCACAGGCTTGCAATATACATGAGAATCATTCGCAACGAAATGCCCTGGCGTGGTTATTTCGCAGCTTTCGCTGTCGTCGGCGGAGGTATGCGCAGGCTGGCGACAAGCGGCGATGACCGTGACCTCCCTGCGGCAGATCGCCGCAGTCTCGGCAAGGACAAGAGGCAAGGCGTAAAATTGCTGCTTTCGACCGCTCGCTAGCGCCGCCAACAACGATGTTTCCAGCCTTTCAGGAGCAGCCAGGAGAGGAGCAAGAGCGGGCACCGGCTTTCGTGTCCGGCAGCGCGAATCCTTTGGCGCGCGTGCTCGTGCTGCGGCGCATCGAAGTGCTGACGCAAGCCGTGGTGTTGCTGTTGGCGGTGGCGTGGCTGAAGATCCCCCTCGACGTCGCACCGATGATGGCGGTCATCGCCCTGCTCGCCGCGGTCAATCTGCTCACCCGCTGGCGCCTGGCCCGCGGTGCTGCGGCCAGCGAAGGCGAAGTCTTCGCCCATCTGGCGATCGACGTCGCTGCCCTTGGCGTCCTGCTCTATTTTGCCGGGGGTTCGGCCAATCCCTTTGTTTCGCTGTTCCTGCTGCCACCCACGCTGGCTGCAGCGATGTTGTCGACCCGCTACGCCTGGTCCATGGCGGCGATGACGCTGGCTGCCTACACTTTCCTGATCTTCTGGAAGCTGCCGCTGCCGCCACCGCAAGGCGATCTCGCCCAGTTCGACGCGCTGCTCGCCCGTGCCACCGGCGGCGCCAGCGAACACGCCATCCACAGCAGCGGCTTTGCCCTGCACATTCTCGGCATGTGGCTGAACTTCGTGATCAGCGTCGGCGTCGTTGCCTTTTTCCTGACGCGCATGGCGGCAGCGCTCAAGCAGCGTGAACGCGAACTCGCCGTGGTCCGCGAAGCCGTTCTGCGCGACGAGCAGATTCTCTCGCTGGGCACCCTCGCCGCTGGCGCGGCGCACCAGCTGGGGACGCCGCTGGCGACGATGGCGGTGGTCATCCGCGAGCTTGAGCTCAACCATGGCAGCGGCGACACCGAGTTGCGCGAGGACCTCTTGCTGCTGCGCGAACAGGTCGATCGCTGCAAGCAGACGATTTCGCAGATTCTCGCCTCTTCCGGTCAGGGGCGCGAGGAAAGTCTGCGCTCGCTGGCGCTCGATGCCTACCTGCAGCACGTGCTTGACGACTGGCAGCTGATTCGTCCGCACGCGCGGCTCAGCGTGACGCTGCACGGTGCGCAACCAGCGCCCTTGATCGCCGTTGACCGCACCCTGGAGCAAGCGCTGCTCAATCTGCTCGATAACGCCGCCGACGCCAACGGTGCCAGCCAGGAAGTGCTACGCTTTACGGCGTCCTGGGATGGCGACCGCTGTCGCATCGAGATCCTCGACGCCGGTCCCGGGCTCAACGCCGAAGCGCGGCAGCGGCAGGGCGAGGCCTTTTTCACCACCAAGGTCGACGCCGGCGAGCGTGCCGGCGGCCTCGGCATTGGCCTGTTCCTGAGCAACGCCACGCTCGAGCGCCTCGGCGGCAAGGTTGAGCTCTTCAACCGTGAGCCGCCAGAGAGCGGCGCCTGCACCCGCGTCACCCTGCTTTTGGCCCGACTGAAAGCGCAAAGCTGAGAACTGAACTGATGCCTGTGATGACCGAGAAACTCCCGAAACTCCCCGACGACGAGCGTTCGACCCTGCTGCTGGTGGACGACGACGATGTCTTCCGTCGCGTCCTGGCGCGCGCCCTCAACCGCCGCGGCTATGCAGTGAGCGTCGCGGCGACGGTCGATGAAGCCCTCGCCAGCGCCCTCGAGCAGCCGCCCGAATATGCCGTCGTCGATCTGAAAATGCCCGGGACGTCGGGCCTGGTGCTGATCGAGAAATTGATCGAGCTGGATCCGAACACGCGCGTGGTGATGCTCACCGGCTATGCCAGCATCGCCACCGCCATCGAGGCGATCAAGCTTGGCGCCATTCACTACCTGGCCAAACCCTGTGACGCCGATCAGGTGGTCGCGGCACTCAACAAGGGCAGCGCAGGCGATTCGGCGACAGCGGTGTCCGGCTCGCCGCTGTCAGTGGATCGGCTTGAATGGGAGCACATCCAGCGCGTCCTGGCCGAGCAGCAGGGGAATGTCTCGGCCACCGCGCGCGCCCTGAAAATGCACCGCCGCACGCTGCAGCGCAAGCTCGGCAAGCGGCCCACTCGAGAGTAGGGGAGTAGGGGAGTAGGGAGTCGTCATGGCAGAAACAGCAGA
This sequence comes from Candidatus Accumulibacter sp. ACC012, assembly GCF_907163155.1. Taxonomy (NCBI): domain Bacteria; kingdom Pseudomonadati; phylum Pseudomonadota; class Betaproteobacteria; genus Candidatus Accumulibacter; species Candidatus Accumulibacter sp. ACC012. Next base: position 57,651 of record NZ_CAJQUC010000009.1, read on the forward strand.
TTTCAGCGCCGCGGCGCGGATGCGCATCGACAAGTGGTTGTGGGCGGCGCGCTTCTACAAGACGCGCTCGCTGGCGGCGCAGGCGCTTGCTGCCGGCCACGTCAGACTCGCGGGGCAAGCTGTAAAAGCCGCGCGCGAGCTGCACGTCGGCGAGAGCCTCGAAATCGCCGTCGGCGACAGCGTCTGGAGCGTCGTCGTGCGTGGCCTCAACGCGCAGCGCCGCCCGGCCGTCGAAGCGCAGCGGCTCTACGAGGAAACCGAGGACAGCCGCGCGCGCCGCTTGGCGCAGCAGGAGGCCCGGCGCCTGGCGCCGGTCCCGGGCAGCGATCTGCGTGGTCGGCCGACCAAGAAAGCGCGCCGGATGATCCGCGGTTTCACCGATAATTTCTGAGCGCTTGGGAAGTTGGCCGCCAACCCATGAGCTATCGCCTGCTGGCTGACGCTGTCGTCTTCGCGCATCTGCTGTTCATCGTCTTCGTCGTTCTTGGTGGTAGTCTGGTGCTGCTCTGGCCAAGGCTCGCAGTGCTCCATCTTCCGGCCGCCTGCTGGGGAGCTTTCATCGAAATCAGCGCTGGCATGTGCCCGCTGACGCCGCTGGAAAATGCCTGGCGGCAAGCTGCCGGCGAGGCCGGCTACGCCGGCAGCTTCATCGAGCACTACCTGCTGCCGATCATCTATCCCGTCGGCTTGACCCGCGACATTCAGTTCGTTCTGGCGGCGGTGGTGATCGTCGTCAACCTCGGTATTTACGGCTGGCTGCTGTATCGCTGGCGACGATCGCCAGCTGTCGGCGAGGGAGTTGGCGGGCAGAAGACCACAGCGCCATAGAAAAAAACCGCCACAGTTGGATCACGAGGCACGATGGCTTGGTCTGGCAGGCCGGTCCCAAGGCTGAAAGCAGGCTGGAGGCTGTGTTCAATCGTGTTGGGTATTGGCCAGGGCAACGGATTGAAGCCGAGCCCGGCATACACACCCTGTGCAGCGCATTGCCCCATAGGGCGCCGAGCTTCTCGTCAACATCAATATCCTCGTGGTAGGAGAACACGATCGGCACGATCTCCGATTACATCAATTCTCGGCACATCTGGATCAGGCAGGTGGTCTTGCCCATGCCCGGCAGGCCGACGATGAGCAAGTGTGGATTGCCCTGGATGCTCACTTGCCAACGCACCGGCTCATCGCTCCCATCGCGCTGACCGAGCAGCAACTCGACGGCTTTTGGTCCCGCCACCAATTTGTCTCCCGCGGTCGGGAGAAGGCCTGGCGGCGGGAACTCCTCCACGGCGTTCGCTTCATCCTGCGCCGTCAACGGCGTAGCCGCCTCAAGCAAACTGATCCCCTCTCCCAAGGGCATTGCGCCACGCTGCGTTTCAGGTAGACGCGCCGGGCCAAACAACCAGACCGGTACGTCGTCGAGAGGAACGAAAAAGCCCTCCGTGAGGGAAAACCAGGGCGCACTCTCTTCGCCACCAAGCGCGCAGTGGTTTTGCGTTAGCGCCAGTGCCACCATTTCCTGCGCCGCCGAGGCGGACTGTGTCAGGCGCAAGGCGAGGCGGCCGCTGAGCGCTTTCAGCGCATCCAGCAGAAAGGTGCAGTTACGAGGGCTTGCCGACAAGCCCATTTCGCCCAGGGCGGTGTCCAGCAGGCGCACAATCTCGTCCAGCGAACTGGTGGAAGTAATGAACTGCAGGAAACCCAAATCGTCACGCTCAGGCACGCAGTCGATCATATACGCCTCGTACAGGCTCGGCAGGTCGCGCGGGGAATCGAAATACTCGACGCCGGCATGCCGGTCCACTGTCACCACCCAATCGCACAGGCGGTGCAGGGCCGCCAGCATTTCGCTGCGCTCGGGCGATACTTCCGTGATCAACACCGGCCAGTCGTTAGCACCTGCGCCCACGCGTTTGGCAACACAGCGCAGCAAGGCCGAATGCGCCTTGACCAGCCGCTCGGAAAATCCGCGTGCCACCGGATGCTTCTCGCCTTCCGGCGTGGGTGGGATGGACGATCGCCAACGCGGCACTGGCGCGGCCTCGAAACGTCGGTCCGGAGTCAAGGCGAGTGGCCGCGTCCGTAGCATGGCTGACCAAGGCGATCTACCAGCCTTGGACCGCGAAGCGTTCGTCTGCCGCCAGTTCTCGCGCCACGTCGCCGGGCAGGCAGCCAATGAACGCCATGCTGCCGGGCAATGCGTACCCCAACAGCTCGCTCAAGGCAAGCGCCAGCGTTGGCGCAGCGTTTTCGATCAGGGGCATGTCAATCTCCGAAGGTGGTACGGGCGTGGCGCAACAAGGCCTCTGCTTGCGCAAGACATTCCGTCAGTAGCGCGTCGTTCACGCCGTCGCCGGTGTAGTCGGTCAGATTGCGTTGTTTGCGCAGTGCGTCGAGAACGATCACCGTGGCGCGGTCCACGGCCAAGGTCAGCGGGAGCGTCTGAATGGCGGTCTGGTGGTGGCCTGGCTGGGTCTGGTCGAGGTGCGGTAACCTTTGGCCGCGAGGGCGGCCATCGCGCATTGCAGGATGGTTTTGTAGGCAGCATCGACGCGGTTCTCGGCGCTGATCGCCGCAACCCTGGCGTCGGCGAGATTGCGTCCCGCCGCCGCCAGTAACTTGAGAACGGCGGCGTGCCCGGCCTCATGCCGAACCAGACGCTGGATTGCCAGCAAGTTTTCCAGACTCATCCTCGTTTCCAATCAGAAATATCTTCTTCCCGCCCAGAACCTCGGCAAGAAAGGTGTCGCCGCCCTTCAGCTTGTTCTGAAACTCAACGGGCGACAGAACCACCGGGTTGATCTCCCGGCCGATACTGGATTGGGCTTCATGCAGCGCTCGTACCGCCTCGGCGAAGCCAATTTCGCCTACCAACAAGACATCAACATCGCTGCCCGGTCCTTCGTCTCCACGCGCCACGGAACCAAACACCAGTGCCAGGGCAAGCTTTTCGCTCAAGGGGGACAAGGCTGCCTTCAACACATCGGCGAGTCCGGCCGTCTTGCGCAGGATGCCGGCCAGTTCCGCATAGATGGGGCACTGCCGATCGGCGCCGTAGCGCACCTGGTTGCCAATCTCCTCCCGGGTAAGCACGCCTGCCTGGGCGAGGCGTGTGAGTTCCTTGTGCAAGGTACCGGCACTGGTGCCGGTCAGGCGGGCGATTTCGCGCACGTGGTAACGCTGTTCCGGGTGCAGGAGCAAGCGGGCGAGCACTTTCTGGCGGTATTCGCCGAAGAGAAGTGAGCTGAGCATGGTTGTAGCCGTTTTCGATACGATTGAAGCCGTTCATGCTACATCAAACCGTGCGCGCAATTGCTTCATCGACTCCGCGTCGTTCACCCCGACCAGCAGCCCAAGGTCGCGCAGTCGCCTTTCCAGCCACTGCTTGTTGGCTCGTAGCAGGTCCTGGGGAACGGACATCCCCGGGGGTTCGCGGTCGACATGGAGGCCGTAGCGGTCGCGCAGGATGTCGAGGAACCTGGGCAGGGTGAGCGGCCGCGCGGATTTGCCTTCGCCGTCCTTGCGCAGATGGCGATGGACGAGAAAATCCAGTAGCGCGTTGGAGAGGACAATCGAACGTAGGTCTACCGCCTTCCTGGTGCCGGCTTCGCTGCGTGAGACGCGGCGTTTGAAGGCAATGCCATTGGGGCGGTGGGCATCAGGCTGCTATCCAACGCCTTCATGAATTGGCCTCCCTGTTGTTGATGCCCGTGCAACTTAACCAAAGCTTCCGCCAAGCGCAAGGCTGGATGGTTCTGGTCGTTACGCAGCGCCCGCGCCACCTCCAGCGCCTCATCCGTCTGTTCCAGATTAGTGGCCAGACCGATGCAATCTTCGTCGAGTCTTTCCCTGATCGACTCCGCCCGCTCATGCCGTCCGTGGTAAATGTCGCCAAGCAGATTGAACCAGGCTGTCGGATCGGGCTGCCGCGGCGGGAGTTCATTCTTCAGCCTGGAATGGTGGCTGACTCGATCATCCAGTAGGCGCGCCAGCATCATCAGCACCGGCAGGCGCTCGTAGCGGGCCTGGCATTCACTCATTGCTGCTTCCGAGGCGTTGCGCAGCTTGCTGTCCAGTCCGTGCGAACAGTCCACCAACAAGGGCATCGGCGTCTGTTCCTTCGGTATGCCGCCGGTGCGCTCCCATTCGGACAGGCACACTGCCGTGGACAACAGCAGGTTGACCATGCCAAGGCCAATACCCGCTTCGAGCATGGGCAGGAAGGCCTGGCGCGGCAGTGCCATACCATAGACCTCGATGACGGTCGCCAGATCACCGCGCAGGCACTTGGCCGCGGCTTTGGCAATGGGCCAGCGATTGGCGATCTGAGACTGCTCCCTACCCCTCAGTCTGTCAGGCGCATGGCCGCAGGTCTGGGCCAGACGTACCGCCAGCAGTTCGTCCACGCCGAGGTCGTCCGCCGTCCCCGCCTGGAAATGGTCGGAGCCCAGGTTTGCAGCGGGACCATGCAGCGACATGTGCCGGGCAAACTGCTTCAGCAAGCGATTCTCGGCGAAACCGTCGCCTACCGGGAAACGGCTCCGGCTGGCTTCTGGCGCAAGTGCTTCCCCGCAGGCGCGGGGATGAACCGTCCAAGCGGATCGGATTGGCAAATTTCGGTACAAGTAGAAGCCAGCCGCTCTACAGAGATGACCGGCGGGCAATGGGCGGCAGCCACGGGATTGCCCACTCGCCGAGCCTGGTCAAGGGGGCGTTCGAATCTTCTCGCGCAGCACACGCCAGCCCGCCTGCTGATTCCAAGCAACCGCTCCCCTCTTGAGGCGGCTCTGCCGTCAAGGGGCCGCAGTCAAGAATGAAGCCTGCTCAGCCGCCTTGTCGCGCAGCGGCTCCAGTAGCGCCGGGCGCACGAGCGGGATCATAGTCGGCTCAGCAATTCTGTTTTCTTGGCCGAGAACTCTTCGTCGCTGAGGATCCCCTTGGCCCGGAGGTCGGCAAGCTTCTCGATTACCGCGAAGATATCCTGTTCCTTACCCATTGCTGGCATGGCTGCCTGCGACGCCTTGCTCTCCTGATGAACGGGCGCCGCAGGTGGCGTCAGTGGTGTCGTTGGTATCGATGGTAGCGATGGTATCGGCGCGGAAGGCGATCCCGGCGGCTGTTCGGTCGGCAAGACTACCGGCAGGCTCGCGACGTCGATCAGCCCATACTGGCTGCTGAAGCTCAGCGTGCCACCGACCGATTGCTGCTGCGAGAAGCCGCCGATCTGGTGGTCGAGCGTGTCATAGACGGTGACCGTGCCGCCGACATCGATGGCCAGGCGCCGCGCCTGCGCGAAGTAGGCATAGCGAACACCGTTCTGCGCACCCGTGCTGCTCGGGCTGCGCAGCTCGCCCGGCCACCATTCGCCAGAGCTGCCGGGCGCGGGCGGTACGAACAGGCTGACCGCTCCAATTGGCCCCGCGCCGCTCTGCTGTTGCTGCCCGCCGCCGAAATTGCACTGTGCTTGCCCCGCGTTGTAGCCGCCCTGGTTGCCCTGGCTTTGCGACTGGAAGCTGCCACTGCGAATCAGGTCCGGCTGGCTGGCGACCAGGTTCGACAGTTCGTCGCACAGCCCGCCAATGCGCCCTTTGAGATAGTTGTCGAACATGTCCGAGACCATGATCATGCCGCCACGCATCCATTGACCGGAGCCGGAGAATTCGGGATGAGAGAATTGCGCCATGCTGCCGTTGCCGTTGATCACCGACTCGAGCATGCTGTGCACGGCGTTGGCGCTGAAGCCATGGCGCTGGGCAATATTGTCGATGGCCTGCTGGCCGCTGGGGGAAAGTTGTCGCATGCTGAGCCTTGATCTTGCAACCGACACCGCTGAACATGCCTGGACGGAGCGAGCCGAGTGCAGGGGCAGCTCAGGCGAATGCGCGGGTACTGGTGGTGCCGTGGGAACGGCGGAATGCGAGTTTACGCCGATCCCCATGAGCTGCGCAATCGCTCGCTCGTCCGCCGGTGCATATCGGGCGCAGGGGAACGCGCCTTGCAAGTCGAACCGCTTCAGCCGCAACGACAGCACGCTCAGCTTTCCGCCGGCCCGGTTGGCGCGCAATATTGGAACTGTTTGGTCCCGATCCCGTCTCATTGTTCGCTGGCTTTCAGCCCTGGCGACACACTAACGGTCATGACATGTCGAGATACCCCGGATCATGAAAGTCATGACCGTTTCGCCCTCTTCCCCGGCCCTTCTCCCGCGAGGGGAGAAGGGAGTTTCGTGAGTCGCTTGCGCGACTTTCACACTAACAGGAGGTATCGGATGGACGCTAACCTGCACACCATGAGCAATCTCTTCGCACAGCTCGGGCTTCCCGCCGATCCAGCTGCCATCGAAGAATTCATCAGCCGCCACCGCCCCTTGGGGAATGAGATTGCTCTCTACCGTGCCTCATTCTGGACGGATTCGCAGCGAAGCTTTCTGAAGGAGGAGATCATCGAGGATGCCGATTGGGCAGGGGTGATCGATGAACTGAATGGCAGGCTGCGTTGATATGAAAGTCGCCTGCGCGACTCACCAATCTCGCTTCGCCCCTTGCGGGAGAAGGGCTGGGAAAGAGGGAAGACGGTCATCACTTTCATGATCTGGCGTATCGCGACATGTCACGACCGTCAGGCCCTGTCATTCGCGCGAGACCAAAGCCTGCCGGGGCAAGAATCGTAATCGCGCCGCTACTGTAGTTTTGCCTTCTTGATGACACTTTTGGCAACCCTCTCCCGCCCCCCGTCATTGCCAGGAGGCGCAGCCGACGTGGCAATCCGGCGGTTTGGCTTTTCGCGTTGCCACTATGTCAATGCGGCGGGAAATAGTGAGGGCATGGAACTGGATTGCCACGTCGGCTGCGCCTCCTCGCAATGACCTGGGGGCTGGTGTGGAGCCGTGTTCTCCGTTCACTATTCTCCATTCACCATGCCTGACGGGGCTTTCAGCAAGCCCGACAGGGCCGCGTAGCCGTTGCCGCTTGATAGGCTGGTTTTCCCGCAGGAGCGATGCCGCAAGAATGTCCAATGCACCCATCCCTTTCCTTGCCGCCAACGAGTCACCGGAAGCCGCGGAGTGGGTAGGTGCGTTGCGGGCTGCGATGCCGGACGAACGCATCGTCACCTTCAAGGACTTGAACGAAGAGGCCAGGAGCGAGGCAAGGCTGGCCATTGTCGCCAACCCTGACCCGGCTGATCTGCGCCGGCTGCCAAGATTGTGCTGGGTGCATAGCGTCTGGGCGGGGGTCGAGCGCCTGCTTGCCGATCCGGAGAACTCCCGGCTGCATATCGTCCGCCTGCTTGACCCGCAACTGGCTGCGACCATGGCCGAAGCCGTCCTGGCCTGGAGCCTTTTCCTGCACCGGGAAATGCCCGCCTATGCGCGGCAACAAGCACAACAACTCTGGCAGCCACGCCCCTATATCCGGCCTCAACAGCGAACCCTGGGCCTGCTTGGCCTGGGCGCCCTGGGATCAGCCAGCGCCGAACGCCTGCTGGCCGCCGGCTTCACGGTCTGCGGCTGGAGTCGGCAGCAGAGATTTCTGCCCGGCGTCGAATGCTTTGCTGGCGACGCCGGGCTTGCGGGGATGCTCGCCAGGACCGACATCCTGATTTGCCTGTTGCCGCTCACCCTCGAAACTCGAGGCTTGCTCAGCGCGGATCGCCTGGCGCGATTGCCAACCGGGGCCTCACTGATCAACTTTGCCCGCGGACCGATTATCGTCGATGAGGATTTGCGCGCGGTTCTGGACAGCGGACGGCTTGAACATGCGGTTTTGGATGTCTTCGCGCGCGAACCGCTACCGACAGATCAATGGCAGTGGCGACATCCCCGGGTCACCGTCTTGCCGCACTGTTCGGCTCAGACGGATCGGGAAACAGCGTCACGGATCGTGGCGGACAACATTCGCCGCTATCGTGACACCGGCGAACTTCCAGCGTCTGTCGACGCCGTGCGCGGGTATTGAATGGCCGTGTGCTCAGGAAGGCCGCTCGCTCTGGCTTCGCTCGCTTGTGGCTGGCGGTGATATGCATTCGCGGTGCACTCGCAGTAGTGCACTCGCATGGTCAGGTCTTGCTTTTTGCCTGTTTTGGTCCGGGCTTCTCGAAAAAGTGACTGGCCGCCATTTGTTGGCCAGCTTGGGCTGTCCGCGGAGAAAGGGGAAAGAAGAACTGCTTCCGGAAGGCGAACTGCGAGCAGGGCGAACCGCCAAGCAGCGGGTAGGTTAGAGGACAGGCGCTCAATGGGCATCGCCCGTGTCGAAAGCTGCGACAGCTTGGCAAAATTGGCAAACTTGCCTGGTTCCGCGCGCCATGAAGCGCCGCCCTGATTTAGTCGACCTTGTTTTCTTTCGCGCCTTTTGCGGGAATGGTCATGGACAGGCGCTTGCTCTTGACTCCCGTGCTGAAGACGCTGGCTTTTAGTCTTGGTGTCGCTGGCGTGGGTTGATACCACTGATAGATCTGCGTGACCAGTTGCACGTAATTGCGAGTTTCCGGGTACGGCGGAATGGTGTTCTTGTACTGCTGGACGGCGCCTTCGCCGGCATTGTACGAAGCCAGCACCAGGTCTTGCTGATCTGGAAACATGCGCTGCAGGTCACGCAGGTAGCGCGCGCCCAAACGGATATTGGTTCCCGGGTCGGTCAGCTTTTCTGCAATGGTCTTCTGCTGGTCAGCGCGCAAGCCATAGCGCTCGGCAGTGGCAGGCATGATTTGCATCAGGCCAATGGCTCCCTTGGGGGAAATCGCAGCGGGATCGAAACCCGATTCGGCCGCCATGACTGCCTTGAGCAAGGCGGTATCGACGGCGAATTCCTTGCTCGCCGCTTTCAGGAAAGGCTCGAATTTCTTCAGATTGGGATGTCGGGACAAATAGCGCAGCAGCGCGCGTCTTTCGGCGTCCATTACCGGCGAGGAAGACGACTGTAGTGCATCGCCGCGCGCGAACAGTTTATAGCGGGCGTCGATTTTTTCCGTGGCAAGATGCGCCACGCCATGCTCATCGACGTAACCATAGATGTTGGCTTGGACGCCCGCCGAAACGAGGCTGAGGGCAAGCCCGAGAAGAAAACCGAGAATCTGCATTCGCTAGCTACCTGCCTTGTCGTAGCCTTCGCGCCACGCCGTTCGTGCGGCTGCCGACTGCCATGCGGCGCATGATTGTCGCGGCAGAAGGCCTGCGGAGCGCACCATGATAGCGCGCAAGCAGCCAGAGCAGGCAAGCGCAGCGCTGTGGACTGCTCTTGAAAAGAAGCCGGGCAGGCTCAATTTCCGTCGCCATTGACCCTTCCTGGGCCGCGCCGACCGCCATGCGGACAGGGTTCCGCGCCACAAGGCATGATTCGCCCTCGGTCACGAGATGCTCTGCCGAGGCTGCTTCTGCGACCAGCGTGACTTCCCGTGGCGAGCGGCGATGCTCGAGATCGGCCGCCGATTTGGGGTACATTACATGAGGGCAGGTCATACCATCCGCAGCTTCGAGCAGAACCGCGGAAGAGTGTCGCGGGGTCAGAGGTGAGTCCCTTCCTCCGTGACTCCGCTGGCCAATAGTGGAAGCGCCGGATACCCATCCCACTCCTCCGGCGACAATGGGTGCGCGGAGGCCGTGAGGCTTTCTCCGCTATCGATTCAACAACGCAGGATTGACCAAGGAGGCAGCATGGGCTGGTTTTCGAAGGCGGACAAGGATTTCTTACTCGTGACGGTGCCGGCAACGGACAGTATGCGCATCGAGAAATACCTGGGTGTCGTGAATGGCGAGGCGATCATCGGCGCCAACATTTTCAGGGATTTGTTCTCGTCGGTTCGCGACGTGGTGGGTGGTCGTGCCGGTGGCTACGAGCGCGCCCTTTCCGGCGCCCGCGATGCGGCGCTGGAAGACATGATCGAGGCCGCCAAGGAGATGGGCGCCAACGGCGTTGTCGGACTGGATTTTGATTACGAAGTGCTTGGCGAGACCAACGGAATGTTGATGGTGGCGGTCAGCGGAACGGCGGTGCGCATCGCTTGAGCGGGTGCAAGGTTGCCGCATCGGCCTCGTCTGTAGCCACGGCCTTGCTCCTCTCGCTTCCTCAGCACGCCGCCCGGAGCGTCTCCAGCGACCTGGCTCCGACCCCAAGGTCGCGCCAGTTCGCGGGATGACAAGTGAACAGCAGGATCTGGTGCCGCGTCGCAGCGTCGAACAAGACCCGTTTCATCTGCGCCAGGCGCTCGTCGTCGCTGTGCACCAGGGCGTCGTCGAGGATGATCAGTGTCGGGCGGCCGGCTTCCTGCAGCAGGTCGGCGTAGGCCAGGCGGCTGATGACGCCCATCTGTTCGCGGGCGCCGAAGCTCAGCGCTTCGAAGGCGCCCGACTCGCTGCCCTTGGCGCCTACGCGGGTCAGCGGGCCGGGGCTGAGGTTCTCGTCGATTTCCAGGCTGGCCTGGGCGAAGAGCAATTGCAGGTAGCGGTTGAGGTGTTTTTGCAGCGGTGCCTGCAGCTTGCGGGTCAGCGCCCGACGTTTGTCGCGTAGCAGTTGCAGGAGATGGTCGAGGGCGCTGGCACGCCGACGCAGTTCTTCGCCGCGGCGCTGCGCTTGCGCCAGATCGCGCGCCAGTTCGGCGCTGCGCTCTTCCAGGCCTTGCGCGCCGGCGGCTTGCAACTCCACTTCCAGGCGCAAGAGCGTGTCACGGCGCTCTCCGAAGCGCTTTTCGTGCTGCTCGGCGCTCTTGCCGAAGCGTTCGACATCCTGCTTGAGGATGTCCGGCCGCGCTTCGCCGACCTGCTGCTGCAAGGCGGCAATGCGGGCAGTCAGGGTGCTCCGCTCGGCGAGTGCGTCCACCAGATCACGACTCGCTGTTGCCTCGCGTGCCGCGCGGTCGGGGGCATCGAGGAGCGCTCTGGCAGCGGCCAGTTCGCGCGCCGCCGATTCACAGTTTGTCTGGGCGTTGGCTGCGGCGAGCTGCGCCTGGTGCAGCTGCTCGCTGATCTGCGTCAGTGATTTCCCGGCGCCTTCTTCGGCCGCCTCCGCTTCGCCTACCGATGGCAAGGCGGCGGCGGAGGAGGAGCCGTCGACGGCCGGCGGTAGTTGGCGCAACTTGGCTTCGACGTCGCCGCCGCGCGCCTGTTGGCTGGCCAGTTCGCTGCGCAGCGCGTCGCCCCCCTTGGGGGCCAGGGCCTTCAGCGTCGCGGTGGCTGTTTTGACTTCGCCGAGTCGCTCGCTGTAGATCTGCTGGCGGGCTTCGGCGTCGTCCAGAGAAGTGAGCCCCAGCCGCTGCAACAGCGCCGCTTGGCGGTCGCTTAGTTCGCTTTCCTGGCGTCCGAGTTGCGTGAGGTCGCTGCCGCCGGGCGCGATCTCGAGCTTGCCGAAGCCGGGCAGGGTAATTTCTGTTGCTGCGAGCAGCAGACGTTCGCCGCTGCCGCTGAGTGACTCGTCGCCGATCACCATGCGGCGTTCGTCGTCGAGGGTGAAGCGCAGGCGGGTTGCGGCAGCGGCCCGGTGGATGTGCAGTTCCCTGATCTGCCGGTGCTGCTGGCGCAGACTTTCAAGGTCGGCGGGCCTGATCTCCGCGGCGGCTGCCAGACGCTGACGTTCGAGCAGGGTGGTCTGTTCGGCCTCGGCCTTGGCCAGAGCGATCGCCGCGCTTGCCGCTTTCTGCCGGATCTCGTCGAGCTCTCGCGCCAGACTGCGGCGCGTGTCTTCCTGGCGCGCCAGGCGCAAGATCTCGCGCACAGCCTCGTAACGCACGCTCGCCTCGACGCGTTTCTCCAAGCACTGCACGACGAGCGCTGCGTTGCTCGACTGTTCCTGGCGAGCTTTTTCGAGCGCTGTCGCCCGCGTCTCGGCTTCTTGCTTGCGGGCGGCGAAACTGGCGAGTTGTTCGCGCAGCAGCTTGATCTGCCCATCGATCTGGGTGGCGCGCTGCTTCTCGGCGGCTTGTGTCTCTTCGATGCGCTGGATGGCCGCAAGTTTGTCGATGGCCGCCTGATGCTCTTTGCGAAAGTGCAGCCAGGGCTTCTCGTCTTCGTCGATCGCGTGTTCGCGGCGCAGCGAGCTCAGCCTATCGACCTTCTGACGGTAGCTGGCGATCGCGGTGGTGAGTGCGTCAAGCTCGCTTGCCAGAGCGGCTTCGTGCCTGATGGCTACGGCGTATATGCCGCGGACAGCGCCGGTCGCCGGAGTGAGCAATTCGTTGCGTGCGGCCTCGACGGTGGCCATCACTTCGTCGCCGCCACTGCTGGCGACTTCGCCAAGCGATTCGTTCAGGGCGCTGCGCAGATGGTCAGTGGCATGCGCCACCGCTTCCCGGACCTCCTGCGCGCCGCCCTGCGGGATCCATAACAGGCCCGGGATGCCCCAGTGTTCGGCGGCACTGGCGCCACGTCCGGCGTAGCGAAAGCCGAGCAAGTCGGCGAGGTGGTCTTCGGCGTCGGCACCATCCAGGTGTTGGCTACCGGCTTGCAGTTCGCAGCGCTTCTTGCCGAGGAAGCTCTTGGTCAGGCGGTAATCCTGGTGGCCAAGCGTGAAATCGAGTTCGACGCTGGGCGATGCCGACGAATCGCCCCAGGGGCGAAAATCATCGACGCTTCCGGAGCGGTGGCGCTCGAAGAAAGCAGCGCGCAGTGCCGCGACGATGGTGCTCTTGCCCGCTTCGTTGGCGCCGGTGAAAAGGTTGATGCCGGCGTCGAGATCGCGGATCTCCAGCGCCTGCCGGAACTGCCGGAACTGTTCGATGCGAATGCGGCTGAGCTTCACAAGGCGCCGCCAGCAATGATGCCCGCAGGACCGCCTGCTCTGGTGCCTGCGCCGGGATCCGCGGCGGTCCCTGCCCTAGCCCCCACGCTGGCCTCCGCATTGGCCGCTCTTCCAGCGTCTCTTCGCCGCTCGTCGAGAATTCCGGCCAGCAGCGTCAGGGCGTCGCGGGCGACTTCTGCGTTGCTTCCCTGTTGCTGCGTGCGCAGCTCGTCGACGACCTCGCCGAGGTAGCCGTCGGCTTGCAGGGCGTCGATGTCGTCGGCCGTTGGTTCGAGACGCAGCGCGGAAAGGTCGGCCAGCAGGCTATGCACGCGGCCCTCGGCTTGGCCAATGGCGTTGCGCAGGCGGCGGTGGCCGGCCAGGTCGGTCTGCCCGGAGAGGCTCAGCTGCACGACGTCGTCGGTGGAAAATTTCGCAATATGCTGCAGCGCCTGCTCGACATCGCTTGGCACCTGCAGCGTCAGGGCATCCGATCGCCAGCAATGCCGTCCGATGTTCAGCGGCGTCACCGCGGGTAGTGCTTGCCTTCCGGCCAATTCGACGAGCAGCGCCTGACCGGACTGGTTGGCGCGGAAGCGATCGCTCTCCGGCGTGCCGCTGTACCAGGTGCGTGCGTCCACCTGGCGGGTGCCATGCCAGTCGCCGAGGGCCAGGTAGTCGAGCCCCGCCTGTTCGGCGCGGCCGGCGGCGATGGGGTTGGCCGAGTCGATCGCCTCGGCGAGGATTCCCTGGACGCTGCCATGGGCGAGGCCGATGCGCAGCATTTCCGGCGGCGTTTCGGCGCTGGCGAACCACTCGCTGAGATCGCTGAAGGTGTTGCGCTGGGTTAGCGGCGCGGGCAGGATCGCGACGCCAAGCTCTTCCAGAAGCAGGGGCTCGGGCGTCAGGCACAGCGTGACCTTGCCGGGAATCGCGTGCAGGCGTGCGGCGCGGGTCCACACCGATTCGGAGAGCGCGGCGTCATGGTTTCCCGGCAGCATGACCCAGCGGCCGGAAAAGGCGGCCAGGGCGTTGAACAGGCGGTGGATGGTCCGGTCGGCAACGCCCTGGGCGTCGAAAACATCACCGGCGACCAGCACCAGGTCAAGGGCCTGTTCGCTGGCCAGTGTCGCCAGGCGCTCAACGGCCTTGTAGCGAGCGTCGGCGAGCAGTGCCGCCTGGTCAGGCTCGAACTGTCCGAAGAGTTTGCCGATCTGCCAGTCGGCGGTGTGCAACAGTCTGAGCATTCAGGTGTTCCTGAAGGCACGGGTCGAGGAGTGCTTGATCAAGCCGATGAGTCCGATGGTCATGGCTCCCCCGCGCAGCCGCGGCGGGCAAGCCAGCCCTCAGGCGCCCGGTCGGCGGAAGTCATTGTCGATCCAGGCGCTGGCGCTGCTCATGGTGAGCTTGAAGCCAGGCGATACCCGGACCTGTGCCATTTGTTCGCCGAAATCGTCACAGGCGCCGAGCAGGGCATGCGGATCGTATTCGTCGGGAACGATGTCCAGCGTCACTTTGATTCGCCCGGAAGGGGCGTCTATCGTGATGCTCTTGTGATACTGCGCGTAGAGCTGCTGTTCGTGGCGGCGGAGGACTTCCGACGCGGTTTTCACCAGGGTGTTGAACGCCGATACGTCGAGCGGTTTCGGATTCTTCTTGTCGCGACCCATGGTCCATGGGCCGACCAGGGCGGGCTCGGCTTCGCCTTCCTTGATCATTTCCACGGCCCATCCTTCGCCGTCTTCGTTTTTGATGACGCGGGCGGTCCAGCCATTATTGATCCACAGGCGCGGCTCATTCACCGCCGTTGGCAGCTCGGCTTCGCTCTCTTCATTGCTGTCGTTTGCTGTCATGGCTGAATTCTATCCCGCGCCGGCAGCGCGGTGCGACGCCAGGTTTTTATCCTTGCTCAGTCGGCGGTTGCTTACTTCTTGCCGTTCTTTTCCTGCGCGGCTGCGCTACTGCTCGTGGCGCCCTGCTCGCCGGCACCCGGCTGATCGCCGAGTACGCTCTTGAGCGGGCAGATCTTGAAGGCTGGGCATTTCTGGCAACCAGCGACGATGGCAATCGGGCAAACGGTCATGGTCATTCCTCTTGAGGGTCGAGAAAAGACGCAGTATGAACGCGATGGTGACGCGAAAGTAGTGAGCGCCGCCTAAAAGGCCTGTTTCGCCGATTGCTTAAGTTTGCACGTTGGTGAGCCCGGACAAGTTCTAAGGCGATTGCCGGAAAAGAACGTACCAGATTGCGCCGGATTTTCGGTCGGCTTCAAGGCGCGACAACAGGCGCATGGTCGAACTGTGTAACTGTTGTCGTAACACAGAAGACGGGCGAAAAGACAAGCAAGATGGTAGGTTCTTTGACAGAAATCGCCTAAGCATCGCTGCGAAGCTGTGCCACTGTGCCACTGTGGCGCTCGCCTGGGTCGCCCGCGCCGCGTCCGCAAGCTCCGTGGTGACGATGGTCTTGCCGATCGGCGCCAGCGCAATGCCGGCAAGCTTCAGATGCTGAATGGCGAACGGAATGCCAATGATTGTCAGGAAGCACGCTAGCGCAGAAGTGAGGTGGCCAATCGCCAGCCAGACCCCGGCAAAGACAAACCAGATGACGTTGCCAAGCATGCCGAGCGCGCCGGTGCCGATGTCCTCTTGCTGGTGGAGCTCTTGCCGACTGATCGCTTCCTTGCCGAAGGGAAAGAAGGAGAATTGCCCCATCACGAAGGCGGCCTTGGCCCACGGGATGCCGACGATGGTCAGCAGGGCGATCAGGCCAACGAGCCACCAGGCGAGGCCCATGACCAGGCCACCAAAAATGAACCAGAGAAGATTCCCGATTGCGCGCATGGCTCTTGCCTTTCCTTAATGCGAAAGAAGCTCGTTGGAAGGCGCAGGAACCCCTGACCGCCTGGGGTCATGCAAAAGGGTTGTCGTGAATCAAGCGGCTGCGGGGATGAAGCCGAAGCGAGTCAGAGCCTTGATCCAGCGAGAAGCGTTGCGCTGTACGGAAAGCTGCTCATAGTTGGTGGCGGAATCCCGGTAGTGTTCGCCACGCTTGAGCATGAAGAAGATGGTGCGCAACATTTTGTGAGCCAGCGCGACGATGGCCCGTTTGTGACCACGGCGAACGATCAGCGACTGGAACTTGGACTGGAACGCTGATTTGGTCCGGCTGGCGGCGTGAGCGAACTCACAGAGAAGTCGGCGAACGTAGAGATTGCCCTTGCGCACGCGCCCCGACTTTCGTTTTCCGGCGGATTCGTTGTTGCCCGGGCAAACGCCGACCCAGGAAGCGAGGCGATCCGGGGAGCCAAAGGCACTCATGTCGCTGCCTATTTCGACCAGCAGCATGGCCGCGCCGATCGCGTCGACGCCCGGTAGCGTTTGCAGCAGCGCCAGCGCATTCATCTCACTTGCCAGCTCGCCAAGCAGTCGAGCGTCGAAGCGGGCAATGGCCGCTTCAAGCCCCTCGATATGCTGCAACAGTTCGTCGAGAACGAACACATGACTCGCGGTCAATTCGCCCTGCAGGGCATCGTACAACTCCTCGCGGCTGGCCTTGAGACGTCGGCTGGCGAGCTTGAGCACCTCTTCGGGAGGCTGGCCGGCGAGGATGCCCTTGATCATCGCCCGTGCCGACTGCCCATGGATGTCGCTGACGACCACGCCCAGGCGGATGCCGGCATCGGTCAGCACTTTGTGCAGGCGGTTCTTCTCGGACGAGAGCAGGCCAACGAGCTTTTGCCGCTGCCGGGCGATCAGACGCAGTTCGCGCAGTTTGGCCGGAGGCACGAAAGAGCCACGCAGCAGACCGGCGCGCGCCAGGGTGGCCAGCCACTGGGCATCACCGACATCGGTCTTGCGCCCGGGCACCTGCTTGACGTGGCGGGCATTGACCACCGTCGACCGGAGACCCACCGCCTCCAGCGCCGCATACGGACTCTTCCAGTAGATGCCTGTGCTTTCCATAACGACTTCCTCAGGCTCAAGCGCCGCCGCCCAGGCCGCCAGCGCCCGTCGATCGCGTTTGAAGGCACCAAATTGCCGTTGTTCGATGCGTGTCTCGCCGCTCGATTCCTCGATGATCGCGCACGCCGTGATCTGGGCTTGATGAATGTCGAGTCCAATGACCCGCTTGTGGATCGGAACCAGTTCCATACCGTCTCCTTTCGCAATAAACTTGAAAGCGGGAAGCGGTGGGTGCCAGAACCGAAGTTGCCTGAAGGCGACAGGTCGCCAACGGCCCTTTTAATGTGTGCGCTCGATGGCAGCAATCCGGGGTACGAGTCGGTTCAGCGGGTCACGTTAAAGTTCGGGGTCGAGCCGCCAAAGCTTTGCGCGACCTCTACCCATCGCTTCCCAACTCGAATTTTCTTTCATGATCCGGGGCGGCCGCAACTGCAATGACCGTTAATGTGAAAGTCGCGCCAGCGACTCACGAAACTCCCTTCTCCCCTTGCGGGAGAAGGGCCGGGGAAGAGGGAAACGGTCATGACTTTCATCATCCGGGGTATCTCGACTGACATGACCGTTAGCGGCACTGGCGGAGCGCGTCGAGCTCCGCTGCCAGACACTGCTCGAAGGCGCGCACGACACTGACGTCGCCATCGACCGACGGCGCGGCGGCGATGATCGCGGCGCGCCGGCTGCTGCTGTGCTCGGCATCACGGCTCTCCCTGGCGAGGCGCGCGGCAATGGCCACGTAATCGTCAGTCGATGCGGCGATGCCGTCCGGCAAGCCCGCCTTGCGGAGCAGGCCTGATGCCAGGCGCTGGCGCATATAGGGACCTTCCAGCGTAACGATCGGCAGGCCGCGATGCAGCGCCTGCCAGGCGGTGGTGTAGCCGGAGAAAGCCGGGCAGTCGAGATAGACGTCGCAGCAATCGAGCAAGGACAGGAACTGTGCTGGCGCGAGCCAGGGAATGCTGAGCAGATGTCGGCGCGGATCGAGACCCTGGTCGCGGAACGCCGACTCGAGGCGTGCCATGACCTGTTCGGTGGCCCAGGGAGAAATCGGATCGCGCAGCAGGATGAAGACACTCTCGCCGGTGGCCGCCGCGATCCTGGCGTAAAGCGCGTCATCGACCGGGTCGAACTTGATCGCCCGCTGGGCAATCAGCAAGCGCGGGCCATGCATGCCGCTCAAGCGGGCTTCGACCGCCGCGATGGGCTCGGCGAGGAGCGGCAAGGGGGCCGTACAACAACCGCTACCGGGCAGGCGGATCAGGCGTTCCCGATAGTGCTTGTCGGCGTCGGCGGCCTCAAGCAGGTCACCGGAAAGGAAGAGGTCGATGGTCGCCAGGCCGGTGCTGATCGGGTGTCCCCAGCTGGCCACCTGCAAAGGCGCCAGCCGATGTGCGGCCAGGAAATAGCATAGCGACGACATGCCGATTTCGGGGTAGAAAATCACGTCGGGGGCGTCTTCCGCAACCGCCGCCAGCCAGCCGGCAGGGTCGGCAATGGTCTGCCGATCCCGCCAGCCGTCGACCTGCCCGCGCGCAAAGCGGGTTTCCTCGTCCTCGACGTTGCCGAGGTGATAAACAAGAACCTCGAAGCGTGTCCGATCGAGATCCAGCAACAGGCCGCGCAACACGATTTCCCATACGGAATGCCGGCGGATATGATGCGAGACGATCAACAGTCGCGGCCGCTCGCGCGGCGGGCATGGCGCTGCCACTTGCGAACCCGGGCCACCCGGATGCAGGCATTCGCCGATCAGATCGCCATAGCGCGCCAGCAGATCGACGTGATTGCCGTCGCGGTACGCCAGCGAGAAGGGTTGCTGTGCGCTGGCCAGACTGGCAAGGTCCACCGGCCGAGCGCGATCCGCGTGCAGCCACTCCGCCAGTTCGTCGAGCGCACTCGCAAAAGCCTGTCGTACCGCCGCACTTTCTTCGCTATTTTGCGCGATCACCGGCAGCACGGCTGTCGCCAATGCCAGCCGCGTGCTCGTCCGTTCGGGCTCGACGGCGAGGGCTTCCAGGTAGCATTTCCGTGCCGCGTCGGCGTGGCCAAGTTCGAGCAAGACGCCGCCCAGCCGCTCAAGAATCTGCGCATTTTTCGGCTGTGTTCTGAGCAAGTCGCGATAGGCGGTTTCGGCATCGACGAAGCGATTCTGCTCGACGAAAAGCCGACCCAGGTTGGCGCCAGCCTTGGCATAGGCCGGGTTCAACTTCAGCGCCCGCCGGTAGCAATCCTCGGCCTGAACGAAATCGCCCAACTCCTGCAGCACATTGCCAAGGTTGCCGAGCGCGGGCAGTGTGTTCGGTGCGAGCTGCAAGGTCGCCAGGAAGCAATCTCTGGCTGCGCTGAGTCGGCCCGCGTTGCGCAGGATATTACCCAGACAAAAATGCGTCGTTGCGTATTCGGGTGCCAGTGCGACTGCCCGACGGCAGACGGTTTCGGCTTCCGCCGCTGCCCCGCGCTCGGCCAGGGTATCGGCCAGCGAGACGAGTGCTTCAACAAAGTCCGGAGCGCTGCGCACAACGCCGCGCAGGAGCTCTTCGGCCTCTGCAAAGCGCTCGAGCAGGCGCAGCGTGTCACCAAGATTGAACTGTGCCGCCAGATTCTCCGGCTGTACCGCCAGCGCTCGGCGGAAGGCGTCGCTGGCCTCGGCAAAACGCGCGCGCTCGACAAGCGCCCTTGCCAGCACGGTCTGGATGTCGAAATCCTGCGGCGCTAGCATCGTCGCGCGCTGCAAGGCCGGCAGACCGTCCTTGCTTTGCGCCTCAAGGGTCGCACCGAGCAGTCCCCAGAGAAACCCGGAAGCAGACTGCGACGAGTGTCCGAGCAGTGCGCGCAGGCGCGTTTCCAGCTCGGCAAACCGGCCGCCGTTGAACATCGCCAGCAAATCGTTCCGAGCGCGGGAACTCAGTGCGCTTGGAGAATTCAGAGAACTCCGAGAACGTGAAGACGTCGGCGCGGCGCCTGCAGTACGATCAGGCGCTGGCCCTCCCGTTTCCTTGCCCAGGCAGCAGCTCTTGTACTTCCTGCCACTGCCGCAGGGGCACTGGTCATTTCTCCCCGGCTTCATCGGCAAGCGCTGCCCTTGCCTGTTGCCGTGCTGCTTGTTCGCATCGGTTTTCACCTGCTGGTCGCAAAAGTCGAATGATAGGCAGTACCGGGCGACTACTGAGCGTCTTTGTCAGCGCCTGCCGCGCAGCGTTCAAGAGGAAGGATCTGGCGGCGGCGGAGTCGGCGGCCACTCTGCCGGTTTGGCTCGATACTCGCGCATGTATTTGTCGAGACTGGTCGTCGTGCCGCAGACGAAGAGGATGTCATCTGCGCGCAGCTTGAAAGCCTCGTTGAACTCCACCAGCACCTCGGTGCCACGTTCCACGGCCACTACCGCGGTCGCCGTTTTTTCCCGGATACCGGCTTGCCACGGGTGTCCGTCGACCAGCGTGCCTGGCGCGACGCGGGCAAGCTTCAGCCGTTGTTCCACCGTTACCGCGTCCTCGCCCAGGAGGTGGTGGGCGAGAATCTGGCCGGCCACCTGGCCCACTGACAGGGCGACATCCGCCCCTGCCTGGTACAGGCGGGCGACGTTCGGCGCCAGATTCACGCGCGCGATCAGGCGCACCTCCGGCGCATAATCGCGGACCACCGCGGTCGCAAAAACCCCGGCGCTGTCGTTGCTCAGCGCCAGGACAACCGCACGCGCCTTGCGCACCTCGGCGGCTTCCAGAGTGCTTTGCTCCAGTATGTTGCCGACCACATCGACCGCCGCGTCCGGGCGCTCGTCGATGACGATGATCGACTCCCCTGCGTCGCGCAACATCTCCACCACCTTGCGCCCTACCGCGCCGTAGCCGGCGACCACGATCGGGCCGTTACGGCGCAGTGGCGTGGCCATACGTTCGACCCTCGCCAGATTGGCGTGCGCCCCGGCCGCAACCAGGATCGCGCCAGCTTGAATACGCGTCTCCGGGCCCTGGGCAGGGGCGAAACGGCCACCGTTCCACTGCCCGATCACTGTTACCCCGTAGCGTGCGCGCATGCGCAGCGTGCCGAGACGCTGCCCCGCCAGTGGGCTGCTGGCCTGGACGCGAAAGTCGGCGATGCCGACTCTCTCACCGAGCAGTTGCAGCCCTTCCACCTTGGGGCTGATGCGCGAGCTGGCGCGGGCCGCCAGCGCTGCACCCAGCACGTGTGAAGGAGTGAACACCGCGGTGGCTCCGATCTTCTCCATCGGCGGACGATGCAGGGGCTCTTCGGCGAGTGCCAGAATCGTTCCCGTGTAGCCGCGTTCTCGCGCCATCATGATGAAAGTCGCGTCGGCGTGGTCGTCGGCGTTGGTGATTAGCGCCTGCGCCCTTTCCACGCCGGCCAGCATCCGGGGTTGCTCGTCGAGGGCACCGAAGACCACGTCGTAGCCACGATCGCGAAGACGACGGGCCTGGCGTTCATCCTGCTCCAGGACGACGACGGCCGTACCGACACGACGCAGTTCCTCGATCAGCGAGTCAACCGCCGGCCCGTAGCGATGGATGAGCACGCGTCCGGACATTTCCGGCAGGATTCCCGGCAGGCGCGCTTCGAAGCGCTCCTCGAAGTAGGGCAAAAAGAACACCGGGAAGATCAGCACATAGAATGACATGCCGACCAACTCGAAAAAAATGACGAACAGGATCATCGCCGGATGTGTCCAGCGCGAGTCGCTGCCGTAGCCGGTGGTGGTCAGTGTTTCGGAGGCCCACGCGACGCTGGCCCAGAAATCGCGCGGGTTGTTCTCCAGGTGGTCCATGCCGGACATGTACAGCAGCCCGCCGGCGAGGATCACCAGCGGAATGCTGAGAAGCAGGGCGAACAGGCGTCGCGTCGAACGCTTGAAATGACCAATCACGTCGCATCTCCGTTAATGCCGAGGGGGGCACGAGAACCTGGCCCTGTACGCGGCGATCGTGCCGGCGCGGGGATGGGCGGGTTCCCGTCTTTTTGCTGCAGTGGCGAACAAGAAGCCACCGTACGGGCAGGGAGTATCGGCGCCTGCACAGGAGTCGTCAATACGAAAATTCGCGCATCAAGTCGGGCCTGGAGGTCATCTCGGCGAGTCCCCGGACGGACAGAGATTTCCTGCGGAAAGGGCGATTGGGTGAGCGAGTGGGTCGGTGGGTGACTGGAGATCACGGCGGCCGTGGCAATCACGAGAATCTCCACGAAGTCACGTCAGCTCCTTGAAGTAGTAGGAATAGCGATTCCAGAACTCCAGGATGGATTCCGGCGGCAGCGGTTTGTAGGTATTGCGAAAGACGTTGAAGCCGAACAGGCGCAGGGTGCCGATGATCATGTGTTCTGCCGCCGCATGGCGAAGGACCTGCCAGACCAGCTAACAATAGAGGCTCGCCCGGGAGGTCAGAAAAGGCGCCTGCCGTTCGACGAACTGAAGATCGACCAGTCGTTCGTCCACCATATCGTCGCCAACCCCGGTGACGCAGCCATCGCCCGAACCATTGTCGCCCTCGGCCAGAGCCTGGGTCTGAGAGTGATCGCCGTGGGGGTGGAAAACGAAGAGCAACGCGAGTTTCTGGCCAGCATTGGCTGCGTTGCTTACCAGGGCTACCATCGCAGCGCCCGCTGCCGGTCGAAGGCCTCGAACGCCTTGTCCGGCGGTCGTCTTGCGATGCTTGACCATCATGGTGGGCAGCAGCCGAGCGAGTTTGGGGCCGTGGAGGCAACAACACCGGAGGCACCAATGCGTGGGCATGAAAAGATCAACGATGTCGAGTTTCCCGCAGGCAGCGCAAGCTGGCGCCCCATGGACGGCCAGTGATTTCAGCGCACCTTGTCGGGTGCGAAAGAGTCGCACCCCGCAGGAAGCAAGCCTGGCCGGGGGAAAATGCGCGATTGACGCCGCTTCATGCACACTCCTATACTGCCGAGCTGAATTTCCGATCCTTGAATCGCTCGCGGGCCAGGTTTTCCGGCCGCCATTTTTTTGAGAGATAACGATGAAAACGATTCTCGGTTTGATGGTGTTTGCAGTGGCCGGCGCAGCGTTCGCGCAGACGCCGTTGGGCAACGCCGAGGCGGCCAAGGCCAAGACCTCGATGTGCGAAGGCTGTCACGGCGTTCCGGGTTACCGGACAGCCTCGCCGCACGTGTATCACGTGCCGAAGATCGGTGGGCAGCAGCCGGTGTACCTGGTCAATGCCTTGCAAGAGTACAAGTTGGGGGCACGCAGCCATCCGACCATGCGCGCCATCGCCGAGAGCCTGTCCGAGCAGGACATGGCGGATCTCGCGGCCTACTATTCCAGCCTGCAGAAATAAAGGATCGACCATGAAAGCGAGCTTACTTATCGCTCTGTTGGCCGTCGTCAGCTCGTCGGCCCAAGCCGGGGCTGGCGCAGCGCCGCAAAAGGCCGAGGTCTGTGCGGCCTGCCATGGCGCTGATTTCAATACCCCGATTTCGGAAGATATCCCGCGCCTCGCCGGCCAGTACCCAGACTACCTGGCGCGCGCGATGACCGATTACAAGTCCGGCGCCCGCAAGAATGCGCTGATGAACGGCCAGGCAGAAAGCCTTTCGGCGCAGGACATCGAGGAGCTTTCAGCCTACATCGGCAGTCTTTCCGGCAAGCTGAAGGTTATCCCGCTGCACCGCTTCATTCGCTGAGGAAGTCTTTGCAAGCTCGCCGCGTGCGCGGCGAGCTTGCAATCACCGTCGTCGACGTGCTTTCGGGACAAGTCGTCATGGCGGCCGTCCTCTCCGCTATGGACGCCGAACTGTCGGCGCGGGAAGCACGCCGCGACAAGACCCGCGCCCTCGAGAACGCCATGATGCAGGAATTGCTCAGCGGCAGGACCCGGCTGCTCTGAGCGCGTCGAGTCCGCAGGGTGGCGCGACCGTCGCCGGGCGGCTGCGGTGCCGTTTCTGGATCTGGACAGGCCCTTGCCGTCAACATCCGTCGGCTCTTCAGCAAAGATAAGTCTTGCGAAGGCATGAGCTAATAGCCTGTTGTTATGGTGATAATTGCAGTCGATTAGAGATAACTTCTCAGCCGTTTCCACAAAGAGCCTGATGCCTGCCTTTGTTCATCACGATTTGACTCTCCTCAACCCGGCGCTCGATTCGCCGCTGGTGGATGTGTTGACCGAGCTGGAGCATCTGCGCCGCCTGCAACTTCAGTGCACGACGCCGGCGCCGATCTTCTTTCAGCTCAAGCACATTTTTCACATGCTCGAAAGTCTGGGCTCGGCGCGCATCGAGGGCAACCACACCACCCTGGCCGATTATGTGGAAAGCAAGCTCGGAGGCGACCGCCAGCCGCCATCCGATCAACTGCGGGAAATGGAGAACATCGAGTCGGCGATGACTTAAGTCGAGGAGAGCATTCAACCCGGCGATCGCCTGAGCGACCATTTCATCCGCGAACTGCACGCCATCACCGTCGGCGAGCTGGAGCGCGAGGGCGACGCCACGCCGGGGACGTATCGGCAGCACCCGGTGCGTATTGCGCAGTCTGAGCACCTGCCGCCTGAATTCATCCAGGTGCCGGAATACATGCAGGCGCTGGCGGCGTTCATCAATGAGAATCAGCCGCCGAAATATGACCTGATCGGTGGCGCTGGCGCACCATCGTTTTGGCTGGATACACCCGTTCGGCAACGGCAATGGCCGGGTGGTACGCCTGCTGACCTATGCCTTGCTGATCAAGTACGGTTTCAACGTCAAGGCCGGCGGGCGCGTGCTGAACCCCACCGCCGTTTTCTGCAACGATCGCGACCGCTACTACGCCATGCTGGCCAGCGCCGATACCGGCACGCCAAACGGGCTGGAAACCTGGTGCGTCTATGTGTTGCAGGGCATTCTGGACGAACTGCGCAAAGTGGATCGGCTGACCGATTTTGGTTACCTGAGTAACAAGGTGCTTGCGCCTGCCATTGCCTACGCGCGCGAACGGGAGTTGATCACGGCCAGCGAAGAGCGGGTTCTGCACATCGGCGCCAGGAGCGGCATCGCCAAGGCGGCCGATCTGGCTGCGGCGATGCCGGGGATGTCGGCGGCGCAGCGAACCTACCAGATCAGGAAGCTGGTCGAGCGCAGGATGTTGTTGCCGATCAGGGAAGGGGCGCGGCAATACACCCTGGGGTTCAGCAACAGCTATCTGCTGCGCGGGATTGTTCGTGCCCTGTCCGCCGAAGGCTTCATTCCCCCGACGCTCAACCGGGCGGACTGATCCATGCCTGAAATTCCCCGTTCCGAACGTACGACGCAACACCGCGTGATCGACCTGTTTACCGGCAGGCTACGCGCCGATTCTCTCGGCTACCGCTACCTCGGTGAGTGGGCCAGGCGCGAGAACAAGCGCCCTATCGAGACGGCGCTGCTGCGCGACAGACTCGCGGCGTGGGGATATTCGGCTGCTCATATCGCAGCGGCCCTGCAGAAGCTGGAGACCGCTGCCGACGCGACCGGCATCACGCTCTATCAGGCCAACCTGCGCAGCTACCAACTGCTGCGCTACGGGGTGCCGGTGCAGATCGCCGCCGGCAAGGCGCATGAGACGGTGCATCTGATCGACTGGGCCAACCCCGAGGAGAACGACTTCGCTCTGGCCGAGGAAGTGACGCTCAAGGGCGGCTACGAGCGGCGGCCGGACATCGTGCTCTACATCAACGGCATCGCCATCGCGGTGATCGAACTCAAGCGCAGCTCGGTGGAGGTGGCCGACGGGGTGCGGCAACTGATCACCAACCAGGAAGAGATTTTCAACAAGGGCTTCTTCACGACCGTACAGTTGCTGCTGGCGGGCAGCGACGCACAGGGATTGCGCTACGGCACCACCGGCACGCCTGAGCAATTCTTCGTGGAATGGAAGGACGAGGAAAAGGTCGGCGCCGGTGGGACTGCGCTACCCGAGGCCGGTGCCTTGCTCGACCGGCCGCTGGCGCAACTGTGCAACAAGGCCCGGCTGCTCGACCTGATACGCCACTTCATCATCTTCGATGCCGGCCAGAAGAAAGTGCCGCGACCGCATCAGTATGCCGGGGTGAAGGCGGCACAGGAGCGCATGGCCAGGCGCGAGGGCGGTGTGATCTGGCACACCCAGGGCAGCGGCAAGAGCATCCTCATGGTGCTGGTTGCCAAGTGGCTGCTGGAGCACGACCCCGAGGCACGCATTCTCGTCATCACCGACCGCGACGAGCTGGACAAGCAGATCGTCGGCGTGATGAGGAATGCCGGGGTGATCGGCGAGAGCTCGCCTTCACCACGCATTACCTCGCGGGCGGAGTTCGTCGACAAGCTGGCGGCGACCATGCCGCGCCTGCTGTGCGCTCTGATCCACAAGTTCGAGGTGGCCGACCTGAAAGGGCCGGCGCCGAAGGTGGCAGGCCGCTTCTATGTGTTTGTCGATGAGTGCCACCGCAGCCAGGCGGCGACATGAACAGGCAGATGAAGCGCTGGCTGGAAGAAGCTATCTTCATCGGCTTCACCGGCACGCCGCTGCTGCGCAAGGACAGGCTGCTGACGCGGGATGTGTTCGGCAGCTACATCCACACCTACAAATTCCACCAGGCGGTGGCTGACAAGGTGGTGCTTGACCTCAAGTACGAGGCACGCGACGTGCCCGAGCGATTAACGTCGCAGAAGAAGATCGACGAGTGGTTCGAGCAGAAGACCAAGAACCTGAACAACTTCCAGAAGGCGCTGGTGCGCAAACGCTGGGCAACGATGGAAGAGCTGATGAGCGCGGCGGGACGCAAGCGCGAGATCATTGCCGACATCATCGGCGACTTTGCCCTCAAGCCGCGCCTGAACAACGACCGGGGCACGGCGATCCTGGTGGCCGCCTCGATCCATGACGCCTGCCATTACTTCCGCCTGTTCCAGAACGCGAGCTTCGGAGCCTACTGCGGGATCGTCACCTCCTTCGAGCCGAACGCGAATGCGATTTCCAGGGAGCCGCCGAACAGCGACGAGCGTTACAAGTTCGACACCTACACCCGGCACGTTCTCAAGAGCGGCCAGACGACCAGGCAATACGAGGACGAGGCGAAGCGCCGTTTCATCGAGGAACCGGCGAACCTGAAGCTGCTGATCGTGGTGAGCAAACTGCTGACCGGCTTCGATGCGCCGAGCTGTAGCTACATCTACCTCGACAACGAACTGCGCGACCATAATCTGTTCCAGGCCATCTGCCGCACCAACCGGCTCGACGGCGATGACAAGGATTACGGCCACATCGTCGACTACAAGAAGCTTTTCGGCGACGTGCAGCAGGCCATCGCGGTGTACAACTCCGACGAGCTGGACATCGAACAGGGGAACGGTGGCAACAACAACGTGCATCTCAAGAACTGGCTGGAAGAAGGCAGGAAGCAGCTCGACGACGCTCGCCAGGCGCTGAGCTACCTTTGCGAGCCGGTGGGATTGCCGCGCGAGGTGGAGCAGTTCCTGCACTATTTCTGTGGCGATGCCGCCAATCCCAACGCGCTGAACGATACGGAGGCACTGCGCATTTCCTTCTACAAGGCGGTGGCGCTCTTTGCGCGGGCCTTCGCCGACCTCGCGCAGGATTTGACCGAGGCGAGCTATTCCGACGCCGAGGTGGCGGTTCTGCAAAAGGACGTCGCCTTTTACGCCGAGATTCGCGCAGCCATCAAGAGACACTCCGGCGAGGAACTGGACATCAAGCCCTTCGAGGCTGACATGCGCCACCTCATCAATACCTACATCCAGGCTGATCCGGCGGTCGAACTGGGTGAACTGGGCGAGATGTCGCTGACCGAGCTGATCATCGAGACCGGCATCCACGATGCCATCGCCAGGAAGCTGAACGCGAAGGGCAAGCTCTCGAAGAACGCCATCGCCGAGGGGATCATCAACAACGTCCGCAAGACGATCATCCGCGAGCAGCTTACTGACCCGAGGTTCTACGCGCAGATGTCCAAGCTGCTCGATGATCTGATCAAGCAGAGTCGGGTGGATACGGCGGCCTATGAGGAATTCCTGCGCAAGGCCGAGCAGTTGGTGAAGCGGTTGGCCGCCAGGCAGCCGGAGGCGGGTATTCCGGGGGCGCTGCACGGCATGACCGGCCCGAGCCTATGCCATCTCCAAGCTGAGCTGGATTCGTGACCAGCAGGCGAAGCTGCTGGCACAGGCGCGAGAGACCCCGCGCCAGTTTGTCGGGCGGGAAAGCCATTACCTCTGGGGACGGCGCTACCTGTTGTCCATTGTCGAGAAGGACGCCAAGCCAAGCGTGAGCTTGGATCATCGCCGAATCACGCTCAGCGTGCGCCCAGGCAGTGGGTTGGCCAAGCGGGAAGAGGTAATGCTGGAATGGCCTCGCTCATTGCTTCACGAAGTCGTACCTGCCCTTATCAAGAAATGGGAGCAGAGGCTTGGCGTGAAAGCTTCCGGTTACTTGCTGCAGCGCATGAAGACGAAGTGGGGTAGCTGCAACCCCAGGGCGGGAAGCATTCGGCTGAATTCCGAGCTGGTGAAAAAGCCCAAGGATTTGCTTGAATACGTCGTTGTGCATGAAATGCTGCATCTGGTCGAGCCGACGCATAGCGAGCGCTTCGTGGCGCTGCTCGACCAGCATTTCCCGACGTGGCGGGAAGCCCGTGCCGAGCTGAATGAACTGCCGTTGGGCGCGGAGACCTGGAACCATAGCGTTCACGGCGTTGAGTCCGCGGCACGAGAGAGTTGATGCGGGCGGGGCTGTGTGGCGGGCCGATGGCTTCCAAATCGCAGCGCAAGGGGTTCGCGATGGTCGCCTGGCATGGAAGCTGCCCCACCGTAGTACAAGGTGACTGCAAGGGCTACCAGCAGCGCACTGTTCCCCTGATTGTTCCCCCAGCCATCAAAAAACAGAAAGGCCAATCCGAAGATTGGCCTTTCTGTTTGAATCTATTGGTGCGCCCGGAGCGATTCGAACGCCCGACCCCTTGGTTCGTAGCCAAGTACTGAAACGTCCGCAGTGATCCACATAAGGCCGCAGTAGATTCGTAATATATTGTTTTTAAGTAATTTATTCCATATCTCTCCGATTGCACCATCCAGAGGAGTCCGATAGAATCCAGGGGTAGCCTAGGTTTTTGTTGGGCACATTGTTGGGCACATTTTGAGATGTTAGGGGCGCGACCATGGCGAGACTGACCGTGAAGCAATTGCAGGCCCTTTCCGCTATTGACGCAGGTAAGAGGTTGAGCGACGAGCACGCCCTCTACGGTGTCGTGAGAACGCGTGGTGATGCAGCCTCGGTCATGTTTCGCTGGAGATACAGATTCGGCGGTCAGGTTAAAGACTACACCTGCGGGACTTGGCCAAAAGACTCGCTCGCCCAGATCCGTCAGGTGCGAGCGGATGCCGCTGCCTACGTCAGTAAGGGTTTGGATCCAACTGAACAGGCGCGCACGCGGAAGCTCTCTGCTCGGGCGGTGCAAGCGGAGGAGCTAGCCAAGCTCAACTGCCGGATTGCTGAGGCCGAATCTTTCAAGTCACGCCTAAGCGTTCGGGCTCTTTTTGATCGCTGGGAAAGGCTTGAGTTGTCGGCGCGGAAGGATGCCGGCAAAGAAGCAAGAAGATCGTTCGAGAAAGACGTGTTCCCCAGCCTGGGTGATGTTGCGGCGGAGGATGTCACGAGGCCGATGGTCGCTCAGGTACTTGACAACGTTGTGGAAAGAGGCGCCCGCATTCTTGCTCGCAACCTCCTCGGCGACATTCGCCAGATGTACGGCTTCGCCATCGTTCGTGGCCTCGTAACTACTGATCCGAGCAGCCACATGAAACGCGATGACTTTGGCAAGAAAGTCGAGCGTAGCCGAGTATTGAGTGAGGACGAGGTTCGTTTGCTCAAGAGCAAGCTGTCGGCGGCCAGAATGGCAAAGACATCGGAACTGGCCGTCTGGATCATCCTCGCGACCTGTTGTCGCGTTGGCGAGCTGTCGATGGCCCGTTGGGATCAGATTGATCTTGAAAAAGGCGTCTGGCGCATCCCCCCAGAAGATGCCAAGAATGGCAAGGAGCACACGGTGTTCTTGTCCGATTTCGCGGTCGATCGGTTCAAGGAGCTTCGCGACATCACGGCTACTTCCTTCAACGCGGAAGGCGTGAAAATTAGATGTCCTTGGGTCTTGCCTTCGCACGATAAGAGCAATCACCTGTGCCTCAAGTCTTTGGCCAAGCAGATCGGCGATCGCCAGCGGGGTGACAGACCAGCACTGAGCAACCGCAGTAGTAACGTGTCATCTCTAATTCTTCCACGGGGGAAATGGACGCCGCACGACCTACGGCGAACTGGAGCCACGTTGATGGGTATGCTCGGTATCCGTCCAGACGTAATTGAAAAGTGCCTTAATCACGTTCAGCAAAACAGACTGGTTCGGATCTATCAGCGCCAAGACCTGACATTAGAGCAGAAGAATGCCTGGAGGAGCCTCGGAGAGCTGCTTGACCTGCTCGGGCGAGATAACTTAGACGATGTCACATCGCTGCCTCGGGTACCGTCATAAAAGCGCCGGAGTGTGACGCCACTTATCTGAGCTCGCCAGCAACGCCACACGTCAGACTGGTCCGGCAGATCTGGCGCCGTGCTCGCTGACGCGAACGCTGAACCGCTCGGTTCCCTGAGGTGTTGATCGCCAGTTACCTTGTCTGCGAGGACTCGTCCGGGGTGCCTGCCGTCTCCAAATCGCGATGCTCCACAGCCGGAAGCTCTTTCTCTTCAGCAACCACCCCACCCGTCTCCTTCCGCCGTGCCGCCAGCACCGCACGCGTAGCGAGCTGCCGGATCTGTCCGGCCAGACGAAGGATCCGCCGCTTCCATTCATAGACCCCGCGCGCGTATTGGCTGTCGCTGATGACGCATGACAGCCAGAGCGCATCCAGGTGGGCCATCATCCCGTCGAACTCGCGGATGATCGCCAGGTACTTGATTGAGCGCGGCGAGGTGATCTGCACATCGATGGTCTTGGCACTGGTGTAGCCGATCGCAGTTTCGATGCCGTTCCCCTCGGCAACTTCCTTCAGCCGCAGCGACTCTTTGCGAATCTCCTCCAGTGTCTGGTCGATCTGAGTATCGACCAAGGCATCGACTTCCTGCGCCTGCTCTTCGCTCCCGATGAATCTCAAGACCACGCTCAACGAGAACAGCGCGTTGGCGCACATCTCGTAGCCACGGTCGAAGATCTGCTGCGCGTGCAGTGAATTGAGCACGGCCTTCTGCGTCAGGAAGGGCCGGCTGTTGTCCTGCCGGACCGATGGAATGTGCGTCGAATCGTTCCGCTGTCGCTGTGCCATTTGCCGTCTCCCAGGGTGTCGATCAAGCCCAGCGTATCGCTTGAACCGCGATGGCGACCTTCGAAATGCAACCATAAGCGACGCATTTCGAACTCCTGCGACGATCGTGACGGCAGAGAATTCAGCCATCTCTCGTTCCGTCTATGACGATCGAAGTGAAGGTAGCTGGCCTTCTTCATAAACAGCATTCTCTCCAACCCCCGGCGGGGTAGCCCCGTCAGGATACGGCGGCGTCCCTGCCTTCCTTGTCAGGAGGTCATATGCCCTCGTTGAACAGAGTCACCCTCATCGGCCATCTCGGCGCCGACCCCGAGGTTCGCTACACCCAGAACCGCGAAGCGATCGCCACGATCCGGATCGCGACCACAGAGATCAGCAAGGACAAGTCGTCCGGTGAACGCAAGGAAACCACCGAATGGCACCGCGTGGTCTTCTTCAACCGTACGGCCGAAGTCGTCGGCGAGTACCTCAGGAAGGGCTCCCCGATCTACGTCGAAGGTCGCATCCAGACCCGCAAGTGGCAGGACAGCGCAGGTCAGGATCGCTACGTCGTCGAGATCATCGGCAGCGAAATGCAGATGCTCGGTGCTCGTCCATCGGCGAAGGACGCCAAGGCATCGGGTTCCGTCCCTCGTCGCGCCGACACGGGCTCGTCTGATGAGCCAAGCAGTACAGCTGTCGACGAGTTGCCGGTCATGGATTCGTTCTGAGCAGATCGTGACTTCTTTCCCCCACCGGGCGGTCATTCTCCCGGACCGGGAGCCGACTGCCCTCCACCTCAGGAGGTTTGCTCATGGAACGTGTCATTCTCGTCCTCGCCATGCTGGCAGGGCTTCACTCACTTTTGTCCTTTCTCCGCTCCTCGGCACAAGGCCTGAAGAAGCTGTTGAGCCGTACACCCGAAGTGACGAAAGCACCCGAGCCAGCGAAGGTCATAAACGTTACGACTTCCGATTGGCAGCAGTACGACAGACCGGCTGTCCAGCGCCGGACCGGGATCGACATCGATTCCGCCAAGAGCGGTGAGGCTTCGTTCGAAGTGATCGCCTGAACGCTCATTCCCCTGCGGGGCATCGCCTCCGCGTCAGGGGAGGGATGCCCTTTTTTCTTTCTAGGAGGCATCTCATGGCACTCGTTCTTCTTTCTTGCTGCATCACCGGCTGGATCATCAGCCGCCCGATCGTTCGCGCGCTGGGGCTCTGACCATGGCTTCTGACCCCGCGCACGATCAAGTCGTGCAATCCAAGCCGCGTCTCGTTCGACTCTTTTCGGCGCTCTCGATGAATCGTGCCTGCGATCTCCACCAGAGACTCCAGGCAGGACGCACCGACCCGGAAACCCGCCAGATGCTCCGACGGGCTCTGATCCTCTCGAAGCAAGAACAAGCAGCGAACTGAACCACGCCCCGGCTTGCCGGGGCTTTCCCGAGTGCGTTTGCAAAGCGCCCTCCGGAAAGCAGCCTTTGATCGAGCGATTCTTCGCCCGAGCAAGTCGCGGTAGCTGGCCGCACGAAACAAACAGCATTTTCATCCACCCAGCCGGGGACGTCATCTCCGGAAGGGGCTGGTGACTCCGGCATTTTTCTTCTGGAGGCACCATGGACGTCAGCCATCCTGGCCTGCTGCGCATGCCGGCCAAGCAATACCACGCGGATCAATCGATCGGCCATTCGGGAATCATCAAACTGCTCAAGAGCCCAGCGCATTTGCGCGAAGCCCTCGATCATCCGTCGCCACCCACGCCGGCGATGGCGTTTGGCACCGCGGTTCACACCCACGTCCTCGAACCGGATCGTTTTTTCGAAGAGTTTGCGGTGGTCGAGAAGTTTGATCGCCGCACCAAGGAAGGCAAGGAAGCCGCCGCCCGCTTCGAACAGGAGAATCAGGGCAAAACCCTGATCACTTCCGACGACCTGGCGAATCTAACTCGACTGCGCGCCGCCGTTCACGCGCACGAGGGGGCGGCCCGCCTGTTCACGCAGGGAGAAGCCGAGTTGTCGGCGTTCTGGACAGACTCGCTCACCGGGATCCGCTGTCGCTGTCGTCCGGACTGGTTCAACGGGACGGCCGTGGCGGATCTCAAGAGCTGTGTCGATGCCAGCAGCCGAGGCTTTTCTCGCGCCATCGCCAACCTCGGCTACGACATTCAAGCGGCGTTCTACGTCGATGGAATGAAAGCCGTGACCGGCACGGAGCTGCCCTTTCTCTTCGTCGCCGTCGAGAAAGAGGCTCCCCATGCCGTGGCGCTTTACCGGGCCGATCCCGAAATCATCGAGGTCGGTCGCAAGAAGTACCGGGCAGCACTACAGCTTTTGAAGTGGTGCCAGGATTCCGGAAGCTGGCCGGCTTACCAGCCCGGGGGGGAGATCGAATTGATCTCGCTCCCGCGTTGGGCAGCCAACACCGACGCTTTCGAGTTCGACGCCGCCTGATCGGCGGCCATTTTCAGTTTATCGACCCCGGCGGGGAGACCCGTCCCCGCTCCGGGAGGCATGGTGTCTCCGCCATTTGTATTTGGAGGAAACCATGTCTCAAACCTTGCGTAACATCCAGAGCGCCCGTCAGGGGAATACGACCAGCGTGGTGTCTTTTCCAGCGATGCTCGAACAGCTCAAGGGCGAAATCGCCCGCGCGCTGCCCAAGCATCTCAGCGCGGAGCGCATGGCGCGGATCGCACTGACTGCGTTTCGCATGAATCCGAAGCTGTCTGAAGTGGATCCACGCAGTGTCGTCGCGGCGGTCATCCAGTCTTGCCAGCTCGGTCTGCAAATCGGCCTGATGGGCGAAGCGCATCTCGTCGTGTTCGGTAGCCAGTGCCAGTTGATTCCCGGCTATCAGGGGCTCGTGAAACTCGCGCGCAACAGCGGCAGCGTGCAGGACATCTATGCGCACGAAGTGCGGATCAACGACAAGTTCGACATCGTCCTGGGCCTCAACCGTTCCTTGATGCACGAGCCGTTGAAGAAGAACGGCTTCCCGGCGTCCGACGACGAGCGTGGAGCGATCGCCGGTTTCTATGCCGTGGCGGTGTTCAATGATGGCTCACGCACCTTCCACGCCTTGTCGAAGGAGCAGGTCGAGTGGGTACGTGACCACTCCCGCGGCTACCAGATGGCGAAAAAGAACCGAAAGGAGAGTCCGTGGGACACGCATTTCGTCCCGATGGGCCTCAAGACGGCCATTCGCCGCCTGTGCAATCTGCTGCCGAAATCGCCCGAGCTGGCCATGGCACTGGCCATGGACGAACTCAATGAACGCGGTAAGACCCAGAACATCGGGATGGCCGAGGCAATCGACGGCTCCTGGGCTCCGGTCATCGACGAAGAGTCGAGTGAATCGAAGGCTAAGGAGACGGGGGCGGGCGACCAGAAGTCCGGTCGTGAAGGTGGCAAACCGCCCCTCGATGTGTTCCTCAGCAGCATCAGCCAGGCCGCATCCGTTGATGACCTCGACGAACGCTACGCCCAGGCCGAAGACGCCGCCGACGACGGCGATCTTGAGCAGTTGCTTCGTGCCTATCGCAGTCGTAAGGCGGCGTTGACGGATACGGCTTCGCCGGCCAGTGCGATTGTCGGTGTAGCGAAATAGGCGCCCCGCGAGGAAGTGATCGCGCTGTCTCTATCCATAGCTGATGGACTGCGACTAGCACGACGGGCGTCGGTTCGCACCGAGCGAGCAGCAACACTTTGCGAAGGAGTCCCGTGGACTGACGATGATCTTGTCAGGCTCCACAGGCGCCTGCTGCACAAGTCGCTGCGCGCTCTGTTCGATTCGAGGGTCTGCGCCGCCACACGGGTGGAGATCCTCGACTGGCTGCTGTCCCCGAAGGATTGCTCGAACGCCTTCTCGTACCACGCGTGCTGCGCGTTGTCTGGCCTCGATCCCGAAGTGATTCGGGATCGGGTGCTGAAACGGTATTGGTCACGCGATTCCCAATAAACCACCGGCGGCAACGCCGGGCTTTCCCCAGAGGGTTGACGCAGCCCTTTGCGGAAAGCGGATTCTGGACCCATCCGTCGGACGGGACCTGAAAGGCGGTAGCTGGCCGCCACAAACAAACAGCATTCCTACCACCCCACGCGGGGGCGCGAGCCTCCAGCGAGGCATGGCGTCTTTCGCACGATTCACGGAGGCGTCATGACTCAAGTACCCCGGAGCACCGGCTATCGGTACTTCATCAACCCGGACGAGCGCGGCAGCTTCTCCGCCGACGTCCGTAACCCGCGTAAGCGAACCATTTTCGAGATCCACGGATTTCAGATCTTCGAGGACGGTTGGATGCGGCACCGCCGCGACCTCGACGGACTGAAGCAGTACCTCGTCGATCTGGGACTCATGAACCGCGACGACGACCTCGCAATGGGTCAATAGCGCACGCGCGAGGTGTCGCGAGGCTGCAAGTTTGCAGCGAAGCCGTGGCGCCTGGCGAGAGTCGGCGCGCCATGACCCATGTTGTTGATTCCACCCTTCCGGGGACACCCCCCGGAAGGGGTACGTGTCTCCGACTTTTCAAGGAGACCCACGTGAAACTCACTCAACTCGCCCAGACCACTCTGTGGCTGCCGGGCTTTACTCCTCAAGATTCGCAAGCAGTACTCGCTGCATGTCCGACGGCGGAGATCATCGCTTTTCCGTTCGTCGAACCAACATGCTCTCCGGCTCCGGCAACGGGGCCAGCTCGCAGTCCCTGGGACCCACTCGAGCCTACGCTGCATGCGAGTCTTCGTGGTGACGTCGCCAAGTTCGAAGCGAACCTGGCGGCCATCGCGCTCCTCTCTCGCCTGGCCGCAGAGAACCGCGCTGCCCACGACGACGAGCGCGCCATCCTCAACCGGTTCACCGGATGGGGCGGCATTCCCAAGGCGTTCAATCCCGATCAGGACGATCGGGCGTGGAAGGCGAGAGCCCAATCTCTGCCCGATGTGTTGGGCGAAGATTACGAAAGCGCCAAGGCGAGTGTCGTCAACGCCCACTTCACCGAAGTCTTCGTGATCGAGGCGATGTGGCGCGCCGTTCGCCGGTTGGGTTTTCGGGGCGGTCGTGTGCTGGAACCCTCAGCGGGCGTTGGATACTTCATCGGGGCGATGCCAAGAGATTTGGCCGCCACCTCGGAAGTGACGGCTGTCGAGATCGATCGCGTGTCGTCGCGCATCCTGTCGAGCCTGTATGCTCCTCATGGCGTGCGGACCTTCGCGGTCGGTTTCGAGAAAGCGCGTTTGCCGAAGGACTGGTACGACCTCGTGATCTCGAACGTTCCCTTCGGGAACTACCCGGTGCCCGAGGACCGCAATGTGCCGTATGCCAACTTCCTCATCCACGACTACTTCTTTGCTCGCGCTCTGGAGGTGACTCGCCCCGGTGGACTGGTGGCTTTCATCACCTCGGCCGGGACGCTCGACAAGGGCGATGACCGGGCACGGCGCCATATTGGTGAGCAGGCCCGATTCCTCGGCGCGATTCGCTTACCGTCCGGCACGTTCTCGCAGATTGCCAACACGGACGTCACGACCGATATCGTCTTCCTCCAGAAACTGGCGGAGGGTGAGCAGGCCGCTGGCGACTGGATCGGCGTCAGCGAAGCCCCGCGGTCGATGTGTGACACGGATCGACGCCTGTTCATCTCGAGTTGGTATGTCGACCATCCGGACCTGCTGATCGGTCGCATGGGGCTCAAGTCGAATGGCTTCGGTCCGGCCAATGCGGCGATCTTTGACGGTGATGTGAGCAGCGCATTGACAGAGCGCGTTGCCCGCTTGCCCGAGGACGTGTATCTCCCTCGTGCCGTCGAGAACCTGTTGTCGATGCCGCGGGAGCACCTTGTCGCTGCACCGGAGTTCGTCAAGCCCGGCGCGTACTGCCTGACCCCGGATGGCCGCCTGGCCATCTCGGAAGGCGATGCGTTGCGGGTCATCGACGCGACGGTATCAACCGCCCGGCGGATTCGTGGCTTGATGGCGATTCGCGATGCGGCACGCCGGCTCTTGCACCTACAGCCCGTCACGGCGGACGATGGTCGACTCGGCGAACACCGGGCCGCCCTGAACACCGCCTACGATACCTTCGTGGCGCAACACGGCATTCTCCACGCGATGGTCAACAAGCGGGCGTTCAAGGGGGATCCGGATCTGCCGCTGCTGCTCTCGCTCGAAGACTTCGATCGGGAAAGCGGCACGGCCGTGAAGGCGGACCTCTTCTCCCGCAGAACGGTGGGCGCGGTCCGCAAGGTGGAGCGCTGTTCGTCAGCCGACGAAGCGCTGCTGGTCTCCCTGCACGAAGCCGGACGCGTCGATCCGACGCGGATGGCGTCCTTGCTGGGGCTGGCGGTCGAGCAGTTTCTCCCGGACCTGGCGGGTCGTGGCCTGATCTTTCTCGATCCGCAATCCGGCGACTGGGAAACCGCCGATGCCTATCTCTCCGGCAACGTGCGCAACAAGCTGGCGATGGCGGAAACGGCCGGGGAAGTCTATCTCCGCAACGTTGAAGCCCTGCAGGCGGTCATCCCGACGGACCTGGGGCCGGGTGAAATCGATGCCCGGATTGGCTCGACCTGGATCCCCTCGCGTGACTACGGCGCATTCCTCGATCATCTCCTGGGGTGCGAGGGTTGCACGGTGGAGTTCAGCGCCGAGGCCGGTGCGTGGAACATCAACGTGCCATGGCCAGGCGAACGCTCGGTCGCCTCGACGCAAACCTACGGCACCCGGCGCATGACGGCGGGTGAGCTGTTCCTGATCAGCCTGAACCAGACGGTTCCGACCATTCGGGACCGGGATCCGCTCACCGAGCAGTCAGTCGTGAACCCGCAGGAAACCCTCGTCGCCAGGGAAAAGCAGCAGGCACTCAAGGAGCAGTTCCGATCCTGGGTGTTCGCCGATCCCGAGCGGTGCGAGCGGCTGGTCAGGCGCTACAACGACCAGTTCAACGCGGTGCGATTGCGGGCGTTCGACGGTTCAGGGCTCTCTTTACCGGGGTTTTCCGAGGTGTACGCGCTTCATCGGCACCAGAAGGACGCCATCTGGCGAATCGTCTCCAGCGGGGTGAATACCCTGCTGGCGCACGTCGTCGGTGCCGGCAAGACCCTGACCATGGTCTGCGCCGGCATGGAGTTGCGCCGCCTCGGCCGGGCCAGCAAGCCGTGCTACGTGGTGCCCAACCACATGCTGGAGCAGTTCGCGACGGAGTTCTTGCGGGCCTATCCGGGGGCCAATCTCCTGATGGCCAGCAAGGACGACCTGGCCGGTGACCAACGCCGGACGCTACTTTCCCGGATTGCCACCGGCGACTGGGATGCCGTGCTGATTACCCATGCCTCTTTCGAGAGGATCAAGATGAGCGACGCCGCGATGGCGTCGTTCATCAAAGCGCGTGTCCACGAAATCGAGCGTGCCATCCGGGCCTCGACATCGGAGCAGCGGGGGAATCGGATCGTCAAGGAGTTGGAGCGGGCCAAGAAGGTCTGGCTCGCCAGGCTGGAGAAGCTGTCGGCTCGTTCGAAAAAGGATGACCTGCTCACGTTCGAGGAACTGGGCATCGACTACCTGTTTGTCGACGAGGCTCACTACTTCAAGAACCTTTACCGCTTCACCAAAATGACGCGGGTTGCCGGTTTGCCAAACAGCCACTCCGAGCGTGCCTTCGATCTGTTCGTGAAGACGCGCCATGTGATGGGCGAGCAGGGTGGCCGTTCCGGGGTGATATTCGCGACCGGGACACCGGTTTCGAACTCGATGGCCGAGATGTGGACCATGCAACGCTACTTGCAGCCGGCGACGCTGGACGCCCATCAGCTGTCGCAGTTCGACACCTGGGCGGGCAACTTCGGGGAATCGGTTACGGCGCTGGAGTTGTCGCCGGATGGGAGTGGCTATCGCATGAACACGCGTTTCGCGCGCTTCGTCAATTTACCGGAGCTGATGACCCTGTTCCGGGAAGTGGCCGATATCCGCACCGCCGAAATGCTGCAGCTGCCGGTACCCAGGCACCATCTGGAAACCATCGCCGCCAAGCCCAGCGCGGAACTGAAGGCCTTCGTGACCACGCTGGTCACGCGGGCGAAAGCGATCCGCAACGGCCAGGTCATGCCCAGCGAAGACAACATGCTGGCGGTGACCAACGACGGCCGCAAGGCTGCGTTGGACATGCGACTGGTCGATCCTGCCAGCCGGGAAGATCCGGACAGCAAGCTCAATCAGTGTGCGGACAGGGTCCATGCGATATGGCGGGAAACCGCAGCGTTCCGCGGTACACAGGTGGTCTTCTGCGATCTCGGCACGCCGACGGACGATGGACGGTTCAGTGTCTATCCCGTCATTCGGGCCAAGCTCGTCGAGCGGGGGGTCCCGTCAGAGGAGGTGGCCTTCATCCACGACTATGACAGCGATGCCGCCAAGGCAGAACTGTTCCAGTCGGTGAGGAAAGGGCGGGTTCGTATCCTCCTGGGCAGCACCCTGAAGATGGGGGTGGGCACCAACGTCCAGACCCGACTGGCGGCCTTGCACCACCTGGACGCCCCTTGGCGACCGGCCGATGTGGAACAGCGGGAGGGACGCATCATTCGCCAGGGCAACCTGAACGAAGAAGTGCGGATCGTTCGCTATGTCACCGAGGCCTCGTTCGACGCCTACCTCTGGCAGACCCTCGAAACCAAGGCACGTTTTATCGCCCAGGTGATGCGCGGGGACACCGGGATGCGCAGTGCGGAGGACGTAGAACTGGCGGCGCTATCCTATGCCGAGGTGAAAGCCCTGGCATCGGGCAACCCGCTGGTGATGGAGAAGGCAGGCATCGATGCCGAAGTGGCGAAGCTTGGTTTTCTGAAATCCCAATGGGACAACCAGCGATGGTCGAACCAGCAGGAGTCGGCGACCTTGCCCGGCAGAATCGCGAAGATCCGGGAACGGATCGGATCGATCGAAGCGGACCTCGCAGATCGGATCGATGTACGGGGTAAGCACTTCAGCATGGTGATCGACGGCCAGCACTATACCGATCGATCAGCGGCGGGAGAGGCACTCCAACGGCACTACCTCGAAGCCAGAAGCCGAAAGGTCGGCTGGAAGGCTGTGCGAGAAGAGCGGTCGGTGGGGCAGTTTGCCGGTTTCGATCTCGATCTCTCGATCCCTGCAGCATCGGACGATAGTCCTTGTTTCGTCCTGAAAGGCCGACGCGCCTATGCGGCTCATCATTCCGAGACCCCGCAAGGGATGCTCAGGGTGATCGAGAACGTGGCCAACAGTCTGGCAGGACGACTGTCTGACGCGAACGACGATTTGGTCCGAGCAGAAAAGCGCTTGGCGGACATCCTCATCGAGTTGGCGAAGCCCTTTGACAAGGCGGCGCGGCTGACGAGTTTGCGGTTGCGTCAACGCGAGATCAATGCCGCTCTCGATCTCGACAAGGGACACGCCGGCGGGATGGAAGCCGAAGCCGCCGCTTGACGGGAACGTCCATCAACCCCCCGGGGACCCCCTGCCAGGTTCGGCAGCGGGTTCCCGGTTTTTTTTTTGTTGGCGTTGACGAGCGCTGGCGTGATCGCCGCCGACCTTTCACCTGATCGGATGGATTTCCTCACCGCAACTTCATCAGCGCACCGGCTGCCTGGCCCGTTCCGGCCAGTACGCAAGCACTTTGTCGTATCTCTGCAAGTGACAAGCCTTGCCGTCTCGACCGCACTGGGGGGCGCGTAGGCGGAGCAGGGCCGCGAGATTAGTTTCGCGGACGAGCGTCGGGTCGTCACCCCGAAGCGGACAATCGAAAAAGGGTACCCTTCGTCCGCTCATCGGCCAATGCGGTCATTGCGGGCATGTGCCTTGAGCGTCGGCTCTACTGCGCATTGCCGCCGTTCGGCCGGGTTCGCGGAAAAAGTCTGGGTCGGCCACTCCGGGCGACCGCTTACTGACGAATGCTACTCACACTCTCGATCCGAAGCGAAAGTGACACAATTGTCAAAGCTGACGCTGAAGGTAAAGGGTCAGCGATACTGCGCAACTTTATCGCGCGGCCCCCCTGCACCTCGGGGTTGGGCATCTGCTGGCACCGTGCTTCGCCGGACGAAAACGCCCGCCGTAGAAATTTCACTCATAGCAACCATGGGCGCTGCAACCGGGATTGAGCATGTATGTCTGATCCAGATTCGCGATCACGAGGACGATGCGATAGAAATGAGTGACCGCCGTGGCCAAGGCCTTCTGATTGTGTTGTAGCATAGTCAAGCAAGACGTGACGAGGATGGAGCATGGTAATGCTGGCGTTTCATGAAAGATTTGGCGATCTCGGGGAAACGCGGGTGCTCACCGTGCCTCCTCGGAGTGCGGTACCGGCTGGCGTCTATGGCTTGCTTGAATTCTATTGCACTGACGACAACTGCGATTGCCGACGGGTGATCATCAAGGTTGTCGGCGAGAATAGCGGCGGCAAGGTCTGGGCAACAATCAGCTACGGATGGGAAGATGCTGCCTTCTATCGTAAATGGTCACCGGGAACGAAGAATGCCGCGGAGTGGTTTGGCCCGACCCTTGACCCTCTGAATCCTCAGTCCGCGCATGCAGGAGCCTTCCTCGGCGTGTTCAAACACGTAGTGCTCCAGGACAAGCCTTACATCGACCGGCTGAAGAGCCACTACGCGATGTTCAAGAAGTTCCCGAAATCGCCCCAACGAGCGAGTGCGCAGAAGAGGTAGAAGGACTGCCGGGGCTTGGGTGTGTGAGGGTTGATGCGGCTTGGGATGTCCCGAAGGCAGTAGCCACCGATAGTATAGTCGCTCAGAGAGATGAGAAATGGCGGAACACGGCGAATGGATCAGTAAAGGCGCAAGCCTTAGTGATGTAACGGCCACCAAGGAATACGGCGTGAGCCGGGATTTTATTCTTAAGGGCATACGTGCCGGCAAAGTGCAATATCGCGAGGGGGCTGTCTGGGGAAATCCATACCGCAAACTCCTTCGGCGTGAGCTTGAACAGTACATCGCTGAGGAGCTTGGTGCAGATCATCTGCAGTGGATAAAGAACCAGGCTGAACTGCGAAAGATCACCAAGGAAATGGCCACTGTGAGAAAGAGACTGGATGAACTTCAGGCTCGCAAATCGGCGCTTGAGAACTCCATCAGGAAGCAGTGGATAACCGAACCCGGCGCTCGACCGATGAGGAAAGAACGGATCGCCGGAGGGCGTTGCCCCATCCCGTTATACACAACTCACATGACATGACTGATCTCGCGCATATGCTCTACGCCGGAGACGAAATCACGCAAGCGCTGGATGCCGAGCCAGAGGGATTTGACGCCGGGTTCGCCGTCGCCCTTGCGGGCGAGGAATCCGCCGAGCTGTGCGATCAGGCGGACGACCTCGCGAATGCTCGGCACCTTCTTCGGTGGCTTCTTCTTGTTGAGGATAAAGGCGCCGGCCCATTCCGTTTCGGAGAAGAACAGATCGGCAGACCCCTGCGGGTGGATGCGTCCCAGGCGAATCAGGCGGGCAAGGCGCCAGGAAACGACCAGATAGACCGCCAGCGCCAGTTCCAGCTTGCTCTGGCTGCCCAGCTGCAAGGCCTCGACCCGGCAGCCGTTCTTGAGCACATGGAACAAGGTTTCGATCTCCCAGCGGCAGCGATACCAGTCGATCAACTCGACGGCCGCCTCAAGACCGACGACTTTACGATTGGTCAGCAAGCGCCATTCGACCGGCTTGCAGCCGGCGGGCGCCCCGATTTCCGTGGCGATCAGGCAGGTTACGCTGACGTGGCGGTCGTCCGTGCCAGGAGCCGGGAGGTCGACCGCATGGCTTCGCAACTGCTGGCGCACGATCCGTTTCGGTTGCCCGTGCCGCGATGCCAGCGTGAATTCGATCTCGCCGAGCGGCGATTCGGCAAGAGTTGCCGCCCACAGTTTGCCGCCTTGCGGCAAACAGCGGTTGTGCTTGGCGCGAATCAGCCAGTCGGCCGGCGTCCCCAACGCCTGGGCCCGCTGCATCAGGCCGACAATGTCCGCTTCGCGGTCGGCCACATAGACCAATCGCGTTTGTGGCATCCCCGCCGCGGTTTCGGCGACCCGCTCGTAGCCTTCGATCCAGCGCGTGCTCTCGCTGATGCCCGGCCGGCTTCCGTCGGCCGCTTTCGCTTCTCTCGCCCACATCCAGGCGTCGATCACCCCGAGCGGTTCGCGCTCCGGGGTCACCGCATAGGTCGGGTGCAGATACATGCCGCGCTGGGCTTCGTACGAGAGCGGCCCGAGTC
The DNA here is from genome assembly GCF_907163155.1 of Candidatus Accumulibacter sp. ACC012. Lineage (NCBI taxonomy): Bacteria > Pseudomonadati > Pseudomonadota > Betaproteobacteria > Candidatus Accumulibacter > Candidatus Accumulibacter sp. ACC012. The sequence goes on from NZ_CAJQUC010000009.1 coordinate 100,821, forward strand.
CTTCGATCTCCTGACCGTTGAAGTCCAGTTCGGTGGTGTCCTGAAGGCACAACACCACCGGGTGTTGTGCCATGCGCCCTTGGCTGCAATCCATGTGCGGTTGCAGGATCGATTGCCAGTTCAACCCGCGCTTGCCAGCGCGGGCCTGATCGAAGAAACGGTACGCCGCAACCGTCTCCGCCCAATCCCCACAGGCGCCCGGTATGCTCGCCGTCGGCTGCTCTGCAAAGCGTGTCGCCAGTTTGATCAGCCTCAGCCTCAGACGTCCGTCCCCCAGTTCAGCCCCGCCAAATTCGTCTCCCGCCTAGTTTGCCATCGCCCGATCCCTATGAAATTCCTCCGCAGGACTTGTCTCTATTGCGCGAATGATTCTGACATGTTGAAGGCGGCTGGAAAGTCGATACGGCGGCAGCGGACGGCGGCCCACATTGCTTTCACGCCGTTTTGCGTGACCCGGTAGAGACGAGAGTTGGTGACTTTGGCGATCAAGCCATGGCCGCGCAGTTTGGCGATCAGGCGGCTGGTTCGATGCGTACGCCGCTTGATTTCGGCGGGGTTATTGGCAGGGGCCGAGTAAAGCTTGCCCTGGAGATCGCGGTTGCGGAAGCCATTGATGGCGAACTCGCCGGCCAGCAGCGAGGTGAACAGAGCGACGTTCTCCGCGGTGACCGGGTTGAAAGCGGCGACATGCCGACCGGGCTTGCTCTGTGACCGGCACAGGCGATCGATGGCCTCGATCGCCTGACCTTGAAGGGGAGCATTGGCCAAGGCGTCGATCAGGCGCGAGTTGGCACCGTGAGCGACTTCGGCATAGCGCCAGAAATTCGAGACCCCTTTGCGCATCGGCGACCACCGGCAGACGATCTGACCCTCGGCATTTTCGGACGAGGTGAGGATTTTGAACTCTGCCGGATTGTTGAGGGTGGTCTCGATTCTCAAGACGTTGAGATGATCGTAGAGTTTGACGGAGTTGCGTCGGATACGGAACTTGATCCGGCAACCTTCGGGCCGCTTCTTGCTGTCGATCACGACCTCGCCCGTGAAGAGGTGATGAGGTTTTTGGCCAAGAAAGCGCATGACGTCCGTGGCACCGAAGCCGGTGATGGCGGCATGGACGAGGTCCTGGTGGATACGTTCGAGATCGGCTCTGGACTTGAACAGGATATCGGTGGCGACTTCTGCCTGATCCATGCCAAACCAGTAGCCGTCGAACTTCGCCGCGGCGATGGCCGGCAAGAGCGGATTGACGCTGGCCACCTGGCGAATCAGAAACGCAGGCCAGTCGGTGTGGTTGAACTGCTCGGCAAGTGCCGCGGTGGCTTCGAAATCCGACACCCAGAGAATCTTGTTGTCGCTCCGCTCGAAGGCGACACCCACTTGCGGCAGTTGCCGACACAGCCACTCCCGGCCATTGACGTAAATCTGAGTGGCGTACGGTGCCCAGGTCTGGATACGCACGTGCATCCAGCCAAAAACCGGGTCGATCAGATACCAGTACAGGTGCAGGCAGCGGCGATTGCGCCGAACGACTTCCAGACGTTGCGTCTTGCGATTGCCGGCCACGGCGAACGAGAGGCACGGTTCGAGGACCGAGAAGATGCAGACCAGGCCTTCGCTGATGCCGTCCTGCTCGGCGATGGCCCGGGCCATCGCTTCCTTCGATCGACCGCTCGCGTGCGTGTGCGCGGAGGCGAAAAAGAGGTAGGGACGCCCCGCCTCTTCGGCGGTCGTCTTGGCGTGTTCGACGAGCGTTTTGGTTTCGCTTTCGAAGAACTTCCCGGCATCCTTGAGCAGCACGCCTCGCTTGGACAGGTAGCGGCCAAACGCACCATCCGGAAACATCGAGGTCAGGTAGCCCTTGAAGATTATCCGGTCGAATCCTTCGACCACACCCAGGATTGACTCTTGGTGCTTCTTGAGGAAAATGTCCATGTCGCCTCCCTTGCCGTGCGGTGGTCTACCTCCTACGTGGGGTTGAGGATATTGTCCTCGCAAATTAAATCCGGCGGTAGCGGGGGCGACACCTCCTTTTGGTTGCGGCCAACGGCCGCGCTATGAAAATGGGAAAGGGAAAGCAAAGGGTATACCAGACAAAAACGGTCAACTATTTGCCAGGGGCCCATCGGGCGGCCAAGTTATGCTAAGTGAGTTGTGTATAACGAGATGGCGTTGACCTTGCACCGTACATCACTATGTCGTCTTTGAAGCTTCACATTTGCAACCCTTGGACGATGCCGTATCTCGACGCGGTGAGCATCCTTATTGACGCGCTGCATAAGCAGATTGGTCCAGAGCACGTACTGTATCGTCGGGAGGTCTTCCCTTTGGCATTTCGACGTGACCCCGACGCCGTCATCTATGAGACCGACGACAAACCAGAGACCTATGCCTTGGTTTGTCTGTCGTGGAATACTTACGAAATTGATAGAAACCGGGGCGATGCCCGAAAGACGGTAATTCTGCCGAACCAACAGGCAGTTCAGGCACAGATGGATATGGATAATTTCGAGTGGATTGCACAGTTCAGATAGACTTTGGCCACCAATCTCGGCGGTTACTAAACCAAACCGCGATCCTTCACAGCGCGCCTATCTCGACCTCGGGCGCGATACGTGCAAACCATGGGAAAGTCGCTAAACATGCCCGAGTATAACGTGGTGCTTGAAGTGAAGGAAGTTATCTCAGGTGTGGTACCACGGGCAAACGATTGGGTTGAGTATTCGTGTGTGCTCAAGATAGAAGATGGTGGAAGACTTCCGGTTTCACTTGAAATGACATTTATCCCCCCGCATCCTTTTTCAGTGAATATGCCCCTAGCCCACACAATAAGGGCAACTAGCATCTCAGGGCTATATTTCAAGGTCATTGAATTTCTTGGAAAGTATGGCGTTGAATTTCGTGGCTAAAATTTGGCTTAAGTTTGGCGCTGGAATTTTCGGTATAAAAGCGCGCCGCTCCCCTTCTGCTTAGTCGTTAGGATACCGCCTCTATGAATCGTTACGATCCCGATCAGCCCCCGAACTCCGAGGAATGGTTGGCGCTTGACGAGCAGTTGCGCATTGGTCTTGTGGAAAAATATCATAGACAGGAACGCGTTCAGTTGCCCAACGTGACCGTCCACGCTGCCCTTCACGCAATTGTCGAGAATCAACTTGCCGAAAATCTCGAACCGGCTGCGCGTGCGATGGCTCGCCTTACCACCGAAGGTCTGGACCGGCATGAGGCCGTCCATGCCATTGCTTCTGTCGTTGCCGAACACATCCACGACCTCCTCAATGCCAAAGCAGATGCAAACAGCTCAAAAGCCGTCTACGCCGCCGCCGTGGAACGACTCAATGCAGCCACGTGGCGCGCACGTGGGTAGTCGTAAGCGCAATTGCCGCTCCGCCGGCGTGCTCGAAAGGTGACCGAGATTGAGTTCGCGATGGCGTGTACCTTGGTTACGTGGGGTGCACCAACGCGAAATTTCTGGATGGTGACGGACAGCTCTCGGCCAGGAGCGGACGGTGAAGGGGTTGGTCCTAAAGCAGTCGATCAGGCACTGCCGGTGTATGCTGTCAACCTAACTTCGGACGTATCCACTTTTTCTTCTGCTTTAGGCATACCCATTTTTTCCCGCGAGATCAAATGCCAAAATTGCTCGAGACACTTGTATTTCAAGATAATCCATTCGCTTTATATGTCGCCGAAAATGAGCCCGACATTGATAGCTATTTTGTTCGGCCGCCATACTTCGACGAAGTTGCTGTGAGAGGACAGGCTTGTCGCTCGCTGGTTCTGTTTGGCGCGCGTGGAGCGGGCAAGAGCGCCACGCGATTGACTTTCTATAAGGGATGCTGGGCACTTCGCCAGAAGGATGAACCGGCGCCTCTAGCGGTGGCTCTAGAGGACTTCTCGCGGATCACTTCAGGTGGGCTTGCAAACGCCGATCTCGGAAAATTTGTCGCAGAGGTTGGATACTTAACGATCGAGGCGGTGCTTCTTTGGTTGTCCGCCTTGGAGGAAGCGGATCGGCACTTGCACCTTGAGACAATGACATCGGAGCAGGAGGCTTTGGTCATAGCACTTGTGCAGCGCTTCTACCTCTCCCGGCCGGAACTGGTACGCAGCGCCAGTGTTCGTGAGCCGCTCAAGCTGCTAAATCAAGCGTGGCACAAGCGGACAAAACTTTGGATTGAAAAGCGATGGGATGCTGTCGCCGGACTAGTTTCGACTATTGCGTCTGCAATTACAAAAAAAGCATCGGGTATCGATGCGAATATTGACGCAGGACTTCGTGACCTTCTGAAGACTGACGTCGCTCAGTGGAATGACAATCAGTTCGCAAGGGCGCTTCTATCTAGATTCAGCGATTTCGCCAAGGTGTTTGGTTTTCTTGGCGTTGTCGTACTCGTAGATAAGGTTGACGAAACGCCACTCACTAGTAATTCTGCGGCAGCAACTGCAGGCCTTCTCTTCCCTCTGCTTTCGACGACCCAACTCCTTGAGGTCGACAACTTTGGATGGGTTTTTTTCCTGTGGGACAAGGTAAAGGAAAGCTATACAGGAACAGAACAGGCGGTACGCCTCGATAAGATTGCACACGCCACTATCATTTGGCAAGAGCCGTTCCTCAGAAACATGATCGGACGAAGATTGGCCCACTTCTCCGGTGAGCGAATTACGCAGTTTGAGGGCCTATGTGATCCAGCGCTAGACGCCCCTGCCAAGCTTGGAGATATGATTTCGCTCTGTATGAAGTCTCCACGAGAACTGATCCGAATTCTCGACACCGTTGTTCGCGAGCACGATGAGCACTTTGCAAATCAAGCCTCGCCGCCATTAATCGTGAAAGAATCGGTTGATCGCGCGCTCGACAAATACACGGTGGAAACGCTTCCACAGCTTTATGCGCGTCTTCCGCTACAGCAGATTGTCAGAATGAATTCGATGGTTTTTACGAACAAGGACGTACAGAACAAATTCCGTATCAACGGTCAATCTGCGAGAAATCGTATTCGAGTTTGGGAGGACGCTGGCATCGTCGCATTGACAGGAACAAGGCCTGCTGAAGGTGGGCAGGCCGGTAAGCCTGCAAACGAATACTCCATCGTGGATCAGCGAATACATCGTCTACTTCAACGCAAACTATCGTTGGGTCCAAAGTTTGACCTCGCCGACGATGATATCTTAGAGGATCAAGTTTGACCTTTCTGGTTCGGATCGTCGTAAGCGATCGGTAAATTGACTCTTTGAAGGACTGCTCTTCAAAATCTTGAGCGTCCGCAGCGGGTCGATAGCACCAATTGGCGGGCGACCGAAACGGCCATTGCGATGCCACCTACTCGTAGGGCAACCGTGGTCTGTCCCCGGTTCCCCCCTGCGGCGGCAGATAAACGCTATTCGTTAGGCATATTCACATATTCGGAGTGTATTTGATGGTTTGTACATCATGCTTTAATAATTATGGTATTCGGCAAACAAGCCTTTTAGTAAAGAAATCAAATATTCAAAAGCAATGTGATAATTGTGGCTCCATCGGGCACCCCCTTAACTTAGATGAATTAGAAGATATTATGAGGAGGTTTTTTGTTAATGGTTCCATTCCCCCTGAAGTTGGTGGTCCAGCACCTGTTTATCAATTCAATAAATACCATAGCTCTAAAGACATTATATTTTTAACCGATATTGATAAAGATCTTCAATTGCTTTCAGAAAAACTAAATGTGGGACTTTTTCATTATGGACCTCCATTGTGGAGACTTGGATATACTGCGCACTATCAAGCACTTGTTTTCGATAAAGTGGAAGGGGAAAAGCGAAGTCAGATTTGGAATCAGATAATACAAAGATGTGAGGAATCTACCTATAACGTAGGTGATGTTTTATACCGTGTAAGAACTGGGAATAAGATGCCTCCATCAGTAGAGTGTGAATTTGATACGCCCCCAGTAGGCTTAATTGGCGAAGGGAGGTTTAACTCAAGTAGGTTGCCAATATTATACTGTGCTACTGATGTGGAAACTTGTATGCACGAAACACGTGCAACTTTAGCTGACTATATTGTTGTTGCAGAACTACTTGCTATAAAACCATTGAAACTGTTGAATTTGTCTAAAAGCAAGTCAACTGGCGCTACTGAGTTTGAGCAGGTTGATAGAATGTTACAAAGGCTGTCATATGCTGGAAAGAATGAATATAGTATTTGCCAAGAGCTAGCCTTAGAAATCCAGAAATATGGATATGACGGGTTTATTTCTCTTAGCTATTTTGGGCAGGCTCATAAATCCGAATTGTATAATATTTCATTGTTTGGTTACCCGTTAAAAGAGAAAAAACTATCTCTAAAATCAGTTAATAGGTTAATCATCGACTCGGTTTCATATGAATATAGGTTTGGCCCAACAAATGACAACCATTTTATGGATAAATCGAAGCTGAGTGAAATTGGTAAAAAAATGAAAGAGTTTACTGAAAATCCTGATTTGAACCCTGACGACTTTAATGAAGTTTTTGAAGAGCTTGGTGTTTTACTAGGTAAACGAAGTGGCATACCAGTTTAATATATGCCTAACAAGCAGCTCAATCAGACCTTCACTGCGTTGGTGGTTTTACGGCTTAACGCATCTCGTTATACACAACTCACTCATCATAATCTGGCCGCCCGATGCGCCCCGGGCAAGTAGTTGACAGAATTTGTCTGGTATACCCCTTGCTTGGTCCTTCCCATTTTCATGGGGGTCGGACGATGGCAAACTGGGCGGGAGACGAATTTGGTGGGGCTGAACTTGGGGACGGACGTCTGAAGCTGAGGCTGATCAAACTGGCGACACGCTTTGCCGAGCAGCCGACGGCGAGCATACCGGGCGCCTGTGGGGATTGGGCGGAGACGGTGGCAGCGTACCGTTTCTTCGATCAGGCCCGCGCTGACAAGCGCGGGTTGAACTGGCAATCGATCCTGCAACCGCACATGGATTGCAGCCAAAGGCGCATGGCACAACACCCGGTGGTGTTGTGCCTTCAGGACACCACCGAACTGGACTTCAACGGTCAGCAGATCGAAGGACTCGGGCCGCTCTCGTACGAAGCCCAGCGCGGCATGTATCTGCACCCGACCTATGCGGTGACCCCGGAACGCGAACCGCTCGGGGTGATCGACGCCTGGATGTGGGCGAGAGAAGCGAAAGCGGCCGACGGAAGCCGGCCGGGCATCAGCGAGAGCACGCGCTGGATCGAAGGCTACGAGCGGGTCGCCGAAACCGCGGCGACGATGCCACAAACGCGATTGGTCTATGTGGCCGACCGCGAAGCGGACATGGTCGGCCTGATGCACCGTGCCCAGGCGTTGGGGACGCCGGCAGACTGGCTGATTCGCGCCAAGCACAACCGCTGTTTGCCGCAAGGCGGCAAACTGTGGGCGGCAACTCTTGCCGAAGCGCCACTCGGCGAGATCGAATTCACCCTGGCATCGCGGCACGGGCAGCCGGAACGAATCGTTCGCCAGCAGTTGCGAAGCCAGGCGGTCGACCTCCCCGCTCCTGGCACGGACGGCCGTCACGTCCGTGTGACCTGCCTGATCGCCACGGAAATCGAAGCGCCCGCCGGCTGCAAGCCGGTCGAATGGCGCTTGCTGACCAATCGTAAAGTCGTCGGTCTTGAGGCGGCCGTCGAGTTGATCGACTGGTATCGCTGCCGCTGGGAGATCGAAACCTTGTTCCATGTGCTCAAGAACGGCTGCCGGGTCGAGGCCTTGCAGCTGGGCAGCCAGAGCAAGCTGGAACTGGCGCTGGCGGTCTATCTGGTCGTTTCCTGGCGCCTTGCCCGCCTGATCCGCCTGGGACGCATCCACCCGCAGGGGTCTGCCGATCTGTTCTTCTCCGAAACGGAATGGGCCGGCGCCTTTATCCTCAACAAGAAGAAGCCACCGACGAAGGTGCCGACAATTCGCGAGGTCATCCGTCTGATCGCGCAGCTCGGCGGATTCCTCGCCCGCAAGGGCGACGGCGAACCCGGCGTCAAATCCCTTTGGCTCGGCATCCAGCGCTTGCGTGATTTCGTCTCCGGCGTAGAGCATATGCGTGAGATCGGTCATGTCATGTGAGTTGTGTATAACGGGATGGCCCATACGTCAACCTATGAGCAAGCGGCAACGACCGCAAAAGGCAAGTGGCTGCGCTAGTCAGCAGACAGCGACCAGATGCAATCGTTGCAATAAGGAAAAACGCGCCCCCCTCACGGCGACAAGCGCTCAGCTGAAAAGCTGAAAACGCGGGCGTCTAATGCGTAAGTGAGCGGTACCGAGCTTGCGATCCTACCGCTCGTTCAAGCGAAAGAAGCTTCTGATCTGAGCGCCGTCAACAAATCCTCTTAAACTCCATCCGACCCCTCCACAGATAACCAACTACAGAAGGCTAGGCAAAAAAAGCAAAACCCCTGGCTCACGTGCGCCTAAGGCGACGAGAAGACAACACGCCAAGGCCAGACAAGACAAGAAGAAGCGTCGCAGGTTCTGGTATCAGCGCAGATTGGTGGAACGAAAAGGCTGAGATCTCGGCGCGTCCGCCGCCGAAGCTACCACTATCTCCAAGCAGAAGAAGATTCACGGGATAAGCGCCAATAGACCCTGATCCAATCAGGGCATTATCCACAAATAGTTGGTAGCCACTCCCAAAAGCCCCTTCGAGTCGATAGTCGTGGAAGGTGGTATTGTCCAAAGTTGCCAAGGTTGCTGCGTTTGTTTCGTCGAGGATTGCCGTCGGAGAGAGATTAATTGCTGCAAACTGTGCGGATGTTGCGGCATAAAACGCAAGCGCCTGACCTCCGCTCAATACTCGCGCCCTCGCGCTGAGGCTAAACGGCAACGAGGGATCAACGACCCCTTCGAGCTTGTAGTAAGCAGCGTTTGTCAGAGTCCCATTCATTGACAGGACGCCTCCTGAGACCGAGAAGACATCAGATTCGGCGGCCCCACTTGTAAAATATGTCCAACCCTGTGCGCTCGGCAAGGTTGAGAAGTCTAGAGAAATCGTTGTCGCCGCAGCTTGTGTGTATTCCACGCAATCTGGACACCGATTCCACGGCAAACTGGACACCCATTCCACGTGAATCTGGACAGTCGGAGCGTAGCGACGCGGGGTTGAAAGGTTTTACTCTGAGCCTCGTCCTGTGGTCAAGTTTTTGGCATGCAAAGGCAACCGCTGGGCGTTACTGCGTAACGGATTTTTTGGCCAATCGAAGGCGCTTTTCGTAGTAGTCAGTCTCTCCATTCGGAACCCGCGCCGCGCGCTTCAAAGCGGCGTGGTCCGCCTCCCGAAGTAGGCGCTCAAGGAGCTCGCGTTGCGTTACGGCGTAACACGCCGCCAGGCGCTCCAAGGCACGCTTGGCGTGAAGGTTGACCAGCAGATTCAGCCGCTCGGCCTGGCCGTCCACATCTTTCAAGTGACGAACGCGATAGTCCGATTGCCGTTGAGCATTACTTTTTGCCATGTTGATGGTCCTGTGGAGCGTTACGCAGTAACGGTTTTGATGGAGTGCTTGCGGCGCCCGCCGCGCAGCGATCAAGAGCGCAGGCGGTGTCGCGCTTTGGGCGCAACGAGTGACACCGCGCAGAGTTATCCACGGCCGCCCGCCAGGCTGCGCTCCCTCTATAGCAGGCGGGCTGGCGGGCGGCGGTGGGTAACTTGTCGAGCTTGCTGGAGGCGTTCATACCGGCGTCTCCGGCTTGCGCAGCGACTCTCCATCGAGGTCCAGCGTATGCGCCTGATGGACCAGCCTGTCCATGATCGCGTCGGCCAGCGTCGGATCGCCAATCGACGCATGCCAATGCTCGACCTGCAGCTGGCTGGTGATGATCGTCGAACGGCTGCCGTGGCGGTCATCGAAGATCTCCAGGAGGTCCCGGCGGCTCTCGTCGGAGAGCGTTGCCAGCCCCCATTCGTCGATCACCAGGACCTCGGTCTTGGCCAACTGCGCCAGCGACTTCAGATAACTGCCATCGCCGCGGCCGATCGCCAGCGCCGGCAAGAGACGCGTCAAACGCACATAGAGGACCGAATGCCCCTGCCGACACGCCTGGTTGGCCAGAGCACAGGCCAGATACGTCTTGCCGATCCCCGTCGGCCCGCAGATCAGCACGTTCTGGTGGTCGTTAACCCAGCGCCCGGTCATCAAGCGGGCGAACAGCCCCCGGTCGAGTTGGCGCGGATGCCGGAAATTGACATCTTCTGGCGTCGCCGCCTGTTTCAACCCGGCGCGTTTCAGACGCGCCGCATTCTGTCGTGACTCGCGTTCGGCGGCCTCACAGTCGACCAGCAGCCCGAGGCGCTCCTCGAACGACAACTGGCCGATCTCGGGGCTTTGCGCCTGGCTGGCCAAGGCCCGGGCCATGCCCGGAAGGCGCAGTTGGTGGAGTCTCTCGACGGTCGGATGATTCAGCATGGCAAAGCTCCTTCAGTGGTAGTAACCGGGGCCACGCACATTGGCGTGCTCCGAGGGCAAATGGGTTTGGGCCGGGGCGCTCACACGCTGCTTGTCGAGGCCGTTCTTCAAGATCGATTTCAGGCTGCTGTAGGACGTCGCGCCGATGGCTATGGCCCGCTCGCAGGCCGCTTCCAGGCGCTCGTCCCCGTAGGTCTTGCCCAGGCGCAGGATGCCCAGGCAGGCCCGGTAGGCCTGTTGCGGATGGCGGCGCTGATGCAGAACGCTCTGCACGACGCCCTGGGCATGCGGCCCGATACGCCCGGCCCAGTCGAGTAGGCGCGGGGCATTCCAGCCCTGTACCGCCCGATGCGCCGGTGCCATGTGCGCATCGACGGTGGTGTGCCGGCCGCGGGCGTCGTTGCGGACATGACTGGCAATGCGCGTGCCGCGATGGAAGAGTTCGACGGTGCTCGCCGTCAGCCGGCTATCGACTTGCTCGCGGGCGAAGCGGTAGGGCACCGAGTAGTAGTGGCCGACGAGCTCGACGTGGTAATCGATGCCGACCCTGACGACTTTCCATTCGGCGAACTCGTACCGCGTCACCGGCAAGGGCAGCAAAGCGGGCCGATCGAGTTCGGCGAAAGCCGATTGGCGGCAGCCGGGCAACTTCTTGAACGGCCGGTTATTAAGCCGGGTCATCAGTTCGGCGATGCTGCGGTTGAGCTCAGTGAGGCTGAAGAAACGCTGGTGGCGCAGACGCGCCAGGACCCAGCGCTCGACCAGAAGCACCCCGGCCTCGGCCTTGGCCTTGTCTTTCGGGCGACGCGGCCGGGCGGGGAGAACCGCGGTGCCGTAATGGGTGGCCAGGTCGCGGTAGGTCGGGTTGAGTTCGGGCTCGTAGTAGCAGGCGCTGGTGACGCCGCTCTTGAGGTTGTCGGGCACCACCAGGGCGGTGACGCCGCCGAGGTGTTCGAAGGTGCGCACATGGCTGCCGATCCAGTCGGGCAGGCTCTGGCTCCAGGTGGCTTCGCCGTAGGTGTAGTTGGAGGCACCGAGGACGGCGACGAAGATCGCCGCCAGCCGGATTTCGCCGCTCATCGGGTCGGTGATCGGCACCGTCTGGCCGGCGTAGTCGACGAACAGTTTCTCGCCCGGGGTATGCGTCTGGCGCAGGCTGAGCGAGAGCCGCCCGACCCACTGCCGATAAAGGGCGCAGAAGCCGCTGTAGCGGTAGCCGGCCGGTTGTTCGGTTTTGTATTCCTGCCAGAGGAGGTCGAGGGTGACGCCCTTGCGCCGCAGTTCGCGGTGCACGACCGGCCAATCGGGTTCGGGGCGGGTCTGGTTCGACGGTGCCGCCGGCGGGTACAGCTGCGCCTCCAGCTCCGGCTCGCTCATTCCCGCCGGCAGCGGCCAGGTGACGCCGTAGAGCTTCGCGCGGCGGAGGACATCGCCGACGGTCGTCGGTGAGGCGTGGATCGCCCGGGCGATCTCGCGGTGGCTGCGACCGCCTTCAAGGGACAGCCGTAAAACATCAAGAATCTTGCGCATGGATAGCCTGCTATTCGCCATGTGGGCCTCGGCAAATCTCCCGAGGGTGCCACGGTTATCCCGCGCGCTACGATATTACAAATGACTGTCCAGTTTGCTCTGGAATCGGTGTCCAGTTTGCCGTGGAATCACTGTCCAGTTTCGTCTGGAATCGGTGTCCAGTTTGGTGTGGAATACGCAGTAGCGTCCTCAAAGCGCGCCTGTACGTACGACCCACCAAACTTGGAGCCAGAAGCGCACCCGCTCCGGCACTGGAGTAAGTCGGTCGGATATCACCTATTGTCGCCCATAGCTAGCGAGGCGACGCATCGGCAAGCGAACTAAGCGATCTAAAAAGAAGCAATATTTGCACCCGAAAAACATTCACATATAGAAACAGGTACTTAGAAACAACCGCTTGGTCGAAAGCGCACCAAGTGTAAAAAAAACCGACACTTTTAGCGTTGCGCGTGCATCAGCGGCGCCAATAAGTGCGCTCGAAGCGCAGCGCTGGCTCACTCTCTGCGACGTCCCTCGGGGTTGGCTGACCAATCCTCTCAACTTAGCATTTCGTCATACCGGCTTGTAGGCGTGATACCGATGCGGTTTTCGCTGCGGCGGTCGAGGTTTGGAGCGGCCGGCGACAAACTTCTGGAGGTTGGCGGCGATCTCGTGAATGAGGGGCTTCAATCGCCGCGTCGTCGCACCGGCGGCGAGCAACCATCGGCCGATCTGGCGCTTGATCTTGTCGATCGCCAAGGTACGGTTGATCTTCCATGGCGAATCGGGGTCCAGATGCGCGTCGGTGGCGACGTAGGCAGCCAGGGCATTGAGGTTGTCGAAGACGGCCTTGGCACCGAAGTCCTGATTGGCCGCTTGCCAGGACAAGCCGGAGGTATGTTCGAGTCCCAAGCGATGCTTGAGCCGGCGAAATGCTTCTTCGATCCGCCAACGGCCGTGGTACAAAGCACCGAAGACGGCCGCCGGGAACGCGACGGCGTCGAGCAGCGAAGTCATCACCACATGTTGCCGCCCGTTCGGCGTGATCACCCGCACCAGGCGAACCGTTGTCGGCGTCGCCGGGCACTCGTAGTCCTGCGCATCGCGCGCGCTCGGCGCACGCAGGATCACCAACTGCTCGCTCTGCCCCGAGCGCATGAACTCACGTACCACCTTGAATCCACGGGACATGTCACAGCGAATACAGAAAGGAATCCCGCGTGCGGTCAGTGCTGCCGCCAGCCAGCGGCAAGGAAAGCCACGGTCCAGGACCAGCAGGTCGTCGACCTGCAGCCGCTCGATCACCTCGAAGAGCATCTGGCGCTCGTCACACGCGCCATGCTGCAACGCGAAGTGAAGGAACATCTCAATTCCTGGCAAGTACAGGCCAAACGCCGCACCCGTGACGATCGAACGTACCCCGTCTTTCATCGTCGTCAGCCGGACCGCCGCGGTGTCGCTCGCCACTATCCGCAGACCCTGCCATCGCGGCACCGGCAGATGCGCTTCGACCAGTTCCATCAACTTCCGATTGACGTCACCGAACACCAAAGCACCGATCTTGTAGCGCGCCTTGCAGAAAGCCTGGGCGCTCACCAAGCGGACCGAGTCCGCACGATTTCTCAGGTTGGCAAAGAACTGGTCCAGTTCGCCTTGGACCGCACCCTGTACGCCCGACAGCAAAAAGGTCAGGACGGTTGGGAAGCTGAGCGTGCGGTTGCGGGTGAAATACTTCGGCTTGAGACGGGCGTTTTCCAATAATTCCTGTGAAAACAGATAGTTGGCAAGCCCGTTAATTACTTTAGCATATGAAGGGCGTCATACAATTACCCTTTATAAACAATATGTTACAGCGCAATTATCCAATGAAAATGGGCAGCATTCAAGCCGCGGTCGGAACTATGCATTTATGCTAAGTTGAGAGGATTGGGTCGAAGTTGCGTTCGGAAAGCGGCCATTCGCTTACCGACAGCTTGGCAAATTTGATTCTGGCTTGCGCCAATCAACGCAAACACTCAGCCGACAAGCGAACCCGTTGCCATTCGATCTACCGGACTCATCACACCGCGCCCGCCTCGATTCAGCACGTGGGTGTAAATCATCGTCGTGCTCACGTCACTGTGACCGAGCAACTCCTGCACTGTTCGAATGTCGTAACCGCTTTCCAGCAGGTGTGTGGCGAATGAATGGCGCAAAGTATGCACCGACACCTGTTTGCTTAATCCAGCCAGCAATACCGCCTGCTTGATAGCGCGTTGCAGGCGTTGTTCGTAAAGATGGTGGCGACGACGGATGCCGCTACGCGGATCAATCGACAGATCAGGGGCCGGCCACACCCAAAACCACGCCCATTGCGTCCCGCCGTTTGGATACTTCCGATCCAGCGCATCCGGCATGAACACGCCCGGCAAGCGCTGCTCACGGTCTTGCGACCAGATCAAACGGGCATGCGCCAACTGTGCCTTAAGCGGCGCAGCCAGCGACTCGGGCAACATCACCCGCCGGTCCTTGCCTCCCTTGCCGGCGCGCACGACAATTTCCCTGCGCTCGAAATCAACATCCTTGACCCGCAGGCGAAGTGCCTCCATCAAACGCAGACCCGTGCCATAGAGCAATCTCCCAAGCAGCGCCATCGGCCCCTCCAGCGCCGCAAACAGGCCAGCTACCTCGCCTACCGAAAGCACCGTTGGCACTCGGACACGATCCTTTGGACGCAAAATGTCGTTCATCCACGGCAGATCAATTTCCAGCACCTCGCGATACAGAAACAACAGTGCCGACAACGCCTGCTTGTGCGTAGACGGCGCCACGCCGCGCTCTGCCGCCAGCCACGACAAGAAGGCAGTAACCTCGGCGGAGCCCATTTCCTTGGGATGCTTCAACTGATGAAACCGTATGAATCCACGTACCCAATAGACATAGGCTTCCTCGGTACGTATGCTGTAATGCCTGTACCGGATACGCTCACGCACCTGATCAAGCAAGCGCACCGATGTAAGTGGTGGCCTTTCGACAGGCTTGCAGGGTTTGACCGGATATTTAGTGCTGTACATAACAACAGTATATCAACGAAAAGCCAGATGACAAGGACGTTGAGCGAGATGCCACTTGCCAACATAGATCTCAAGCAGGAGAGAAACCCTGCAAAATTGACGTCTACTTCACGTTAGCCATATCTCCAAGACTATCCGCAATGCCAACTCTACTCATATCGATTTTTCTTCTCTGCTTTTCGCTCTTTGCTTACGCAGAAGAAGTGGCTATCGCTCAACTGTTCAGCAAAGCTGGTATCGACGGAACTGTGTTGATCGAATCAGCCAACACTGGCCAGCGCTTTGTTCACAACAACGCCCGTTCGAAGCACGCTTTCACCCCTGCCTCTACATTTAAGGTGCTCAATACCCTGATCGCTCTTGACGAAGACGTGATAGCTGCAGCAGGTGCAATCATTCCGTGGAATGGCACTCAATTCGAGATCACCGATTGGAATCACGACCAAACTCTGGAAAGCGCCTTCAAGGTCAGTTGCGTATGGTGCTACCAAGAGTTGGCACGGCGAGTCGGTGCTGTGAAATATCCCGCGTATCTCCATCAGGCGCACTACGGGCAGTTGCGCCAACCATTTAATGGCACGGAGTTCTGGCTGGACGGCTCGCTGACCATCAGCGCCGAACAGCAGGTAGCCTTTCTTAAACAGGTGGTCAAGCGCAGCCTGCCGTACCAAACGAGCAGCTACGACACACTTAAAACAATCATGCTCGCTGAAACAACTCCGCACTACCGTTTGTACGCCAAAACCGGCTGGGCGACCCGTAGCACACCCGGCGTCGGCTGGTATGTTGGGTATGTGGAGGTAGCTGAGGACGCTTGGCTGTTCGCACTGAATCTCGACACACGTAACGCCGCTGACCTGCCACTGCGCAAGCAGATCGCCCTGGATTCGTTACGGGCCAAAGGCATCCTGCCAGCAAACAGAGTGACAAGATGAGCCTAGATCGTAATTTCGAAGTCGGCGCTAGCGAGACGGCGACAATTTGGCTAACACTGCGCTCCAAGGGACGCTGCGCGATAAAGCCGCGCAGCGCCCCAGGGCCTAGGCACTCGAATGGCATGGCGTTTCTTGCTGGACCGGCGAAGCGAAAAATCGTTAACATTCATGGACTTATGACAAGGGCTTGTAAACCCCTCTGGAATCAGGTCTACTCTCGTCTTTTGGACGACCGAAATGAGTGTGACGAATGGAGCCAGCCTGATGCGCTGCTTGAGGGAAGTAGACGATCCGCGCAAACCCAGCAATGGAACGCTGCATGATTTTGTGGAGATTCTGGTGATTGCCATGGCCGCTGTGCTCTCAGATTGTGACACCGTCGAAGACATCGCCTATTGGGCGTCCGAGAAGGAGGATTGGCTGCGTGACTTTCTGCGACTCAAGAACGGCGTGCCCTCCAAGAAGACGTTTCTGAGGATCTTCCAAGCGCTGGACCCGAAGCAATTCGAGGTGGCGTTTCGCCGCTGGGTCGCTGAGGTGGTCGGTGCCCTCAATGGCGGCATCGCGGTCGATGGAAAGACCGTGCGTGGATCGGGCAGCGGCGGTGAGACGGCCATTCACATGGTCAGTGCCTTCGCCACAGCATTGGGCGTCGTTCTTGGCCAGGAAAAGGTCGCCGCCAAGAGTAACGAGATCACGGCCATCCCGGAACTGCTCCAGGCCCTGGATATCAAGGACTTGCTGATCACCATTGACGCCATGGGGTGCCAGAAGAACATCGCCCGTCAGATCACCGACCAAGGCGGTGACTACCTGCTTGCGGTCAAAGGCAACCAACCGGCGCTGCTGGAAGCGATCGAGACTGATTTCATTGACCAATACCAATCGGAAGCCGTCGACCGCCACCGCCAAATCCATAAGTCCCGTGGTCGGGTCGTCGGCCAAATCGCCTCGGTCCTGCCCGCAGAAGGGACCGTTGACCTGGCCGATTGGCCCAAGTGCAAGACGATCGGTCTGGTCGACTCCTTGCGCAAGGTCGGCGATCAAGAGTCGAACTTCGAGCGGCGCTATTACATCAGCTCTCGCGAATTGACCGCCGAACAACTTGCCGTCGCCGTGCGCGGCCATTGGGCCATCGAAAATCGACTTCACTGGGTGCTCGACGTCAGCTTCGGTGAGGATGCCAGCACAGTACGTAAAGACAACGCCCCACAGAATCTTTCCCTCTTGAAGAAGATCGTTCTCAATCTGATTCGGCTGGATACCACCGACCAGAAGAAAACCAGCTTGCGCCTAAAGCGCAAGGCAGCCGCTTGGGATGACGACCTCCGGGCGAAGATCATGGGTCTCGTCAGACTATGCCATTCGAGTGCCTAGGCCCTGCGCAGCGCCCCTGAGCTAGGACGTTAGAAAAATAAGGAAATTGACGTCATGAGTATCGTCCACTTAAGACAAATCAATGCACATCTCGAAGGAAACTACCGAGCACACATTGATCTATCTGATGTGTCTCAGAAAAGCGTGGAAGAACAAGATCAAGTGTTTCGAACACGTGCCTTAGCAGCGTATGCGTTAAAAACACAGGCAGAGGTTTCATTTGAAATATCTGCGCAACACGTCACAGATGGCTATGGCGACAATGGGCTTGATGCGGTCTATTTCAATCGATCGGATCGCGTATTGTATCTAGTTCAATCCAAATGGAGCCAAGATGGATCAGGTTCCATTAGTGTCGGAGATATGCAGAAATTTTTGCAAGGCTTCAAAGATCTTATAAACGCAAGGTATAAACGATTTAATAACAAAGTACAAGGGATAAAGGCGGAGATTGATCAAGCGCTCAATGATGCAAAAACTCGATTAGTAATGATTGTAACCTATACTGGGACACATCCGCTTAGTGCTGAGGTAGAGGCCATATCCAACGATCTCGCTGCTGAAATTAACGATACAACAGAAATATTGATATTTAAAACACTCAGACAAAGCAATATTTATAGTGCAGTAGCGCGTGGCGCCGAAGCTCAACCGATTGATTTAGAGCTCGCACTGCATTCATGGGGCCAGGTTCGTGAACCGTACTTGGCGTACTACGGACAGGTTTCTGCAAGTGAAGTAGCCGCTTGGTGGCATGACCACTTTCCGCAGATTTTTTCTCCAAATATACGTGTGTACCTCGGCAGTACTGAAATCAATGATGGGATTACTGATGCAGTAATAAACTCACCCGAAAAGTTCTGGTATTTCAATAACGGTATAACCGCTCTTTGCTCGAATATTTCACGCAAGCCAATCGGTGGTGCAGGCCGAGATATGGGGGTTTTTGAATGCGAGGATTTTAAAATTGTTAATGGCGCGCAGACAGTAGGTTCAATCGCTGCGGCTTTCGACCGTTCACCTGAGAATATTGCGAATGCCAAAGTCCCAATTAGAATAATTTCTCTATCGGACACTCCGGAAGAATTTGGCAAAGAGATTACTAAAAACAACAATACACAAAACAGAATAGATAGAAGAGATTTCGTCGCGCTAGACGAAAATCAAGAACGAATTCGGAACGAGTTGCTGCTTGAGAATGTTGCCTATATATACAAGTCTGGAGATTCGCTTCCGCCTGATGTAGAGGGATTTGATTTGGTCGAAGCAACGGTCGCGTTAGCTTGCGCCCACTCAAACTTCAGTCATTCTGTCCAAGCCAAACGCGAAATCGGGCGCTTATGGGATGATATTTCGAAGGCGCCATACCGAGCACTTTTTCATGATGGGATTAGCGGCCCTCATCTATGGCGACTGGTGCTCTTGCTGCGAATTATCGACGGCGTATTAGATAGCAAAGCTAACACGCTAGAAGGCAGAACGCGCCTTTGTGCGATTCACGGCAATCGTCTCATTTCTCATATTGTTTATCGGCAACTGCCGAGCGATGTGGTATCAGGTTCAGGGCGCTTGAATAAAACTGAGTCAGAAGACGCCGCCAAAAAGACTCGAGAATCGTACGAAAATGTATTTGCTACAATCGAAGCCCACTATCCAGATTCTTATCCTGCGAGCCTTTTCAAGAACCAAACAAAATGCGCAGATATTATCGAGAAAGCAACTGCCGCATAAGTGTTAACAGTGCCGTAAACGCGGGCGCATTTTTTCTTCGCTGCGCTCACTACAAATGCGCCGCTTACGGCTGACGTTGAGCCTGTATAGATTGCCTTCTCGTGAACGTCGGCTACGCGCCTCAGCGACTGACCGCAATGGGTCGGAACCGGGCGTAGCGAAAGGATCGAAGCCGCCGTTCGGCGTGCTTGGCCACCGGATGGCCGGTAAAGGATCCATACCGGCCGTCCGCACAGTGTGGCGCCAATGACCGCTCCGGCCGACGACCAGACGTAGAACGCCTCGTTCCGAATGCCCGCTTCGCAGCAAACACCGGACACTGATTGTCGTCGCTCTGCCGGCGCTCGTCGCCGCCAAATTCCGCCGCCAACTATGGCCGCCAAATTTGCGCGGTTCGACGCCGCCGCTAAAGCTCGCCGAATTCGATTCGATCAGGACGCATTTCGCCCGCCGAAGGCCGTAGTGCCTGCGTAACATCGTAGCTGTTTCCTCCCCTGCAGCACTTTCCCCGGCCACCGTGCCGGGGCTTTTCGGAGGGGTTCGGTGAGCCTCCTGCGAACAGCCCATTGAGTTTCGATCCCGCACCGTAAGGCGCAGGATGGACGTGTGGTAGCTGGCCACGAGAAAACAAACAGCATCATGACCCCGCCGGGGAAGCGTATCCCGGCAGGGCTACCTTCATGCCGCGCGGAACGTTCCAACCGGCCTTGCCGTGGCCTTCCCCAGGACCTCGACATGGGGTGCTTCGGAAGGTCCCGACCGGGACATTCCATGGAGGCACCTGCAATGAAACAGGCTTATCAAACACAGAGCGTCAAGGATGACGCACGCGGGCGCTGGGAGCGGGTCCTGCCCGATCTGGCGCCGGCGTTGAAAGAGGCTGTGGAGCGGCGAGGGAAGCATGTCCCTTGTCCGGTCCATGGTGGTCGGGATGGCTTTCGGGTTTTTCCTGACGTCGATCAAACCGGCGGCGGCGTGTGCAACACCTGCGGCTTTTTTGCCGACGGCTTGTCTTTGCTGATGTGGGTCAACGACTGGGATTTCAGTCGCACGATCCGCGAAGTGGCCGAGCATGTCGGCGGCCAGCCCGTCAGCAGCACCCGCAGACAATGGCCGTCAGTCGCAAGCGGTATGCCCGACGATGCTACCCGCCGCGAACACCTCAATCGCACTTGGCGGGAATCCCTCCCGCTGACGCACCCGCAAGCCGAGCCGGCACGTCTTTACCTGGCGCGGCGCGGTCTGTCGGCAACGGCACCCCAAACCCTGCGCTTTCATCCCGCGCTGGGTTACTACGCCGATCGGTGTCTCGTGGGGCGCCATCCAGCCATCCTTGCCCAAGTCACCGGGCAGGGGGGCGATTCAGTGACTCTCCATCGCACCTATCTGACGGTCGATGGCCACAAGGCGTCGGTTGACGCGCCCAAGAAGCTGATGCGCCATCCCTCGGCGCGACAGCTGACCGGCGGCGCCATTCGCCTGATCGCCCCCGGGAGTCGCCTGGCGGTGACCGAGGGCATCGAAACCGCACTTGCCGTCATCGAAGCCACCGGTCTGCCCGCCTGGGCGACCGGAAATGCCCATCTTCTGGAAACCTTTGTTCCTCCTCCAGGAGTGCGCCAGGTCCTGGTCTTCGCCGACAAGGACCGGCCGTCGCGACAGCACCCGTCCGGACACGGACAGGAAGCGGCGAGGGCATTGGTGACTCGGCTCTGGGCCATGGGGATTCAAGCCGGTGCGATTGCGCCAGCGCTCACGATTCCCGACGGCCAAAAAGGGGTCGATTGGCTCGACGTGTTCAATCTCGCAGGGAAAGCAGGTTTTCCCACGCTCGGCAGTGTCGACAAGGCACTCACCCGGGCCGCCTGACGAGGAGGTGACCATGTACGGCGTCATCGACTTCAGCCGGATCGCTACCCGGCCAGGGGGTTTCGGGCCTTTTGCTCCGCCAGTCGGATGGCAGGGCGACTACCGGCAATACCTGCAAACCCGCTTCGATGGGGACATCGGTGTGCGACAACAGATCCTCGTCGTCGGCCGAATCCTCGTTCGTCAACCGGACGGTACACGCGCCAGGTTTCTCGGCCCGCATGCCGTCGAGGCACGGAAATTTGCCCTTTCCGCCGGCTCATCAATCAGCCGCTGCTAACGCAGCAGACTTACCCGGCCTTGGCCGGTTTTTCCATCCCACGGGGAGTGTACCGCTCCCCGCCGGGGATGGTGCCTTCCCGTTTTTCACTGGAGGCACCATGTACGACAAATTCGCACCCCTTCTCGAACAGGCTCTTACCGAGCCCGGGATCGTCAGTCAGGCTTTCCGCCGGTTTCACCGTTTCAGCATCGGCAACCAGATTCTGGCGGCCCTCCAGCTCCGTCAAAAGTGCCTGCCCCTGTCGCCCATCGCGAGCTTCAGTCGCTGGAAGGCGCTGGGTCGTTCGGTTTGCAAGGGACAGAAAGCACTCTCGCTGTGGATGCCGATCACCGTCAAACGTTGCGGCACGAACGCGGTTTCTGACGACTCCGGCGATCCCGGCGGCAGCGAAGAGGTATTTACGCGCTTCAAACTCGCGCCGCGCTGGTTCAGCCTGGAGCAGACCGAAGGTGAGGCCTACGCCGAGCCTGTCGAATCGCCCCATTGGGATGCCGAAGCGGCTTTGGCCGCGCTGGACATCACGCTGGAGCACTTTGATTACCTGGACGGCAATGTCGAGGGCTATGCGGTTGAGCGCCGCATCGCGGTCAGTCAGTTGGCAGAGCATCCCCACTCGACGCGTTTTCACGAGATGGCTCACGTCGTTCTCGGGCACACCCTGGAAGGCGACTGCCATGACGCCGCGTCGACGCCACGAAGTGTTCGCGAAGCCGAGGCCGAAGGCGTGGCCTTTCTCCTGTGTTCGATCCTCGAGTTGCCAGGCCGGGACGAGTCGCGAGGTTATATCCAGTCGTGGCTCAAAAACGGTCAGCTCCCGGAAAGATCGGCACAGCGGATCTTCAGCGCCAGCCAGAAGATTCTCGAAGCCGGCAGACCCGTTAGCCAGCCAACCGTAACGCATTAAGCCGCAATCTTTGAACCCCGCGGGGCGTGCATCGTCCCGCAAGGGGAGGGTGCCGCCCCGTTTTTCTATTGGAGGCACCCCAGATGATCCATTCAAGCAACCGCGAACTCCTTTCGATCGTGCTCGGCGACGAGGCAGCGTTGCTCGCCACCCGTTCGCTGGCCGAGCTTTTTGGGCTGCGCGCGCCCCGGCAGACCACTACCCTTGGCACGGAACAGGCGCTTCTTCCCTATGCCGTGCCTGACCGACTGATGGCGGCCCGGGAACTCCTTCGGCGCGCCCTGGCGGAAGAGCTTGCGGAATCGCCTGTCAGCTTGTCTTCAACGACGGCTGTTGGCGACTACCTGCGTCTGTTTCTTGGCGGGCAGGAGTACGAGAGTTTCGTCGCACTGTGGCTCGATGGGCAGAACCGGCTGATCGCCGGGAGCGAGCTCTTTCGCGGGACGGTGACCCAGACGTCGGTCTACCCCAGGGAAGTGGTCAAAGCCGGCCTGAGGCTGAATGCCAGTGCCGTCATCCTGGCGCATAACCATCCCTCGGGGCATCCCGAGCCGTCACGCGCCGACGAGCTGCTGACCAGCGAGCTCAAGAACGCCTTGGCGCTGGTCGACATCCGGGTGCTCGACCACTTCATCGTGGCCGACACCGCGGTCATGTCCTTCGCAGAGCGGGGGCTGATCTGACCAAAAAAATACCCGCCACCTCGGCGGGTATTTTTTTGTCGGCAGCAGGCCGGCGATGAACGGCCGAATGTAATTGCTAATTACAAGACGGCTCGCCGAACGTAATGATCAGCGAAGCCGACCGGAAAAGACCACCGTGCCGCGAACAACGGTGTCGTCTGGCAGACGCATGATCGGTGTCGGCCAGTTGGGATTGAGCGTCTTGAGAAAACGGCCTTCCGGCGTGAGCACCAGCCGCCGGAAGAGAGCGGTTTCTCCGTGGAGCACCACGACATCCTTGCCGTGCGAAGCGGGAACGCGCGGGTCGACGAAGAGAATCTCGCCTTCGCGGTAGCCGTCATTTCCGTTCATCGCCTCGCCGAGCACTGGAAGGGCGAAGGTCTCGTCGCTGTGTTCGACGGGGCAGGCCAGCCACGCACTCTGACCGCCGTCTCCCGATGAGTCGGTGGGCAAGATCTGTTCCCAGCTCAACACTGGCACCACGCCCCTGGCGAACATGTGGGCGGAGATCGGCTCCCGGCCGGCCAACTGATCCGGCGTGACCCCGAGCTCGGCGGCGAGCTTTTCGAGCGTGTCCTGCCGCGGATGTTTGGCCTTCGAGCGCTCCCTGAGAATTCGGTTGATGGCCGGCTGCGAGACACCCGAACGATGGGCCAACTCGGTCTGATTCAGGCGATGTTTGCTCATCAGCGCTTCAAGGATTTCTGCCACCGGGCTGTTGCTGGCGACTGTTCTGGGGTCGGTCATCATCATGGATCATCCGATTTGTGGTTGTACTATGCTTAAAGTGTAATATATAATGCGTTCATGTGGCAACTTCTTGATTGTCTATCATGGAAAAGCGCGACGTACTCAAAATCAACAGGCAGTTCCTGTTGCTCACGCGCCAGCTGGCGCGGGAGGGAAGGGCGGCAGAGATCATGACCGGCTTACCCCGTGCCGTGATCGAGAAGGTGGCCTCGCTCGACATGGACGAAATCGACGAGCTGGCGGAGACAGTCCCCGTGTCGCTTTACACCTTCCGATTGACGGACTCGGCGCTTGAGCGGCTGCTGCAGATGCCCAGGGATGCGAAAAGCACCTACGCCGAAGCGACGCTGCTCTAACGGTCATGTCGGCGCTGCTTGCTCTTGATGAGTTGGAAAACAGCCGGGTGGCCCATGAGCTGATCCGTTTGCGCCTGCGCGTGCCGATCGTTCATTACCTGACGAACATCCATCCAAAGCCGCTGCGCATGCGCTGGCGGCAGATCCACGGTGAAAGTCCACACAACGGGAAACTGCCGGACTCCGTCCGACCCTTCATCACCAACCCGATGATGCTGGCCAAGCTCTCCAGTTTCGTTGCCCTCTACAACCGTCTTGACGAGGGGGATGGCCGGTCGGTCACCGCAGCGATGCTGTTGTCGGCGTGGGAAGTGCATGGTCGTGTCGGCAGCGCTGGTCTGGACATCAATGCCGCGTGGTACGCGATCAGGGATGTGCGATCGCGGATCGTCGGCTGGGAGCGGTGTGCAAGGTGCCAGGCCATGTACATCTACGAGCCGAATGTGTCGCATGCGCGATCGTGCCCGTTTTGTCGGCTGGCGAGGGCGCGATGCTGAGGCGTTCTCTGCAAGGTAAAGCATCCGGTGGGCGAGGGCCGTGTCGCGCCAGGTTGTTGCACAAACGTTCCTTTGCGCAACGCGAAGCCAACGACCCCAACGCCAGGCCTTGCGGGTTGCAAAAACCTATTGCAAAATAGAAATGAATGGCAACAGGAATTTGCAATCATGCGCATCGGCTACGCCCGTGTTTCTACCCAAGATCAAGACACCGCACTTCAGATCGGAGCCCTTGAGTCCGCCGGGTGCGAAAGGGTCTTTCAGGAGAAAGCGTCTGGGGGCCGCTGGGACCGCCCGGAGCTGCATCGTCTGCTCGGGCATCTACGTAAGGGTGACGTCGTTGTCGTGTGGAAGCTCGATCGGCTTTCGCGTTCACTCAAAGACCTGCTCGTGACTCTCGAGAAGATTGATGGGGCAGGGGCCGACTTCCAGAGCCTGACCGAAGCGATTGATACCTCCACGCCCGCCGGACGAATGATGATGCAGATTGTCGGTTCGTTCGCCGAGTTCGAGCGCGCCATGTTGCGCGAGCGCACCCGGACGGGCCTCGACGCCGCCCGGCAGCAAGGCCGGATTGGGGGCCGTCGCGCGAAACTAACCTCTCAACAACAAAAGGAAGTGATCGACCTGGTCACGTCAGGCCGCAAGACCGGCGCCGACGCCGCCAGATTGTTTCGGGTACATCCTTCCACCGTGGTTCGACTGTTGGCAAAGCATCGTCATGAAACGGCAACTTAAGCTTGGCGTGCTTTATTTTCCGTTTTCTGCGATGGTCCCAGATAGCAAATCTTCCGGATAAGACGCACACTGTCGGGCGAGCGGAAAGGGCTCTTATGACAACAACGACCAAGCCACTCTATTTTGATACCGCGGCGACAACGCAGATGGCCCCCGAGGTATTGGCAGCGATGGTCGAATACTTGGGCAACGCAGCGACGTTCGCCAATCCGTCTTCCTCCGCCCACATTCCAGGGCGAGCCGCTTCTTCCATTGTCGAGATGGCTCGCTCGCAGATTGCCGCGGAGCTTGGCTGCGAGGCCGACGAAGTGATCTTCACCTCGGGCGCAACCGAGGCCAACAACATTGCATTGCGTGGTCTGGCGCTGGCCCACTCCGACCATGGTCGGCACCTCATTACCTCGAACATAGAGCACAAAGCGGTGCTCGCCTGCTGTGCGTCGCTGGAACATGAAGGGTTCGAGGTCACCTACCTCATGCCCAACAGCCGTGGATGGGTCGAGCCTGCGAAGATCGCCGCCGTCCTGAGACCAGACACCCTGTTAGTGTCCCTGATGCACACAAATAACGAGACCGGTGTGATGCAACCCATCAGTGAGGTTGCTGCATTAGCGGCCGAGCATGGGGTCCTATTGCACGTCGACGCGGCTCAAGCCGCCGGTAAATTTCGTATTGATCTGCAGCAAACGCCCATCGACCTTCTGTCGCTTTCAGCGCACAAATTTCACGGCCCGAAAGGTGTCGGCTGTTTGGTGGTGCGCAATCGTCGTCAACTGCGACTTCGGCCGCTGATGTATGGCGGTGGGCAGGAGTTCGGCCTACGGCCCGGGACTCTTGCCACGCACCAGATCGTCGGCCTTGCGGTCGCACTATCCCTCGCCGCGGATCGGCGCCTAGCCGATCTGGCCCGAGTCAGCGACCTCAAGCACCACTTCATCGAGTCCCTTGGGTCGCGGCTGCCTGTCCAGATCCACGGACAACCTCAAGACGCCTCCCCCTACATCGTTAATTTCTCGATTGCCGGTATTGGTAGCGACGCGTTGGTCAATCAACTCGCCAACGAGCTTGCCATCGCATCGGGCTCCGCATGCTCTTCAGGCACCGTGGATCCTTCCCATGTGCTCCGCGCCATGGGCGTAGAGGGTGATACCTTGTACGGCGCGGTGCGCTTAAGCTTTGATCGTAATCATTCCATCGACGATGTCTCCACCGCTGTGGAGCAGATTGTCGCCGCGGTACGCCGCATGCAGGAGCTGACAGCTTAGTGAAGTTGAATCGAAAACAATCCGCGTTTGGACGCCACGAGACCTTTCCATTGCGCTATGCCTGGTTAACAAAGGGTTGCGACGCGGTTCGGCAACAGCCAGATATTTTCAGCGATCCGGAGCGGGCGATGGTCGAGCTCGGCGTTGGCCGCAACATGGTCAATGCTATCCAGTACTGGCTTCAGGTCGCGCGCATCGTCGACTTCGCAGACGGTCGAGCAGAGGTGAGCGCGCTCGGGAACGCACTGTTGGGACCAAAGGGTGATCGCTATCTTGAAGACGAAGCAACACTGTGGGTCATCCATTGGATGATTGCCTCCAACGCCGAACTTGCAACCGGCTTTTTCTGGTTCTTCAACCGATTCGCCATGCCGCGATTTCGTGAGCCAGACATGCGGGAAGGCCTGAGCGAATTCGTTCAGCAAGAGTTCCATGTCACCCGGTCACAGAGCACCCTGAAATCCGATTGCTCGACCCTGCTGCGCATGTATGCCCCTGCGCCGGGGCAGAGCGAAGACCATCTCGACTCGCCCCTGGCCCAATTGAAGCTTATCGAAAGCGAGGAGGGGCGCGGCTATCACAGTCTGCGCAAGGTACGGCCGTTCCTGCCCCCGTTGGCGTTGCACTTCGCACTCGCGCAGCGTTTTTCTGAAGACCCCCAACAGGTCGCCCTCCCCGTGCGACTTCTTCTGTATGGCGGTGACGACTGGGCCGCCGTCGGGTCCGCCTTTCGACTTAGCGAGGAGGGTTTGATGGCAACCCTGGCCCAGGTCATGGCGTTGTACCCACACAATTACGAGCTACGCGACACTGCCGGCATGCACCAAATCTATCGCGGAAGCAAGATGAATGCACCTTTGGATATCCTCAGATCCTACTATCGGGGAGCATCCAAGTGAGCCTCACTACCCAGTCTGCATCTTTGCCATTGAGCCAAAGCATCCGCATACGGGCTACGTTCAGCCGCTCGATCAACCTCACTCGTGACAGTGAGTCGCTCGATCTGATTCGCAGCTATCTTCCTACCTCGCGAGCCATCGACGCTCTGCGACAGATTGCCGAGGGACTCTCAAGCGAGCGGGCGAGCCGCGCCCTGGCGTTGATTGGGCCTTATGGATCGGGCAAGTCTGCTTTCGGTCTGTTTCTCGGCGCCCTGCTTTCTGCGCCGAAGTCGGCGCTTCGGGACGCTGCATCTGCAAGCCTGCGAGCCACCGACCCCGGGTTGGCTGCGCACTTCGCCGGTACCGGCAGCGCCTCGGGCTTCCTGAGAGTCCAGATCAACGGCATTCCAGATTCCCTGACGCGCCAGCTGATGCTCGCCTTGGCTGGCGCCGCCGAACGTAGCGGTCTGGCCAGCACACTCGTCACCCGGATTCGGGCCGCTGCCCGAGCTGGCGTTGCCATGGACCATGTACTCGATCTGATCGGCTTCGTGCAGGAGGCCTGGGCAACAGCCGGTGGAGCGGGATTGTTGATCGAGATCGACGAACTCGGCAAATTTCTGGAATACGAGTCCTATCACCCGCAGCACCGCGAAATCCACTTGCTACAACTACTGGCCGAAAAAGCAGCCGAGGCCCATCCCGTGCCTTTGCACCTGATGGTCATGCTACACCAGGCGTTCGAGCACTATGGCAACCGGCTTGGAACGAGCCTTCGCGGCGAATGGCAGAAGGTGCAAGGACGCTTCAGTACCATCGCCTTCCTGGAACCAGCCGAACAGTCGCTGCGCGTTGTCGGCGCCGCCTTCGTTCGTGATGGACGACTCGCGCCCGAGGTGACGGCACGGCTCGCTAAGGCGGCTGAGCGGCTCACTACCGATGGCGCGTTGCCGCTCGGGATGGGCCAAGATCAGGCGCAAGACCTCTTCGATCGCTGTTATCCACTCCACCCCCTCACTCTGCTGATCCTGCCAGTACTTTGCCAGAAGGTCGCACAGAACGAGCGGACCTTATTTTCCTATCTTGCCAGTTCGGAGCCCTACGGCCTGCGTCAGCGGCTCGGGCAACTCGCCATGGGCGAGTGGATCGGTCCATGGGACCTCTACGATTACTTCGTCATGAACCAGGCCGCCGGTTTCTCGGACCCGCTCACCTATCATCGCTGGGTAGAAGTTATCACCGCACAAGAGCGCTTCGAGGGGGTCTGCGACGGCGACGATCCCGCTCTGCGTCTACTTAAAACCATCGGCCTTCTTAACCTCATCGGCGCCCAGCGTGGGCTCAAGGCGACACAACCGCTCCTGGAATTGGCATTCGGAGAGGCCACGGCACGCCTCCTTGCGCGCCTCGAAACCGCGTCCATCGTTCACTTCCGCAACTACTCCCGTGAGTACCGGGTGTGGCAGGGTAGCGACTTTGATCTCCACGGCGCCCTACAGCAGGCGGCCGCTGAGCAGTCCGCGCTGTCTCTGGCCGACACCTTGAACGGCTTAACTCCGTTGCGGCCCATCGTTGCCCGACGTGCTTCCATCGAGACCGGTACCCTTCGCACGTACATGCCAGCCTTCGCCTCCCTGGAACGCTGGCCACCGAAAGCCGTCGCCGGTGGCGAGTTGCCGCTATGGTTCTACCTGGCCGCTATCGACGAGCAGCCCGATCTATCGAAGACGCCAAAGCTCGGGGTGGTTGCCGTCTGCCGCTTTACCGAGCGCTTGCGCGAGGTGGTAGCCGAATGGACGGCACTCCAGGAGTTGCCGCGACATCACGCCGCCTTGCATCAGGATCCGGTCGCCCAGCGCGAGCACCAAGCCTGGTTGCTGAATGCTGAAACCGAGGCCACCCAGCTCATCCACACTTTGCTCGAAGTTCCTGAGGCCTTGAGCTGGTACTTCGGCGGCGAGCATCGCGCCATCCGCAGCCGCCGCGACCTGCAAGCACAGTTGTCTGCCTGGATAGAGGACACCTGTTATCCAGACGCGCCCCTAATCCGCAACGAACTGATCAATCGTGAACAACCTTCCGCCAGTGCCGCCACCGGGCGTAAGCGCTTGCTCGCCGCCATGCTGGCCGCTCCGGACCGCTATGGCTTGGGCATCGACAAGACGCCTGCGGAGATGAGCCTCTATCTTTCGCTACTCAAAGAGAGCGGTTTGCATGGAGTAGAGGCTGGTCGTTGGGATTTTTTCCCGCCCCCCAGCTACGATCCGTGTCGATTGCGTCCGGTATGGAATGCGATCTCCGATACTCTCGGTCGCGCTGGTGAGCGGCAAGTGGGGTTGCCCGAGATCTTTGCCAAGCTGCGCCAACCACCCTTCGGCGTGCGGCTCGGCGTCCTGCCCATCCTGATCGTTACCTACCTATTGGCGCATAGACGCGAGGTAGCCTTGTATCAAGAGGGTGCGTTCTGCGAGGCCTTGACCATCGACCAGGCCGAACTCCTTTGCCGCCGGCCGGCCCTTTTTGCGCTTGAACGCTTTGAGCTGGCCGGGCTGCGCGGCGGGCTTTTCGACAGCTACCTGAGTTCAGTGATTGGTAACCTGCGCAGTGATGCCACCTTGCTCGATATCGTCCGACCGCTGGTACGTTTCGCCTCTGACCTGCCCGAGTACAGTCAACATTGTGCTGGCCTGAGCCCCCAGGCGGTAGCGGTGCGTGGTGCCTTCTGCCAGGCCAAGAGTCCTGGTGCACTCCTGTTTGTGGCCTTGCCCCGTGCCTGCGGCGTCGCCCCGGAGGCCTTCGCTGCCAATGAGGTGGGCATTGTCGAAGGATTCATCCAACGTCTGATCCAGGTACTACGCGAGCTGCGGGATGCCTATCCCGTCTTATTGGCCAACTGGCAGCAGGAGATCGGGCAGGCTCTGCTAGGCGCCGAAGCTATTGAGCTTGCTGGCCTGCGTCAAACACTGGCCGAGCGCTATCGGGCACTCGACCGCTATTCACCGCAGCACAGCCCGATCGGCGCTTTCGCGCGCCGGCTGGTCGATAGCGGATACCCGACGGACGAGGCCTGGCTGGAATCCGTCATGACCCTGTTAGGCGGCGTTCCGCCTGCCAAATGGCGCGAATCAATCCGTATGCAGGCACAACTACGCCTTGCCGATTTCGCGAACCAGTTGCGCGATTTGGAGCTCTTGCGCCAGGCCATGCCTGACGCAGATTCCCCTAAGAACGCCCTCCTCGTGAAGCTCGTTGACCCGGAGCAGGGTGAGATCACCCGGATGGTGCGGCTCTCGTCCGCGCAACGCCAAGCCGCCGATGCTCATGCAGAGCGAATTGCCGCGGGCCTGACGACGCTCGACAATTCCTCCCAGTTCGCGGTAGTTGCCGCACTGCTGAAGCGTTTCACCGATAACCAGGCCAAAGGAGAACAGAATCATGATTGAGCCCAAGCCGAAAAAGCCGGTGCGTCACCTGCTTGGCTTGTCAGGAGGTAAAGACAGCTCTGCGCTGGCGATTTATCTCCGCGACAAAGTTCCGGAGATGGAGTATTTTTTTGCGGATACCGGCGCGGAACTTCCAGAAACGCTTGAGTTTGTCGACGTTCTCGAAGATTACCTTGGAAAGCCAATTAAGCGGCTTAACACTGGTCGCTCATTTGAGCATTATTTGAAATTAAATGGTAATTTTCTTCCGACAGCCAAGTCACGATGGTGCACTTCCGAGCTAAAAATCAAGCCATTCGAGGAGTATGTTGGAAGCGACGAAGCCATTACGTACGTGGCGATACGGGCTGACGAATCACATCGTCAGGGATACTTGTCCTCTAAGACAAACATTTCTGCCAGATACCCTTTCATAGAAGATGAGAAGAACGAAGAGGATATCAGAGAAATTCTGGATTCATCTGGAATCGGGATGCCGAAGTACTATGAGTGGAGAAGTCGATCAGGGTGTTATTTTTGTTTTTTTCAAAGAAAGGTGGAATGGGTCAACTTGTCGGAGCGCTATCCTATTTTGTTTGAACAGGCTAGAAAATATGAAGAATTTCACAGAGATCAAGGTAGAACGCATACTTGGTCACAAGGCGAGCGTCTGGATGACCTAGTGGCAAGATCAGGTGAAATTAAGGCAAACGCGGAGCAACAGGAGATCGCGGACGCCAAGAAGCCAAAAAAGCGACTTCTGGAAAGCCTAACCCAGTCAGATCGGCCCGATGATGGCTGCTTGATGTGCATTCTCTAGCGCTACACCATGGAAGACATCCTTGACACCTTGTTGAGTGTGCGGGTAAAAACACACGAAGGTTCATATCGGCCGAACAAACCTCTGCTGCTATTGGTTGCTCTGACTCGGTGCCAGCAAGGAAAAGAACGTCTGGCCCCATTTCATATTTATGAAGAGTCGTTGGCATTACTTTCGCCAGAATTCGGCAGTCTTAATGCGGTGTTTCCATTCGGCAGACTACCATCGGATGGCGTCTGGGAGATTTCCGCTGACGCGCAATTGGACAGAAATAGCTCAGGGGATTTGCTCAGATCGGAGTTGTTAAATAGGTCGGTTCGTGGGGGTTTTCCTCAAGCAATTTACGAGACGCTGTCTACAGATCATGAGTTGTTAATAGCTGCCTCAGTCGGCCTTCTAAAAAAATACATTCCTCCGGATAAGCACAGTTTAATAACATCAAAATTCGGTCTTTTGCTGCCCGAGACTCACTGCAAGATAAGCCAAGAAGATCATTCTTGCGCACATTCTCAATATAATTCAGTGAGTGTTGATTTTGCTGAGGCGAAAATGGTTAAAAGTCGAGGCATGGATCCCATTAATGGCTTTATTTCCTATCTCAACTCACTGCACAACCTAGGGTCGAGTGGCGCCAACGCCTTAGCAGAGTCGCAGGCGACAAGTCCGTATTTCGGCGAGTTATACGCCCCGTTTCCCCTGATCGACAAGCTCGCGGAGGCGCTGACAGACGGGGTGCCACGCATTGTGGTCCTCACCGGTCACGCGGGGGATGGCAAGTCAACGGTGGCGTTGGACGTCCTTAGGAAGCTTCGTGGCCTTCACCCAACTGCTCCGTTGGGGCAGCCGATGAAGGAGCGCGAAGACATTGATGCCGCACTAGTCAGTATTGTCAAGGACATGAGCGAGCTTAGTGCCGAACGCCGCCAACAATGGTTGCACGAAGCATTCAACAAACCCGGAAGCTGGCTAATCATCAGTAATACTGGCCCCCTGCTCAGTAGCCTGAAAGACTATGCCAAATTCGCAGGAATCGACCAAGGCATTGAGAATGCCATCCTTAATCGCCTGGATCGGCCACTCGACGGTACCTGCCTAGACACGCACACTCTGGATGGTTTCAAGAAAAAACTGGTGATCTTGAACCTCACACGATGGAATAACCTGGAACTGGTTGAAGGAATCCTGTCGCGCTTGGTGAACCATTCCGGTTGGGGGCAATGTGCGGGTTGCAGTGCCGAACCAGCCTGCCCACTGATGCTGAACCGCAAGGCTTTAAGGGACGCCGGCACAGTGGCGGGAGAACGAGTGCGCTGGATCTACCAACGTCTTGGCGCTTACGAGCAACGACTGACCTTGCGTCAGATCGTTGCTCAGTTGGCCATTGGTCTTACCGCGGGCATGAGTTGCGATGAGGCCTTTCAGGTGGTGGCAGAATCCACCGCGGAAGGGGTGGACAGGGGCAGCAAGGGGCTGGAGCAGATCCTGTTCAGCGAAAGCTTCTTCGGCTATCGCGGCGGCAAGCCGTGGTCTCAAGCCGAAGGGCTGCACGCAGTGGCGTTGGTGCGGCGGGCAACTTTCGGCGGCCCAGTGGCGGTGGATTTTGAGCGTAGACTGCCAGCCGATGCCGGGCAGGGCTGGGCCGACTTACCCCCCTCGCTGGAGTCTCTCGCTAATCGTTGGCGACAAGGAGCGGCAGATTCCTCCGGGGTGCGCTGGCGCTTTGCCTTGCGGCGCATGGTCTATCTCTTCGGAACCGTAGTGCCCGGCAAGGAGAAGTCAGCAGCGATTTTTCTCGATGCTTTCCTGCAATCCCCGAGTCTGCGCGAGCTTGATCATTGGCAAACAGCCGGCAATCTGACCCTGTCCCGTGGAGAGAACAAGCGTTTGCGAACGGCTTGCTTGCGAGTCCTGCTGGAGGTCTTCTCGGGCTTCAGTTCGGGCCAATTCCAGTTGCAGCATGACACCCTCTACTTGACGTTACGCCGCCCCGATCGGGCGGTGGTCCAGCCGACACAACTGGTCATCGAGACCCTGAGGTTTGAGGATTTCGGTTTGCGCTTCGATCGTGTACGGGGCCTCCTTTTATTAGGTTTCGACAAGGGCAGGGCCGAACTACCCCTATCCCTACCGCTGTTAGATTACATCCGCCGCCGCGATGCCGGTGAGCTAGGCAATGCTCTGTCACCGATCCATCAGGCTCAACTGGACTGCTTTCGCGCTAAGCTGCTTCGGGTGACAGCCGAGACACGACACAGCGACGACGAGATTGCGTTATTGCGTTCTGGAATAGATGGTGGGGTTCATCTCCATCGTTTCTTTTTGGATCGGGATCAGCGCATCTTGGAGCAAAATTGATGGCTACTTATAGTCAGGGTGGCGTAGCACAAGATATATTAGCGGACCGCTTCCCAGAAAACGGCGACAAAGGCATTCCAGCTGACTTGGCAAATCCAGCAATTCGTCTTTACGGTCGACGATTGTATAAAGACGAGACGCCAGTTGAGTACTTGGCCGAGTTCTTGTTAGTCTTCGCATCGCCAAAAGGACAAAATAAGGAAAATTCTTTTAGCCTGCGACTCCAGCCCGGAACCGGCCCATCTATCTACTGGCCAGAGGATCGAATCGCGCTTAAGCTGTTTTCCTTCTTCCCATCATCGAAACTCGATACTCGACACCAAGTTCATCAGGAGGAATATGTAAACTCCTTGGAGGATATTAAAGCGCGCATCACTGGTTCAAATGAAGAAAAGGAACAGGCAGTTCGGTTGCTTCAGAGCCTATTTTTCGGCTTTGTGGGAGTGGCGAAGACGAGGACTTGGGTGACGCACAGTTTCCTGCCAGCATCTGCATCCCTTCTTGCGCGGGAGGTAACTTGGAACCACTCGGCGGCCACGAAGAATTCCGTGACCGACTGGGACAGTTCAACCCACTACTTCGACAATAGCACTCACAACTTCTTCGGCAGGGGTGGTGAGTTGATTTTCCTACAACTAGCCAACCTTTTTTCCCGCGATGAATGGCCGGTTTTAGAGAATGTGCTAACTCTGAACGCCTACCATCACTTGTTGCCCCTTCAATTGCAAGAGCTTCGCGCTCGCGTTGAGAGTGGTCTTCAGGCGATTCTCACTGAAGCAATTGGGCCAATTGGAGGTTTGGTCACCTTCATAGAGTCAGCACTAGATACCTATAAACTTGAAAACCCAAAGAAATCTACAAAGCTTGGTTGGGTGCCCTCGGCTACGCTTCCTGAAGCTTTTTTGTTTGCGGCAGAAATGGATAACATTTGCAGATCTACGCTTGGGCCTCTAGAAAAATTGGAAGTACTACAAGCGCTGTTTGTCATGCATGTGCTGCGCAGTCTTTGCTTTCAGGCTCGCAGAATTGATGAAAATGAAATCGATACGGAAGGTTTCGTGGGCAATTACGTATGGGTAATCGCAAATTCAGAAGCGGCAAGTGGAACCCCAATGCGAAAAATTGCCCAGAACTCTTTTGAGCGTATCGATGGAATGCTTTATCGAGCATTGCGATCACCGCGTTTGGGTCACAACGGATCTATAGCGTCTAGCAAAGACCTGCGCAATGGCGATAACAACTGCTTTCAACATTTCAGGAAGTTCGCGAAAGCTATCGGCTTGGTCATCCCACGTACTGGCGGTGGGCAGCGATTTGTGCTTCCCCCATCGCTATTACGTTTTCTGGTCTCGGCCTTGGTGGCACCTGGTGAGCGGGTTCGTCTCTCGGATTTTTATGCGCGAGTCTTCGCTCACTATGGCATCGCCTTGGGTGATCGACAACTGGCCAGCGCTCTGTGCTGGAGCGGCGGTGAGTTTGGCGCGCGTGACTATGCGGTTTCCGCTGACACGGCCTGGATAGAGGAGGCTCTGAAGCAGGGCGGTTTCCTGGTGGAACTGTCCGATGCGGTATCCATCGTTCATAATCCAGATGGCGGCGAGGCGGAGAAAGAGAAGTAAGCTCAATAAGAGCTAGCAAAACTACGCCAACAATTTTAATAAGCGGCTGTTTTTTCTTGCATTTTTACTCGGATGAGGGTAACGAGCCTCCACACATTCATGTACGTGGCGCTGATTGCGAATGCAAGTTTTGACTGGCGCCGGTAGCTTTGGCCCGCAATCGCGGTTTGCTTCCCCGTGATTTGCTGGAAATCGAGCGACTGGTTTTTGAAAACGAACAAATATTGATCGAAAAATATCATGAATGCCATAGTCACTGAAACCGAAATCGTGGCAATTAGAGCTTGGGCCGAAAAGCGGTTCGTCTACCTTGAACTGACGGACGGACGGATCTACGGTTTTCCGGCAGATCGTTTCCGCATTCTTGGTCAAGCGTCTGAAGATCAGCTCAAGAAGGTTCAGGTTGAAGTGAATGGACATGCGCTGAGATGGGAAGAGCCTGATGAGGACTTGACCGTTGCCGGTGTCGTCGCGGGAAGATTTCAACTTCCTTTGCCTAGACAGGTGGCCTAAGTCGGCGTCAGGAAGCTCAGCGACCAATGCGGCAACTCAAAGCCAAGCTGCTTCCGGAAGAGTCTTGCGCGTCTCACGCAGAAATATCGTCTGATACGACTAGGAAACCACAGTTGGCTCCGGACTAGGCCCATGAATCAAATAACCACCAGGACGGTCTTCGGGGTGGCCATCGTCCCTAGTCCAGTGAGCAAGGAGCACCGGGCATGAACCTTTATATCGAATCACTGGCAGCTTATCTGATCGGCGAATGGGATCGTACGCTGAAGGCAGCGGACGGATCACACGAAGCCAGGTTTGTCGTCGAGAGCCTGGCTCCAGAGGGCGTCTTTGCATTGTTCCATGCCCTGGACGCCCATCGGTTGATCTGGCTCCAGCAACAGAGCATCACCTGCCATTTCCGGGTCGCCACCAGTTTATGGCGTGACTGGTGCTCTAGCCCCGCGGCGGAGGCACAACTGCACCAAAAGATGGCCGCACTGGGCGCCTTGGGGCCGGATGGCGAACGGCTGTGGATCGATGAAGAGGATCGCCTGACCTGGTACCGTAACCGCACCTCCGGCGACGAGGGCGACGAGGGCGTGGATGGCCTGGTGGTGGTGCTGGTGGGGTTGAACCACGCGACAGACCAGGGCGGACTGGCAGATTTCCACAGGGTCGACGAGTCGCGGATCTGGCAGGAAATGGGGCAGAGTTTCGTGCCTTGGCTGCGACGCATTAACGTGCGCCTCGATCTGAACGCTGGCGACTCCGAGCTGGAGGAATTCGACGCAGTACTTCAGCAGTTGTTCCAAGTGCGGCCGTTGCGTCTGGGCAAGTTGGCCGAATTTCTGGAGCAACAGGTCATCGTCGATGGCGAGTACTACAGCTTTGGTGATTTCACCGAGCGCTTCTTTAAGCAACTTCCGGCTTGGGGAATCCCGCCGCTGTTCGTCGACGGTCTGGGCGCTGAACTGCGTGGTAGAAAGGGGGCCGCAGCCCTGAAGGAGGCCGATGCATTCATCTCGCATCAGCGCTACAAGACTCCCGCGGGGCAAAAAAGGGACTGGCTGAAGATCGAAAGAATGTTAGGGGAAGCAGGTGTAGAAATTCCCGCAACCTTGGGGGGTGAGGCGATCTACAAGGATTTGGGTGCCTATCGTGAAACCCTGCACGCCTTCATCCATGAAGCCAATGCTGACGCTCGTGCGCGGTTGTTGCGTACGGACTTAATGCAGTTGCTGCGTAGCCTGAAAAGGGAACTGGCGGCAAACGGTGACGGCCCGAAGAAGATCCTGGCGTTTACCGGTATGAGTTTCGAGGCCCTGCTCGAGGGCATCTGGCGCGCCCTTGAGGAATTTTCCAGGAAGTGCGGCCAACAGAGCATGGCCGAGCAACTGGCCTGGATCCATGTGGATCTGATACGCTTCGATCACGATCTCGCCGCAGATGCGGACGAAGGCATTGGCGCAGCAGATCTGGCGCGAGAACTCTTGCGAGGCTGCCTCGGAGGGCTGGATAAGGTCTTCGAGGAAGTCGATTGCCGGTTGCCGCTGGACGAGGACCAGGCGACTCTCCCGCGCACCCAATGGACTCGTCAGGTACCCGTCATCCTGGATCTGGCACTGGATACTCTGACGGTTGGCGTCAGCCGGGCGCGTCCGAGCGTGCAGTTCAAGGTCAGTATTGCCGGTATCGGTAACGACCAACCCTTGGAGGCGGTCTTCCGGTGGGTGCTCGGTCCTACCCAGCCGGAGCGCGTACTCTTCGAGTCCGCCGCAATCGTTCGCGCGCGCTGGGCACAGTCCCCAAACCCGGCACGACTGCTGCCGGCCTTCCGCATCCCGTCGGTGCACATGACGGCGCTGTATTTCGCCGCCGACGAGAACGAGGCTAACCGATTGGTCATCCAGGCGATGACCGATCTCGAAGTGATCGATCTGCTGGAGGGTTTGTCCAGCGCGCAGATGGATGCCAGTCTCTGGAGCTCAACCACCAATCTGAATACGGGTCTGATCGCGCGCTATCGCGCCTGGCTTGATGCGATCGTTACAGCAGGCTACTACAGCGCCCGCGCAGAACGTTTGCCTGCATTGCTGGCTGCCTTCGATGACTTGGCCGCGAAGGTGCTTGATAGCAATTTGCTCGGCGGCAGCGAGTTGCTGCGCCGGCTCTACAAGGCGTTTCTGCTGGTAGACGAGCGGACCGATGCGAACGATCCCTATCTGCCGGCGGCCATCGCCTGGGGCCTGAGTCCGGCAGTGCTGGAACTAACCCAGGCGCGGGTCCGCTTTCTGGCCGACGGATTTCCAGAGGCGGTGGGCGAGTTGGCGCTGGGCAGGCAGGGCAAGCGGGCCTTCGAGCGGCTTTTGGATCTGGCTCAGATCCATCGCCCGCTGGCAGCCCTGGTCGTCGCGCCGAATGGGCATCTGTCCGCCTCGATAAAGTCTTTCGGCCTGCTGCACTACCTGGGATCCGAGCCGTCTGCTGACAAGAGCCTGGCGGTGCAGGCGCTGTTGCGCGACGAGGAAGGCGACGACGACGAGGACGTGAGCGATATCGTGCGCTCGTGCGAAGAGCAGGATCTGGTGTCTCGTGTGCTGGGCGACTACCAGCAGCTTTATCCTTTCGCCGAAGATGGACTGCGCATCCTGGCCGTCAATGTGCGCGATCTGCGCACCATCCTGGCCGGGGTCGATCACTTCCTCGAAGGCTACCTCAAGCGGACTTCCGCCGACTGGCCAGCGTTCCATTGCACGGTGATGGTCTATTCGACTTCATCGTCACCAATGGCTATGGAGAAACGCTTGACCCAGTGGCGCAACCATGTGGTGGAATTCCAGCGGGAGAAGGGCCGACAAGTCATCCTGTCGGTTGGCCATCGCTACGCGCCTAAAGACCAGGTCATCGAACTGCTGAAGCAGGAAAAGCGGAGCTACGACATCGCTTTTCTGTTTCACTTTTTGCGCGGTGACTTGGTTGGTCGTGCGATTGCGGCATTGCCCTTCGAGTTCAACTTTGAAGGCTGGGGCGGCGTGCAGTTTCCCATCGCGGAGTATCCGCGCCCGATCCAGCATGGGGACGGCTATCGTCGCCAGAGTCTGCTCAGCAACCGTCGGCTGCGCACCCAGGCTCGTCACGCCGATCTGTCGGCGAAACTGAACTACGACGGCAGTAGGGGCCACGATCATTTGATCATTGGTCAGGTCGACTACGAGCCCTGGGCGCGCGTCGTCGAGACCTTGCACAGGAGCGCGCAATGGGTGGCGTGCGTCGATTCCTTCGTGGACAAGCGTCTGTTGTGCAGCGGAGACAGTCAGCAACAGCGCAAGATCGTCGGCTTTACCTCCGGACTCGGCGCCTACGGCGAGCTTAATCTGACCATTTCCACCGAGCAGGACACGCTGAAACAACTGACCGATCAGGTGGCAGGAAAACTGAGCGGGTTGCTGCCCTTGGCTCAGCCGGGTGGATTCGAGGCGATGGCAGCGCGGGTAGTCGGCGAGGCAGAGGAAGTCATTGGTCTGGCATCTCTACGAGCGGTGGTCGGCGCCGACGAGCGTATCCGCGAGGTCGTTGGATTCGCCGCCATCCGGCGCGCGTTGGCGTCCCCTCCCGGTCAGATGTCGCAATTGTTGCCGGTGGATTCGCTTTCCCATTGGTTTTCTGGCGACGACGTTACTCTCAGGCCGGACCTCTTGCAGCTGACGCTGGAGGTACGCCCAGACGACATTCCACTAGTGCGTGCTGTGGTGCTTGAGTGCAAGCTGGCCCAGCAAAATCCGGTCCATCTCGCCAAGGCCAAAGAGCAGGTGCAGGAGGGATTGCGCCATTTGACTGGCTTGCTCGCCCCCAAGCACGGCGATCTGCGGCGTCTGGGATTCGATCGGCGCTATTGGTGGGCACAACTGCATCGGGCGATCACGTCAAGGTCAGTCGTCAATCTCCCAGAGCAAGAGTTAAAGGCGCTCGATAAAGCCTTGGAAAGCTTGGCTGAGGGCCAGTTCGAGATCCGCTGGCAGGCTGTCATCTTCACTTTCTGGACCAACGAGGCGGGATCACTGCCCGTGATTACGCCGCTACCTCTGCACGCAGGGACGATCGATCCACCGTTCGAGGTTCCTGAAGGATTTGCCATTCGACACCTGGCGCTGGGATATCAGGGGCTGGCCGCACTGTTCGCCGAGGCACGCCCTCTGCCGTTGATCAAAGCCGATGGACCGGCGATTTATCTGCGACCGGGGCCGACGGGCACCTCTGGCCCGACCGCGACGGAACACCAGCATCAGGTGTCGGTGGAGCCCGTTCCACCAGAAGGACTACCCGATACGCCAAACACTCCAACGACTCAACAGGTTCTGCAGAAAACTGATTCTTCACTCCCACCCGAAGCGACAGCAACGCTCTCAAGTACATCCGGCGGCCAAGCTGTGCCGGTGAGTATTCCGCACGTGGCAGCGGCACTCGCCGCACCTCTGGCGGTTATCGTGGATGCATTCCCGCTCCCGGACCGGATACTGATCGGTACGCGGAGCAACGGCGAGCCAGCGTACTGGCACTTTGGTCATCCGCAGTTGGATAACCGCCACATGCTCATCTTCGGCACTTCCGGATCCGGGAAAACCTACGGCATTCAGTGCCTGCTGGCGGAGATGGCCCAGCAGCACCTGCGCTCTCTGATTGTCGACTACACGGACGGATTCCTGCCCCAACAGGTGGAGCCTCGCTTCTCGACCGTGGCGGCACCCAAGAACCACTTTATCGTGACCGAGCGGCTGCCGCTGAATCCGTTCCGTAGGCAGCGTCAGATCATCGACCCGTCCATTCCAGCGATCAACGAGAGCCCCTATCAAGTCGCCACTCGAATCGAGAGTATTTTTGCATCGGTATTCGCAATGGGCGATCAACAATCCGCGGCCTTGATTCGTGTGCTGCAGGCAGGCATTGAAGAGGAGCCTGACTTTGTTTTGGACGGCATTCTGCCGCGACTGCGCGCCGACAGCCAGAACGGTGAATCCCTGGCCAATAAGCTCGAACCATTGATCAAGTCGGAGCCCTTCCGGCCGGGTGAGGAATCGGCTTGGGAGGGAATGCTGAGCTCGCCGGCTAATTGGGTGCATGTCTTGCAGTTGAAAGGGCTGGCTCGCGAGATTCAGAAGATGGTCACCGAGTTTGCGCTGTGGGACCTGTGGGACTACGTCCAGAATACCGGCAGCAAGGATCGCCCGATCCCCGTAGTCCTGGACGAGATCCAGAACCTCGATCACAGCAGTGATTCGCCCATCGACAAGATGCTCCGCGAGGGGCGCAAGTTCGGGCTGGCGTTGATGTTGGCGACACAAACCATGAGCCAGCTCACTCAGGAGCAGCGAGACCGCCTGTTCCTGGCCGGGCACAAACTGATCTTCAAGCCGGCGACGACGGAGATCGACCGCTTCGCGCAGCTACTCGCGCAGTCATCGGCAGGGCTTTCGAAAGCAGAGTGGGGGCAGCGCTTGGCCAACTTGGAGAAGGGCCAATGTTGGTCGCTCGGGCGAGTATTGAAGTCTGGTGGGACGTTCAAAGAGGAGGCGGTGCTGGTCTCCGTCACGCCTTTGGAAAAACGTTACTTTGGGGGCTGACAGATGGCCGAATTCGACGCCGGCCTGACATCTTTGCCGCTCAACTTCCCGCAGGCCTTCCTGCCCGACCGGCGCTTACTAGCCCGCTTGCTCCCCTTTGCTGCGGCGAACAACGGCGGCGATAAAGTGCAGATCGGGGCTGAGACCGGCATCCCCACCGGGCAGAGTACCGGCAAAGTGGAGCCGATGATCCACTATGCGCGAGGAATGGGGCTGGTTGCAGCGAGCAAGAATGTGGGTCGTTGGCGCTTGTCCTTGACACCGCTTGGCCGCGTCGTCTTCTCAGAGGATCCGTATCTGAGTCAGCCGGTAACATTGTGGTTGCTGCACCTGCTGCTATGCCGGCGCCGAGGACTAACTGATCCGGCTACCGGCGTCGCCGACCCCTGGTTTGCCCTCTTCGCAGAGGGTGGCCTGCGTCTCGGCAAGAATTTCGATCAGCCTGCCTATCTGGCCTATCTGACCGAGCGTCATGGCGTAAAGGGCTATCTGAAGTCGCTTTCGGGATTGGTCCTGCGGAGCTACGTGGAAGCGACCTGTTTTGGACCGCTGAATGCCTTTTCGGTGGAGCCCTCCGGCAGCCAAAGCGTCTATCTGAGACGCGCTGCTCCAGACGAGCGCAGTCATTTTCCTGCTTATGCTGCGTACTTCTTCCTGGTCTGGGATGAACTTTACGGTGATCAATATCAGCTTGCCATGGATGAGTTCTTCACTCAGACGCGTTGCCTAGCCATTCTGGGCTGGGAGCGTGGGGCGGCAACACGTTGGCTTGACTGGATGGCGGATCGGGGCTTGATTCAGCTCGATCGGCAAACTGGGGGCACCCTGGCCCTTCGGCTGCGGGACTCCGAGCTGGTTCTGTCGGGTATTTACGACGAGCTGATTTGAGCTGCGCTTTAACACGTAGGGAACCTGATGGACATTGGGCAAGTTATCCATTTTCACGACGAGCGATTTTTCGACGGCGCGGTCCAGTTAGGGTGGCTACAGCGGCGGCTTGAGCAAGCGCGGCAGGCAGCTAGCGCCTTTGTCTTTCACGGCCCGCGCTACCACGGTGCGGTGGATGCTGAGCGCGAAGGCGTTGAGGGTGCGTATCGACTCAAAGACACTGCGAGCTTCATGCGTGATCTACTCGCGTCGATGCACGCCGGGGCCGAAGGTCGCGAGGTCAACCCTTACTGGCTAGTGGTGGCTGGTTATGGTGCCGGCAAATCTCACCTCGCCTTGACCTGCGCTACCCTACTTTCGGCACCAGGCGAGGCAACGGCGCATGCGATTGTCAAGCAGATCGCTATGTCGGATGCGGAGATCGGGGCGACGGTGACTCGGCAGGTCGCGGAGATGCAAAAGCCCGCTCTGGTGCTGCCGTTGGACGGCATGGCGGGATTTCATCTGGGCAACGCCCTGAGTCGAGCCGTGTTCAAGCAGTTGGCTTACCACGGTGTCGACGCTGAGGCCATTCGTTGCCTGTCCCCACGTTTTCAAACTGCCGGCCAATTCGTCGAGCGGAACTTCGCAGTTCGATCCGATCGCTTTGCCGTAGGTCTGCCCGACCTCAACGCCGAGCAGATCCAGGAGCGTCTTCAACAGAACGAAGAAGAAGTGTATTCGGCGGTCGACGAGCTGTACATCGAGGCGAATGGCCATCCGATTCCGGTAGAGGGTCAAGAGTCGGCCCAGGAGTTGATCGATACCCTGTGCAACGCCTACTGCGGCCCCGATGGACCGTTCTCGCACGTGGTGATCCTGTTTGACGAGCTAGGGCGTTACCTGGAGTACGCGGCGGAGAAGCCGCAACTTGCCGGGGACGCCGCGCTGCAACAGATCTTCCAAGGCGTGCAGGATAACAGCACCAAGGTTCGCTTCGTCGGTTTCATTCAGTATGAGCTGAAGGCGTATTTGAAGCGTTTCAGCGGTGGCGATCTTCGTCAATTGCAGCGCTATGTGACGCGTTTCGATACGGCGGATAAATGGTATCTGTCGACCAACCTGGAAACCATCTTTGCTCACATGATCGGCAAAGATGAGGTGGCCCTAGCCGAGCTTTGGGAGCAGACCCACGCCGAGCGCAAGAACGAAGTGACGCGGCAGCATTTGGCCGAGTGTCTACCTGGTTTCTCGCGC
This sequence comes from Candidatus Accumulibacter sp. ACC012, assembly GCF_907163155.1. Taxonomy (NCBI): domain Bacteria; kingdom Pseudomonadati; phylum Pseudomonadota; class Betaproteobacteria; genus Candidatus Accumulibacter; species Candidatus Accumulibacter sp. ACC012. Next base: position 144,521 of record NZ_CAJQUC010000009.1, read on the forward strand.
TTTCCCGTCTGGAATGAACGGGAACGGTTTGCTCGGGTCATCGGTCAGGGCTGTTGGCCGCTGCATCCGTTTGCCGTGTGGTTCCTGACCCGGCAACGCGACCTAGTGCAGTCCCGATCGGCGCTGACTTTCATCAAGGAGATGATCGAGCGTATCTCCGGCGAGAGCGCAGTAGTCGATGGACGACTTCGTCAAGTTAGCGCGGCCGATCTCGTCGTGGGAAGCATGCTGCCGGAACTCGTATCTGCCGAGCGCGAGACCGGGGGGGTCACTGCCGAGACGTTGCAGGCGCTGCTTGAAAAGTTTAGCGGGCATCTAGATAGCCGGCAGCAATTGGTGCTGGCCGGCGTTGCCGTGCTTGAGAAGACGCGCATTGGCAAACAACAGCAGCCAATGGCCAATTCCCTATTGTGCGAGGCTACCGCCTTGGAGCCTACAGCCTTGCCGGCCCTCCTGGGCACGCTCTCGGAGCTTGGCGCGGTTGAATGGAATGGCGATCTCGGCCAATACGAACTGTTGAGCGACGGCGCTACCCGGGGACAGTTCCAGCAGTTAGTGCGCGCGCAACAGGTCGGTTTCAATGCCGCTGGGGTTCGTGACCTGTTCGTCCGTTGCGGCGCGGCGGATTTAGAGCTGGTCGACATCACGTCGGACTTCGCTCAAAGCCGCGAAATCTCTACCCCGGATTGGTTTTTCGAAGCGCGGCTCGCCCATGCCAATACCGTCGAGAACGCGATCCAGGCTGCCTTTCAGGAGTGGCAGAGAGCGATCTTGCCAAAGGATGCCAAAGGCAAGCTGATCTACCTCTATCTCCACTCGGATGACGACGCGTTAGCCGTTGGCGAGCATGTGCGGAAATGCATGTGCGAAGGACTTGTGCAGACTGGCCAACCGCAGGCACCGATCTGGGTCATCGCACTCGTGGATCGGAGAGGAGGGCTCGCAGAGCACATCGTTCGCCTGCATCTGTTCAACGAAAAGCTATCCGCTGGTGATCAGGAGCGCTTCCGTCGGTTTATCCCTGACGAGCGTGAGCGTAGCCGCAGGGCGCTGAAGGATGACGTTCAGGAGGCGGTCAGCGAGCGGCGCTACTGGATTGCCGGGTTTGACATGATCCCAGCGGGGCGTTTGGGCGTTATCGGCCGGGAGATCTTCGCCAAAGTTTACCCGCAAGCCCTGCCGTTTCCATTCGATGGCTTCACTAGTGCAGCGGGCGGTGGTGCGGCCGACGCCACCCAGTTGGCACGTGCTCTGATCGCTCGGCAGGTCACCGGCCCTTGGGTACAGTCGCTACCAAGGAGGCTGCAAAACAGAGTGGATGCAGTCTTGATCGAGAGCTGGCAGGCATTGCGGCGGACAGGAGAGCTTATTCCGCCATTGGAAACTCGCGTCAAGATTCCTTTCAAGTGGTTGGAGCAAGCCCATCAAGATAATCCGCAGCGCACGTTGTTGGCGTCTTACGGCGAACTGATCGCACCACCTTATGGCCTCAACTCATCCTCAGCCGGCCTGCTCTTGGGGTTGCTTCTGGGCTTGGACAATCCGCCCAGGCGCATCGAGCAGGACGGTGAGCTCGTCGCCTCCGCTGATTGGCTCAGGTCCGCATTCCCAAGTAGACCAGGGAAACATCATCTCGACGAGGCTGTTCTGGCAAGAAGCCGTGTACGTTTTCTTGCGGCCGACAGCGAGAACCGCTGGCGAAACCTGCTACAGCGTTGGGATGCGGAGCAGAACTACGTCACGAAGGTCAAACTAGCTCGTGAGGCTGCGCAGATGCGCCAGATCGATCCTCTGCCGGAGACTCTCGAGGGCAACTACAACTATCTTCGCGACGCTTCAAATGAGATGACCGAGATAGTCTTGGCCATGAACAACAGAATAAAGGAATGGGAGCGGGGAATTGAGCTGGCTACGGTAACGGCGAGTGTCGAGCACGCGCTCAGGTTAGGCGGTCAGGTGCTGGATCAACGGAATCACATGCAAAATAGTCCCCATTGGCCGGAGACATATGTGAATGAATGCAACAGCCTGTTGAGCTTTGCGAAGGAAGTGATCACCGAGCATATCGCCGCTTGGATTCCTCGCCAAGGTTGCCAAAGTGCCGCCCAGGTCGCGGACTTCCGACGCAGCACCCAGAACCAGGCGAAATGGCTGTTGGGGTTGGGCTTCGCCGCGCAGGCACAAGCGCTGGACCAGCAGGCCCAGCGCTGCATCCATACTGTCGAAGCGCGGCAGCGTTTCGCTCTAACCTTGGCCCAATGCAACGACTATCCTCGTCAGCCTGAACCGACGGACTCGACGTCGGTTCGGAGTCTGCGCGATGAAATAGCACTCGGCGACAGTCTTGTTTTGGGACTACAGGGGGCAGCGGGCACGCTAGCGCCGGAGGAGATCGCCGCACATATCAACGCAATTCAGCAGCGTCAGATCAGACTGAAAGCGGCATGTCAGCGGCAGGCGGACGCCCTTGCTACCGTCTATGAGTTGCGCCTGGAAACCCACGACGAACTTCAGGAGACTTTAACGAAGGTCAATCGGCTCAGGAATATCTTCGTGGGAACCCGGGATGAGAGCGAAGTCAGTGCCATTGCAGCCCAACTCGAACGCATTTTGTCCGATACCGGGTCATGGGACATTGGCGATGTGTCGGTAGACCGCCTTGAGGATTTGCTGACGCACCATTGTGAACTTCAACTGGTCGGGATGAAGGCCTTTCTGGAGGGCAAGGAGATGGAGCCTGCGTGGGATATGGCAGCGATCTACCAATCCCTTGCGGATGAGCGTATGGAAGCGGCTCGGCGACGGTCCGCGGAATGGGTCAGCCCTAGATTGGCGCTGGCATCCCAGGTAGCTTCCCTCGATCGAACCCGATGCACAGCCCTTGAGAGAGAATTGAGTGCGGCACCAGCCTATCTTGCGGCACAGCATGCCGCTGAGGTGGGTGAGTTGCTGGCGGCAGTTCAGCGCCGCAGGGCTGATTTGGACGAGTTCGAACGCCGAGCCAAGATTGCTGCTTGGCAACAGATCTACCTCGATATCCCAGATGTCGAGCGCTTGGATGCCCAAACTACCGAGCGATTGTTGGAACGGATCCGAACACCCCCTTGCGAGCTTCGACCAGAAGAACAGTCACAGGTCGCGCTGGTCGTCGCGGGTCTCACGGCGCACTTGGATCGGTTGAGCTTGGACGATCTATTCGCGAGGATTGAGCGCCTGTTGGAAGCACAGCAGCGTCAACTTCTTGTACGCCTATCTGCCTTACTGGGGCAATAGGGGGAAACACGGGCTGAGCAAGGGGAGGGTGTCGATGGGTTTGCTTCCTACCAAGGTCGTCGGCGGGCGGACCTACCTGCACGTCGATTCCCTCACCTGCCTCGACACCGACGTCGCGACGCGAGTGGCTGAGGCAGAGGGGCTGGCCGGGGTCAAGCGGCAGGTGCATTTCAATTTGGTTCGTATCGATGAAGCTGGACCCTGCATCTCACTGCTCAATTACCCCGAGTTTGCTGAGGATCCCTTCCCATCGCTGAGCGAGAGTTGGCTAGTCGATCTCGACCACTCTACGGTGAGTTACCGGACCTATGCTGAGTCGTTCAATCCGCCGATCCTGCATCGCAAGGAACTGCTGCTGCCACCGAACAACCCTATGCGCGAGGCCTACGCGGAACTGACAACCATGGCCGAGTCGATTGGGCTTTTCGACGAGCCCAAACGCATCGGTTACCGGCGCCAGTGGCTGGCGCTGGTGCGGGACAAGGGTTATCGCATCGAGGGGCACGCCTTGGTGCCACTGGGCAACGAGGAATCAGAACTTGCCGCAGTCGACGAGCAGGCGCTGCGCCACATCGGTTGGCAGGCATCACGACAGCTCACTGCCCTGGTCCGCTACGGATTTTCGGCGCCGGTGCAGTCCCTGGCGCGCTGTGGATTTCTCGATGGCCGCTACCGGCTTTTCGATTACGGTTGTGGTCGCGGTGACGATGTGCGAGGGCTGCGCGAGAATGGTCTGAACGCCAGCGGTTGGGATCCGTTTTATGCACCGGACAACCCGATCGACGCGGCGGACATTGTCAATCTAGGTTTTGTCATCAACGTCATCGAAGACTTCGACGAACGCCTGGATGCGCTCACCCGCGCCTGGTCGCTGGCGGAGCGCTTGCTCGTGGTGTCGGTGATGCTGGTTAACCAGAATGATCCGCGGGGTGAGCGCTTTCGCGACGGAGTGATGACGCAACGAGGGACTTTCCAGAAATACTTCAGTCAATCTGAAATCAAGGGGTTTCTGGAGCAAGTCCTCGACGAGGAGGCCATCCCGGTGGCTCCTGGGGTCCTCTACGTCTTTCGTGACAAGGATGCCGAGCAGCGTTTCCTGGTCGACCGCTACCGCAGCAAATTCAATCGACTGCGTGAGCCATCCCCGCGCTTGCGCGAACAGAAGCAGAAAATACGTCCGGATCGTGCGGCCGAGCGCTACAAAGCCTACCGGGAACCACTGGATCGCTTATGGGATTTATGGCTTGCGCTCGGGCGCAAGCCTGACAAGCCTGAGGTGGATGATCTGGTCGTGCTCACAGAGGGCTTTGGTTCTTTGCCCAAGGCCCTCCGCTTCCTGGAGGAACGCCACAACCTAGCTGAGATCGAGCGTGCCGCCTCCTCACGCGTCGCCGATCTGGAAGTCTATTTCGCGCTGAATCAGTTCGAGCAGCGCAAACCTTATGGCCACCTGGAACGTGGGTTGCAACTGGACGTCAAGCACTTCTTCGGCGATTATGCTGCCGCCAAGGCCAGGGGAATAGCCTTATTGTTCCAGATCGCAGACATCGAGGCCATTGATCAGGCGTGCCGTGATGCAGCGGAGCATGGATTGGGTTGCCTGGAAACGGGGCAGTCGCTGCAACTCCATGTCGGTGTTGTCGAGCAGCTTCCAGCGCTTCTACGAGTTTATGTCGGATGTGCAGCAGTGCTCTACGGCGACTACCGCAACGCCGATCTGGTCAAGATCCATACCCGATCCGGCAAAGTCAGCCTGATGCGCTTTGACAACTTCGACGGTCAGCCTCTACCTCGCATGGTCGAGCGGGTCAAGATCAAACTCCGGGAGCAGCACATTGACTACTTCGCTTATGGCGAAGAATACGAGCCACCGTTCCTCTACCACAAGTCGCGCTATCTCAACGAGGAGTTTCCAAATTACCCAGAACAGCTCGCTTTCGAGCAGGCGGTCGATGAGTTGGGACTTTTTGATTGGTCAAGCTACGGGCCAGCACCTGAGGCTTTTCTTGCTAAGTTGTCCCAACATCGTTGGAGAATCGAGGGGTTCGATCTTGTCCGTTCGAGCACGATCCCGGAGCTTGACGATCCCTGCGGTCGATTCCTGATCTTTCGGCAACTCATCGAGTGCGGGGAAACCCAGGCCTGCACGGCACTCACCAACCTGCCGCTGCAGCCCGAGAGCTACAACGCCCTCGTGGACCTGGCCGAGCATGTCCTGGATCCTGTGATCGACTATTTCGGCATGATCCGCCTGACCTACGGATTCTGCTCTCCACAACTCGCCAGACAGATTCCGGGCCGCATTGACCCAAAGCTCGACCAGCATGCCGCGCATGAGAAAAACCGCCTAGGAGAACCCGTCTGCAGTCGCTTGGGGGCTGCCGCCGATTTCATAGTGGACGATGAGAATATGCTCGAGGTGGCACAATGGATCGTCGACAATACGTGCTTTGATCGATTGTATTTTTATGGTGAGGGTAAGCCTATCCATGTCAGCTACGGGCCAAATCAGGACCGGAAGATTGTTCAAATGTTTCCCGGAAAAAGTGGGCGTTTAGTGCCTCGGGTTGTGAAAACTCTTAGCGCGGTCGCCTTGGGCGATTAATGCTTAAACGCAGAGCACGTTACTGGGATTGTAAGCCGGAACCCCAGAATATGTAGTGCACCGCATATTCGGCGATATGCAGAGTCCAGGAATATGCAGAATTGCAGGCGTGGGAGCCTTGTGCTGACGGCCATGTCGGCTCCCATCGCTCAGCATATTCAAGCGCCCCGCAGCGAGGCGATCAGTTTGTCTGGCGCCCGGAACCGTCCTTTTTTTAGTGAGAGCGGCACAACGGCGCTCATTGCATCCAGCTTTTCTGTTGGGTCCGCCCGCAAGTAAATTTCGGTCGTCTGGATGTCTGCATGGCCGAGCCAGAGCGAGACTTTGCGGATATCCCCCGTTGCCTGCAACACCATCATCGCGGCGCTGTGCCTCAGGCTGTGCGGCGAGATGTGCCGTTGCTTAAGCACGGGATATCGTTCGGCGGCCGTCTGAACGTATTTGTTGAGAATGTACTCGAAGCCGGATCGAGTTAGCGGCTGGCCGCGCGCATTAACGAACAACTCCGTCGCCGGCGCCGGACCGCGCACCGCCAACCACGCGCGCAAATCCACGCAAGTCTGCTTCCAGAGTGGGAGCAAACGTTCCCGACGGCCCTTGCCCATGATCCGCACATTGGGCGATGGTTGCCACTCGATCGCATTTATCGGCAGGTTGACCAGTTCCGAAACGCGCAACCCGGCGGAGAAGCATAGGTGGAGCATAGCGCGGTCGCGGATGCCGTCGTGGCGCTGGAGATCCGGCGCATTGAGAACGGTCTGCATCTCATCCATCGACAAATAACTGATCAAGTGGGAATCGGTGCGCTTCGCCGGGATCGCCAAAATGCGCCGGCTTTGTTCCAGCAGCGCCGGCACGCGATGCTCGATAAAGCGCATGAAGGACTTGATCGCCACCAAGCGGGCGTTACGCGTGCGCGGGCCATTGTGGCGCTCGGTTTCAAGGTGTTGCAGGAAGTCCATCACCAATTTGGCGTCGATCTGCTCAAGACTTAGCGCCGATGGCGTAAGCCGCAGTCGCTTGCCGGCAAACTCGAACAGCAACTGGAAGGCGTAGGCATAGCTGTCGCAGGTGTGCTCGCTCGCGCCACGTTGCAGGGGAAGGCGTTCGCGCAAAAAGGCGGTGATATGGGGGGCGATCGGTGTCATGGCGTTTGCTCCTCGAACAAGCGCTCGCATACGTTGACGATATCCTCCATCAATCGTGGCGAGCTTTCCAAATACCAGTACGTGCTGCTTGGGACTGCGTGACCAAGGTAGGTCATCAGTGCCAGCATGTGGCTCCCAATGTGGTCGCGAGCATGCGGGCAAGCTATCAGCGCATTCGACGCAAAGGTGTGACGAAAATCGATCAGCCGGGGCCTCGGCTGCCCTGCTTGGCGGGGAAGACCGCAGGCTGACAGGAGTTTGTGGAATGTCGGATACACTGCGTCGAGACTCAATGGACCGAGCTGTGTCGAGAGGAACATATGGTCATCATTGGTGGCAACTCGGCGGCGTTCGACCAGATATCGCTCCAGTGCCGCCTGGGTCGTCGAGTGCAACGGCACCAGCCGACTTTTTTTAAACTTCGTGTTGCGGATCACCAAGCCGTCAGCGGAAATGTCCTGGAAATGGAGGCTGATGGCTTCGGAAATACGCAGCCCGGTCGCGGCCAGCAGGCCAATCAAGGTGCTGTAGGTCTGCGCCCGTAGCGTCCCTGGCGGACCAAGGTGCAGCGCTTGCGCCATCAGCGCCTGGATTTCGTTCTCGGTATACAGATAGGGGGTTGGCCGCTGCCGCCGCGCACAATACACGCCCTGCGGCGGGATCTCGTGGCGACCATCGGTAGCATGAGCAAACCGCGCAAAGCGGATGACCATCTTCAAACGGTTGCTGCGTTGCGATTCCGACCGCCCTTGCCCTGCCCAGGCGATGGCCGTCGCGGCGACTATGACGGTGTCTCCTTGCGCACTGGCGAAGCGGACAAAGCCTCGGAGGCGGTGTTCGTCATCGACGAGAGCGAAACCGGCCGCGTGGCGAACAGCCAAATAGGTATCAAGCGCGTCCTTTAGCATGATGTCGCTCCCGGCCACGGCCTGATGACTTGCTGCAATAGTCCGATGTCGACTTTGGCGTACAAGGCGGTGGTGTCGATGCTGCGGTGGCGCAATACTTCGCCAATGACCTGGAGCGAAGCGCCTTGGCGGAGCAACCCGGTTGCCGCCGAATGGCGGAAAATATGGGAACCGAACGACAGCGCCTCGACACCGGCACGCCGGATGGCACGCGTAGCGACATGCTTGACCACGTTTCGGGTGATCGGCTCCCATGGAGCGACAGCGGTGATAAAAACGTAGACGTCGTTTACCGAGGGACGCGCTTGCCGCAAATAGTTCAAGATGGCGTCACCGACGTCCTGAGGCAAAGGCAGTTTGGCCTCATGCCGACTCTTGCCGATGACGGTAAACGTGCCGTGCAACCAATCGATATCGTCGAACTTCAACGAGGCGACGTCGCTGGCGCGCAGGCCGAGTCGTGCCAACAGCAGAAGGATGGCTTTGTCGCGGATATCGATAGGCCTTGCGCCATTGCATGCCTCCAGAACACGCTCTACGTCGGCCGGCGGCAAATAGCGGGGCAAGCTCGCCAAGCGCCATTCGGCAATGGTCGGAATGGCGGCGTCGAGGCCCGGCTGACAACGTTCAGTGGCGATCAAAAACCGAAGAAACATGCGAGCGGCTTTTACACGGGTTTGTGCAACAGCGCGGCCGTTGCGCTTGGCGTAAGTCAGAATGAAGCCGTGGAGCTTGGTGGCATTGAACTGCTCTGGTTGCGGGTCCAGCGAAGAGAGCAGGTCCATGACGTGCTGGCGATAGGTGATCAGCGTCGAGGGTTTGACGCCACGGTGAATTTGCATCCAGTGCTCGAATGCGGCCACCAGTTCCGGCGGAGCTAGCGCCGCCTTGGTAGCGACGATGCCTTGCTGGGCGCGAAGAAACTCCGTGAACTGTTTCGCGCCGCGCCAGTAGATCGAATGCTGTCCCTTCGTGCCATGCAGCCGACCCTGCTTGGCCAAATGATCGCAGAAGGTATTCCAAACACCTTCGTGCAAGGAAGTCAGGTCACCACCGGCCACCTGCATCCAGTTGGCGAAGCCGACCGCCCCAAGGAGAAGATGCCGGATGGCGTCTTTGCAATAACCCCGTTTCACCAACCAGTCAGTGAAAGGGTCTAGATAGGGACCGACAGGTCCCGCATAATACCCCGCGCGCGTTGCCGGGCGCGTGAAATAGGTCGTAAGCATACTGTCCTCCTTTGGCTAACCAACCGTTCAAGGACGACAGTAATATGCCGAGAAAACCGGCAAAAGAAACCGCTGCAACCACCTGATTTCAAGGCAAATGCTGCCGCCCTAGGAAAGAATACTCCTCATATTCCTGGACTCTGCATATCCCAGAAAATTCCGTCAATCTGAGGCGGGTAGAACGAGAAGTTGTGTCATCCGCCGGCATCTGTTAGCGGCTGCGTAGATCCGCAGAAACGGTAGATGTCAAGACAGTTGTCGCCTGAGTTCATGCTGCCATTGGCATACTCTTGCTAGTAGTGGTGACCGCTGCCACGATGCCATCCCGCTCCGGGTTGAGCGCCACGGCAGCGATAGGCGACCAATTCCGGGTATGCCGACTCCGGCGCGCCGGGTTCTTCGCACGCGCTCCATCGTAGAGCAAATGACGGGCCGCCAGGATGGCCTCATCGTCGCCGGCATGACGTTGCTCTGGCGTGACATAGCGAATGCCGCTATGGCGGTGTTCCGTGTTGTACCAGCGCACGAAGTCGCTGCCCCAGAGGCGTGCCTGCTCGATGCTCTCGAACCCCCGTGCCGGGAATTCCGGGCGGTACTTCGCCGTGCGGAACAGCGCCTCTGCGAAGCCGAGGTTGCAGCCACGAAGGGGCGGCAATAACGACTTGTTAGGCAAGTTTCGCACCAGCTTGCCGTGCCTCTGGAATGACTATTTCTTCGATGATTTCCTCTATGGCCTCAAGTGTTGATTCTGATACCTGAATTTGGCCTGCAGAGTATTGACTAGACGAGATGGCGGGCTCCGTGGTGACTTGCTGATAAGATGCGACTCGATTAAGAGCCCTACGTAACGCAGGCGTCCGCGCGCTCCAAAAAGTAGTGGGGAACGACAAGATGCCACGGCGCATCGCGGCCACTCCCATTTCCCTGCCATCAAGTCGAAACAGATACAGTAGCGTCTGACTATTACTTGGCCCTTTCCATTTAAGACCATGCTCAATGAACTTATCGTGGATACGTTGCACCGAGCCGGTTCGATCATGGCGTATCAGATCTGCCAACAAGTCTTCCTTTGCTCCCATTTTATGCCTCTTTACAGCATTAAGAAATCGTGATGACAATTCGCACGCGCGGTCGATAGCATACACCCAAGCCGCTCCAACGAGCGCTTTTAGAATACTCCTCGACCGTCTCTTCCTGGCCATTATCTGTGCGAGTCGACCTTGGTACGCAGTTCTTTCCCCGCCTGAAAGTGGGGCACCGCTTTCGCTGGAACCCGCACAGCCTCACCGGTTTTGGGGTTGCGCCCTGTACGTGGCGGCCGGTAGTTGAGCCCGAAGCTTCCGAAACCGCGTATTTCAATGCGGTCTCCCTTCGCCAGCGTGTTGCTCAGTGCTTCAAGAATGGCCTTGACCGCAAGTTCCGTATCTTTGGGGGTGAACTGTGGGAAGAGGGCAGCGAGTCGGTCGATGAGTTCGGAGCGGATCATCGGCGAATTTTACGCGGCACTTCCGCTCGGGAGCGATGGCAAACCACACAACGCCAGGCGCGATAGCATCGATGACGTATGGCAACTTCGACGCCCTCCGGATGTTGAGCGCCGTCCATTAGCTCAAGCCACGGTGGGTCACGCCTCCGGCGCGACCCAGACACCTTGCAACTCGCCGACGCGATGAGCCACGTCGGCAGGATGTCGCGGCGGAAATCAACAGCAAAAACCCAGTGGCCGGCCCTGACTGATAAATGACGAGAGCATTCGTTAGTAGGCAACTTTGAAGGTCGGGCTGTCCTCCGGCCGAGTCTTGCGGTGATCGTAAATTCGGGTCGTGGCGATGTTGGCGTGACCCAGCCACTCCTGCACCTTGGCGATGTCGGCCTGGTGGTCAAGCGCATTAGTCGCGGCGGTTGCTCGCAACGCGTGCGCCCCGATCGCGAAACCCAGCGCCGTTGAGTATTGCCGCACCAATTTGTAAACCGCGTCGGGCGTGATCGCTTTTTCCAGTCCGCCAGTAGTGCAGTTGTTGCGCAGCGGCCGGAACAGGGCGCCGACATCGTCCGCGCCATGCCCTGCGATCTCAAGATAGTCACCAATCAAACCGCTAGCAGCGGGGTGCAGCGGGATATAGCGGATCTTGCCGCCCTTGCCGAACACCTTCAGGTGCGGCACGCCGCGCCGCTCGTGTTTGAAGTCCTTGACCTTCAGCCGGCACAGCTCTTCGCGGCGTAGCGCGTGATAGAGCAGGGTGGCCAGCAGGGCGCGGTCGCGCTTGCCCTTGATCGATACGCCGTCGGGCGCGTCCAGCAGCTTGCGCGCCTGATGGTCGCCGAGGGCCGGGGTCTTGCCTTCGTAGCTTTCCACCGGCGGGCGCTTGACGCCCTTGACCGGGTTATGGGTCACGGCGTTCTTCTCGCACAGGGACTCGAACAGCGACGACAGCGCCGCCAGGCGATGCCGTACGGTCATGCCGCTCAAGGCGCGCTGCACCAGGTCGTCGCGCCAGGCGATGACATGGGCGCGGGTGACGGTGCGAAATTCCTCGGGCTTGGCGATACCGGTGAACTTCATGAAATCCCCGAGGGCGTTTTCGTAAGCACGGCGGGTGGCCTTGTTGCCGAGATTGGCGAACCATTCGATTTCGGGGGGGACGTCGGCCAGGCGCTGGAACCGTTCGGCGGTCAGGAGCCGGGAAGCAACGGCCGGGAGGACGGGGAGGGGGCTGGTGTCGCTCACGGGGAGGTCGTCCAATCCTTCGACAAGATCACGCCGGGTCATAGATGGCTTTTGACATCCATGGCGTCGTGAAGCACGCGAACGATCTCAAGACGCTGACCGTTGCGACGATAGAACACCAGGTGACGTTTCACATGCAGCCGCCGGTAGCCCGCCCGGATAGGATCGTACGGCGTTCCCAGCTCGGGAAACTTCAGAAGCCCCTGGATCTCCCGATCGAGGTCGTACAGGTATTGATCCGCTTGCGCGGCGCCCCATTGCTGAACGGTGTAGCGCCAGATGTCCTTGAGGTCGCGGCGGGCGCGCGGGCGAACAAGCAGTTCAAGCATCCACGGAACCGCTCTTGGCCTCCTGGCGTGCCTCCTCGATGATCGACGCCATCGCGAAGGGTACCGGTTCGCCGCTCGTCTCGCCCTCGACCAGGGCCTGACGCAACGCGCTCACTTTCTGTTCGTGCTCTTCGAGCAGCCGCATCGCGGCGCGCACCACTTCGCTCTTGGACTCGAAGCGTCCGGCATCGATCTGCTGGGCGATGAAGCCCTCGAAGTGTTCACCCAGGGTGACGCTGGTGTTTCTCGGCATGGCGGGTCCTTTCTGGGCTGCTTTTGTGTATTAGATACTAATACAGCGGCGTTCTGTCGAGCGCAACAGCTTCCATGCATCTTACTATTGATAAAATAGGTTATCGAACGTAAAACCAAGCCGCGATCTGGCCTGCGGGCCTGGGCGAGTTGGCGACGCAGGCGGTCGTTCTCCCGCGTGAGCTGATCAAGTCGCCGGGCCTCGGCCAGCGCGGGGTCGGCCTTTCGTCCGCGCCTCTGTGGTTCGAATGCGGCCTGTTCGATTGCCGCGCGCTTCTTGCGCCAGGTGGAGAGAAAGGATGAATAGATCCCCTCCCGGTGCAGCAGGGCGTCAATTTCGCCCAAATTCGTGCAGCCGCGAACAATCTGCCGCTAGCGGGCCAACGCCGATCGCGTTACGTGCGCAACGGCCGTCGTTCTGTCAGCCAAAATACTGCCTGTATTCAAAGCGATCGCCGCAAGCTTTTCGCCGGCCGAAAACAACGTCATGTCGAGCCATTTCAAGCCGCTGCCCGAGGTTTCCGCCAGCTTGACCACATCTGGATCGTCGGACGGTTGCTCTAACGTCCATTCGCAGAACGACGCCATTTGCCAGCACGACCGGGGTGCCCGGATCCCAGTCTTACCACGGCAGGATTTCGCCATTCTGGTGCAGGAATCGTCCGGTGGTCTCGAGTTCGAGCTCGTCGATGCGCTGCACGAGCCCGCGAACAGACTCGTCCGTCTCGATCATGCCCTGGCCGCCGGTCATCTCGGTGCGCACCGCGCCCGGATGCAATATGACTACAGCGACCCCTCGGGGTTTGAGGTCGTGCGCCAGGGAGACGCCGGCCGCATTAAGCGCCGCCTTGCTCATACGGTAGCCGTAGTAGCGCCCGGAGGTGTTGTCGCTGATGGAGCCCATGCGACTGGTGATGAGCGCGACCTTCGAGCCTGGATGAAGGCGCGAGGCGAGAGCCCGCGTGAGAAAGAGCGGCGCGATGGCGTTGAGTTCGAACTGCGCGCGCACCGCGTCGAGATCAACATCTTCGAGCGAGTCGCCAACGAGCAGGCCCGCGTTCTGGACCAAGAAGAGGTCAATGTCGTCGTGTGCGAGGCGTTCGGCGAGCTTTGACAACGCTGCAGGCTCAGTGACGTCAATCTCGCATTCGACACGCACTCCGAGCGCGTCGAGCTCCGGCGAGCTCTTGCGACACACCGCAACCACGATCGCTCCGCGTGCATTGAGCTGCCGTGCGAGTTCGAGACCGATCCCACGATTTGCACCTGTGACGACTGAAACACCCATACCGTTCCTCCTCTTCGATCCGCCTCGAACCCGGCCGGTAGGCGGCCCTCGCTTGCAGCCCTGGCACCTCTTCTCGGCAGAAGAGGATAGGGTCGTTAACTGCGAGAATAGGACAGTTTGAAATCAGAAGCCAGAAGCATCACCCAGCCAAGATCAGCCACCATTGCTCCCGAACTGCAACCTCTGCCTCGCCCACTCCACCGGAAATTGCTGCATCAAATCTCTCAAGGTCAGATGTGCTGGCTGTTTCCCCGCAAGACAGGTCCCGTGCAGGACAGCATTGATGTCGTCCGCTTTCAGCCGCTCCAGCTTGCCGCACACTTCCCCGGTTGGCAGCGCGACCACCTCGATGCCCTTCTCCTCGCCGGCGTCAGAGACAGCGGGCATGATGGGCAACGCGCCGTACATCCCCGTTCCAATGTACAGTCGTTTCCGGTGCCAAGGGATGGCTTCTTCGGCGGAAAGGGTGTAAGTCCATACGCTGCGTGATAGGTCTTCGAGGGCCCCTTCGCCCGCTTTCGGATACGTCCCTGTTCGATGACGACATCGTAGACGTAACGCGCGCCCTCAACCTCGATCTCGCCAAAACTCTGCATGTGCATCTTCATCGCTGGCACTCCTGGGAAGAAAGACGCTTTCAGTAAAGGTCTCGCGTGTAGCGGTAGCGGTGAGGTCAAGTCTTTTTGTCAGCCGCGACAGTCGATACCAGGAGAAGCGTCTTCAGCGGGACGGAGAAGCTGAAGTTCTTCCGGTCGTTGGAGAAGTCGCCCGGGAAGCGACCCCATGGAGTCTTCGACGAAGGCCAAGCGAGTTACCAGCGCGTGGCGATTGCTCGTTTTCTGGCGATCGAAAAACGGGTGCGCCATCGTTTGACGTACCAAGCTTGGCAGGTGGTCGGGGGCTTCCCGCTGAAAAGCGCTCAAGGCGATTCGCTCGATTGCCGCAGAGCCCTGCGCCAGGCCGTTCCCTCACCCGGGAAGTGGGCTTTGCATGCGACATCTCGAACCTCGTTCTCGTCGTTCTTGTCCGTTAATGTGAAACAACGCAATCTTGGGGCGCAAAAAAGCATCGCCGACGATGACGTCGCGATGCCAGGAAAAGAGCCGGGCGGACCCACTCTGATGCCTCTGTCAAGCACCACCCCTGGTGCCTCTAACTTTGGTCGACGAGCAGACCGCGCTTCAATATGTTTCATGATACGGGGTGGCTGCCGGCTCTGCAATGATCGTTAAGGGCATCTTGCGGAAAAGCGCAACGCCAGGGAAGGGCCCACCCAGTCAAGCCGCGAACGTCCGCTAGAGTTCTTGTTGCGCAAAATCGGGACCGTTGGCTTCTGTCCCCAGAACCTGCTGGTAACGCTGTGGGTAAGCGGTGGATAAACCGCGGATAGCTGCCTTGGCCCGGCCTCCGCCAAGCGAAACGCTCCGCCGCCCAAGAATTAGGCGTTGCCAGCAACCAATTAGACCGCGCGTCGGCTCGGTTGCGAGGCGCGCACAACGTTCTTTTCGGGTGCTCGCAGGCTTGCGGGACCACAGGGTCGGTCGGGCGTCGGCGGCAAACCGAGCTTTTCTCGGGGCTGCTCATCGCACCGGAACGCTCGTGCTGCTCGGGGTTACAGCCCCTCAGCCAGTTTCCGAATGATCGTATTCGCCGACTGCTTCCCATCGGCTGCCTCTCCCTCCATCGGATGCTGCAAGTTCGCCGGAGCCTGACCTCGTGACGAACCCTGACGCAAGTCCCTCAAGCCGATCATGGCCAGCACTCTGAGCCGTTCTGCCCGCTCTCGTATCGCGACGGTACCAAGATCGGCAAGCAACTCCGGGTAGGTGCCCGTCGGAATCTTCACCACAATGCGCAGCGACGACATCTCAAGCGCCCATCCGCCAGAACCCGCGCACGTTCGCAAAAACCGGCGCCTCCGGCGTCGACACCTTGAGCTGCGGGAACGCGTCCTTGATCGCCTCCTCAAAGAACCCCGCGCCGCCGCCTACCAGCAGCACCAGGTCAGCGCTCGCGTTCTCCTTCCGCAGGGATTCTCGCAAGCGGGTGGTGACGATCGGCCCGACCTTGTCGGCAGCCTTCTTCAGGTAGGGCGCGACTTCGACCCGCTCGCCGAGAAGGCGGACCTGCGCGTGTCCTTTGCGGAGCGTGTGCTCCAGACGTTCTCTGCCGACGTTGCCCCCAAAATCCTGCGCGATCAGGCGAACGGCTTCGTCGAGGATCACCGAAGACGCCTCCAGGCTCGTGCCACACGACTGGCGCCGCAGCTCGCCGTTACTGATCAGAACCCAGTCGACCGAGAAAAATCCGGGGTCAACGACTAGCACCCGGCTATCCTCGATTTCCGAGGCATCCGGCAATCCCCAGACGTAGTCGACGAAGCCTCCCACGGGTTGCGGGACGACCTTGACCTGGTTCACCGTGATCTTCCGCCGCGGCGTGATTTGGTGCTCTCCCCGCATCTGCCCGGCCAAGCGCTCGCGCAACTCGGGGTTGAGATATTGAGTGACCGGAAGCCCGGTGACGACGCGATTGATCTCGTCACGCTCGGCGAGCAGAAGCGCGGCATGGAAGAGGGCGCGATAAGAGGCCGTCGACGGGTAGTCCTCGTGCAACTCGCGACTCCATAGCTCGGCGCGATCCGGCGATAGACCGGCGACAAACGGTTCCCCGTTGACCAGCACGCGCAAGAAATCTTCCTCGCCGTTGCTGGCAATCTTTTCTCCGAGCCGGTCGGCCGGCGCAGCGCCAGCGGGTCGCAGCAGAACCCGGGGTTCGCCGCCGGGGTCACCGCAGGCCAACTTGAGGTTGGAATAGCCGATATCGATTCCGAGAACTGTCATGTCAGGTTTTCTCCTGGGTCACGTCATTGACCAGCGCGCCCGGAAGTGGGCAGCGAAGCCTGGCAGACGTACTGCAGGAAACCTGCAGGCACACAAGAGGAGCGTTCAACGTTCCTTCGCGCGTTCAGTGCGCCGCCAGTGCACCTGATGCTATGGAAACGGTCGGCCCAGCGGCATTCGAAAAGCGACCACGGAGGACGCATTTCGCCGAGGCAGGGGAGGGTTCTTCAGCGGCCAGCCGCCTGCATACACTGCAGCCTCTTCCGCTTGACCGGTGCGTTCACGGCCAGGTTGTGAAGATTTGTTCACACCCCTGAAGAAATGACGACGTCCCGGTAGAAAAGCCGCCGGCCTGTTACTAAACTGCCCCCGCGCCGCCTTTGAACCCTCCACGGCACATGGACGACCATGGCTTCCATGCCGAACCGGGTACGGACTGATCTTCCCGACCCCACGGCGGGGCACTTGTCCCTTTCATCGAAGATCAGCCCGTGGGGAGAAACATCATGTCGGAACAGCTCACAAAGATCGCTCAAAACGTTCGCAACGCGCTGGGTAGCGCGGCTACTGGTGTCGGTTCGCTGGCTACCAACTGCGGCAGCGCCATCCACCGTCACGCCTTTGGTCTCACCACGCTCGGTGTGCTCACCGCCGGCGGTTATGCTCTCTACACGAATCCCCCGGTGCAGAGCATCGGTCGTGGGGAAGTCGGCATCCGCCTCAATCAGCTCACCGGCGACTCGGTCGAAGTGCACGAAGGTGCCGCGGTCGTCATTCCCCATCTGCACGAGCTGCGCCGCTTCTCGCTGCGCGACCAGGTCTATCGCCCGATCGATGGACTCGAAGCCAACGGCCCGGCGCCTTTCCAGTCGGTAGAGGGGCTCTCGCTGGGCATCGACATCTCGGTGCGCTACGCGCTCGACCCGAAACAGATCGTGGCCGTGGCCAGGAACCTGCCCGAGGACGTCAGTGGTGAGATCGTCGAGCCGGTGGTGCAAGGCGTGCTCTACAAGACCCTGTCCCGCTACACCGTACGCGAGATTTTTTCCAGCAAACGCCAGGCCATCCAGGAGTCCATTGAGGGTGAACTGAAACCCCGCCTGGCGGCTGACGGGATTGTTCTGGAGTCGGTGACTCTGGGCAAGGTGGACCTGCCGCGCGACTACCGGTCGGGCATGGAAACCCTGCTCGCCGAAGAGCTCGCCAGCGAAAAAATGCGCTACACGCTGGAACTCAAAGACAAGCAGGTCAAGCAGAGCGAACTCGAAGCCCTGGCCCAGAAAATTCGCCGGGAAACCGCCGCCGAGGCCGCCGGCCAGGAGCAGATCATCGCCGCCAGGGCGCAGGCTGAAGCGATGAAACACGTCCTGCCTTTCAAACAGAAACAGATCGAGCAACGCGGCTTAGAGGCCGAGGCCGAGAAGGTGACTCGCATCAAGGGCGCCGAGGCCAACGCCCAGTCGCGTCGCATCGAGGCAGCCGGCGAAGCCGACTCGCGCCGGCAACTTGCTGACGCCGAAGCGTATCGGAAGGAACGCCTTGGTAAGGTGGCCAGCGAACAGTTGGCGCGTGACGGCGCGCTGATCGACAAGCATCCGCTGCTGATCCAGAAAACGATGGCCGACAAGCTTTCCGACAAGATCTCGGTGATCATCGCCGCACCGCCCCGCGATGGCGGCTTCATCGGTGCAACGCTGCTTGGTAGCGGCACGGCGGCGCGTGCGCCGGCAGCAGGCCGTGGGGCGTCGGACGATCTGGCGGCAGACGAAAGTGGCGAGGGAGGACAATGACCATGCTCGCCACCGCACTCACCGTCATCGCCATCGTCACCCAGGATCAGGCCGGACTGCGGGCTGCCCCGCGGGAGAGCGCCGCCCAGCACGCCGTCCTGTGGCAGGGTGACAGCCTGGAAATCCGTGGAGCCAAGGGCGATTACCTGCAGGTCTACGACCACCGCCGCGAGCGCGCCGGTTACGTCCTATCGAGCCAGGTTCGGCCGCAGTCGCTGAAGCCGGAGAGCGCTCCCGAACTTCTCGCCGTGGTCCGTTTTCTGCGCGACACGCCCGGAGAGGAATCCTTGGGCATCAGCTATGCCGCTGCTTATCTCAAGGCAGCGCCGACGGAAGCCATCGATGGCGAAGTGTTCGATGCACTCGGCACCTTCGCCGAACGCCTTGCCCGACGCGCAACCGGCCGCCAGGCGAAAGGACCCGACACCGCCGTCGGCGAGCATCTCGAAGTCGCCGCCGCGTATGGCGTGACCATGGTCAGCTTCGAGCGTGACGAGAAGATCCAGCTCTGCTATGACGGCGACGCCTTCCGCCGTGTCCTGGCGCTGCCGGCATCCGATCTACAGAAAGCCCTGGCGGCGCTGGCGCTCACGCGTCACGACTGCGTCTCACCGAGGCTGACGCCGGTCGAGCGATTCGCCCTCGACAACTGGCGGGCCGAAGTGCTGGACCGGATCGACACGTCCCGGCTCCCGGATGTCCTGAAGAACCGCCTGCACCTGCGCAAGGCCGGTGTCTGGGCAAGTCTCGCGTGGCAGCGGGCGAGACGGTCCGAACTCGGTGTCGCAGCCGTCGCCGAGGCAGCCAACCGCGCGGTGGACGAACTGGCGCTAATCAACAAGAGCGAGTTGGCGGAGACGGATGCCGCGACCTATAGCGACGCTGCGCTTCGCGTCGGCGCTTCGCGCTGGGCGGCCGAGCCCGGGCTACCTCTCGACCCAATCAAGGCGCCGGTCGGTCTCGGCGTCGCGACCACTCCCGGTGAGCCAGGCGAGACCTGCGTGCATCTGGTCGATGCCCGCCACGACGTGAAGAACCCGCTGCTCACCCGCTGTACCTACGGCATCGTCTGGTCGGCGTCGGCGGCAGCCCATCCTCAGGGTGGCGCCCTGACGTTGGCCGTGCAACCGCTCGATACTTGGCGCGAGATGTGGGTCTTTCGCCAGGAACCGACGGGCTGGATCGTCGATGTCGTCCCGCCGGCCACCGACACGCCCGACCTCGGCTACGTCGAGTTCGCGGGTTGGGTGCCAGGGCACACGAAACTGCTCGCCGCCCGCGAGGCGAAGGTCGACGGCCGCTACAAGATCCGTTTCGAGCTGGTGAACCTGTCCAGCCTGGAGGTCGAGCGCTGGGCTGACAAACCGAGTTCGCTGTCGGTCTTCTACCGGTCTCAGGCGCCGGCGTGGAAGGCGCGGACAGTGAGCATTCGCTGAGGTTTTCTGGAGGGGACGCGGCCCAGACCCGCGGGTGCTATTTCCCGATATCCTCCTTCATGCCATGGATCGCGACCGAACGGGTCACGATCCATGGCTCGCTGCACTTCGTTCGGCCTGAACCTCGCGGGCATCGGCGAACGGTGTTCGTTCGGCAGGCGACGATTGACGTTTCATCTGCCGCGGGTGGCTTGAAACACCCTGCTGGTCGGTGAAAAGGTGCGGGTTGCGGTAACCGCGGGCCGAAGGATCGGTTGGGTCTATTCCCGCGGCTCAATAGTCATGGCACGTTAGTACAGGTCGACGGTCAAGGCCGCAAGGTGTTCCGGTGTCGCGCGATCCCCCTGGGCTTCAAGGACAGCCTTCAGGATGCCCTCCAGCACGGCAGGGTCGAGTGACGGTGTTTGCGGCTCTTCGGCATCGCCGGCGTTTTTAGAGTCCGTGGCGTAAGCCGCGCTGACTTGGGCTGTGACGCGCCGGCCACGGCCGGTCGCGAGCCAGTCAAGGGTGACGCCCCCGGCGGCGGCAATGGCCAGAGCCTTGTCCAGAGATGGCATTCGCCCGTCGCTGATGTACGTCCGGAGGACGGATTCCGCGAGGCCACATCGCTTGGCAAAAGATGCAACCGACCCCGGTCTGATGAGCACCTTCAAACGGGCTGCAAGCGCGCCCGATTCGACTGCAGGGATTGACAGTCGGTCGTTGCCCTGTTCAGACGCTGTTCCATCCGGCGGTGGCTCCCCATCGGTCTTGCTCATGTCGCTCCCTTCAAAACCGGCGCTTTTGAGGCCGCGAAGCCAGAGGACCGGGCCGAGTGCCGTTGAGGCGAGGGCCGCTGGTTGTTCGTGTCCTGCATTTCTTTTCGCGACTTATGCACTCGCAAGCGCCTCGATCGTCACCGTCCGGGATGATCGGTCAAGGCTGGTGCTGGATTCTCGGCTCTATATTAGCGCTGCGGTGGAATGACAGAAGCACGCGATCGTCTTCCTGGAACCCGTTGGGGGACCTTACTGCGCCCCTCCAACCCGCATCCGCTGTAATGTCAGCACGAAACTCACGCCATCTTCCACGTTGCGAACGGTGATTGTCCCGCCCATCTTGGCCATGTACGTCTTGGCGACGAAGAGACCTTGGCCGCGGTTACCGTTGGCGCCGGCTTCCGCATGCTCGGAAACGCCGTACTCGAAGATCTTGTCCAGGAAATCCTCAGCAATGGGCTGGCCGACGTTGTGAATGATCACCGTCGCTGTGGTCTCCGTGGTCTCCAGGGTGAGCGTGATCGGCGTGCCGGGCTGACGGTAGCGATCGGCGTTCTTGAGGATGTGCGAGAAGACGTCTTCGAGGGGGAACTCGTCGGCGCGTACCCACACCGGTTGGTACGCAGCGGCGCAGCGCACGTCGACAAAACCGGCGTTGTCAGCGACATTTCGCAGAAGCTTGGCGATGTCGATCGCCTGCACCTGCAGCGCCGAGGACTGAAAGGCTTCGCTTGGACTGGCGTTGCCGTAGAGCACACGCACCGCCTGCTGCATGCGATTGATGTAGCGGTAGCTGGGGTCGTCGGCGTGGCCATGCAGCACCAGGAGCGATTGTAGCGGCGACATGATTTCGTGACCAACGGCGTGCCACATGTCCCGTTCCTGCTCGGCGCGTATCCTTTCCCGCTCGGCGTCTTCCTTCACTCGCCGCAGCAGGTCGTTGAGGCAGTTGGCGAGGATGCCCAACTCGTCGCTGCCGCGGAGATCCGCCAGATCGAAGCGCTGTAGGCCGCCGATGGCCTTCACGCTCCTGGAGAGCGCGCTGGAACGTCGCGTGAGACGGGATATGCGCCGGACGACGCCGGTCTCGATAACCAGCCACGCCAGCGCGATGGCCAGCAGCATGGCACCGACAAACCAGGAAACGCGCGAGGCGACGGCGCTCAGGATCTTGTTCACACTGCGTGCATCCCCGTGGAACAGAATTCGATAGCTGCCCATGGGCGTCACCACCTCGTCGGCGAGTTCGACCGGGGCGTCGTAACGTTCCACCGGCAATTTGCGAATCAGGCGGGTGAGTAGTGGTGAAGGCTCCTCCAGGACCTCGTCCTTGCCATGCAGTTGCACCAGATGGGTAGGCTCACCGCGGTCGGCCTTCTGAATCGTCAGGGTTTCGCCGGGCAGAAGAAGAGCCGTCAGGTCGTTGAGGGAAAAGGGCGGGACGGCACCGTCCTCGTTGCTGTCGAAAATCGCCGCACCGTCGCCGGGTGGCAGTATTTCCACGCGGACCTGAAACTGGTCGAGGTCTGGTGGCGGCCACTGGGGCTTTTCCGGCTGGAAGAGCGCATCGCGCAGCACGTCAATCGGCAAGCGTAGCGAGAAGAACGATTTCTTATCGCAGTTCTCGTCGCTCTCCTTGGCGGCGTCAAGGCACCGACCGCTCTGCCATACCCAGCCGCGGAATTCTTTCACCGGCATCTCGCCGGTGTAGTCCCGGTCGTCCAGTTCCACGTAACCCGTGAAACGACCTCGCATCCCCGACGCGCGCCGACGCTCGTCACGGCTCGGGACTTCGAAGGGCGCGACCCAGCGGTAGGTCTCTCCGCGCAGGCTGACCACCACCCGTAGGCGGTGAGCGCCATCGAGGAACTCGTTGCCAATTCGGTGAGGCAGCAGCGTGCTGCTGACGAAAGTGCCTGCCGCATAGATGAAGCCGCCGGCCCAGGGGTTGTTGGCAATCGCCACGCACAGGCTGCCGTAGTTCTTGTACTGGACCAGGCAACCGGCCATTTCTACAGCATGGCGGACCTTGCCCTGATCATCGAAGTCGATGGCCGAGAAGGGCAGCATCACCGGGCGTAGCGGTGTCACGGGACCGTCGCCGCGCGGCGGGTTGAGCAGTGCCAACTGCCCAGCTGGGTGGCGCAGGCGGGCGACGATCTGTTCCTTGGTCTTGGCGAAGCTCGTTTGATAGTTGTCGTAACTGCGCTGCTTTTCCTCCTGCAGCACTGCGACCGCCATGGCCACCACAGCCAGCGCAAGCAGCAGGAAGGAGGTCCGAAAGAGGATGCGCAGCCGGAACGACGCCAGCCAGGCCAGCGGTTTCATTCCGGCGACCTCACCGAAGAGGCGTAGCGATGCGCCGGGTTGCGGCGGAGGAATCTCCTGCTGCCCATCACCCGCTTACCGGTCGCTTGCGCCGGTGGCGGTCGGGTCTGACCATCGGAAGCCGCGCATGGGGATGTTCTCGATACGGTCGAACGCTTCGTCCAGTTCACGAAAAGCTTCGCGGATGCTGCTGATGTGTTTACGGATGTTGTCCCGACTCCGGCCGCTTTTGACCACCTGGGCCAGTTCTTCGTAAGAGACCACCTCGCCACGTTTCTCGTAGAGCGCGGCGAGGATGCGCTGGGCGGTCAGTGGCAGGTTGATTCGTTGTCCCCGCCATAGGGGCGTGCTCTGCCGCAGGGGATCAATGGAGAGTTCGTCGCTGGCAGCCAAGGGCGGCTTGACGCTTGCACGCTGTCGGACGGCGCGCAGGATTTCCAGGAAGGTATCGATGAACTCGGCTTCCTCGAAGGTGGCCTTCTGCAAGTAATCCCAGGCATCCAGTGCCTTCATGATGCCGCGGTAGATGGTGGCGGGCATCGCCGAGACCACCAGCACCGGTGTACCGCTGGTGCGCCTGTTGATGGCGTTGATGATCGCAACACCCGCGTGACGCTCCCGCCCCAGTTCGATATCCAGCACCACCAGGTCGTACTGCACGCGAGCCAGGGCGGCTTCCGCATCGTCGCGGGTGAACCACTGCTCCACGGTGATGCCCGGGTGCGCGGAAAGAATCCATTCCTTGAGTTGATTGCTGGTGGGAATGTCGTCTTCGATGACGGCCACTTTGAACATGGGGCGCTCCGATCCTGTTTTCCAGAAGTATCGCTATTTTTGACGGAGAAAGCACCGCCGTCGTGTGAAGGTTTCTTCACACGTGTGACGGTTTGTTCACGCGTGTGACGGTTTGTTCACGCGTCGGAAGAAGCGCGAATGTTGCGGAACAAACGGGTTGGGCTGGCTACCGAAGTCGCCCGGTGGCGGCATGGAATCCTCCACCGCATGTCCGGCACCATGGGGGTCATGAGCAAACGGAAGGCAGCTGGATCATGGCGCCGCAAGAGGGTCAAGAACCCACGCACCGGAAACGCATGACAGGGAAGGGAGCCACCATGTCGGATCGTCTGAGGAACCTCGTTTTCATCCCACTGTACATCCTGGCAATGCCGGCCGTTGACGAGTCTCTGACCGGCAGAGGGCACCTATCGTCGATCAGCGCGTTCGGGATGGAGCAGGAAAACCTGGCAGTGGTACCGCAGGAACCCTGCAGGGATACCAAGCGGATTTTGAGCGTTTTTGCCCACGATCTGTGCACCGCCAGAGCACCTGGCCGCATGCGACGCGAGCGTATTCACTGTCAGGTTCGAAATGCGACCGGGAAGGACGTATCTCGGCCGCAAGGGGAGGCGGCTGGTGCCTACGATTGCACCCACCATGCCCTATTACATAAGGATTGGTTGGGCTGCAGCCTTATGAAAGAAAAAGCCTGCTCATTTGCCTGGAATTACCCCCTGGGGGACATCCTGCGAGGCCTTGAAACCGGCCGAATAGGCGAAATGACCATCCTTGGTGACCGGGAAGGGCGCTTGGCTTTAGTCACGACGGGGGTTTCGCGATATCCGGGTGTCGGCGTTTTGGTCGATTTTTCATAAGGATTGGTGGGGTGACGAATCCTTATCTTTAAGAGGGGGCACGGACTACCCATGGAAGACCGGATCAGGGACGTAAGAGCACTGCTGCAAGCTCAGATGAAGGACGTGTTCGAGCAGGCCAGAGACCTGGGTAATCGCTACCTGCAGGAAGTCATGGAGGCAAACAACGGCAAGGACTGGAGCCAGAAGAACACGTTGCAGTTCCGGGTTCGGCAGCGGGGCAATGCGCTCTCCATCGAGTGGTACGTGGTCAATTGGTACGGCAGGAAGGCTCAAGGTCGCGAGGCGCGCCGAACGTACATTCCGAAGCGCAACAGCAGTCGGCGCCGGGATGCACAAGCATTTGGCTACCGCACGGAGGACCTGCTTCGACACACCTCGGGGTGGGACGATGACCTGGTCACTGCCGTAGAGAGCGAGGCCAGCGAGTATCGTCGTCAGGCGCATTACCTTGCCGACCTGCTCGTGACGCTGGGGCGCCTGGAGCGGTTTGCGAAGGTGCCGACGCAGTCGCAGGACGAGCCGAAGGAGTACGCGTCATGAACAAGCCCCCTCGCTATCTGGTGACCGATCAGTTCGATCTCGGGATGCTGGCCTCGCTGACCGCGGACATCACGCTAACGGAGCTTTCCCTCGAAGACGTGTGCCAACGCATCGAGGATGCCGAGCGCGAGCACGAAATGGGGCTTCATGGAGGATGGGCTGGTGCCGCGAAAAACAAAGCGGCGGTCACGCTGGTGCCCAACGGGCCGATCTTGCTGGTCGCCCGGTGCGTGGAAAGCGAACAGGGGCTGATATTCAAATGGGTGCAGGTCGAAGTTATCAACTGACTTTCTTGCGGTACGGACGGCGATAGTGAGCGACCGGTTTGTAGCCCAGTGGCGTAGTCGGCGTAGCAGAGGAACTGCGAAGCCGGGCCAAGGTCGTTGATGAAAAACCCTCGGGCGGTGATCCATCGAATTTCGTCCGGGTCGATTCGTTGAACTGACCTGGGCCAATCGGTTCAGATAGCTCTTTATGGTATCGAATCAGCCCGCACTCGATTAAAATCCTATAAGTGGCGCCTTCTCGGCGTTTCACTTCAACCAGCAAGACCTCTCAGGAGATTCCATGCCGAATTACCAGGAACTGCTTGCCCAACGCGACGAACTCAATAAACGGATCGATGAAGCCCGTAGAACAGAAGTGGCAGACGCGATTCGTCGGGTGAAGGGCATTATCCAGGAATACGATTTGACTGCGGCCCAGTGTGGTTTTAGCGCAGGCGCTGCAGGTTCCAAGAAAGCTCGCACCCCCGTCAAACCCAAGTACATCACGCCAGACAAAACAGTAACCTGGAGCGGTCGCGGGAAGCTTCCGAATGTCTTCAAGGCGCTGATTGAAGCGGGTCACCGCATGGAGCACTTCCTGCTGAAGTAATTCGATGGGTTTATGTGATCGCTCCGTGGGCAGCATTTCGTCGTTTTCTGCAGATAATTCTCCATGGTGAGAATGACGAGTTGGTGACCGGTCCCAAGCGAAAAGGCTCGCAAGCTTCGGGGCCAGTCGCATAAGCGCTGGGAGCGCCTAATCCTGGCGATTTCCCCCATGGTTACCGCTGTTGCCGTGACTCTTGTCTTTCTTCGGTTTGCCACGATGGTCGTCCCCGCGGCCATCGCCTTGGTCACGGCGGTAATCGCGGCGATAGTCCTCGCGGTATTCCTCACGGCGGTGGCGCTGTTCCTGATAGTACGGAACGTATTCGCGGTTGTACCAGTTGTTCTGCACAAAATAAACCCGCTCCCCGCAGGCACGGTATTTGTGGCAATTCTTGCTCCAGTGCTTTGCGTGGGCCGGGGGAACGTTCAGGTAGATCGGCGCGCGCGCGACCGGTACCCGCTCGATGATGATCGGCTGCGGGTAGATCACCTGCGGCGGTGGATAGCCGCCAATGTCGATGCGACCATAGAAGCCGGGTTGGCCGATGCTCACCGAGACGCCAACGTCGGCGGGAAGCGCCGGCGAGCTGGCGACGATCAGTGCGGCGGCGAAGAGGAGACGTTTCATGCTGACCTTGTATTTGTGGGAATCCCCACGTAACGCAGCAACACTTTGTACCGATGACCGCGTCTCTGCCTGGCACGCTGTGTGACCCGGCGACAGAGTGCATGCGCGATAGTGTCGGTGAGGGGTTCGATGGCTGACACGGCCGAGCAGTTGTCCGTACCGCATGTTCGCGATCGTCGCCCTTGTGCCGCCAAAGCGACCTGAGCGATCGCTACGCAGTAACGCGGGCAATTCGCGGCGCGGGCGTCGTGCGAGGATGCTGAATGGAACGAAGCTTCGACCTCATTGTTTTCGGCGCCACCGGCTTTACAGGGCACTTGGTGGCCGAGTACCTGCAAGCGACCTACGGCGCTGCAGGTGAGCTGCGTTGGGCCCTCGCCGGGCGAGATGCCGCCAAGCTCGCGAGGGTGCGCGATGCCATCGGGGCGCGCGCCACCTTGCCCCTGCTCACCGCGGATGCGTCGGATGTCGACGCGCTGGCCGCCCTGGCGGCGCGCACGCGTGTGATCCTGACCACCGTCGGTCCGTACCAACTCCATGGCGAAACGCTGGTGCTCGCTTGCGCGCGGGCTGGCACTGACTATGTCGACCTGTGCGGCGAGCCGGCCTGGATGGCGAAGATGATTCCGCGCCTGCAGCCGATGGCCGCGCAGAGCGGCGCCCGTATCGTGTTCTCCTGCGGCTTCGATTCGATCCCCTTTGACCTCGGCGTGGTGTTTCTGCAAGACGAGGCACTGCGCCGCTTCGGTCGTCCCCTGTCGCGCGTGCGAGGACGCGTGCGGGTGCTCAAGGGCGGGCCGTCAGGTGGCACCATCGCTAGCCTGCTTGCCACCATCGAGCAGATGCGACGTGACCCTTCGGCGGCGCGCACGATGGCCGACCCCTTTGCGCTGACGCCCGGCTTCAGCGGCCCGGCGCAGCCAGAAGGCGAATCGGCGAGCTACGACGAGGGCGCGCAATCCTGGACTGGACCCTTCGTGATGGCGCCGATCAACACCAAGAACGTACACCGCACGAACGCATTGCTCGGCCATTCCTGGGGGCGCGACTTCGTGTACGACGAACGCATGCTGACCGGCGATGGCGCCAAGGGCGAGGCGCGCGCACGCCGCCTGGTGCGCCAGGCGCGGGTGCAGAACCTGCTGCTCGCGATGGCGCCGACCCGGGCCCTGCTGCGCCGCTTCGCGCTGCCCAAGCCTGGCGAAGGGCCCGACGCGCAGGCACGCGAGAACGGCCGCTACGAGCTCGTTTTCATCGGCGAGACGACCGAGGGCGCCCTGCTGCGCGCAAAAGTGATCGGCGACCGCGACCCCGGCTATGGTTCGACCTCGAAGATGATCAGCGAGAGTGCGCTCTGCCTCGTGCAGGATGTCGACGGGGCGATGACCGGCGGTGGCGTCTGGACGCCTGGCGCGGCCATGGGCATGGCCCTCGTACGCCGCCTGCAGGCGAGCGCCGGGCTCCAGTTTACGATCGAGGACTGAGGGCGCATTGCGCGCGATAGTTGCACGGGGCGCGCTTCAGCATGTGCATGCCGTGCCTGGCAGCCGAGGCCGCCGGGTAAGATGAACGCAATGCAGAAATCCTCGCGCAACGCGCGAGGGCATCGAGGCCTGATCAGCGATCGAGCCTGGCGCAGGTCGGCTTACCTGGGGTAAGTCGCCGAATGTGATCGGCAACCGTCTCCCGTGGCCGACAAGCGGACGATCAGGGCAAGGTGGCGAGTTGCCACCTCACCTCGAAATGCCGACCTTCACGACTCCGAGGACCGATCGAGTCGTGCGGTCGGTGCCGGAAGCGCTCGTCTCTCTGAACCCCGTCCGGCAATGAGAGGCAACGCTACTCCAGACGGTAGAATGCGGGTATGACTCGCGCTGATCTGATCGCCGCCATCGCCTCCCGTTTTCCGACGCTGACGGTGAAGGATACCGACATCGCCGTAAAGGAAATCCTCGACGCCATCGGGCGCTCCCTGGCGCAAGGTGATCGTGTCGAAATCCGTGGTTTCGGAAGTTTTCGGCTGAACTATCATCCAGCGAGGGCGGGGCGCAATCCACGAACCGGAGTCGCGGTTCCGGTCCCCGAAAAGTACGTGCCCCATTTTACCGCTGGCAAGGAACTGCGGGAGCGCGTCGAGGCGTCAGTCAAGGACGCACCGCTTCAGCAGGCCGCCTGATGCACACCCTTGGCAGACTCGACGCAGCCGGCGTTAAGCCCGTTGGCAGTCGATTCGCGCGCCGCCTTGGGTAGCCTCACCGCGCCCCACCATGCCTGACGCCGCCGAACTCGACCGCCTCGCCGGCCTCGTTGAACGCGTGACCTTCCACAACGAGCAGAACGGTTTCTGTGTTCTGCGCCTCAAGGTGAAGGGCGAGCGAGAACTGATTACCCTGATCGGCCACGCCCCCGTCGTTTCTCCCGGCGAATACGCGTCCGCTTCCGGCAACTGGGTGACCGACCGCGAGCACGGCCGGCAGTTTCGCGCTGTGTTCGTCAAAATCTACCCGCCGACCACCTTGACCGGCATCGAGCGCTATCTCGGTTCAGGCATGGTCAAGGGCATCGGCCCCGTCTATGCCGGCAAGCTGGTGAAGGCCTTCGGTGCGGCGGTGTTTGACGTCATCGAGCAGTCCCCGGAACGCCTTCGCGAAATTCCCGGCATCGGGGAAGTCCGCGCCAGAAAGATCACCTCCGGCTGGGCTGACCAGAAGGTCATTCGCAGCATCATGGTCTTCCTGCACGCGCATGGCGTATCCACCTCCCGAGCGGTGCGCATCTTCAAGACCTACGGTCAGGGGGCCATCGAGATCGTTCAGGAAAACCCCTACCGATTGGCCCAGGATATTCGCGGCATCGGCTTTCTCTCGGCCGACACGATTGCCCAGAAGATTGGCATTGCCAAGGATTCTCCCCTGCGAGCCCAGGCCGGTATTTCCTACGCGCTCACCGAAGCCTCGGGCCAGGGCCACTGCGGCTTGCCCTACGCCGAACTGGTGCCCCTGGCGGTGAAGCTGCTCGACATCGCGGAATCCATCATCGAAACGGCGATCGCTCAGGAAGTCGCCGACGAGGTATTGCTGCCCGACACCGTCGAAGGCCAAGCCTGCGTTTTCCTGGCGCCCCTCTACTACGCCGAGCAATCGATCGCCGCCCAGATTCAGCGGCTCAAGACAGGCGGGACGACCCTGCCTGCCTTCGAGGCCGAGAAAGCCATTCCCTGGGTCGAGCAGAAGCTCTCTATCCAGTTGGCCGACAGCCAGAAAGAGGCCATCCGTCTCGCCCTGTCTTCCAAGCTGCTGGTGATCACCGGCGGTCCCGGCGTCGGGAAGACCACCCTGGTGAAGTCGATTCTGACCATCATGACCGTCAAGGGCGTCAAACCCCTGCTGTGTGCGCCGACGGGAAGGGCGGCCAAGCGTTTGTCCGAATCGACCGGTCTGGAAGCCAAGACGATCCATCGCTTGCTGGAGATCAATCCGATCAATGGCCAGTTCAAGCGCAACGCGGACAATCCCCTCGAATGCGATCTTCTGGTGGCCGACGAATGCTCGATGATCGACGTGCCGCTGGCGAATCAGTTGCTCAAGGCCGTGGCAACCCGCACGGCGATGATTCTTGTCGGTGACGTGGATCAACTGCCCTCGGTGGGCCCCGGCCAGTTCCTGACCGATCTCATTGGCTCGGGTGTCGTCCCCGTTATCCGGCTGACCGAAGTGTTTCGCCAGGCGGCCACCTCACGAATCGTGCGCAGTGCCCACCAGATCAACCGGGGCGTCTTTCCCAGCCTGCCCGAGAAAGGAGAAGCATCGGACTTCTACCTCGTTGCTGCTGAGGAACCGGAAGTCATTGCGCAAACCGTGGTGGATTTGGTGCAGACCCGCCTGCCGAGAAAGTTCGAGGTCGATTCGATCCGCGACATTCAGGTGCTGTGCCCGATGAACCGGGGGATCACCGGCGCACGCGGTATCAACCAGGCTTTACAGGCGGTGCTCAATCCGCCGGGCGAGCATAGTGTCGACAAGTTCGGCAACCGCTTCAGTGTCGGCGACAAGGTAATGCAGATCGAGAACAACTACGACCGGGATGTTTTCAACGGCGACATCGGCTTCGTGACCGGCGTCGACCAGGACGAAGAGGAACTCGCCGTGGCCTTTGACGGCCGGGTCGTCATCTATCCGTTTGGCGAGCTCGATGAGCTGGTGCTCTGTTACGCGACGACGATCCACAAGTCGCAGGGTTCCGAGTACCCGGTGGTCGTCATTCCGATTTCGACCCAGCACTACATGATGCTCAAGCGCAATCTGATCTACACCGGGATCACGCGCGGCAAGAGGCTGGTGGTGCTGGTCGGGCAGAAGAGAGCACTGGCCATGGCGGTCAATGGTAAGCAGGTGGAGCGGCGCTGGTCGAAACTGAAAGAACGGCTGGTGGCGACGAAACGGTAGTCGCGTGGCCTCTTTAGCGTTACCAGGAAACACGCCTGCGGGCGCCGCTGCGGCGGTCAATGACCCCCTCCCGGCTTGGAGAGCAGACGGTCGCGGCTTTTCTTGAAAGCCGCCGTTGGCTTGGAGCGATCAGCCGTAAGCGGTCATTCGGCTGCGCATCTCACTTTTTTGTCTGACCGCCCGCTACGTGGCGCAAAGCAGCCGGTGGGCGCAGGATGGCGTCGGTCGGCAGCCGGCCACGAGGAGTCATTGGTGCCGCTCCTCCAAGCCGGCCGTTGAACAGGCTCAGCCAACGGAAAGCGGCCATTGATCAGCGCGCGTCCAAGTGCAAGAAGCACAGCTTGGAATGACGACCTCCATACCAACATGCTGGGGCTCACATCGCGATGACATCCGAGTGCTGTAGCCTTGCCCTAGGCGTCGATTGGTCAATTTTCATGAACAGTGCAATTCCAGAAAGCTGGATTATCTTTGTTCGTATTAACTTTAAGGTTTCCTCCAGAGCGGCGGTGAATGTTACCAGCCGTGTCCTTGAGCAGTGCTCACACAATACGGAGGAAAGCCATGAACGCACCACTTCCCACGCAAGCCACCCATATTCGTCCCCAACGGACGCCCAGCCATCCGGTCGATCCGATCTTCGTCAGGCGCTGGTCGCCGCGAGCCTTCGATACTTCGCCGATGTCGCGTGCGGATCTGATGACGATGCTAGAGGCCGCGCGCTGGGCGCCGTCGGCCTACAACATTCAGCCTTGGCGTTTCATCTATGCGCTGCGCGGAGACGAATCCTGGCAGGACTTCGTGGACCTGCTCGATCCGTCCAACGCGAGCTGGGCGGCTCGGGCCTCGGCCCTGGTGTTCGTCGTCTCGGACCGGCTAACGCCCGCCCGCGGTTCCGGATCGGCCACTCCGTCGCGCACCCACCAGTTCGACACCGGCGCGGCTTGGGCGCATCTGGCGCTGCAGGCGACGATGCTCGGTTACCAGGCCCATGCGATGGCCGGTATCCACTACGACGCGGTTCGCGAACGACTTGTGGTGCCGGAGAGCTTCCAGATCGAGATCGCCGTCGCGATCGGTCGCCGAGCCTCGCCCGAGACGTTACCAGAGGAGTTGCAGGCGCGTGAGCTGCCCAGCGACCGACTGCCGCTGGCGGAACTCGCCTTCGCCGGACGCTTCGGCGCCGAGCTGCGCATCCAGGCGAGGATCGCGCTATGAATGCCGCCGCATTGTCCACTCGCCCGAACCTCTTCTCCACCTTGCTGCAACAACCGGCCGTGTTGCTGCTCCTGGCTGGCATGCTGATCGGGTTCAATTTCCCGCTGGGCAAGATCGCCGGTCAGGCTGGCGTCACGCCGTTGCTGTGGGCCTTGCTGATTTCCTCGGGGGCAAGCCTACTACTCATGCCGGTGCTGGTTGCGCGCCGTGAGCTGACCTGGCCCTCGCGCCAGGTGATGCGCTACTCAGCCATGTCGGCACTGATCTCGTTCATCGTTCCCAACCTGCTGGTGTTCTCGGTAATTCCTCATGCGGGCGCCGGCTATACCGGGCTCATGTTCGCCCTCTCGCCACTGTGTACCGTTGTGCTGGCGAGTGTATTCCGGCTCCGGACACCGGGACGGCTCGGCCTGCTGGGGATCGGCGCGGGCCTGGTCGGGGCGGTCATCGTCAGCCTGACGCGCGGCGCCAACCCGGACGGGCCGGACCTCGCGTGGCTGCTGGCGGCGCTGCTGATTCCGGTTGCGCTGGCCACCGGCAACGTCTATCGCACGCTGAACTGGCCAGACGGCGAGTCACCCGGCTCGCTGGCCTTCTGGGGGCACGCCTTCTCCAGCCTCGTGCTGGTGCTAATGCTGTTGGTTACCCGCGGCACGGTGCCCGTGTCGGACCTAGTGCCCGCAGGCGCCGCGGCGCCGCTCCAGATGCTGGTGGCGGCGATCACCTTTCCGATCTTCTACCGCCTGCAGCAACGGGGTGGGCCGGTGCTGCTGAGCCAGATCGGCTACGTGGCGGCGGCAGTCGGCCTGGTCGTGGCCACGGTCTTCCTGGGTGAGCGCTATGAGGCGGCCACCTGGGCGGGTGCAGGCGTCATCGCCCTGGGCATCGCGATCACGATCGCTGCGCAACTTGGCGAGCAAGGTCCGGGTAGCGCCACCCGCTCCTGATCAGCCCGGCTCCCAGTGGGGCGGGTCCATGATCGCTTCGCCGAGGAAGTCGACAAAGGCGCAAATCTTGGGCGACAAATGCTTGCGTTGCGGATAGACGGCATAGATCGAGACCTCCAAGGCTTGATAGCCCTGCAGCACCGCCTTGAGTCGCCCGGCCCGGATATCGGCCCCAACCACGAAGGTCGGGGTCAAGGTGACACCCGCGCCATTGAGCAAAGCCTCGCGCAACGCGAGGCTGCTGTTCATCTGCAGGCGGCTGTTCATCGTGACCTGGCGATAGTTGCCATCCGCCCCGAGGAAACGCCATTCGTTGGGTGAACTCGCGTAGCGGTAGGTGAGGGCGGCATGCTGCGCCAGCTCTTCGGGCGACTGCGGTACCCCGTGGCGTGCGAAATATTCCGGCGAGCCGCACACTACATGCCGGCACGGCCCCAGCCGGCGCGCCACCAACGACGAGTCCGGGAGCTCGCCGATGCGAATGGCGAGATCGAAACCCTCGTCCACCAGATCGACCTTGCGGTCGTCGAGCACCATGTCCACGGTCAGCTCCGGATAGCGTGCCTGAAACGCAGGCAGCAACGGTGCCAGGTGCAGGATGCCGAAAGACATCGGGCTGCTCAGTCGCAGTTCGCCGCGTGGCTCGCTCTGCAGGCGCGAGACCTCCGCCTCGGCCTCCTCGATCTCGAGCAGCCCCCGCTGGCTGCGTTCGAAGAATGCCCTTCCCACCTCGGTCAGGCTCAGCCTTCGTGTCGTCCGGTTCAGCAGCCTTGCGCCGAGCCTGTCTTCGAGGCGCGTCAAGTACTTGCTGACCACCGATTTGGAAAGCCCCAGGGTGTCGGCCGCGGCCGTGAAGCTGCCGCGACTCACGACCTGAACGAAGACCGCGACATCGTTGAGCGCGTCCACGCCTACCTCCATTGCATGATATTCATGAACAATTTTATTCCTCTAGGATCGTTTATCAAACCCGCGGACACCTCTATCGTAGGAAGCGTCATGGACACAACGGAGAAACGACATGAAAACCCAATCGAAAAACCGCATCCAGGCGATAGCCCTCACTCTTGCCCTTTCCTTGGGTGCGCCGACCGCGTCGGCCGAGGAAAACGTGGGCCGAAGCCCTTGGGGGCCCCAGGACGAAATCGGCCGCCTCAACCTGATGACGGCAGCCTCGCAGGCTGCAGTGCTATCCCGGCTGGCCGGTGGCAAAGCCTACGATCTGTCGGTCGACTACCACATCGGCATGCCGAGCTGGCAGGCTGCGGGCGATCCGCATTACCTTATATGGATGACCCACACGCCCCACGGCAACGTGGTAGCCGACCCCCTCGGACTAGGCGAAGCGATGAACGAGCACGTGAGCTATACCGGCGCAGCGATCTCCATGTACACCCACATGGGCACGCACATCGACGCCCTGAACCACTTCGGCCTCGACGGCCGAATCTGGAACGGCTTCGAGGCGACGAAGCACCTGGGCGATCGCGGATGGACTGCGGCCGGAGCCGAGAAGATCCCGCCCATCATTGCCCGCGGCATCCTGGTCGACGTCGCGGCGGCCAAGGGCGTGGACATGCTGCCGGACGGCTATCGCGTCACCCGTGAAGACCTCGTCGCCGCGCTGCAACGTCAGCGGGTCGATATCGAAGAAGGCGACGTGGTACTGATCCGCACCGGGCGCATGCAGCGCTATGCTGACGCGGACGCCTACATGGCTAATCCGCCGGGCATGGGCATGGCGGCAGCGCGCTTTCTGGTGGAGGAACGCGGTGCCATGGTGGTCGGCGCGGACAACCTCAGCTTCGAGGCCTTTCCGTCCGAGGTCGAGGGCAACTATGTGCCGTTGCACACCTATCTGCTAGCCCAGACCGGCACCCCGATCATTGAGTTGGCCAACCTCGAGGAGCTGGCGCGAGATGGCGTTTATGAGTTCGCCTTCATCGGCGGCTCGCTCAAGCTGCGCGGATCGGACGCGGCGCCTCTGCGGCCGATCGCGATCCCGCTCGGCGAGGGCTAATCAACGACGATTCGGTGCGTTGGGGCAGAGGTATTGCGGCACCGAACCCCAGCCCCACGGCCCCACGTGGTGGCTTGTACCAATGGGAAGCGGAAGAAATGCCAAAGAGAGTATGCATTGTGGGTGCGTCCGGAAAGCTTGGGCGTTACATGGTTCGGCATGCGCTCGATCGCGGCTACGACGTGGTCGGCGTGTGCAGGCAGGGCAGCGTAGACAAGCTCGACGATTTCAAGGAGCGCATCATCATCGTTGCCGGCGCAACGAACGACCGCGCCGTGATCAGACAGGCGGTCGCCGGATGCGATGCGGTGCTCGTCGTCCTGGCGCCCTGGGGCGTGCAGCAATATTCGTCAGGAACGGCTCAGGCGGTGATGGACTTTGCCGAGCCGGATGCTCGCCTCATATTCTCCTGCGGATGGCACATCAGCCGCGACGGCGAGGACGTCTACTCCTGGAAACTGAAAGCCATGGTAATCATCGCCGGCCGCATCGCGCGATGGCTTCGTTTGGTGGAACTGGACGATCAGGTTGAGGCCTGCCGGCGGATATTTGCCAGCGACACGCGGTGGACGGTGGTGCGTGGCAGCGACCTCGAGGAGGGAGAAAGTCAGGGTTTGCCCCTCTGGAGCCGACACGTGGGTGACCCGATCCTGAAGAGCAACATCACGCGCCGCATTGACTTCGCGCTCTTCATGGTCGCAGCGGTCGACAACGATGCACTCATCCACGAGGCGCCCGCCATTGTTAGCTGCCAGGCGCCGTCGGCGCGCGCAAGGACGATGTGATCCCAGCTCTTGAACTCGAGCATGCGGCGGGGCCCAACGACTAATTTCGGACGGTTCTCTGTAGGACCGGTTCTCTCGGACCTGCCGTTGAACCATTGACGAGATGGATGGCGGCTCTGGGTCGTAAGTACGCATTGGCGATTTTGGCGAGCAACCGCTGCCTTGCGATATCGAAGAAGTTGGCTGGAGTCGGCCATGAGCTGCCGGTGGCGATTTTCCCCACAACCCGACGTTGAAATGGACCACTGACCCGTCAGCGGCCATTGGCGTCGGCATTGCGATTTTGCACGAAGGAGCGACAGCTTCGCGGTGGGCGCTGCCGGTCGATCAAAAAGGCTGGATGAGAGCTTTCTGACTGCAGCCCGCGGCGCATTCCTCCCGGTCGCCCCACGACAGGCGCAACGGTAGCTTCATGGGCAGAACCGCCACTCGAAAACAGACTTCGAGCTGCGCTTACTCCGCCACAAGGTTGCCGCTCATCGTTCGCTGTGCTGACCCTTTCAATGGCAGCTTGGTGGAAAGCAGAAAGCAGAGTGAGGGCCAATTCTGTCGCCTCCGGACCAGTCGAATCATGCGCTTGCGCCCGACTGCGAAATCGGCAATGGCGCCCCTCACCAAGCCTGATCCTTCACTCCGCATTTCCTTCCCGCCGGCCGACTACACGGGCGAATTCCGGATGGCGCTGGACGAACCCGGCAACGTATGAACAATGCGGAATGACGGTCAGGCCTCGCTGACGCGCATCGTCCAATGCGGCCTGGGTCAGTGCTGCCGCAATCCCACGCCCGCGCAGCGCCTCCGGCACGAAGGTGTGATCGAGCACGACGCGATCCCTGGTGAGGACGTAGCTCAGAAACGCGAGTGGCGCGCCGTCTGCCTGTAGTTCAAAGCGCTGCAAAGCAGCGTTGTGCGTCACCGGCGCCGCGGCGTCCGCCGCTGACGAGCTGTCGAGTTCGTTCGAGGATACCGGGCCGTGGCGACTCCAGTCTTCGGACATGCAGGCCCGGGTATCGCGGGTCGAGCTCAATGCCAGAATGCGAGCAGCCAGTTCTTCGGCGTCTCTCACGCTCGTCGAGCGAATTGCGTGCTTGACGTCGAGAATGCGGTTTGGACTGACGCTGAGGCTGCGAAATCCCAGGCCGATCAGGAGTTTCGTATAAAACGGGTCGCTGGCGATTTCTCCGCACAGCGAAATCGCTTTGCCCTTGCGTCCTGCGGACGTTGCCAGCGTCGCCAGCACCTGGATGACCGCTGGATGCAGCGGCTCATAGGTGGAATGCTCATCTTCACTGATCCGGTCAGCAGCGAGCAGGAACTGCACCAGATCATTGCTGCCGACACTGAAGAAATCGACCTCATCGGCCAGGCGCTCGATGAGGACCGCGGCAGACGGCGTCTCGATCATCGCGCCGACGGGAATTCTGGGATTAAACGACTGCCCGCTTGCCGCGAGTTCGCCCTGCGCCGTATCGATCGCCGCTTTGGCGGCGCGCAAGTCGTCCAGGCCGTCGATCATCGGCAGCAGAATGGCTACCGGATGAGATGCGCTCAAGCGGAGTATGGCCCGCAGTTGAGTCTGCAGAATCGCGGGGTGGGCAAGCAAGAGCCGCATTCCCCGGCAACCTAGCGTCGGATTGGCCTCGCGCGGCAGCGGAAAGTAGCTGAGCGGTTTGTCGCTGCCAACATCGAGGACGCGAATCACCGTTTCACGCGGCTGCAAGTGCTCGGCCGTCGTGCGGTAGAAGCGGTATTGCTCGTCTTCCGAAGGGAAATGATCCTGCACCAGGAAGACGAACTCGGTGCGGTAGAGTCCGACCCCATCGGCTTTTACGGTCGCCGCAGCCACCGCGTCGACAGTCTGGCCGATATTGGCACAGAGCTTGATTTCCACGCCATCGGACGTGATCGCCGGGAGGCCGATCAAGTCCTTCAAAGCGCTCTTGTGAATCTGCAGGCTAGCCTCCAGGCGATCGTACTTGCCGAGCATCGCCGGCTCGGGGTTCACAAAGACCCGGCCGGCCAGGGCGTCTACGATCAGCAGGTCGCCGTTGCGGATTCTTCGCGTGGCCTTCGACACATGCACGAGCATCGGGATGCCGAGCGAGCGGGCAAGAATCGTGGCGTGCGCCGTGAGACCGCCCTTTTCGACGACCAGCGCACGTACCCGCTGGCCTTCAAGCTGGGCTACTACCGAGGCGAGCAACTCGCCGGTGACGATCACGCAGTCTTCGGTAATGGCCGGGATGGGTGACCCCGCGTCGGCGTCCAGCTCGTCGAGGAGGCGTCTGCCGACGTCGTGCAGGTCGTGGGCTCGCTCGCGAAAGTAACCGTCTTCGAGGCTGGTGAAAAACGTCACTAACTGCTTGATCGCCCGTTCGACCGCCGCTTCCACATTCATCCGTTTTTCGAGGCACAGCTCGCGCACCGCGTCGTGCAGCTGCGCGTCGCGCAACAGCATGATCTGTACTACAAAAATCTCGGCCTTCGCATCGCCGACGGCCTCCCTGACCTTCGCTTGCACCTGTTGCAGCTTTTCCTCTGCGGACAGGACCGCGCTGTCGAAGCGCTCGAATTCTCTTCGCGCTTCCTCCTTGCTGACCGTCCTGCGGGGCGCACGCGTCGATTTCCTGGCACAGTCACAGAGCAAGGCACGCCCGCGGGCAAGACCGGAGGACGCCACCTCACCGAGGAGCATCGATGAGACGGATTCGGCGTTGTCGGTGCTATTCATGAATCACTCCTGACTGACAATAATCATCGCTCGCCTGAATCGAGCCTCTTCTACTCGACAAACCCGTTCTTCCTTGAATAAGAAGCGACCACGGTTCGGCGTAAAGATTTCCCGGTGCGCCATGTCCTGCGTCGTCGTCTACCAGCAGAGAATTTTTGGTCAGGCGAATGAAATTCAAGCCCTTGAAGTTCGCTGGGTCGCACATAGATTGTGTAAGTGAACGTGGCGCATCTGCCATCTGTCACTGACGCTATAGGAGGTTACGACATGCTCTATCGCTCGTTTTTTCCCCGCGACCTGTAAAGTGGCCCCCTGAGTCAAGACAAATATCAACCCAGTTTAAGTTGTGCATTTGACTTCGCTAGCAGCTGGACGGCGCTGCCCCGGTGCTGCCTTTGACTCTGCTTTTGATGCGGTCGTTGACTTTGCTTCTGCGGGTGGGGAATCGCCTGTGGAGCGTAGCGGAACAGGCGATTCCCCACCCGTGCGGCCAAACTTGTCGAGGATCAATGCCCCGCCACCTATGCCGTTTCGATAGACGACTGCGGGTGCTGCGTTGCCCAGCGACTGGTGCGGACGCTCGCCGTTGTAGAAGGCAAAGTACTCGGCCAAGCCAACCATCAATTCGCCCATCGTCGCATAGCCCTTCAGATACACGTCCTCGTACTTGACGCTGCGCCAAAGCCGCTCGACGAAGATGTTGTCGAACACGCGCCCCCGCCCATCCATGCTGATGACCACGCGTTCCCGCTTCAGCACCCCGGTGAAGGCTTCACTGGTGAACTGGGCGCCTTGATCGCTGTTGAAGATTTCTGGTGTGCCGTGGCTACGCAGAGCCTCCTCCAGGCAGTCGACACAGAACACCGATTCCATGCTGTTGCTGATCCGCCAGCTGAGCACCTTGCGGCTATACCAGTCGATCACCGCGACGAGGTAGGCGAAGCCATGCGCCAGCCGGATGTAGGTGATGTCCGCGCTCCACACCTGGTTGGGTCTGACCACAGGAATGCCCCGCAACAGATACGGATAGACCGGGTGCTCCGGGCGCGGACGGCTGGTGTTCGGCCCCGGCGCCATGCCCGACAACCCCATCAGTCGCATCAGCCGTTGCACACGCTTGCGATTGACCGTGTGCCCCACCTTCTCAAGAAAAATCACCATCCGACGGGTACCGTAAAACGGGCGCCGGGTGTACTCCTCATCAATCAGCCGACTGTGGACGAGATCGCTGGCATCGACCACCGGCGGCCGGCGCTGCGCATAGACCGTGGCTCGGCACACTCCGGCCAGAACGCATTGCTGAACCACGGCGACTGGCTCGCCGGGGTCGATCCACCCGTGCCGTATCACGGCAGGCTGATCCCAGACTTTTTTTTCAGCCAGTCAAGTTCCATCTTCAACTTGCCGATCTCGCTGTACAACAGCTCCGGCTCCCGGTGCGCAGCCGCTGGCTTGGGGCCGCGCTTGCCTTCAAATAGCGTCTTGGCATTCTCCTGGATCGCCTTCTTCCATTGCCCAACCTGGACAGGATGCACGCCGTATTCCCGCCCAATCTCGTTGATCGTCTTTACCCCGCGCACAGCCTCCAGACCAACCTTGGCCTTGAACTCTGGCGTATGTACCTTCCGCGTCGTTGCTTCACTCATTGCTTCTCGCTCCCTATGAAGGAGCACAGCTTAAACCTCTGTCTGATTTCCAGGGACCACTATACTGTTCGCGGACCTGGATCGCCTGCAACGTGAGATGCAGCAGAACTTCGAGATTTCTCCGAGCATTCGCGGCCTGACCCGAGGCTTCCCGGCCATGAACGTCGGCAGCACCCCGAAATCCGTCGAGATCTACGCTTTCGCGCCAGGCATTGCCCCGGAAGCCCTTGAGGTGCACGTCGAAAAAGGCGTCCTTACCGTGGCCGGAGAGCGCAAGTTGGAAGCCGTGCCGGATAAAGCCACTGCGCATATCGACGAACGTTTTACCGGGCGCTTTCGCCGAATAGTGAGCCTGCCTGACGACGTTGACGCGACCGCGGTGGAAGCCAGGTATCGCGACGGCGTTCTGCATATCTCCATTCCCAGGAAGGAAGCTGCCCAACCACAGCGCATCAGCATTCAGTAAGGAGAACGAAGATGACCGACAACACCGCTGTTACCAAACAGGCCGAAACCAGCCGCAACGATAGCGCCCTGCTACCGCCGGTGGACGTAATTGAAGACGCAGGCGGCATTACGCTCTACGCCGATCTGCCCGGTGTGTCCAAGGAGGGCCTGGGCCTGCAAGTCGAGGCCGACACCCTGACGATCGAAGGCGAGATCACGCTGGCCGTACCCGAAGGCATGGAATCGAGTCATGCCGAAGTGAGCCTGCCGCGTTATCGGCGGGTGTTCACGCTTTCCAAGGAACTGGACACCGAAAAAGTCGGCGCCGAGTTCAACCAGGGTGTGCTCAAGCTGCGCATCCCGAAAGCCGCACACGCCCAGCCGCGGAAGATCGAGGTCAGAGTTGGCTGAGCGCTGAAGGGGCGGCGCAGTGCCGCCCCTGCAAGGGCGTTCAAGGACTATGGAGGTGAGAGATGAAACTGGATACGCTGAAAGAAAATCTCGGCAGTTT
Source organism: Candidatus Accumulibacter sp. ACC012 (assembly GCF_907163155.1). NCBI lineage: Bacteria > Pseudomonadati > Pseudomonadota > Betaproteobacteria > Candidatus Accumulibacter > Candidatus Accumulibacter sp. ACC012. The sequence continues at coordinate 185,884 of NZ_CAJQUC010000009.1, forward strand.
CTGGGAGAACATGGCCGAAGGCTGGCGGCATCTCAGACAGTCCGCCGCCGGCGCACTCACGCGTTTCAGCCCTGGCGAAAAGACCAACATGCCGGCGCCTGCCGAGGTAGACGATGGCGCCTATCTGCCGACCATGGGCTGGTCGATGCTCGGCGGCGACCTTTTCGAAGATGATAAACGTCTGGTGATTCGTCTGGAAGTTCCGGGTATGGACAAGGAGGATCTGGACATTCAGATCCGTGACGACAGTCTCGTCGTCACCGGCGAAAAGCGCTTCGAGCGCGAGACCAGTGAAGGGCGATGGCGGGTGATGCAGCGCGCCTACGGCAGTTTCCGTCGCGCAGTGCCTTTGCGGGTGCCGGTCAATGCGGATCAGGCCCAGGCGAGCTACAAGGACGGTGTGCTCCGTGTGGAGTTACCCAAGCTCAAGCCGGGTGCGCCGAAGGTGGTGAGCATCGACGTCAAATGACGCTTCGAGCCTCGCGTGTGCCCGACGGCTCAATAGTGTAGAGCCGCCGGGCTCGCTCAAGAGAATCGAGGAAGCCCCAGGGAGGTGATGCAAGTGGGCGACCCGCCGGCGGCCCAAAACGGTTAATGTCAATTGCGCTTCCTCCATGAGCGCCACATTTCAGTGCGAACAGCCAAAGGCGGTGTCTCAGTGCTTGAGGACCATCACGGTCGACGAATAGTGGCCATCCGAATTGGAGATCACGATGAAAATCACTTCAATCGCACGAACCTGCTTGCTGCTGTTGTCCTTTCTCATGGTGGCGCCTGTCCAGGCGCTCGACGGCGGCGTCGAGAGCTTGCGCAAGACCGGCAAGGCCTTCGCCGCGGTAGCGCGTTCGGTGTCACCGGCGGTGGTGTTCATTCAGGTTGAAGGAAAGGGACCGTCTTCCATCTCCCGGTTTTCCTCGCCGTTCGGTGAGCAGTCGCCTTTCGAGAACGAATTCTTCGAGCGGTTTTTCGGCGAACGCTTTCCCGGTATGCCGCGGATGCCCAAGCACGACACCCCCCACGGCGAACGACGGGCGATCGGCCAGGGCTCCGGTTTCGTTTTTTCCGCGAAGGATGGCTTGCTGTCCGACAAGACATACATCCTGACCAACAACCACGTGATCGACCAGGCGGACAAGATCAAGGTCAAGTTCCAGGACGGCCGCGAGTACGACGCCAAAGTCACTGGACGCGACCCGCAGTCCGACATTGCCGTCATTGAAATCAAGACCGGTGACCTGCCACCGCTGGCCTGGGGTGATTCCTCACAGTTGGAGGTCGGCGAGTGGGTGGTGGCCATCGGCAATCCCTTTGGCCTCAGCCATACGCTGACGGTCGGCGTGGTCAGCGCCAAGGGGCGAACCGGCGTTGGCATCAACGACTACGAGGATTTTATCCAGACAGATGCGGCCATCAACCCGGGAAACTCCGGCGGACCGCTGGTCAACCTGGATGGCGAGGTGGTTGGCGTCAATACCGCCATTTTCAGCCGCAGCGGCGGCTATATGGGGGTGGGCTTCGCGATTCCGAGCAATCTGGCCAAGGCGATTGCCGCGCAATTGATCGAGCACGGGGAGGTGACGCGCGGCTATCTGGGCATCGTGATCCAGCCGCTTACGCCTGATCTTGCCAAATCGTTTTCCGTCGAACCGGGGAGCGGCATCCTGGTCGCTCAGGTCAGTGAGAACTCGCCAGCGGAAAAAGCCGGCTTGCGCCAGGGCGACGTGATCGTTGCCTACCGCGGCCAAGCGGTGAAGGAGGTCGGCAGCTTCCGTAACCAGGTGGCGTTGACTTCGCCCGGAAGCACCGAAGCGCTGTCCATTCTGCGCAACGGCGAGCGCAAGACCTTGAACGTGACGATTGGCAAGCTCACCAAGGACAAGCTGCTTGCCCAGGGTCCGGCACAGCGTACCGAGGAGATCGGCTTGACCGTGCAAACACTGACGCCGGAGCTTGCCGAGCAGTTCGACGCCAAGCCTGGGGAAGGTGTCGTCGTTACCGAGGTGCGTCCTGGCTCTATCGCCTCCATGGCAGGTATCGAGTCCGGGAGTGTCATCCTGCAACTAGACGGCAAGTCGGTCGGGAGTGCGGCGGAGTTCGCCCGCGCGGTGAAGGACGGCAGCAAGAAGAAGCGTGTATTGCTGCTCGTTCGCAAGAATTCGACGCAACGCTACGTGGCACTCAGCTGGTGAGCGTCGGGGTGGTTGTTAAGGATGTCGGTCGCAGGACTTGGCACTTTCTTCGTGTTTAGCGCTCGAATGCAGCGAGTGCTAAAATGTAAGCGCCTGATCACGAACAGAAAGGAGGAGTCCAAATGACACAAGCTCTGACTTTTCCAAGTGTCTACGCTGTGGGCAGCATCGACGCGTATATCCAAGCGGTAAGACAGATTCCGCGGCTTACCGAGAAGCAGGAGTTCGACTTGGCCACCCGCTTACGCAGTCGGCCCTGCAATATGGCTGGAGCCCTCATAAACACTGGGTTTCGGCCAATAATCCACCCATCGAGATCCCTGAGAAATTAGAATACAGATAACCGAAACCTGAGAGAAATTGAGCAAAGTTCAGATGGCTACTGACGATTTTTTCCGCTCCCGGCTGGATCAGATGATTGACCTTCGGCACCCGCTGGTGGTCCTGGCGAGCCGGATGCCCTGGTGCCAACTGGAAACGGTTCTTTCCCCCGCTTTCGCTCGCCAGAGTCGTGAAGGCAGCGTCATCGAAGGCGACGACCTGTTCGGCTCCACACTGCAGATAGCCGGCAGCGGCACCAGTGCCGCCGGACGCCCCCGCCTGCCGATACGGCTGATGGCCGCACTGCTCTACCTCAAGCACGCCTTCAACCTCAGTGACGAAGAACTCGTCGCCCGCTGGTCCGAGAACGTCGTCTGGCAATACTTCAGCGGTCTGGACTACTACACCCCGAAACTCCCGTGCGATGCCACCCAGATCGGCCGCTTTCGCACCGCCATCGGCGAAGCGGGTGTCGAAGAACTGCTCAAGGCGACCATCGACACCGCCGTACAGACCAAGGCCGTGCGCCCGAGCGAGTTCGAGCGGGTCATCGTCGATAGCACCGTGCAAGAAAAGGCCATCGCGCATCCGGTCGATAGCCGTTTGCTGGAGATCGCCCGGGCCAAGGTCGTGCAGGCCGCCAAGCAGGTCGGCATCACCCTGAAACAGACCTTCGTCAAAGAAGGCCAGGCACTGCGCCGCAAGGCCGGTGGCTATGCCCATGCCCGGCAGTTCAACCGCCTGCGGCGTACCGTCAAACGGCAACGCACCATCCTCGGCATCGTCCTGCGCGAAGTTAGCCGCAAGCTAAGCACGATCAGCGACGGCTGTGCCACGGCCATCGCTCGTCTGAACACGCTTCTCAAGCGCGCCGAACGCATCCGCACGCAGCAAATCAACGACAAGAACAAGCTTTACGCCCTGCATGCCCCCGAGGTCGAGTGCATCAGCAAAGGCAAGGCGCGCAAGCGCTACGAATTCGGTGTCAAGTCCAGCATCGTCGTCACCCACAAGAGTGGTCTGGTCGTCGGCGCCCGGACCTTTCCCGGCAATCCTTACGACGGTCACGTTCTCTCGGCACAGCTGGAGCAGACCCGCATCCTGCTTGAAGACACCGGCAAATCACCCAAGCAGGTCTTCGTCGATCTGGGCTACCGCGGCGTCGATCGTGAGAATCCGAACGTCGAGATCATTCACCGCGGCAAGTACCGGTCACTAACCCAACAGCAGCGTCGCTGCCTCAGGCGCCGACCGGCGGTCGAGCCGACGATCGGCCATCTGAAGGCGGATCATCGGATGGATCGCTGCTGGTTACGAGGCCAACTCGGCGACGCCCTGCACACGGTGCTGTGCGCTACCGGCTTCAACCTGCGCTGGTTGTTGCGGGCGATGGTTCGCTTGGGACTGAAGGCGGTTTTTTTGCGCTCGCTGTGGCAGGCACTGCTGGCGGCGATTTCAGAGAACGAGGCTCGGCAGGATGCGCCCCGCGCACCGCGCGTCGCGTTTCAGGGCTGTTAAACGAATTCTGCAGGGCCGACTACGCAATGAAAACGATCTCGATGCTGCACGGCAGCTGGTCCTCTCGCACCTGCGCCTGGTGATCTCCGTCTCGCGTGGCTACCTGGGCTACGGCATACCCCACGCGGACCTGATCCAGGAGGGAAGCATTGGTCTGATGAAAGCGGTAAAGCGCTTTGAACCGGCACGCGGGGTTCGGCTGGTTTCCTTTGCCGTCCACTGGATCAAAGCCGAGATTCACGAGTACATCCTCAAGAACTGGCGGATGGTGAAGTTGGCAACCACCAAGGCGCAGCGCAAGCTGTTCTTCAACTTGCGCAGCATGAAGGTCAACCGCAGCGGCGTCGGCGCACAAGAGGCTGCCAGTATCGCGCAGCGTCTGAATGTCAAGCCTGCCGAGGTGGCCGAGATGGACACTCGCCTATCAGGTCACGACACCGCATTTGACGCCCAGGCTGATGACGACGAGGCCTTTGTTCCCGCCGCCTATTTGGCCGACCACTCGCGCGAGCCCGTACACGTTCTCGAAGGTCGCGACCGCGAACGTCTGTACACTGAAGATCTTCAGAGAGCCTTGGGCAGTCTCGACCCGCGAAGTCGTCGGATCGTCGAATCACGTTGGCTGAGGGAGGAAGACCCGGCAACCTTGCACGAGCTCGCCGGCGAGTTTCACGTCTCCGCCGAGCGAATTCGCCAGATCGAAATCCAGGCGATGCGGAAATTGCGAGCCAATCTCGCGCCGTTGGTGGCGAGTGCCTGACGCAGAAATCACTGTCATCGGAACAGACCGACGATGTCGGCTTGTTCCGAATATTTCACCGAAGCAACTCCGCTAGTGTAGTGTTGCATTCTTGAGGGAACTTATTTGGATTTCACTTCTCCAATCTGCGTTGCGTGGAGAGTGGAGATTCAGATGCGAGTTGCCCCGAAGATTGTGTTGTCCGAAGAGGAGCGTGGGGAGTTGACCAGACTGGCACGTTCGAGGCGCGCCAGCGTACGGCTGGCACAGCGTGCGCAGATTGTGCTGCTGGCTGCCGAAGGGATGCGAAACGATGACATCGCGGATCAGTTGGGGATTGGCCGCGTACAGGTTTCGCGTTGGCGGGGGCGTTATGCGAAGTCGCGACTGGCGGGAATCGAGCGCGACTTGCCGCGCGGCGCCCCCCCGGCGAAGGTGGACGTGGCGCGACTGGTGGAACTGACCACGCAGAGCACGCCCGCAGCGGCGACGCACTGGAGTACCCGGAAGATGGCCGCCGAACTGGGCGTCAGCGCGGCCAGCGTCTCGCGCCACTGGCGTGCCAACGGCTTGAAGCCGCATCTGGTACGTGGCTTCAAGGTTTCTCGCGACCCGAAGTTTGTCGAGAAACTCGAAGACATCGTCGGTCTGTACATGTCGCCACCCGAGCACGCACTGGTATTGTGCTGTGACGAGAAAAGCCAGGTACAGGCACTCGACCGTACGCAGCCGGGACTGCCGCTGAAGAAGGGGCGGGCGGCGACCATGACTCACGATTACAAGCGCAACGGCACGACCACGCTGTTTGCCGCGCTCAACGTGCTGGACGGCAGTGTCATAGCGCAGTGCGAGCAGCAACACCGCCACACCGAGTGGCTCAAGTTCCTGCGCAAGATCGATCGGGAAACGCCGAAGGACAAGGCGCTGCACCTGGTCGCCGACAACTACGCTACCCACAAGCATCCCGTCGTGCAGGAATGGTTGGCCAAACATCCGCGGATTCAGATGCATTTCACCCCCACCTCGGCCTCCTGGTTGAACATGGTCGAGCGCTTCTTCCGCGACATCACCACCGAACGACTGCGCCGCGGCGTGTTCACCAGCGTCCCCGCGTTGGTCACTGCCATCGACGACTACATCGCTCATCACAACACCAAGCCAAAGCCGTTTATCTGGACCAAGAGCGCTCGCGACATCCTCCAGAAGGTCATCCGTGCCAACAGCCGTTTAAGTTCCAAACAGAATGCAACACTACACTAGATTACCGTGAGTTTAGGGAAATTGAGATGTGCACTGGTCGCGCGGCCTCGCGTGAAGCGGCAAGCTTCGGGTACGCACAGGCGCCCCCCTCAGCGCCATTCCGGCTCGCCCCGACGCAATGACCGCTCCCACACTCGATCCTTCATTGCTTTTCCGTAAAGCCCCGTTGGCCGGTCAACTTCCCCCACGTTTGGTCACTTCAAAATCCCCCATCCTGAAGGTCGCGTGACGGAGCAATAGGGCCCCGTTTTTAGCGCTTTCGGAGCATCCCGGGCAGGACGTTATCTTCCCCCCTCGATTGTTGAGGGGGAGTCTGGAGTGAACGTCTTGAAGCCACATCTGCAAACCACGGTCTTCACCCTGCTGGCCGCCGGAAAGAGTCAGCGCGAAATTGCCCGCATCACCGAGATCGATCGCAAGACGATCCGCAGTCTGGCGCGGCGTTTTGCGAGCGAAGGGGCAAATTCCCCCGGGGTGGCCACCGGCCCTCCCGGTCAAATTCCCCCACCCCGGCCACCGGCGCCGAGCCGGCCATCGACTTCCGCCTGTGAGCCGCACCGCGCCTTCATCGAGGCGCAGTTACAGCTTCGCCGCAACTTCACGGCGATCTACCAGGACCTCGTCGATCAGTTCGGCTTTCCGGCCAGCTATAACAGTGTCAAGCGCTTTGCCGGGACGCTGATCGCACACGAGCCGGCGCAGTTTGATCGGCTGGAATTCGCCGCCGGCGAAGAGGCGCAGGTCGACTATGGCGAGGGGGCGATGACGCTTTACCCCGGCAGTGAGCGCTATCGTCGGCCGCGTCTGTTTGTCATGACCCTGCGCTATTCCCGGCGCAGCTTTCGACGGGTGGTCTGGAAATCCAGCCAGGAAGCCTGGGCCAGACTGCACGAGCAGGCCTGGCGCTATTTCGGCGGCAGCAGCCAGTACGTGGTGCTCGACAACCTGAAGGAAGGGGTCATCAAGCCCGACCTGTACGAGCCGCAGCTCAACCCGGTCTACGCGGCCGTGCTCGCGCATTACGGCGTCGTCGCCGACCCCGCGCGGGTCCGGGATCCGAATCGCAAGGGCAGCGTCGAGAACGCCATTCAGCATACCCAGAGTACGGCGCTCAAGGGGCGACGCTTCGCCTCGATCGAGGAGCAGAACGCGTTCCTCGAACAGTGGGAGACGCGCTGGGCGGCGCAACGCATTCACGGCAGTGCCAAACGTCAGGTCGAGGCGATGTTCCAGGAGGAACGCCCGCTGCTCAAACCCCTGCCGTTGCAGGGGTTCGCCTATTTCACCGAGTCGCTACGCACGGTCTGCGACGACAGCTGCGTGCGCGTCGACCACAGCAGCTATGCCGCCCGTCCGGCGCGTATCGGCAGCCGTGTGCTGGTCCGCCTGTTCGAGCAGCACCTCGAGATTCGCGACTTCCAGTCGCAGGCCTTGCTGCGCACCCACCCTCGGGCGGCGCAGCCGGGCAGCGTGATCTTGCCCGACGAGGAGCGTCCCTTCAATCCGTCGCGGGAAACCCGTCGCATTTTGAGCGAGGCCAAGGCCATCGGCCCGGCCGCCGAGCAGTTGTGCCAGTGCCTCTTTGATCAAGAGGGGCGTGCCGGTCAGCGCCGCCTGTGGGGCATCGTCGGCCTGGTCAAGCGCTACCCCCGCACGCTGATCGACCGTGCCTGCGCGATGGCCCTGCACGACGGTGTGCGCAGCTATCAACAGATCAAGGCGCTCACCGAGCGCCTGCTCAACGAGGCTCTGGCCGATATCGATACCCCGCTGCAGGGCGAGTTGGCGTTGACCCAGGACGACCGTTTGATTCGCGCCGCCGAGGACTACGGCGACCTGTTCTCCCTTGGCGCTCAAAAGAGCGCCGCCTTGCCATCTACCGTAGAGGAGCCCCAATGAGCATGACCATGAACGAGATCGAACGCGCGCTGCGCGACCTGCGCCTGTCCGGTATTCGCGCCACCCTGGAGACGCGTGTGTTGCAAGCGCAGGCGAATCAGGCGCCTTTCCTGGAGACCTTCTCGATGATTCTGCAGGACGAACTGGACCGGCGCCGCTCGCGCTTGCTGGACCGCCGTTACCAGCACTCGGGTTTGGACGAGCGCGCGACCTTGACGGACTTTGACTGGCGCTTCAATCCGAAGCTGCCGCGCCAGGCGTGCTTCGAGCTGCATACGCTGAAATTCGTCGCCGAAGGCCAGAACGCGCTGATCATCGGCAAACCGGGTACCGGCAAGAGTCGGATCGCCAAGGCGGTCGCTTACCAGGCGACCCTGCAGGGCCTGGATGTGCGGGTGCTCGAAGCCGACAGTGTCTTTGCGAGCTACGCGCTGTGCAGTGGCGCCGATCAGCAGCGGCAGCTGCGTCCCTGGCTCGATGCCGACCTGCTGGTACTGGACGATCTCTTCCTGGCCCGGCGCATCAGCGACAGTGCGGGCGAGTTGCTGCAAATGCTGGTCCATCAGCGTTACAAGACGCGCCGCAGCCTGGTGGTGACTTCCAACCGGGTGGTCCAGGACTGGGGCAAATACCTGGGCGACAACACGATGGCCAGCACCATTCTCGACCGGCTGATGCATCGCTCGCATCTGCTCGAGTTCGAGGGCCGCAGCTATCGTCTCAAGGAGGCGGCGACGCGCTTCGCACAGCAGGCTTCAGATAGCTGATGCGCCGCTTCGAACCTCCCGCCAGCGTCTGGCTTGGCGAGTCCTGGTGCTCATCCCCCGTCCTTTGGGGCGCTGCCCCAAACCCCGCGTTCGCCACGGGGCAGCCGCCGGGGATGATCAAACCATCCCCGGCAACCGCCAGGAGCGTGGGGTCGCTACACGCTGTCAAGCGGCTTTCGCGGCATAAACGGGCGGCACGCCGCCCATTTGGTGAGTAGACCGAAGGAATTTCACCCACAGCCTCTCGCAGAACGGTGCGTGAACCTCTCGATTCACACCGCTCCCATCAAGCAAACGCACCGACCATTCCTTTCTGCCAGTGCACGAAGAGGTGCGGCTGTTTCTCGCAGATGTTCTCGAGAAATCGTATGGCCCGTACCTTATGGTTCGTCAGCCTCTTGTACTTCTTCATCGCCCAGGCAATCAACGTCAGATTGAAGTGCCTGAAGACAGCATACATCGCCGATTGCCGGTACCGCCCGTAGTAAGCCAGCCAACCCCGAAGGATCGGATTGTGTAACCGCGCAATATCCGCCAGGCTCAGGTCCGTACGATTCCGATAGTTCAGTTTGCGTGTCTTTTGCCGCATTGCCGTCGCCGCCTTGTTGCTGACCGCAGGAGTGAAACTCACAAACAACCTGTTCCGCTTGCTGTTCTTCACCGTCCTTGGCCGAAAGGTATATCCGAGGAAATCAAACTGCGTGACCGGATACCTCCCCTTGCGACTACCGTCTTTGCAGTACACGATCTTGGTCTTGTCCGGATGCATCTGCAGGGCGCATTGCGCAAACCTTGCATCGAGCGCCGCCATCAGGGCCTGCGCCTCCTGCTCGGTCCGACAATGGACCAGCCCGTCATCCGCATACCGGCACCAGGGGTTGTCTGGATAGTGTTTCGTCATCCAGACGTCAAACGTGTAGTGGAGGAACAGGTTGGCCAACACCGGACTGACGACGCCGCCTTGCGGCGTCCCCCGGGTACGTTCTACCCGGGTTCCGTCCGCCTGTTGCAGCGGCGCAGTCAGCCAGCGTCTGATATAAAGCATGGCCCATTCACACTCCACGTGCTTTTCGAGCGCCTTCTCCAGCAATGCATGGTCGATGTTGTCAAACAGGCCTTTGATATCAAACTCCAGAACCCAGGAATACTTCCAGCATCGTTCCCGCGTTACCCCCACGGCGTCCAGCGCCGATCTTCCGGGCCGGTAACCGTAGGAATCCGGTAGAAACTTGGCTTCTATCCCGGGCTCTATCAACCGCTTGACAACCGTCTGTGCCACACGATCTGCCACCGTTGGAACACCCAATATGCGCTCCCCGCCATTCTTCTTGGGAATGGCAACCGCTTTGACCGGCGGCGGAAAGTAGCTTCCCGACGACATCCGGTTCCAGATCTTGTAGAGGTTTCCCTTCAGATCCTTCTCGAAGTCGCCGATCGATTCCTTATCCACCCCTGCCGATCCCGCATTGGCTTTGACCGCTTGATACGCTTCGTACACCAGCCATTTGTCAATGGCAAATGGTTTTGTTGCACTCATCCGTTTCCTCCTGTTGCCAGTTGAACGCCAAATGCAACCGCTTGATCCGACCCCTTTGCTCCAGCCGCATTACCAGCCTTCATCGCTCGTACGGGTCGGTCCGTCCCAGTGCTCCGCATCGGTACTCTCGCCTCGTGGTTTCTGCCACTTGTGCTTCTCCCTTGACATCGGAACGACTGGTTCCCGCAGTTCCACACAGAAGCCTGGATCAGCTTCACGCCTCCTATACGCCGGCCGCCGCTTGCCCAGTAATCAGGTGCCCGGCAAGCTTGTCCCAGAAGGTGGAATCGCCTCTGGTTTTGACGACAACTCCGGTTAACGACGCGTCATCGAAGGTTCACTTTCGTTCGTCTCTCTGATCCATACCTGCCCAAGGTAATCCTTGAACTCTTGCCCCAACGCTCGCTACCACGGCTCTTGACCGCAGCAGCTTGGGGTGGTTTGAGGCCCGCTCCTGAAAGCCGACCCCGAGGGACCTACCCTCATCTCCCATGTAGCTTTCTACACAGTCAGTCAGTCCATGCTGAACTTCCTTTCCGTGTGCCTGCGGCACACATTCCACGGTCCGCTGGACAGCGCTTCGCTCCTTCCGGCCAGGGTCCGCGCCGCCAAAGCAAACCCATTCCCGTTCAACTCATCCCAGCGTTACGCAGTAACGAGCGCACAAGCCCGTTACTGCGTAACGCAATCTCCGGAGACAAATATGGCCAAGACCGCCGCTCAAAGACAAGCTTCCTACCGTGCCCGTCGCCCTCATGCCGGCGAGGACGGCAACGGCGAACGCCGCCTCAATCTGTGGGTCAGTACGCGCACCGATTTGGCTATCGAACGATTGGCTCGCCGTTACTGCGTAACGAAACGCGAGATCGTCCAGCGCTTGGTCAGCGCCATGGATGATCGCATCATCGCCACCCTCGATATCGATGCGCCCGAGTGGGATCAGTACTTCACTGCCGCTTCCGTTACGCAGTAACGGGTTCCTCATCCATCACCAACGGCGGGTCAAAAAACCGACCCGCCGCGAGCGACTGCATTACAATTTCTACGGTCCTGCCTGGGGGAGTTTGGGTGACCATAAGTGGGGGATTTTGAAGTGGCCAACGGGGCCGTAAAGTGCCACTTCTTGTCCTCGCTATCGCCCTCAAAGTTCAGATCCTATCGAAGCGGCAACTACTCTGACACAGGGGGCCGTTTCTCCGTTCAATCGAGACTCCGGCCAAATGCGTGTCGCGGCCATTCTGAAACCGGCTCAAACGTGACGACGTGAAACTGGATCTTCTTTGGCTATGCAAATTGGAAATCTTGTATCTTCCTTCGCTGTGTGGCCCTTCTTCGGTGTTCTTTTGGAGGCCGTGGAACAACCAGCGGAGCGTCGGAGCGAGACCTGATTGGCCAACATGTCAAGGCGAGGTAACGCACTGAAAGCGCGCGATTTTATTTGTCGGGGAACGGCATGGCGGGACTCCAGTTTCAAACCGTCCAGTGCGGACCGGTTTCACGCCGGCGCGGACACAAATGCGCGACAAACGCAACATCTTCGGCGGACGCGGACAGATAGAGCGCAACATCTGCATGGCCGCACTTTAGACAGCGGCTTCAATGCCGTAATTTGCACTTACACTATCATCGCCTGGTGTTTGTTGGGAAACCAAAAAAGGTCACCTTCGTCGCGTGTATGAGCAAGCTCCTGACCATCCTCAAAGCCATGGTCAGAACTGGAAAATACTGGGACGATTCCTTTCATTGGTTTGACTCGAAAGACAGTTTCCCAAACCTGCCGCTCGGGCGGCCAAGATCACTGCGACGTAACGAACGGCCGCTTCCACCGCGCGGGATCTTGACGCGAATGGCCGCTCTGCAAAAGCTCGACCGGCAGCAATGGGTCGCCCGAGTTCGACAGTAAATCCCGTAAGTCATTGAATATGCGCAATTCATGTAAGTGAAATTGGCACTACAAACGCTTGGCGGATGGTTCTGGCAGGGCGACGGTCTCGAACAACTCCTTCTGCTGTGGCGTGATGGCCGACAGGCCCGACGCCGATTGACGTTGATGCAAGGTGATCTGGTGAAACTGGATGCGACGCGCGATCTCCAGCGCACGCTCCGGCGAAATCTGGCTATCCTTGGCTTTCAGGCGCATGCGCAGCACGCGATACAACACCAGCGCCAGGAAGCAAATCAAGGCATGCGCGCGAATCCGGTTCGGCAAGCGATGGAAGACCGGCGCGATCTCGATCTCCGACTTCAGGACACGAAAACCTCGCTCGATGTCGGCGAGTGCCTTGTAGCGCGCCACGATCTCGGCCGGCGTGTGATCCGGCATGTTCGAGACCAGGATCAGCTTGCCATCCATCATGCGCGCACGACTGAGGGCCCGCTGGTCGATCTCGTAGGTGAATACGTCCGCCGCCAGATTGACCTTGATGATGTTCGCCAGGTGAGCCTCTGTGACAGCGCGGTAGAAGCGGGCCGTCGTGCCGGCATCCGACAACTTCCGGCCACGGTGGGTCTGACCGGAATCCTGGCCATCAAGCTTGCCCGCCCACTTTGCCGCGTCGGCCTCCAGCACCGCGATGCGTGCATCCCGCGCTTGCCCCTGTTCGCTGGCGGTGTCGGGGCGGTGCGCCACGATCAAACGAAAGCCCTGCCATTCCACTTCCCCGACGAGTTCTTCGGTCGCCGACAGGCAGCGCTGCTCATGGAATTCGGCCAGCAGGGTATCGAAGTCCGCGTAGCGGAGGGCCGGGACGGCCAGAATGAATTCCAGTGGCTGACCGCCCACCCGAATCGCTCGGATGGCGTCCAGATTATCCAGACTCAGCAAGCCCCGATCGGCAACCAGCACCACCCGCTTGATCGGATAGCGCGCCAGGACCTTCTCGATCGTCGACACCAGCGTCGTCGTCTCGCCGCTGTTGCCGGCGAAGACCTCGTGATGAATCGGCAGGCCTTCGGCGGTCTGTACCACTCCCAGCATCACCTGCCGGACGATCCCGCCATCCTTCGACAGGCCAAAGCGCCGGACCTCGCCAGAGAGTTCGGTGCTGCCTTCGGTACGGATCGTCGTGAGATCGTAGAAGACGATCGACAACTCCTGGTCGATCAAGGGGCGCAGAAGACCGGCCACGACCTTATCCATCGTCTCGGCGCAGTCCGCCAGCGTATCCATGGTGCGCAACAGATGCTGATGGATGACCGATTCGGTGGCGACTTCGGGAATGCGGGTGCCTTCCAGCCAGCGCAGGATGCCCAGCTTCGATTCGGGATCGCATAGGCGGTTGAAGACCATCACCCGCAACAAGTGCTCGGCGTCGAACTGGCGGCGGTTGCGCAATACCCGGCGGAAGGCATCGGCGAAGCCCAGTTCCTGCCACAGGGCGGTGAGCAGCCAGGTGTCGCCGACCGACAGGGCGGGTGCGAAGGACACGTCACCGGTGCCTTCTTCAAGGGACGGCTTGCCCGCTGCGCGCAGCAGACCATTGACCAGCGAGTCGGCTTCGCCGGCGCGCACTGCTTCGATCCGCCCGAGGGTGGCGATGACTCGTTGGCGGGAGACGCCGCCGGCGTCGCGGTAGGCCTCGACGAGCTTGACGTAGCGCCGCGGCCCCGACGTAGTGATCCTCACAAACATGTCGCTACTGTATCGCCCAGATCGACTACAGGCAATAGCCTCAACGAAATAACGTGTCACTACACGACGGTTTCGGAAAAAATACTAACGCCTTGTTTTTGCAAGCATTGAGGTGCAATTTATGCGATCGGCACGCGAAAAGTGTCGAACTCGGGGGGTCGATTGCCGTCACCAAACCACGACAGTTCAGTGGCCGCTACCAAGCCACAAGCGGCCAGCCAGAACAGTTACTGCTGAGGCCGAGCGCCAAAGGCCGGACCTGACTGAGAGCCGTCGTTCAGATTCTTCAGGCCACTGGCAGCGATCGACCCAAAACGGCCATCCGGACTTCTCTGAAGCTGCCGTTCAGGCAGACTGGGCTACTGCGAGTTTCGTTGCCACGAAGCTGCCGTTCGTGACCTCACACATCCGGCCAGGAGCCGACCTTCGTGTATGCCAGAGAGCGGCCATTCAGATGACTGCTCAACTTTAAGACCTGCCGAACCAGCTACGTGTGCAATTTGGCCATTCCCGACAGTCAGCTGTTGCATTGGGAGATGCGGCAATGCAATCTACAAATGCCGCTTGAAGCTGGGGTTTTCGGAACGGAGACGGCGCGGAAATTGCCACTACAACGCTGTCGCGGAAGGCTTCGTCCAGTTGCTCAAGAGGGCGCGGGTCAAGCGCAAAAAACCTGCGCTAGGCAGGAAGACGCGCGACGTATTGTGTTCGACTACATTGAGGTACTCTACAACCCGAAGCGGTGACACTGCTACGCAGACGGTAGATCTTTGATGGACTACGTGAAGTAGTAGTTGATGACGCTCGGGGTGGTCTAGAGAACCCGGGGCGATTCAAGCAGGGGAGTAGTGATGGCGCAGTTTAATGACTGGTGCATATCAGTAGACGACGTGGTCGGAAACCATCACCGCATGGTAATGACTGGGCAGGCGGCGAGCCTTCTGACGGGCATTCAGGCAACCGCAGCCATCGTGCCGGGACACTATGCCTCGGAAGAACAAGTGGCGCGCGCGCTGGCGCGTCTTGGCAAGCCGGCGGCGGCAGCGCTGATCCAGGGGAAGCTCCCGACGACGAAGGCGATCCGTTCCGGCGACCTTGGCGAGATCTACGCCACCGAATGGATCGATGCGCATAGCGGCGGCTACCACGCCCCGATCAAACGCCTGCGGTGGAAAGACCATCGCAACATGGCGATGCGTGGCGATGACGTGATAGGCATTCTTCAGGACGCCCAGACTCAACGCCTCCATTTCCTGAAGACAGAAGCCAAAAGCCGCATCACACTCAATGCCCAAGTTCTCAAAGAGGCCAGAGCTGGTCTCGACAAGGATGGTGGACTACCGTCCGCGCATGCGCTGTCTTTCATCTCGGCCCGCCTACTCGAGCTGAACAACCTACCGCTCGCTGACGCGATCGATGATGCGCTGCTGAAGCACGGCATCCTGCCGCAGAATGTCCGGCATCTGCTTTTTACCTTTTCTGGTAACGCACCAGACGCGCTGTTAACCGCTTCCCTGCAGGCCTGCCCTGGACCGATCAATCAGTGGGGGGTCGGCCTGCGCGTTGAGGGGCACGCCGCCTTCATCGGCGCAGTCTACGATCAAGTAATCGCCAATGCCAACAACGCCTGAGGCAATCGCGGCCGACATCGCCGAAGCGGCAACGGCTGGCTTTCGCGGCCGTCTCATAGCACGCGGTCAGGCGCGAGCGATCATCTGGCGCGACGGGGTGCTCCCGCCAGATGCTCCGGCCTTTGCGCCGCAGCTCAGCTATGACTTACATTCTTACGGCTACGCCCTGTTCGGACTGGGCCTTCGCTTACGTGAGCTCGGTGGTGAGGCCGCGCAGGCGCGAACAGCCTTCGAGCAGGCCGCCACCGCCCTTGAGGCAGTGATTGCAAAAGGCAATCGCGAGGAGACCGATCGGGACTTCCACTTCATTGTGGCAGCGGCGAGCTATCATCTCGCTCATCTCTCCGCTCGTGCGTTCTCGCTGCTGGCGTTCGTCGAAGCCGATGAGAACTTCGCGCCAACCGAGCGGGTCCTCGCGCTATTAATGCGGCGGAACTTTCACGGACTTCGCACCATTGTGCTTGACTTCCGAGCCTCCTGTGAAGGCAGCGACGCGCGAATCGCTGCGGGAATCCAAGCCAACCTCGATCAACTTGAGGCGGCAGCAGAATTGGCAGAGGATGGCAATGACTTCCTTTTCGAAGGCCTGGATATAGCGCTAGTCGACACCTTTATGTCGGCGATGGCTCTATTTCTGCTCGCGCTCGAACGCGGCGAGCAACTGCTGCTTGACCAGGCGTTGGAGCGGCTCCGCACGGGGCTTTCTATCTGCAGCGAGATGAACATGATCCCGCAATGGTGGGCCCATCGCATCGCTATCCACCTCCTTTCGGACCTATGGTCGAGCACCTTTCATGAACGGGTACCGCTCCAACCAGTGGGAGGCGAGGCGGCCGACTGGCTCCAACTCCGCGAGCTTTTCATCGCCCTGTTGCAGCAGCGTTCTAAAGCCGAGGTGGATCTGTGGCCTTCCCAAATCGAGGCGGCGAAACGCGCGGCTGACCAGTCTGATGATCTGGTTGTCTCACTGCCCACCAGTGCCGGCAAGACACGCATAGCCGAACTGTGCATCCTGCGTTGTCTGGCTGGCGGGAAGCGAGTGGTCTTTGTAACGCCACTGCGCGCGTTGTCCGCCCAGACCGAAACGACGCTGCAGCGCACCTTCGGCCCGCTCGGGAAGACGATTTCCGCACTCTACGGCAGCATCGGGGTTAGCGGTTTCGATGAGGACGCAATCCGGGAGCGCGATATCGTCGTCGCCACACCGGAGAAGCTCGATTTTGCCCTCCGCAACGATCCATCCCTTCTCGATGACGTTGGCCTACTCATCTTCGACGAGGGGCACATGATCGGCCTCAACGAGCGCGAGGTACGCTACGAGGTGCAAATCCAGAGGCTTCTTCGTCGCGCGGACGCGCATGAACGGCGAATCGTATGCCTATCGGCGATTCTCCCCGACGGCGACCAGCTCGATGACTTTGCTGGATGGCTACGCCGCGACCATCCTGGCGGCCTGATAAAGCACGACTGGCGTCCGACGCGGCTGCGGTTCGGCGAGGTGGTTTGGAAATCGACTACCGCGCGTCTGAATCTGCGCGTCGGCGAAGAACGGCCCTGGGTTCAGCGGTTTCTCACCGGAGTGGTGCCGCCGACCTGGGTGCCGCCAAAGCGTCGGCGAACCAAGCTATTCCCGTGCGATCAGCGCGAGTTCTGCCTAGCAACGGCATGGCGGCTGGTAGAGGACGGGCAGACTGTCCTTATCTTCTGCCCGGAACGACGTAGCGTCGAGCCGTTTTCTGATGTGATCGTCGATCTCCATGAGCGCGGCGCGTTACGTTCATTGCTGGAGGCAGATCCTGCTGTCCTCAATACCGCGATAGCGCTTGGCGAGGAATGGTTGGGGCCGGACAGCGCTATCCTCAAATGTCTTCGCCTCGGTGTAGCGCTGCACCATGGCGCCTTGCCGACAGCCTACCGCAAGGAAGTCGAAAGCCTGCTGCGGGACAACATCCTCAAGGTCACCATCTCGTCACCGACCCTGGCGCAAGGTCTCAACCTGTCGGCCACGGCAGTAGTTATGCATTCCCTCCATCGCGCCGGCGAACGGATTGAGATATCTGAGTTCAAGAACGTGATTGGACGGGCCGGACGAGCCTATGTCGACGTGGAAGGCATTGTGCTCTTCCCGATGTTCGATAAGATCCCAAGGAAGCGGAGTACCTGGGAGTCGCTCATAAACGATCTCGGTGCGCGCAACATGGAGAGCGGACTTGTGCAGCTAGTCGCGGCGCTGTTGTCACGAATGAGCGCGTGCATCGGTGGAGATCTGAACCAGCTTGTCGAGTATGTCGCGAACAACGCTGTAGCGTGGACATTCCCCGAGGTCACGAACGAGACGCCCGAAGACCGTGAGCGCGCCCTTGCGGATTGGAACCGCCACGTCGCAACGCTCGACACGGCGGTCCTTAGCCTCATAGGCGAGAATGATATTCCTGACGATGGGATCGAGGCCGCGCTGGACGACATTCTGCAATCCTCTCTCTGGCACCGCCGCCTTCTGCGGCACAACGAGCAGGTGCAGCAGATACTTAAAGCGGGTCTCGCTTCGCGCAGCCGGCTTATCTGGAGGCAATCGACCGCAGCGAGCCGCCGCGGCTATTTTCTGGCTGGCGTCGGGTTGGAAACCGGCCACGAGCTAGATGCCATCGCAACGGACGCCAACCTTCTTCTGATCCAGGCCAATGGAGCCATCCTCAATGACGATGCCGAGGCGGCGATTATCGCGATTACGGCTATCGCCGAACGCGTCTTCGCGTTCTATCCCTTCACGCCCGATCCTATACTGGTTAATTGGCGCGACGTTCTCCGCGCCTGGCTTCTTGGTCAGCCTGTCGTCGGCATCGCTGCCGGTCAGGAGTCGGAAACACTGCGGTTCATAGAAGGCGGACTCGTCTATCGTCTGCCGTGGGCAATGGAGGCCCTTCGAGTTCGTGCGGTCGCCAACGGCGACACCGTCGCCGAATTACCGCTCGATGTATATGAGCTTGGATTGGCCGTACCTGCTGTCGAAACGGGAACGCTAAGCCGCTCCGCCTCGATTCTCATTCAGGCAGGATTCAGCTCAAGGCTTAGTGCTATCAAGGCCGTCATCGACACCGGCGCGACCTTTCGGACGGGCCTTGAGCTTCGCCTGTGGCTCAGTTCTGAAGCCGTCAAAGCATGGAGCGCGCAACCTGATTGGCCTACTCCTGAGACGAAGGCGATGTGGACACAGTTTACGCACAGCTTTAACCCGCGCGACAGTCTCGCCTGGGCGAAGCGCAGGTACAGAGCAGGGGTAGTGTGGCTCGGCATGCCTCCGCTGCCAGGTACGCCTGTACAAGTCCACCATTGGGCCGGTCAGTCAAGCGTGCTTTCGGCTGACGGTGCACCGTTGGGCACATTACAGACGATACTTAATCTCGCGAGGGTGGGTCTGATACGTGCCCAGGTTTCTCAAGATGTCGGGCAGATCGACCTCACTTATCTGGGGCCTGACGACCTGTTGGGCGCCACGCCTTTCTAGTAACTACTGTCGAACACATGGCTGTTATACGCGGCTGGTTAACCGGCCGTCCGTATGGCCGACTATTTGCCGGTGAGCATTCTTCTTGAACGGCGGCTGTACTTTGTTATCCGCCTTACAACTGGGGGCTGCGCGAAGGGCCGGATTGGGTCGTGATGCGACCGACCTCTCGTCGACTTCGTCGCCGGAAAGCGGTCAGTGAAGTTTCGCTTCCCGGAAGCGGCCATTCATCATCGAGTGCTGACGACCCGGAAGAGCCGTTCAGCGAGTGGAGGGCGCTATGACGGCACCCCGGCGTATATCTGTCATTCAAACCGGACGCCGGTGGACGGCATCGGGTCAGGTGCGGTCAGTGGGACTGGGTTCCATAGTTCGCCCGGATGTAAGCATTGGAGTGACATTTGCACCCGGCAGCTCGCGGCTAAGCGACCGACACGCGAAAATGCGAAAGGGAGCCGAAGCTCCCTTTCTTAAGATAGAACCAGCGTCCGCTCAGAGTTTGCGGCGACGTCCGATGGCCAGACCGGCTAATCCAAGGCCGAGCAAAGCCAGGGAGGCCGGCTCCGGAACGCCGCTGGGGGTGCATCCGGGCGCAGTCGGATTCGCGCTGCAGAAGTCCACTGCCGTATCCTGCACGCCAACCGTGAAACCGTTCCAGTACTCATTCGAACTGCTGCGCCACGTGACCGTATCGAACGTTCCCAGGAACCGAAGCGCACCATGAGGCTCGCTTCCGCCGACATTGTTGCTGTTGAGCTGGTACTCGAAATTACCCCCGCCAAGATCGACGACGACTTTGCTGGCACCGCCGCAACCCCAATAGCCGCAGTCGTTGCCATCGACACCACCGAGGCTGAGCAACTCAAAATCCCGGTTGAAGGCGTAACCGTTGCCGTTGAGGCTGACAAACGCAAACACCGGGTTGGCGACCGCCTGCGAGAAGTTCAGGGTCTGCAACCCCCTTTGACTCAGGGCGACGATGTCGTTACCAGTCGGGATGTTGTCCACGGCCGCACTGGTGTATGGCGACGTCGCCGGATTCCTTCCGGCTCGATTGTTCTGCCAATAGTCGATGCCACCGCTCGGCTGATAGAAGCCGATGCCCTGCGCATTCGTGTAGGTCACGGTGACGGATGAACTACCCGTCGTGATCGTCCCCTGCGCCTGAAAGCCGGACCCGGCATCCAGGTCGCCGCCAGTCCAATCGGTCCAGAAGATCGGGGCTGCCGAGGCAGCACCGGAACACAGGGCGATGGCCAATGTGCCTAAAGCACGTGTAGTCTTTTTCATGCGGGTTTCTCCAAGTCAACGCAATATGTTTACACATTATTGGAGAAAGCAAAACTCGTGCCAGAAACCTAAACAAAGTGAGGCTTTCTATATTCGACAAGCACTTAGAGAATGCGACTACGGTCGGTTCGATAGCACTGACGAGACACATGTCAAAGAATCCGACACATCTGTCAGGCAGGCAGAAACGAGAAGATATGGGGACACCACGGTTTCAAGTGCGTGTAGGTCGCCAGCCCCTTGCATCCGAACTCAGGCGAAAACATCCCCAACGTCAACTTATGGCAATATCCGAATGGAATTGAGCCAGTTGTTGGCCCCCGGCGAACTTACCGGTGGCGTAAACCGCCCTACTCGCTGGGTCGGGAGCCGAAATACGCGGCCATTAGATGCAGCCGTTGCTGAACGACAGCTTTCTGGACTCCGTGAATGACGACAGTGGCCTAGTTTTTGGGATTGGTCATACGGCAGGTCTCGAAGAGCAGCGGTCGCTAAGATGGCGGCTTTGTAGAGACGGTGTGCGGCAGCAATTGGCCGGTAGGTTGAGGTCGCCAAGGGCCGCTTCGGAGCAGTCCAGTTCGCAGAATCTGGACCTGGCTGACTGGCCGGTTTGGAGAAAGCTGACCGACGGCTTGGGGTCGTGATGCGACCGACCTCTCGTCGACTTCGTCGCCGGAAAGCGGTCAGTGAAGCTTCGCTTCCCGGAAGCGGCCATTCATCATCGAGTGCTGACGACCGACATCTGCCGTTTACCACTCCGGGGCCTCCGCCGGCAGGTAACGGGGTCGAGAAGTCGTTCCGTGAATCACCCAGCGATAGCGCCTCGGCCGGAGCGCTCGTTCTGGGCGGCGATGCGAATCGTCAGCTATCGGCCATGACTTTCCGGGGCGATTCAACGCGAGCGTAGGTTCCATCCAGCAACTGCTGATAGTCTTCCTTAGTGAAGGCAGGGGCTGCCAAGAGATTCTGCGCCAACTTGCGCTTGCGCTCCATCAGCAACTGCAGCTGGACATCGAAACTGTATTCCTCGGCCTCGGGCAACACCGCAAGAGGGTAATAGATGTGCACAGGGCGAGTCTGGCCGATTCGATACACACGATCCGAGCACTGATCCTCAACCGCTGGATTCCACCAGCGCGACAAATGAATGACGTGGTTGGCTGCGGTCAGGGTAATGCCAACTCCGCCGGCCTTCGGCGAGAGCAGCATGACGTCGAATCCCCTTTCACGCTGAAAGGCATCGACCCTCGTCTGCCGCGCCTCGGTGCCGACTTCACCGTTGATCACCATGGGAAGCTTGGCCAAACC
Organism: Candidatus Accumulibacter sp. ACC012; assembly: GCF_907163155.1. Classification (NCBI taxonomy): domain Bacteria; kingdom Pseudomonadati; phylum Pseudomonadota; class Betaproteobacteria; genus Candidatus Accumulibacter; species Candidatus Accumulibacter sp. ACC012. Next base: position 207,479 of record NZ_CAJQUC010000009.1, read on the forward strand.
ATAGCGGCGCTTGAGCAGCATTGGGAGCTGGTTCGCTTCCTGCAGGTCAAGGGACTCAAGGAATACCAACGCCTTTTCGTTCCGTTCCACAACCTTGTCCAGCACCTGCATCGCGGCGCACATACGCGCAGATTGCCCGATGTCGAGATCCTGCCCACTGCCCGAGTCGCTTTCAGCCAGCATCGGATGAAGGGAAATTCTTCGTAGGGCGTGAATCATCCCGAGCGTTCCTTGGGGCCCCGCAAGTTCGCGGGTGGCGAGTGCGCGCTGATAGGCCTCAAGCTGCCGCGCGGGCATCGGGACTCGAATTACGTGCTCGTGCTTTGCGGGCAATCCATCAAGGTTGTCCGTTTTCAAACGCCTCAGCAGAAGCTTCGGGCGCTCCTCGCTGCTGCCCTGTTCATCCTGCCAAACCATGTGACGGAGGGTCTGGACATCGGAATCTGGCGATTCGTACCGTGCGCTAAAGTCCTTGAGATCCAACAACGCGCCCGGCTGAACAGCATCGGCAATGCACCACAGATCCGCCAGGCGGTTCTCGACCGGAGTGCCGGTCATCGCCACGGTAAATTCGGTATTGAGACCTTTGACGGCATGGGTCATGCGCGCCTTGGGAGATTTGATCTTCTGAGCTTCATCGAGAATGACCGCGGCGAAGGGGATGGCGCCGAAACTCAACTGATAGTCGGAAACTGCCTCGTAGTTCGCCAGGACAACGTCTCCGCCGACCAATCGAGCCGTATCGAGCCCCGCCGTCCCATCCAGGTGTCGCCCTCGTCGCAACGCCTTCAGATGTTCGCCATACGCCCGGACAATGGTGCCAAGCCCCGGAGTCAGCAAATGAGCGTCGATTTCCTGTTCCCAGTTCCGCAGCAGCCCGACCGGAGCGACGATCAATAAGGGCCTTCGTTCAACAGCACCGTCCTCGATCATCTCGCGAAGCCAAGCGCAGAACGCCAACGCCTGATAGGTCTTCCCGAGTCCCATGTCGTCGCACAGCATCGCGCCCCGGCTGCCTTCAACCCAATGACGCTGAAGCCATTCAATGCCGGCGCATTGATGAGGCTTGGGGGAAGTCTTCAAGCCACCAGGCAGACCCGGCCTCCCAAACCGGCCCGCGGTCGTCGACCGTGTGAAGGACGCGTCCTCGAAGTTGGTCTCGATGATCAGGACGTTCTTGACCGGCAGCGGGTGGGTATTACCGTCGGTTCTGCTTCCATCGTACCGACGCACGGCATCGTGCAACCGCTCCAATGCGTTCAGATTCGCAGCTGTCGCGGGAACCTCGACGCCGCCAATCGATGCGGTCTGTTGCCCCGCGGCAAGCGCATCCCGCATGTCGTTGAGACCGCTTTCGAGGGCCGCACGCTCCAACGGCACGTCAACGCCGTTCAAGCGTATTCCAGACGACACCGGCGCACTCCAGTCCTGCGAGGGAATTTTGATCCACGGAAGCGCAGGCTCGGACCACGCCCCCAGATCCAGAACTCTGTCTGCGTAGCGCTCGGTTTCAATGAAGACAGTCGGCGCAGACTCATCCAACCCCATGAGCTCGCGTATCACCGCCTCCGGATGCATCGCTGCGCGCTTGCGCTGCTCCGCGGGAGCCTGGCGGAGTTTCCTCACCGTGGCCAATGTCTTTTGCAGCGCTTCGTCGGCCACGACGTACAGGCCTTGGCTGAGAGGAAACGCCGACGCGCCCTCGCGCAGTTGATCGAGTCGCTTGGCGAACAACGGCTCATCAACTTCGGGGAGCGCTCGGACGTGCTCGAGCTTATCGCCCTCATCTGCAGCACGCGTGGTAAGCAGTACAGGGTCAAGTTGCATCTCACCCCGTTCGTCGGTCACCAGCGAAAAAGTAAGCCCACTAGCCGACACCACCCGGAACGACCGGAGAAAGGAATCCGAAATCGCTTCCACTCGGGTTTCACCGAGCGTCTCACGAATGCGTGCCCAGCAACGAAACTGATCGTCGAGCGCCGCATCCGGAATCGCCGAAAACTCGTCGACCAGGCGGAGAGCATGAAAAATCGGCGCCGGAATTCTGTAGGTCTTGCCGCCCGAGGCAAGCCAAGGGCCATCGCGCGTTACATCTCTTGCCGCAATTGCCTTGCCGGGCTGCAGCCAGCGCAAGGCAATTGCCGCCCCCGGTTTGCCCATGGCACCGGAAAGCCGCACATCAAACGGAAACGGGGCATTGGGCGGTAACCCCAGGTCGACGGCCACCGCTTCTGGCCAGGCGACCAGCTGCTCGGCTGGAACAACGAGCGAGTCAGGCCCCACATGCTCCGGAAACTCCTCGGCAAACGCACTGATCGCGGCTGCGGTATGAATCGGCTGGTTTGCCAGCCATTCATCAAGTCCGTTCTCTAGGGTCCAGGCGGCACCGGCACGAGTAAGTTCAACGTTCATAGAATGTCTCGGTCACCGAGATACAAGCGGGTAAAACTACGGATGAAATCGCGCGCCTTTCGTTGCCATGAACCGGACTCGGAGTGGACATGGCGAAGCTCGGGGTTTTTGTTCTGGCCAAAGTGGAAGTCCAACGAGGTGTGCATTCTCAAGTCATGCGCGTGGTACCGGGCGCGATAGAACGTTGGTGCCCCGGTGCTCCCCTCGCGGTAGGCCCGCAAACTGCCGTTATGACTCCATTCGGTAAAGATCAGGTCACCGATCCGCAGCAGCAGCACCGACTGATTCGAGGCAGTTCCGCCATCGAGTACCCCGTACCGCATGGCAAGATCGCTCGACACGTCCCCGATCACCTTCTTCGCATCAGGGCCAAGAACGAGCCAAGCATCCTCCACATACCCCGCGTCATAGTAGGCCATCCAAAACTTCTGCCGGTAGCGCCAAATATCGTCGGCCGTGCGTGCGAGGATGCGCATGAAGCAGCGCAGGGAATCTCCTGCTAGCCAACGCATCAGCACGCTTACCGCGTCCTCAGCTACGCCATGCCACTGATAACTGGCATGCGAAGTCACCCGAGGATCCCCGTACTGTGAAACGAAAAGCCGCATCAGCTTGGAACGGTGGAGATCCGGAGGCATCCCCCGACGCCACGGTCTAAGCAGGGCCTCCGCAAACCTCACCCGCTGCGCTGTCTTGACCACTCGTGCGGGCATCCTGTGCTGCTCCAGCTCCAGCAAACGAGAAACCACCGCCCACTCACGCAGCCGCTCGGGGTTCACTTGGAGTGCCGAGGCGAACACCTCCCCGCCAAGAGCGCTGCCGAAGAAACCGTCCCAAAGAAGAAGCTCTTGCATCGTTTCACTCAGCCCCTTGGCTCCGAGCAAGAACTCCTGGGCGAGATGGTTCGGAGCCTGCTTCGGATCGAAGAACGACCTGCTCCGTTGGAAGTGCTGCAATCGTTCCGCAAGTGCCCCTCCCGCCGCGTCGATCACGATGCAGAGCTTCGATGCGAAGTCCAGGAACTTCGCATCGCCTGAATCAAAGGCTTCACAGTAGGTATACAGCAGCGGAAGTAACCAGCGGCGCGCTCGACGGCCTCCGCCCGCAAAGGCTTCCGGCAGCACTTCGGTCCAATACTGTTTCAGCAACTGGGGGTGCACATCGGGCAAGGGCGGTTCGCCTTTCACCCAATAGGCAAAGGGCAGTTTCCGCAGTTCGACTCTTGATAGCCCTCGGTATTGCTCATGCCGTGCACGTTCGAACGTCACGCGCAGGCGCTTTCCGATCTCTTCCATCGGAGGCGGCGGCGTCACCGAGACGCCTCCCATGTCGCGGGCGACTTTTTCAAGGGAGGGAAAGGTCTTAGGCAGAGTCGCAAACAACACGATCAGCGCACCACTTGTTCTTCGAGCGCCATCAATTCGCCGAGCACCTCACCGATCGGGCGATACGTCAGCACAATCCGAAGATCGACGCGACGATTTCGCCCGGCAGAAGGATCGGTCCCTCTGAGGGGGCGCGTGTCAGCATAGGCGCTGTAGGAAAACAACGGCTGCCCGGCTTTGTTCCGGTAAGCGTCGAGCGCACTTCCCACGACAAGGGCCGCCTGCACGGCGCGTGCCCTGTCGAGAGACAGATTGATATTGTCGTAGCCGTTCCGTCTCAACGGACGACTGTCGGTGTGTCCCTCGATAAAAATCGTCTCGATTTGATGCCCTCCGCGGTTATCGGGGCAGTTGCGGCTATGGGCCAATTCACTGGCCACAAAACACGGCAACACGCCGGTGAGTCCCTGAGACGCAAGCGCCAATGCCCCCCTGCCCTGTGGCGTCAATTCCGCGCTCCCCAGAGCAAACAGCACATCCTCGGGCAGTGAAATCACGCCACTTTCGGGATCCACGCGGATTCCAGGCAGCGCTGCTTCAATACCCTTCCCGATGGCCGTGGTCACGATCCCTCGGGGATCCCCTGCGCGGAGAATCGCGGCGCGCTGATCTTCCACCACCTGTTGTTGCCGACGCTGCTCAAGCGCAAGAACGACCACCAAGATGATGAACACGAATAGCAGCCCGATCATTAGATCGGACGCAGACGCTAGGTACCCGCCGTCAGACTCAGTCTGCGTTTCGCCCGCGGACGCCCCGTTCCCATGAAAATTCCACATCGCTTACGCTGCAGCCATACGGGGAGAAAGGATTTCACCGAGTTCCTCGATCGACTCCTCGAGTCCGACCACCCCCTTGTCAAGGCTACCAATGGCCTTCGCAAGATGCTGATCCATCGTCCGGTGGAGCTCGGCAACCTCGTTGGAGTATTCGGTTACGCCCTCGAGCATCGACGCCACGGTGCTCTTCAACGCGGCGGCCGTTTCAACAACGGTTTCCTTTAGCTCTTGGCCCATTGCCTCTTGCAACGATGCAACTCGTTTCGAGTACTCGTCGACCCCCTTCGCAATTTGCGCGGCAGCGCCCTGCAAATTCACGACCGAGGCCTCGATGTTGTCCTTCATGCGCTCCATGGTTCGCTCAGAGCTTGCGATGGATTCATTCAAGACTGTCGCGACCCGCTCGACCGCTCCGAGTGTCTGAGGCATTGCGTCCTTGACGGCCTGAATCACGCCACGCTGTTCATGCGAAAGTTCTTCAATGCCATCGAGGGCGTTGAGGACGGCACCTGCGACACGTTCGAGCCCCTGCATCGCTTCACCCAGCCCAGTCGACACCCCGTCGAGTTTCCCGATTGCTCCATCCATGCTCGCCAAGGCTCCACGGAAGAAGTCCGCGCCCTGTTCGCCGAGTTTTGCAGCGTCGGAAATTGATAGGTCGAGATCGTTCAAGGCAACCTTCAGCGATTGCGCCGCAGCCTCAAGATTGGCTGCACCAGTGCCTAGGCCCGCAGCAACCGCCTCAACTCGCGCGACCAGATCGGTTCCCGCGCGATCCAGCGCCGCGACGGCAGTTTCCGCTCCACGACCAATTGCATCGCCAGCACCGTCCAGTCGGCTCGACAGTGCAACCAAGGTCTCACGCAACTGCGTCATTTCGCTGTCGGTAGCCTTCTTCAGAGTGGCGCTGAAGTCCTCCATCATGCGCTCCAGCGCTTCCTGATTCATTGTCCCGATCTTGTCGCTCAGCCCTTCAATGGCAAAGACCAGCTTGGACGTCATGGCCTCCATCTGCGGACTGAACGCTTTCGTGATTGCGCCCGCAAGCGATACCGCAAGGTCGGTCTCGAAGCGCTTAAAGGTTCCCGTTTGCTCGCGCGATTCGTTCAGCAATTCCTCCGTCAGCGCCCCCAAGTCGGTCGAAACCTCAAGGTGCTTCGTGCTGCTCTGATGAATATCCCGTGTCGCATTGAGCTGGGCGAACATCACCATCTCGCCCCCACTTACCGGCACGAGGACTCCAAGACGTTCGAGCACCAGTTCAATTTGCCGATTGAGCTCTGCCATCTTCCGCTTGGATGCGAACGTCCAGGAAATGGACGCAATCAGGCCAGCCAGAGAGGTCAGGAATTTCGCACCGGCAGTACTCAGCAGGCCTCGCGTCGCGTTCAAAAGATCGGCTTGCTGCCCCGCCTGTTCCCCTAACGCGGACGTTGCGTGGGTCAACGCGACCGTCAAAAAGAAGAAGGTAAAAGCCAGACCGACGCCAACGAGAAGATTGGGGACTGCCTCTGCAAGCGGCAGGTTCATCTGATGTGCCAGCAGTCGCTGCGCAGACCAAATGTCACGCGGAGCACCGAACATCACGTGAATACGTTGCCCGCCGTGCGGCAGCGCGATTACACGCCCGGTAGTTTCCTGCCAGGCCGGCCGAAGTGCGGGGTTGTCCTTCACCGCTTCCTTGGCTCGCTCATTTGCCGCTGACCACATATCGGCCTGCGTGGAGAGTGCCTCGGTCAGCTTGCGCAGCCCCTGCACAAGAACGGCAATGCGCGGGCTGAACCACCCCCAGTAGCCCAGAGCCGCTGAAACCACTATGCCTACGGCTATTACCCCGACAACATTGGCATGCCCACTCGCGATCTGTAACCAGCTGCTCACTTGGCTCTCCCCGTTTTACCTCATTTACCGCACTTCAACTTGGCGCCACCCCGCCACGCAGATCGGTGGAATATACCTTTCAGGTAGTACTCTTGTGTAACTATACGACCAACAGGATCCCGAATGACATTGCCTATTTTGCGCCGAGGAGAGATCGCATCCGACGAGCGGAGACTCAGAAGACCCTCATCGTCCACCGCGTGCGTGTGCACACGACGTTTCCATGTATCACCCCCGAGGTTTGTAGACTCCCTTGAGGAGTGCTTTGCTTCTCTTAGCGGATAGATTTCTGAGTGGAGCCAAGTGCCAGCTTTGGCCTAGGAGTTCGCATCGGCTGTCCGACAGGTCTCCTAGCCTGGATGTTGCATAAAGAGGGCGAGTAAGCACGTAAACATTTGATACAATTGGAGTTCTATAGAAACCAGTTCGTAAAAAATGCCTACCACTACTCGCCCAGCCTTGGATTTTACCCCGGAACAACTCCACCTCCCGCCCGCTGCGGGCTTCACGGTTCGCGCCGATTTCAGCGCCGGTGAGGTGTCCTCGGACCTGGGCGCCTTGGTGCTGAGCGCCGTCGATCGTCGCATCGGCCTGATCGATCGCCTGACCGGGGCGATTGCCGATTCCCGCGATCCTCGTTACATCACCCACCCGCTGCGCGATTTGCTGACGCAGCGCGTCTTTCAGATTGCCTGCGGCTATGAGGACGGCAACGACGCCAACGCCCTGCGTCATGACCCGCTGTTCAAGCTGGCAGCCGGGCGGGCACCGCTCGATGCCGAGCAGGCGCTGGCCAGCGGTGCCACCTTCTCGCGTCTGGAGGGCGCCGTGCGACGAAGCGACATCTACCGACTGGCGCAGGCTCTGGTCGAGCAATTCATCGCTGGCTACGCCGAAGCGCCGCGCACGATCACGCTGGATCTGGATCACACCGACGATGCCACCTATGGCCAGCAGGCCCTGTCTTTCTACAATCACCACTACGGCCACCACTGTTACCTGCCCTTGTTGGTGTTCGAGGCCCACTCCGGCGCTCTGGTGAGCGCCGTCCTGCGCCCCGGCAAACGCCCGACCGGCGCCGAGAACGCCATGATCATGAAGCGGGTGCTCACCGTGTTGCGGCGCCACTGGCCGCAGACCCATATCCTGCTACGTGGCGACGGCCATTTCTCCAATCCCGAGTTGATGGCGTTGATTCAGGCCGATGGCAATGCAGATTTCATCTTCGGCCTGGCCGGCAACCCGGTCCTCACGCGCCAGGCCGAGGGCTTGATGAAGAACGTGCGCGCACACGCCGCCTTGAATCGGGCGCTGGCCGCCCGGGGCCTGCGCCCGGCCGCCGCGGCGGTGCGCCATTTCGGTGAATTCGACTACCAGGCGCGCTCCTGGCCGCGCGCCTTCCGGGTGGTGCTCAAGGCCGAAGTCCTGACCGGTAGCGCGATCACGCCTGCCAAGGACAATCAGCGCTACGTGGTCACCTCCTTGCGTGGCCCCTCGCCGCGGACGCTTTACCAACAGGACTACTGTGGCCGCGGCCAGGCTGAGAATTTGATCAAGCAAGTGAAAAGCGATCTGAAATCGGATCGGACATCCGCTTCGTCCTTCCTCGCCAACTTCGCTCGCCTGCTGCTGAGCGCCGCGGCCTACGTTCTGCATCAGCAACTGCGCCACCTGGGGCTGCAAGGCACGCCGTTGGCGACGGCACAGCCCAAGACCGTCATCCTCGCGCTGTTCAAGATCGCCGTCCGCGTCAAACAGTACAAGGACCGGGTGCTGCTGCAGCTACCCAGCAGTTGCCCGCTCAAGGGGCTGCTGGCACAGCTCTGCAAGAGGCTTTACCCCGCCAAGCGGATGCGCCCCATGCCGGCTTCGCCATGAACACGCCACGTCTGGCCCACGAGAGGCAGCCACCCACCCTGACCATCAACCACTTCTCACGCTTCTCCCCGCTTGCGGGGTCGGGGGAACTATCGCCTGGAAATCGAAAAATGCGTAGTCAAGCCCCGGGGGAGGCACAGGGCAGCGTTTGTGCAACATCCGGGCTAGCATAGCCGTCGCTTGAGCGGCGGCTATGCCCGATGGGCGACCGGCAGAAGTTGGCCGTGTCGAGACAGTGCAGGCATCAAGTTGCTTGCCGAATTCCGGACATTCAGCCGCGTCACGGAACGCCTTGGCTATTCAAATTGGATGACCCCCTCGACCGGCAGGTTGTGGCCGGTTGCCGACCGACGCTATTCTGCGCCCACCGGCTGCTTACCGCCACGTAGCGGCCGGTCAGGCGAAGAAAGTCACGTGCGTAGCCGAATGACCGCTTTCGGCTGATCGCTGCAGGTCAACGTTGGCGTTTGAGAAAAATCGCGACCGTTTCTTCTTGGCCGGCTGCCGACCGACGTCATCCTGCGCCCACCGGCTGCTTTGCGCCACGTAGCGGGCGGTCCGACAAAAAAGTGAGATGCGCAGCCGAGTGACCGCTTACGGCTGATTGCTTCAAGTCAAGGTTTTTAAGGAAAGTCGCGGCCGGGTGCTCCTGACCGTGACCCGGCCCGTGTCGATCAGCGTTGCGGGGTGCTACTGCTATTCTCTCCGTCCGAAATCCACACGGTGGCGCAACCGATGGCCGAGAGCTCTCACGCGGTTGGCGACAACGCCATCTTGATGCGTTTCAAGCCAACATCGACGGTTTCCGCTAACTTGGCCACGCTTGGATCGTCGAAGGGCTTTTCTACCGTCCATTCGCAGAAAGAAGCCATGAGCGCCGCCCGTTCGACGGAGAGCCGTGAGTCGGCCAGACCAGATTCGATAATGGGGATGAGCGCTGCGGCGGCCCTGAGGCGGTTGATTTCCGGGGTTGAGGGCCAATCCTCTCAACTTAGCATAAATGCATAGTTCCGACCGCGGCTTGAATGCTGCCCATTTTCATTGCATAATTGCGCTGTAACGTATTGTTTATAAAGGGTAATTGTATGACGCCCTTCATATGCTAAAGTAATTAACGGGCTTGCCAACTATCTGTTTTCACAGGAATTATTGGAAAACGCCCGTCTCAAGCCGCAGTATTTCACCCGCAACCGCACGCTCAGCTTCCCAACCGTCCTGACCTTTTTGCTGTCGGGCGTACAGGGTGCGGTCCAAGGCGAACTGGACCAGTTCTTTGCCAACTTGAGAAATCGTGCGGACTCGGTCCGCTTGGTGAGCGCCCAGGCTTTCTGCAAGGCGCGCTACAAGATCGGTGCTTTGGTGTTCGGTGACGTCAATCGGAAGTTGATGGAACTGGTCGAAGCGCATCTGCCGGTGCCGCGATGGCAGGGTCTGCGGATAGTGGCGAGCGACACCGCGGCGGTCCGGCTGACGACGATGAAAGACGGGGTACGTTCGATCGTCACGGGTGCGGCGTTTGGCCTGTACTTGCCAGGAATTGAGATGTTCCTTCACTTCGCGTTGCAGCATGGCGCGTGTGACGAGCGCCAGATGCTCTTCGAGGTGATCGAGCGGCTGCAGGTCGACGACCTGCTGGTCCTTGACCGCGGCTTTCCTTGCCGCTGGCTGGCGGCAGCACTGACCGCACGCGGGATCCCTTTCTGTATTCGCTGTGACATGTCCCGTGGATTCAGGGTGGTACGTGAGTTCATGCGCTCGGGGCAAAGCGAGCAGTTGGTGATCCTGCGTGCGCCGAGCGCGCGCGATGCGCAGGACTACGAGTGCCCGGCGACGCCGACAACGGTTCGCCTGGTGCGGGTGGTTACGCCGAACGGGCGGCAACATGTGGTGATGACTTCGCTGCTCGACGCCGTCGCGTTCCCGGCGGCCGTCTTTGGCGCTTTGTACCACGGCCGTTGGCGGATCGAAGAAGCATTTCGCCGGCTCAAACATCGCTTGGGACTCGAACATACCTCCGGCTTGTCCTGGCAAGCGGCCAATCAGGACTTCGGTGCCAAGGCCGTCTTCGACAACCTCAATGCTTTGGCCGCCTACGTCGCCACCGACGCGCATCTGGACCCCGATTCGCCATGGAAGATCAACCGTACCTTGGCGATCGACAAGATCAAGCGCCAGATCGGCCGTTGGCTGCTCGCCGCCGGTGCGACGACGCGGCGATTGAAGCCCCTCATTCACGAGATCGCCGCCAACCTCCAGAAGTTTGTCGCCGGCCGCTCCAAACCTCGACCGCCGCAGCGAAAACCGCATCGGTATCACGCCTACAAGCCGGTATGACGAAATGCTAAGTTGAGAGGATTGGGTTGAGGGGGGTGGCTGTTTGGACATTCCATCATTTTAGCGAGGAGCAACGCCCTCGGCTACGGTGTGCCCATCATCAACCATCACACTCGTTTCCGTCATCGCTCCGCCGAACGAGGTTCTTGGGCTACCCGGCTCAGAGCCCTTCGTCGGGCGCGCTCGGGTTGCGGCTGAGGCTACGCTTGCGCGTCAAGGCAAGGATTTCCAGGAGAGATGCCTCAACCGCATCCCGATGTCTCGAAGCCCGACACTTCAGGCGTGCGCGCTCTTCCAGCTGCCTGACGCGCTCCCTCGTGACGCCAAATTCATCGCCAACTTCCTGCAACGTGGCTACGTCGCCATCCAGCCCGAGGCGGCGGGACAGGACAAGGAAGTCCCGGCTCCCAGTCCGAAGGCCCTGAAAGCAGGTGCTCACCGCGTCGACCACCCGGTCGCAGGCTTCAGCGGCGGCGTGTTCCCGGAAGTGTCCGATCTCCTCTGCGCTCGCGCCAAGTCGTTCGAGCAGGACGCTGAGTCGAGCGTCCTCACCATACACCGCGGCCAACAAACCGTTCACCGCTGTCACTCGCTGCCGTAGATTGGCCGCCATCGCCCTTGAGTCCTTGTCACCTTGGTTGTGCAACGCATGGCGTTGATCAGCCGCACTGGAATCACCCCGTCTATCGGTTCGTTCTTGTGCTCGCCGCAGACCGCATCGAATGCCGGCGCGGAGTTTGTGCCACGCATGACGATTGTAGTGGGCGACAGAGCGTCGTCAAGACGTGTTGCTCCGTGAGGCTGGAGCCCTGCCAGGTCCTCCCATCGCCAAGCTTTCCGATTGCCCGGGCGACTGGAACGACTCGCAGCAGCGCGCGGCGAAGAAGGGTGTTTCGATCGAAAGGGTGCCGAATAATCAGGCCTACAGCGAAGACAACCGAGCCCCGCCGGTATGGCGAATATGCAGGCGACTGGCCATCACCAGGAGCCCCGGTTTCTCGGCCGTGACGTCGGCCTCCGGGTAGAACAGCAAGGTTTCCTCCAGCCGCTGGAGAAAGCGCTTCTTGAAGTCCAACAAGCCGCGTGGGGTATCGCTGTAGTCGGCGCCGAATTGCCGCTTCAACGACTGCCAGGGGATGAGGGCACTGGGGTGACGGGTGACGCGCAGGACAAAGATGCGGTAGACGAGCCAGGAGTAGATGTCCATCGCCAGCGGCGACTGGGAGAGCGCGTGCAGCACACGCATGTCGATCGGCACCGGCGACTCGGTGATGTTGCGAAAGAACGCCCCCGATAGCTTGAGGGTGCTCTTCCAGCGCCTCTGGTCGTCAGGCCGTTCGGGATCCCAGAAGAAAAAAGCCTCGTCGGCGATCGCCATGTTTTGCAGACAGAATCGCCCCTGCCTTTGAAAGACGATCGACAGCACCGAAGAAAACAGCTTCATGGACTGCTCGCGCAGCCGCTGCCCATCGCGGCCATCGGTTCGCATGCCGAGCTTGTGCAGGAACTCTTTCTGGCTTCTTCCAAGGTCCAGCCGCGGGCACTTCGTCTTCACGGCTTCGGTGCAGATCCATGCCAGAACCAGCCGGGGAACCGTGCCGAAGGGCAGGCCGATTTTCGGGTCGGCGATAATCGAAAGAGACACGGCACCGCTCGTCCGCTCGAAGGATGACACGCCGGGGTCGGTGTGCGGCAAGGTGGTCTGAACCAGCGCCTGGCCCATGAACGCGAGCGACTCGGCATCGACCTCGACATCGCTGATCTCGGAAGCGATGGACATCAGCTTGTCAGGGCGCGCGACCCTGGTCACGGGAATACCGCTCCCTGGATGCCGGAGGGAACGTGGGGCCGCCGGGATGGAATCGTGAGAAGGGGGGATTGGGGGCTGGTTCGCATGCCGTCACTGTTGCACCCTGCCGGTCCTCGGTGCAGGCGAAAAGCGTCCAGAAAGGTGACTTTTCGGACGCAAGGAGCGGGAAGACGGCAGATCGCGAAGGGCAGGGCGCCTCGCAGCGACGGTGCGCGGCAGCCTGAATCGGTGTGGAATCGGACGATTCGAAATCCACAGTCGAGATTCCGGGTGGTAACGGTGCGTTTGGTGGACGCTGAAGCTGATCGTTTGCCGCGCGTGGGCCATACGCGCAGCGAGACGTCTTGCGCGGTGGTGCCGTTACGGCCTCTCAGGCAGCACGCTGCACGGTGACCGTTTCACACCCTGCAAAACCCTGCCGCGGTGAGGTACCGATCTGGCTATCCCCGCCTGATTGCCACGACCGCGGTTTTTCTCCTGGCAGGCCGCTTTTCGTTTTTTTTTGCCCTTTTCGACCTCGATTCCGCTGCACGTCACTCGGCGCGTGGGTCCTTCTGCGGCTCGAACGGAGCGGCGGCAGGTAGTTATCCACAGGCGCGACCGCCCCTTACTTGTAAATTACTTGAATTTACTTGTTTACTACTTGTAGACCCCCCTCAAAGCCTTGCCACGCAAGGCCTGTAGCCGAGGTCGTGAGACAGGTTTCACGTCGTTATGAGACAGGTTTCACGTTAACTGAGACAGGTTTCACGTGGATAACTTTTCCCCTCCTCTGGAAGCCCCTTGTAGCCTGGGTTTGCGGCGAATGGCGTTTGAGACAGGTTTCACGTGGATAACTTCTCTGAAGGGCGATTTCTGTGGATAACTTTTTCCGAAAAGCGGCCCAAAAGGACGCTTTTCGGGGACTTGCATTTTTTCAGGCATCCGTAGAATCGTTCTGGATAGCGTCCCGATCGGCGCCGCTCGCGGTGGATCGGAAACGTGGCGGGGCGCTCATTACGGAGGAGGAGAACATGCGCAACGAACAATCCGGACTGATCACATCCCTGGCGTCGCACTGCTGGCGCCTCTTGAGCCTTCGTGGCGACTGGAAATCCATGCCGGATTCGGCAGGCTTCGTCTGGCTGGCCATGGGCGCGACACTTCTCGGCGGCCTGACGGAACAGCTCGTCAGGGGCCGGTCGCTGGACGTAGCCGTTCTCAGCGCCGTGGTCTGGCTGGGATTCATCCTCGCCGTGTCCAGACACGGCGGAATTTTCAATCGTCGGTTCGCCGGCGCTCTCGCCCTGCTGTCGATCGGAATCGAGGGGCTGCTGGTGCTCACGATCTGGATTCCGGCGGCCGAATGGCCGGTAGCGATCTGGGCTGGCGTTGCCGTCATGCACCTGCTTTTCCAGGCCAACGATGCGAGTGCGGCGGCAGGGCGCTGACGCCGGTTAGCATCGAGCGCCGTTTGCCTCCGATGAAAACGCCGGTCATCGACCTCAGTGCAATGATGCGCACAGGATCGGGCGGCCAGTTCCCTGAACCGCTGCTTCTCAGGGATGAGTGCGACGCCGATCGCTGGCCCGACCTGGATCAGTCCATCGCCTTAGCGGGGCCGACGAGTCAGCCCGACCATACGTTTGATCCGGCGAAGCGGGTCATGGCACACGCCCAAACGTGCCACAGAAGAAAGCGTGCCGGCCATCCGTCGGCGCCATCGTCGAGCAGCGCATGATGGCCGTCTCGTCTCCCTACGACTTCGAGGTTCCGTGGCGCCCCAATTTTGAAGCCAAAATGGCGCTGGTCTGGGCGCTCGCGTCGTCCCTGATCATCGCCTTCTCCTGGGAGGTTCCGTTGTTCTCCCAGTTCTCGGCGCTGCTCGCCGTCGGATGTGCTCTCGCCGCGGCTTGTCGCGGTTACCAGGCCTACCAGCGGCTGCTGGATGCCTCGCGGCTGCGCTCGTTCGGCAAAGCGTTCATTGATCTCGGGGAACTCCAAAAGAAGGCTCACCAGGCCGCTCAACGGCAGGCGCTCTGGCTGGGAACAGGGTTTCCCTGGACCGACATCGAGGCGAGCAAGCTGCATACTCTGATTTCACTCGGCGTCGTCAGAACGCTCGGCAAAGCCGCCCAACAGACCGAGGGCGCGTACTGGGTCCACGGCCTCGCTCCCGAAAACGATCTCTATTCGGAACTCGCCCATCTGGTCGGGCACACCCTGATCGTCGGCACCACCCGTGTCGGCAAGACCCGCCTGTTCGATCTGCTCATCGCCCAGGCGATCTTCCGCGGCGAGACGGTGATCATCATCGACCCGAAGGGCGATCATGCGCTCGCCAGGAATGCCCGCGCCGCGTGTGAAGCCAGTGGGGCAGGGGAGCGCTTCGTGTATTTCCATCCGGCGCATCCCGACCGATCGGCGTGTATCGATCCCTTGCGCAACTGGAACCGCAAGACCGAGTTGGCCAGTCGTGTGGCGGCGTTGATCCCCTCGGAAACGGGCGCCGACCCGTTCACCGCCTTCGGCTGGAAAGTGCTCAATGACATCACCAACGGCATGATTGCCACCGGCCATCGACCCAATCTGGTGCAGCTGCGACGGTACGTCGAAGGTGGACCCGAGAGCCTCTTGCAGCGGGCGTTGAAAGTTCACTTCACCCGCCAGGTGAAGGACTGGGAAAGCCGGGCCGCGTCCCATATCCGGCGCTACAAGGATCGGCAGCTGGAAGCCTACATCGCCTTCTATCGGGAGATCGCCATCCATGAAGCGCAGTCCGTGGATCTCGATGGCTTGATCTCGACCTACGAGCACAATCGCGAGCACTTCCAGAAGATGGTGGCGTCGCTGATCCCGATTCTCTCGATGCTCACCAGTGACCCCCTGCAGGCGCTCCTGTCACCGGACTTCGAGCCCGGCCACGAGCGGCTGGTGACCGACATGTCGAAGATCATCCACGGCAACAAGGTGGTCTACATCGGTCTGGATTCGCTCGCCGACTCGACGGTGGGCAGCGCCATCGGCTCCATCCTGTTGGCCGATCTCGCCGCCGTGGCGGGCGACCGCTACAACTACGGGATTGATTCGCTGACGCCGGTCAATCTGTTCATCGACGAAGCCGCCGAGGTTCTCAACCAGCCGGCCATACAACTCATGAACAAGGGCGGCGGCGCCGACTTCCGGGTGACCATCGCCACGCAGACCTTTGCCGACTTTGCCAGCCGACTTGGCGACGAAAACAAGGCCCGCCAGGTGCTCGCCAACACCAACAACAAGATCGCCCTGCGCGTTCTCGATTCCGAAACGCAAAAATACCTGGCCGAAGGCATGCCGCAGATCAAGGTGCGTTCGATGGCCCTACGCTACGGACACAACGTCGATAGCCACGTGCAGGACGAATACACCGCGTCTTATCAGGAACAGATTCTGGAAGAGGAGGCAGAACTCTTCCCTGCGGCGATGCTCGGCGAGCTGCCACCGCTGCACTTCATCGCGCGCCTGTCCGGTGGCCGGACGCTCAAGGGACGTTTTCCCATCCTGCGGACGCAGCCATGAGGGCGGCGCGCACGGAGAATGCCTGGAGTACCTTCATCGCCGTCGCGCTGTTTCTGGTGATGGCGGCCACCTGGGCGTTCATTCCGCCGGCAGTGATCCGCAACGCCTGGATCGCCGAGCGGGCGGAGGTCTACGCGCTTGCCGGCAGCGGCGAGAGTGCTGTCTACGGTCGCACCCTGGAAGACCTGGAGAAATCGCTCGCTTCGGACTTCCGAGGTTTTTTCATCGGCGCCCAATCGACAGGGCAGGGGCCCTTCGGAAGTGTGGACTTCAGCGCCTGGGCGCGGGACCGGATCGTCGCGAGCTGGTTGTGGATCGGGCTGGTCGCCTACCGCCTGCAAGTGTTGATGGGATGGCTGGTGCCAGGCATTCCCTTGGTGATGGCGGCCTACAGCGATGGCCAGCTCGTGCGGGAAATCCGCAAGTATTCCTTCGTGGCCCAGAGCCCGATCCGACACAGCCTCGGGGTGCGCGTGCTATGGGCCGTTCTGGCAGGGCTTGCCGTCTGGATGATCGTGCCGTTGCCGATGCCCTCGCTGCTGCCACCCTTGTTGATCGTCTCGATCTCGTACGCCCTGTGGCTGTGGGTGAGCAATTTGCAGAAGCGGCTTTGAGGGGTGTGCGGTTCTTCGGGAACTATGGTTGTGGTGTGACGGCTGGTCGAAGGTGGCGCGTCGTGCTGCGTCGACCACGACCTGGTCATTGTCTTCGCGAAGAAACGAGACTTCTGAACGGCCGCTGCCACCTTTCAAGGGGACATTTGGCGGTGTAGCCTCTGGGCAGGTTCTCGGCCAGAGCGGTCATTGGCAGCATGCGCCGTGAGCGTCGGCTGTACTGCGCATTGCAGCCGTTCGACGGAGGGGTTCGCGGAAGAAATCGGGGCCGGCCACTCAGGGCCGGGGCCTCGTCACTGGGATGGCCTAGGTGCTTTCGTCCTACTCGGCAAGTGAACAATCGTTAGCTTCCATGAGCTTATGACAAGAGCTTGTAAACCCCTCTGTGATCAGGTCTACTCTACTCTCGTCTTTTGGGCAACCGAAATGAGTGTGATTAAATGGGAGCCAGCCTGATGTCTCTTCGTGCATTGGCAGAAAGGCATGGTCGGTGCGTTCGCTTGATGGGAGCGCTGTGAATCGAGAGGATCACGCACCGTTATGTGAGTTGCCGGGGGTGTAATTCCTCCGGCCGACTTGCCACCAACTTGACTGGATGCTCGACGTCAGCTTCGGCGAGGATGCCAGTACCGTACGCCAGGACCACGCTCCACAGAATCTTTCCCTCTTGAAGAAGATCGTTCTCAACCTGATTCGGCTGGATACTACCGCCCAGAAGAAAACCAGCTTGCGCCTGAAGCACAAGGCGGCCACCTGGGATGACGACTTCCGGGTGAAGATCATGAGCCTCATCAGGCTATGACATTCGAGTTTATAGACCCTGGACTCCGGGTGACTGCTTACTGACGAACGCTATTCATCCTTTCGACTGGTTGGAGTCGTTCGAATCACCCACCGATCGATGACCGCTTTCTGGGCAGACTAGGGAACCGCTGATCAATTAACCGTTGGTGCGTTACCTCCCGCGTGGCAGCGGATGTTTTTTCAGCCCGCCGGGATTTTGGTCAAATTGCCTGAAATTCCCGCCGTTTATACCGTTTTCGGCCCATTTCCGGGCCTTTCGTCCTATTCAGGGCGCAACTCGACCATCAAGCGCCAATAGTCCTCGCTTGGCAGTCATCAGATTGGCCAAAGCGAACAGCGTGTGCAGTTGTGCCGTGTTCTTGTCCAGCGCCTTGTAACTCACCTTCTTGTATTGGAACAGACTCTTCACGATGCGGGAGGGATGCTCGATCTTGGAACGGGTGCTGGCTTTCAGGGATTCCAGTTTATCGGTCTGCGTCACGTCCGCCTCGTTCGCCGTTTTTCCAACGGCGGTGTGCACCAGCCGGTTCTCGGCATCGACGCCAATGTGGGCCTTCTAGCCGAAGTACCACTGGTTGCCTTTCTTGGTTTGGTGCATGTCCGTGTCAGGGGCATTGGCTTCATTCTTGACCGACGGCGGGGCGGCGATAAGTGTGGTGTCGGCGATGGTGCCTTCGCGCATCATGAGGCCCGGTGCGGACAGCCCGGCGTTGACCGCTTCGAGCAGCTTCTTCGTCAGGTCATGCTCTTCCAGTAGGCGCCGAAACTGCAGCACGGTGGTCGTGAATTGCAATCTGTGGCCGCTTGGTCGTCCTCCTGATCATTGTCACGATTTCCATCGGGTCCTTCGGTACATCAAAGACGATGAATCTGGGCGCTTGGTTGTGCTCGTTCTATCCGGAATGCGGTGGTGCCCCTATTCCCTTGAAAGCGTGACGCGCGCCTGGTGGGCGCGCTGAGCTTCTGGCCAGCTACTCTTGATATAGGCAAGGCTGGCACGAATCTCTTCCTTGGCGAGTACGTTCGCGAAACCAGGCATGTCGCTGCTATAACCCGGCGGCGCGTACCGGCCCGCCTGCAGACCGTTGCTGACGATCTCGATCAGGACCGCGTCCGGGTGATGCCAGGTGTGCCCGTTGGCATCGTGTGGCGGTGCCGGCAGGCGGCCGTTTTCGCGGCGTTCACGCCAGGCCGGCTGACCTTCCAGATTTGCGCCGTGACAGCTCGCACAGTGCTCGGTATAAACGCGCTGCCCGACTGCCAGCAGCCGAGCATCATTGGTGTCGATCAGTGGCGGACTGCTCTGCCAGGTGCTCCACGCGATCGCAGCGACGAGAAAGACGACACTGGCAGCCAGCAGCGCGTGGAATACCGTGCCGTTTGATACGGCCTGCTCCCTTGGCACTGCCGAATCGACCTCTCCGCTCAATGGGTCATGCAGCCCGGGTCCATGTGTTTTGCTCCCTGGCAGCGCAGGGCGCGCTCGCTCCAGAGGCTCTTCATATAGGCGACCAGGTCTTCAGCATCGTGTGGGCTCAAGCGTCCCTCGAAAGCCACCATCCGACTGTTCGGCACTGGACTACCCTTGAGGATGGTGTTCTGTAACTGTTGATCGCTGTGGTGCCAGGCGTGCGCGGTATCGTCGAGCGCGGGCGCCAGGCCCTGCAGGCTTTTGCCGAACTGTGGCGCTTCACCTATGCCGACGGCACCGTGGCAGGTCTGGCAATTCGCCGCGAACAGCTTTTCCCCCCGTTTTTCCGCCACGCTTTCCGGTCCGCGAGCCCCGCTTATCGCCTGCCAGCTACGGCCATCATCGGCGCTGACGAAGAGTCTGCCGATATGTGTCGCGGCAAACAGACGCGGGCCATTTCGTGCCATGACCATGATCGCCTGTCCGCCGAAGCTGTTGGCCAGCGGCGTCCATGCCAATTCGGGCTCCTGTGCCTCGAGAAAACCTTGCCCGAATTGAAAACTGTAGAGCGTTCCGTCAGGCTCGGCGCTGACCATGGTCACCGGGATGCGTAGCATTGACGCTGGCCGCCATGAAGCCCCGTCGTCAGTCGACAAACGCAAGCCTTCCTCGGTGCCGGCGTACAAGCCGCTGGGCGACGCCGAGATGTTCATCAGCTTTTCTGGCGCGTCGCCGCTGCGCGTCCAGGTACGACCGCTGTCGGTACTGTGGTAGATGCCATCGGCGACACCGTACAGGCGCTTTCCGTCCGTCGGGCTGACGGTCAGCGCCGTGAAGCTGTCGGGTCCGCCCTGGCTCTGCCGTTGCCACTGGCTGCCACCGTCATCTGATCGCAGCAAACCGTCTGAGGCGCCGCTTGCGTACAGTATTTTGGCGTCGGAAGGGTCCGCAGCCAAGGCGACGAAGCCGCCATCACGTTTGACGCGCAGGCTCAAGCGACCATCCGGCTGAGCCAGGTACAGGCCCTGCTTGTTTGCCACCAGCACGCCATCGCTGCCGTTGGCCGGAGCGAGCGCGAAGATGCGACCCATCTCCGGCGTGGCGACGGCTGCGAGTGGGACGACAAACAGCAAGCCAGCGAGGTAACGGGCGGCTAATAAGGCAAATGTATTCATGGGATGTCCAGTCCTTGGTTGTTGAGACGGATAACAGGCCCCGAGGTACGGTGAGCGCAAAAATAGCGCCATCCATCTGTAGCAGAGCTGAAAACGACCATGGCAGATGATGATGCGCACGCCACCCGGTCAGGAAGCTGACATGCGGATTACATTCTCGTAATGGGCGTCAAGCGGCGCCGCAAGCAGGCACAATCTTCGCAAATACTCAGCATGGGGCGACGCACATGAAGATCCTGATTGTCGAAGATGAACCAAAAACGGGCGATTACCTGCGCAAAGGCCTGCTCGAGGCGGGTTTCGTTGTCGACCTTGCTCGCGATGGCCTCGATGGCCTGCATCTGGCGCTGACCGGTGATTACGACCTGATCGTGCTCGATGTCATGCTGCCCTCGCTGGACGGTTGGGGGGTGCTCAAAACGGTGCGCCGTAGCGGCCATGAGATGCCGGTACTCTTCCTTACCGCACGCGACGGGGTGGAAGACCGGGTACGCGGGCTGGAACTGGGTGCGGACGACTACCTTGTCAAGCCCTTTGCCTTTTCCGAGCTCCTGGCTCGAGTCCGCACTCTGTTGAAGCGCGGCCGATCGCAGGAGGCCGATACGCTGCGGGCCGCGGATCTGGAGCTGGATCTGTTGCGCCGCCGCGTCAGCCGCGCGGGCACACGTATCGATCTCACGGCCAAGGAATTCGCGCTGCTCGAGTTGCTCCTGCGCCGTCAGGGTCAGGTATTGCCGCGCTCACTGATTGCTTCGCAGGTGTGGGACATGAACTTCGACAGCGATACCAACGTAATCGATGTCGCCGTCCGTCGCTTGCGTGCCAAAGTGGATGAACCCTTCGAGCTGAAGTTGATACACACCGTGCGCGGCATGGGCTACGTGCTCGAAATACCGGAAGGCCCCTGAGCGTGCGAGGGTGGCCGATATCGCTGACCACGCGCCTGGCGCTGCTGTTCGCGCTGCTCACGGCTACCCTGTTGATTGTCGTCGTGCTGGTACAGGGATCTGCCGTCGAAGGCCATCTTCGCGAGCTCGACGATCAGGAACTGTCGGGCAAGGTGACTCTGATCAAGAACCTCTTGCACCGCGCCGAACCGTACAGAACTCTGCGGCAACGGCTTGACGATGCCTTCATCGGACACGACGCGCTGGCGGTGGTGCTACGCGACGCCGAAGGCACCGTGGTCTATGCGATCCGCCCGGCGTTCTTCGGCGAACGACCATTGGCCGAGGACGCGTTACCGGATACCCCGACGCTTTGGGATAAGGGCGGCAAGCAATACCTTGGGCTGGAAACCACCGTCGAGGCGCTTGATTTCTGGTCGCAACCGACGCGCTTGCGAGCGCTGGTGGGACTCGATGTCTCGCATCACCGGCTCTTCCTCGAACAGGTGCGCGAGCGCCTGTGGATCGACATCTACTTTGCGGTGATCGTCGCCGCCTTGTTCGCCCTGTTCGCCGCCCACCGCGGACTGGCGCCGCTGCGGCGGGTGACGGCCACCGCACGCAACTTGTCGGCCGAGGGCCTCGGCGAGCGCCTTGCCGAACGTGGCGCACCGTCCGAAGTGCGTGCGCTGGTGGTGGCCTTCAACGGTATGCTGGAGCGACTGGAATCATCGTTTCGCCGCCTATCCGATTTCTCTGCCGATATTGCCCACGAACTGCGCACGCCCGTCTCAAACCTGATGACCCAGACCGAGGTCGCGCTGTCGCATACCCGAAGTCCGGACGAGTACCGGGAGGTGCTCGCATCCAACCTCGAAGAGTACGAGCGCATCGCACGCATGGTCAGCGACATGCTGTTTCTTGCCCAGGCCGAAAATGGGGTTCTGCCGCGCTCGCTCGAAGCGGTGAACCTGGCCGATGAAGCACGGGCACTGATTGACTTCTACGAAGCGCTGGCGGAAGAAAAGGAAGTGCGCATCGTGCTTGCCGGAGAGGCGAGCGTTACTGGCGACCGCCTGATGATCCGCCGGGCGCTGTCCAATCTGTTGTCGAATGCGCTTCGCCATAGCCGCTCCGAAAGTCTCGTCGAGATCTCGATCACGGGTGAGGCTGGCCTGGCGACGCTGGCAGTGAAGAACTACGGCGATACGATTCCGTCCGATCAGCTGTCGCAGATCTTCGAGCGCTTTCATCGCGCCAGTCCAGAGCGACACCGTCACGGGGAGGGCGCCGGACTGGGGCTGGCCATTACGCGCAGCATTGTCGCGACGCACGGCGGTCGGATCGAGGTGACCTCCGACGCTGGCGTGACGACCTTCACGCTGTATCTGCCGCTGGCCGCCGCAGAACCGTCAGCGAACGCTTGAGCAGCCGGTCGTTTCGCCAGGATCTTGGTCCCACCAAAAAGCACCCATGGCATCTACGAGCGAAGGTGACTAAAACGTAATCCTGCGGTCATTTTCTTGTGGGGACCCGACTGCCACCATAGGTAAAGGTAAAGGGTGTTGCAAAGCGAGAAAACCGGCCCGTCAGACAGATGCAGGACATGGGCGAAGACCTGGTGGTCGCAGAGAGTCCGATACAGCAGACGTCGACCAACGGTAGATCCTTCTAGCGACCACTCTCTTTCCTGAACAAGCCCCTTGTGGGGCTGCTCATTTGTTGGTTCTGGACAGGAGAAGTATCGTGCAAGTCAGCGCGCTCGCAAGTCTGGTTGGCGTCACCCCGGATACCGTCCGCTATTACGCGCGTATCGGCTTGCTGGATCCAGCCATCGACGCCGATAACGGCTACCGTCGTTTCAAGAATGCCGACGTCACTCGCCTGCGCTTTGTTTTGCGCGCTAGGCGGCTCGGCTTCCATCTGGACGAAATTGCCGAGATCCTCGGCATGTCCGATTGCGGCCAAACGCCGTGCCCAGTGGTCAGAGAGATCGTCGAGCGGCGTATCGCCGAAACTCGCGAACGAGTGGCCGAGCTGCAGGCCCTGCAGGCGCGCCTGGAACAGGCGCTGGCGTTGTGGGCGGGAATGCCCAACGGCGAGCCCGACGGTCACGCCACCTGTGCGTTGATCGACGCGACCGGCGACGAGCTTCAACACACAAGCGCCGCTTGACCTATCAGTAGCTCACAGGCTCAGGCTGCCCTCTGTGAAAACAAAATGGTAAACGAGACATGGATATGACGCGAGAACACGCTGGCCCTGACCTCCACTTGATCAATGGCGGCTGCCGCGCCTGTGGAGCACCCATTACCGGCCTCTCCGTCACACGCAGCGAGGGTGGACGCTGCTGTGAATCGTGCTATCTGAATAGCCGTAAACAGGAAGTGAACATGTCTGCCCACGTCTACGAGGGTTTCGCGGAAGCACTGGTTGCAGCGCTCGATCTGCGCGAGCACGAGACCGGCCTTCATTCCAAGCGAGTGGCCTGCCACACCCTCGTCCTGGCGCGCTGTTTCACGACGGAACCCACGCGCTTGCGCGATGTGTACTGGGGCGCACTGCTCCATGATCTGGGCAAGATCGGTATCCCGGACGCCGTGCTGCTGAAGCAGGGACCGCTCGACGAAACCGAGTGGGCCGTCATGCGCGCGCATCCGGAGGCTGGCCAGCGCATCCTGATGCCAATGCCGGCCCTCGACGAAGCCGCCGAGATTGTCTTGTGTCACGAGGAGCGCTACGACGGCAGTGGCTACCCGGCCGGGCTACGTGGCAACGAGATTCCGCTTGGCGCGCGACTATTCGCCGTCCTCGACACGCTGGACGCCATGACTTCCGACCGCCCCTATCGCCGTGGCGTCGACTTCGACGCGGCGAAAGCGGAGATTGAACGCATGAGTGGCAGCCAGTTCGATCCGCTTGCCGTCGAGGTGTTCCTGCAGGAGGAAGCAACGCTGAGGGAAATGGTGACGCTCAAGTGCGGCGCCGCTCTATTGCCATGAACGACATCAGTAACGAAATCGATCAATCCGCCAAGGAGCCAGTTGTGCATCAACACGAGCATTCCGACGACCAGACATCTCGCAAACCCTCTGGAAACAGGGCCAGCCGACGCTCCGGGTGGGTGTTCGGCGGCTTCGCTGCCCTCTCGATGGTTCTCCTCGTCGTCGAGCACCGTAGCCACCTGCTTGCCTGGTTGCCGGCCTGGTGGCCCTGGCTGTTCCTGCTGGCGTGTCCGTTGATGCACGTCTTCATGCACGGCGGTCACGGTGATCACGGCGGCTCATCGAACAAGGTGGATGACAAATGAACGACCCATCCTCCTCCTACGGCCTGTGGTCGATGGTGGTGATCAACTCGGCGGTGTTCATCTTCTTCGCCTTCAGCTTCTTCAAGCCGCGCAGCAAGCGCGACTGGCGCACGCTGGGCATGTTTTCGGCGTTTGTCGTCGCCCTGTTCACCGAGATGTACGGCTTTCCGCTGACGATCTACCTGCTTTCGGGCTGGCTGGCACGGCAGTTTCCCGGTGTCGACTTCCTCGGACACGACTCGGGCCACCTGCTGGAGGTGATGTTCGGCTGGCGATCGAACCCGCATTTCGGGCCATTCCACCTGTTGTCGACGCTCTTCATCGGTGGCGGCTTCTGGCTGCTGGCAAGAGCCTGGAGGGTGCTCTACGCGGCTCAGGCGAGCGGCCTGCTGGCCACCGCCGGGCCCTACGCAAGGCTACGCCATCCGCAATATCTCGGTTTCATCCTGATCATGGTCGGCTTTCTGCTGCAATGGCCGACGCTGATCACCTTAACGATGTTCCCGATCATGATCGTGGTCTACCTGCGACTGGCACGCCGCGAGGAACGCGATGCTGCAGCGAGCTTTGGCGATGCATGGGTGTCCTACGCACAGCACACCCCGGGCTTCTGGCCGCGTTGGACATCTGGCGCAGGCGTCTCCTCACCCACATTGAAAGGCGAGGAACACCCATGAGGCGTACCACGACCGGCCTGCTGGCAACGCTGGGCGCGATCGTGGCCAGCGGCGCTGGAGCGGCCGTTACAACAGGCGAATCGACCTATCAATCCAGCTGCGTCGCCTGCCATGGTGCGGATGGCGTCGGCGTACTGCCCGGCGTCCCTGACCTGACCGCCACCGAGGGCCTACTTGCAGGCGATGACGAGGTGCTGATCAAACGTATCGCCGAAGGTTTTCAGAGCCCCGGGTCGCCGATGGCGATGCCGCCGCGGGGCGGCAACCCGAGCCTGAGCGACGAGGATCTCAAGGCAGTAGTGGACTACATGCGCAAGGAGTTTGCTGTCCGCTGAGCAATCGAGCACGCCACGCGTCTTCAACCATCGCGCCGGGGCCAACCCGGATCAACTCTTTCACCAAGGGATTTCAACATGAAAAACTATTCGAGTCTGGCCGCGACGGCCATCGTCATGGCCCTCTCCGCGCCAACGGCCTGGGCAGGCATGACCGTGTACATCCCTCTCGGTTCCGCGAACAAGGTCATTGCCGTCGACGCGGCGAGCAATCGCATCACTGCGACCTACGACGGCGTCGACAATCCGCACGGCCTGGTCGCCACCCCGGATGGTGAATACCTGGTCGCCGGCAGCTTGTCGGAAACCCCACTGCCTGCGGGCGCCGCGATGGATACCGCAAACAGCAAGCTGGCGGTGATTCATCCGGCGCACGGCCACGTCATGTCGACCATCCCGGTGGCCGGCTGGACGCATCATCAGGCGATCACTCCCGATGGCCGCTACGTGCTCTCTACACATCCCACACGCGGCGGCATCAGCGTTGCCGATCTGATCGAGAACAAGGTCGTCCACACCGTCGCCACCGGCCCGGCGCCGAACTACGCCGTGGTGACCCCAGATGGCAAGCGCGTTTACGTCAGCAACAGCGGCAATGGCACGATCAGCGAGATCGACACCGCCGACTGGAAAGTCACGCGCACCCTGGACGCCGGTGCCTCACCCGAGCACATGCTGCTGGCTCCCGATGGCAAGCGGCTGTACGTCGCCAACGCGCGCAGCGGAACGGTCAGCGCGGTCTCGCTCGAGACCGGCAAGGTCGAGCGCGAATACGTGATGGGCAAGCGCCTGCACGGGCTGGACATCAGCGATGATGGCCGCCAGCTGTTCGTCAGTCTGATCTCGGAGGACAAGCTGGTGGCACTCGATCCACAGACCGACGTGCGCCGTGTTTTGCCACTCACGCCCGCGCCGTACCATCTGGGCGCCGTGCGCGGTACCGGAAAGCTCTACGTATCCAGCCGCAAGGAACCCAAAATCTGGGTGGTGGACCAGAGCTCGCTGGAGGTGCTCGACACCATCCAGTTGCCCGGTGGCGAAGGACACCAACTGGCGATCGTGCCTTGAAGAAATAGTGCTTGACCTGTGAGCAACACACAGCTTCAGGCTGGAAGCCATACCACTTGGAAAGGATTGCCATGAACACGAGTGCAAGGTCGACCGGGCAAGGCCACGATCATCAGCCCGAGCATTCTCACAACGCGCATGGATCGCACGGCTCCCACTGCGAGCACGCGGCGGCCGAGGTCACGACGGTGAAGGATCCCGTATGCGGCATGTCTGTCGCTCTCGGGGCTGGCAAGCCGAGCTTCGAACACGACAGAAAAACGTGGCACTTCTGTTCGCAGAAGTGCCACGACAAGTTTGCCGCCGATCCCGCGCACTACCTGACAGGCGCGCACAAGGAGAAATCGCCTCCCGTGCCTGCAGGCACGCAATACACCTGTCCGATGCACCCGGAAATCGTTCGCGATGCCCCCGGTGATTGCCCGAAATGCGGCATGGCTCTGGAGCCGATGGGCGTCCCCACAGGCGACGAGGGCCCCAACCCCGAGCTGCTCGATTTCCGGCGCCGGTTCTCGATCGGCGCCGTGCTGACCGTGCCGCTGCTGATACTGACCATGGGCCCCTTCGTCGGCCTCGGCTTCGTGCGCGATGCGCTCGGCGAGCGCACCGCGCTGTGGATCGAATTTCTTCTGGCGACGCCAGTGGTGCTCTGGGCCGGCTGGCCGTTCTTCGTTCGCGGCGTCAAGTCGGTAGTCAATCGCAGCCTCAACATGTTCACGCTGATCGGCCTGGGCGTTGGCGCAGCCTATCTCTTCAGTCTGGTTGCGCTGCTGGCTCCCGACCTGTTTCCCGATGGCTTCCGCGATGCGCAGGGACATGTGGGCGTTTACTTCGAGGCCGGCGCGGTGATCATCGTTCTGGTCCTGCTCGGCCAGGTGATGGAACTTGGTGCGCGTGAGCGCACCGGCTCGGCGATCCGCGCGCTGCTCGACCTCGCGGCGAAGACGGCGCGCGTGATTCGTGCCGACGGGCGCGAGGAGGAAATTCCGCTCGAGGAAGTCGTCGTCGGCGACCATGTGCGGGTGCGGCCGGGCGACAAGGTGCCGGTGGATGGTCTGGTAATTGAGGGCCGTTCGTCGATCGACGAATCGATGATTTCCGGCGAAGCGGTGCCGGTCGAAAAGGTCGCTGGCGACGCCGTCACCGGGGCGACGATCAACGGCACCGGCTCGCTGGTCGTCGAAGCGAAGCGGGTCGGCGGCGACACCGTCCTCAGCCAGATCGTTGACATGGTCGCCAACGCGCAACGCTCGCGTGCTCCTATCCAGAAGCTCGCCGACTCGGTCGCCGGCAAGTTCGTCCCGGCGGTGATCGGCATCGCCATCCTGGCCTTCATCGCCTGGGCGATCTGGGGACCGGCGCCGGCACTTTCCTATGGCCTGGTCGCAGCGGTCGCGGTGCTGATCATCGCCTGTCCTTGTGCCCTGGGGCTGGCGACGCCAATGTCGATCATGACCGCGACCGGCCGCGGCGCGCAGGCTGGCGTGCTGATCAAGAATGCGGAAGCCCTCGAACGCTTTGCGAAGGTCGACACGCTGATTGTCGACAAGACCGGAACGCTGACCGTCGGCAAGCCGAAGCTGGTCGCGGTGCTGCCCGCTGCCGGACACGAGGAAACCGAGGTATTGCGCCTTGCCGCCAGCCTTGAACGCGGCTCCGAGCACCCTTTGGCCGAGGCGATCGTCGCCGGTGCGGAAGAGCGCGGCGTCGAACTTGCCAAGGCCGACGAGTTCGAGGCGATCACCGGCAAGGGCGTCAAGGGCGTGGTTGACGGCCAGGCGGTTGCCCTGGGCAACGCGGCGATGCTCACCGAGCTGGGCCTGGATAGCGGCGCATCGAGTGCGTTTGTCGAGGCGGCAAACGCTCGCCGCGACGAGGGTGAAACGGTGATGTTCGTCCTCATTGGTAGCGAAATAGCCGGCCTGGTGAGCGTCGCCGACCCCGTCAAGGAGACGACGCTCGAAGCGCTCAAGGCGCTGCATGCCGAAGGCCTGAAGATCATCATGGCCACCGGCGACAACGAGCGCACCGCCCGTGCCGTCGCCGGCCGCCTGGGCATCGATGAAATCCGCGCCGACGTGCTGCCCGCGGACAAGGCACGCATCATCAAGGAACTGCAGGCCACGGGCCACAAGGTCGCAATGGCCGGCGACGGCGTGAACGATGCGCCGGCACTGGCGCAGGCCGACGTCGGCATTGCCATGGGTACTGGTGCCGACGTGGCTATCGAAAGCGCCGGCTTCACCCTGGTGAAAGGGGATCTCAACGGTATCGTGCGGGCCCGGCGTCTGGCGCGCGCGACCATGCGCAATATCAAGCAGAACCTGTTCTTCGCCCTGGTCTACAACGCTGCGGGGGTGCCGGTGGCGGCGGGCATCCTGTATCCCTTCCTGGGCATTCTCGTCTCACCCATCTTTGCCGCCGCAGCGATGAGTCTGTCGTCGATCTCGGTGATCAGCAACGCCTTGCGGTTGCGCCGGGTGAAGATCTAGGCGGAGGCGTAAGGAACTGCGTCAACATTTACAGGAGAAGGTTATGGAATGGCTCACACAAAATTGGTTGTTGATCGTCTTCGGCATCGGCTTTTTTATGCTCATGCGGCGCGGTGGAATGTGTTGCGGCACGCATGGCGGACACCGGCATGGCTCAACGCCGGATAAGACGCCGGGCGAGCCCGACGGCAAGCCTGTAAGGGCGTCGGCGGCGCCAAAATAGCTTAGCCGTAGCGGCGCGCGGACGCATGCGATTTACCGCGATTTTTTTAAACTCAAGCAAGGAGAAAAACGATGAACAAGGAAGCCTCTGCCGTAGCCGGCAGGAAGCGCGACGACAAAGACCCGGTGTGCGGCAAACACATCAACCGCAATAAGGCGCATATCGTCGTCGAGCACGAAGGCCGGCAATACCTGCTTTGCTGCCCCTTGTGCCAGGCGGAGTTCGAGCGCGATCCGGCGAAGTACACGCATTGAGGCGCAGCCGGTGTCGTATGCTCTCGATGGACGCCTATGACACCGCTGGCAATAACGCTCATGGCGAGACCCGACAACTGCCACCCCATGAACCGGGCGATGCGCTCCGGCGACTCGCGGCAAGCGCGTGCACCGGATCCGGTCGGGGCAGGCACCCTGTCCCACGGCAAGCAGGCGTGGTTGATGCTGGTCGTTATCGTGTCGATGGCGATCTGTTATCCGCTGATCAAGGTGGGCCTGGCACTCGCCCCGCCGCTGCATTTTGCGGCGCTACGCACCATCCTCGGCGGCCTCACCCTGGTACTCGTGCTGGCGATCCGACGCAAGCGGCTGTGGCCGCGGGCAAGCCTGGCCCGATGGATTTTGCCGCTCGGCGTCTTGGCGACGACGCTGACCTTCGGGACGATGTTTGCCGGCCCGGCCTACATCGGTGCCGGCCTCGCCGCGGTGCTGGGCAATACGCAGCCGCTGATCATCATCGTGCTGGCAGCGCTTTTCCTCGGCGAACGAATCAGTCTGAGCAAAGCGGCAGCCTTGCTGTTCGGGCTGGCCGGCGTCAGCTTGCTGGCACTCCCTGCCTGGCGTCAGACCGGCGGCAGCGATTTATTCGGGATCGTCCTGGCGCTTGGCTCGGCGTTCAGTGCCGCCGTCGCCAGCGTGATCATGAAGCGCCTGCGACCGGGCGAAGATCTGATGTCGCTGATCGCCTGGCAGTTGGTCGTCGGCGGTAGCTTGCTGTTCGCCGTGTCACTGTCCTTCGAAGTGTCGCAAGGCATCGTCTGGACGGGCACTTTCGTCGGCATTCTGCTCATCCTGGCGCTGGCCGGAACGGCATTGAGCACCTGGCTGTGGTTCTGGCTTCTGCAAAGGGCGGAGGCCGGTCGCCTGTCCTTGTATTTGTTTCTCGTGCCGGTCCTCGGGCTTTTCGCCGCGATGGACAGCTTTGGCGAACGTCTGGGTGCCTTACAGGCGGGTGGCGTCGCGTTGATTCTGCTGGCCGTGGTGTGGTCGATGTTCAAGGTCCGTACCGAGCCTGCCGCGTCTTTTCTGCCGCCTGCCACTCAAGCCGTTCGGCGCATGCAATGAGATGAGGAGTACACGGCGCCACGCACTTTCAACCCGCACCCGGATCAAGGCGCCTTGAAGCGCAATCCGGATTGCGATCACCGGACATCAACGTCAAGGGTAAAAAATGAATACGACACAGGTCATCATCGGCATCGTGGTCCTAATCGCACTGAGCGGTTTTTATGTGATCTCAATCTTCAACAAGCTGGTGACGCTCAAGAACCGCTACAAGAACGCCTTCGCGCAGATCGAAGTGCAGCTCAAGCGGCGCTACGACCTGATTCCCAATCTGGTCGAGACGGCCAAGGGATACCTCAAGCACGAACGCGAAACACTCGAATCGGTGATTTCGGCACGCAACGAAGCTTCCGGTAGCCTGGCCCGCGCGGCAGCAGCCCCCGGTGACGCTGCCGCGATGACGGGTCTGATGGGTGCCGAAAACCGCCTCTCCGGCGCAATGATGAGCATGAAGATGGTGATGGAAGCCTATCCCGACCTCAAGGCCAGTCAGAACATGATGCAGGTCAGCGAGGAATTGACGAGCACCGAAAACAAGGTCGCCTTCGCCCGCCAGGCATTCAACGATCAGGTGATGGCCTACAACGTCTTCAAGCAAACTTTCCCACCGGTTTTTTTCGCCACCATGTTCGGCCATGCGCAAGATGCCACATTGCTTGAATTCGAAGACAGCGCGACCATCCAGGCGGCGCCGAAGGTGTCGTTCTGAGCGCGCTTTCGTGATCCGCCTACTTCCGCGATGAACTTCTTCGAATCGCAGGAGCGGGTGCGCAAGAACACGACGCTGCTGGTCGTGTTGTTCGCCCTCGCCGTCGTGGCCTTGATCGTCATGGCCAATGTGTTGGTGATGCTGGTTTTCGGATTCATCAGCAGCACGCAGTTGCGCGATGGTCAGGCGCTCATCCGGCAAATGGACTGGGCGACATTCGCCGCGGTCGGTGCCGGCGTCTGCGCGGTGGTACTTGCCGGCAGCCTCTACAAGATGATCGCCTTGTCGGCCGGCGGCAAGATTGTTGCGGAGTCGCTGGGCGGACAACTGCTCGCGCAGAATTCGCAGGACCTGAATCAGCGCAAGCTGCTCAACGTCGTCGAGGAAATGGCCATCGCCTCGGGTACGCCGGTGCCGCCGGTGTACCTGCTGGCCGATGAACCGGGCATCAACGCCTTCGCCGCCGGCTTTTCGCCGCGCGACGCGGTGATCGGCGTCACTCAGGGCGCCATCGAGCGTCTGAACCGGGAGCAACTGCAGGGCGTCATCGCCCATGAGTTCAGCCATATCTTCAACGGCGATATGCGACTCAATATCCGCCTGATGGGCGTACTCAATGGCATCCTGGTGCTTGGCATCATCGGTTATTTCCTGTTGCGCGCGGCGCCGTTCTCCGGCCGCCGACGCGGCAACGACAAGGGTGGGGCCGGCATCCTGGCGCTTGCTCTGGGCTTGATGGCCATTGGTTTTGCCGGCACGTTTTTCGGCAACCTCATCAAGGCCGCGGTGAGCCGGCAGCGGGAATACCTGGCCGACGCCTCCGCAGTTCAGTTCACGCGCAACCCGAACGGCATTGCCGGAGCGCTGAAGAAGATCGGCGGTCTGGCCTACGGTTCGAGCGTGCGAAGTCCAGGCGCTGCCGCAGCCAGTCACGCTTTTTTTGCCAAAGGCATTTCGGGGTTCACGCAGTGGTTGTCCGCCACGCATCCACCGCTGGAGAAGCGCATCCGGCGTATCGATCCGCAATGGGACGGCTTGTTCGACGTTTCCGAATCACCCGCGGAATCTGCAATTGAACGCGAGTCCGGTATCGAGAACGCTGCGCAACACGCATCCGCCCGCAAGCGCGTCGGAAGCGTTGGCACCATGGCTGCGGGTTCCGTGGCCGCCGAGCTTATGGCGGTGATGGCGCAGGTCGGTCAGCCGCAGTCGCAGGCGGTCGATTACGCCCGCGCGCTGCTGGCGGAATTGCCCGCACCGATCCAGGACGCGGCGCGCGAACCCTACGGCGCGCGCGCCCTCGTTTATGGCCTGCTGCTCGACAAGGGGGAAGCGGTTCGCACGCGGCAATTGAACCAACTGCAGGCCTATGCCGACCCGGACGTTTTTGCATTGACCCGCGCCTTGATGTTGCCGCTCGATACGCTGGATGTCAGATTCCGCCTGCCGATCATCGATATCGCCATGCCCGCGCTCAAGCAGTTGTCCGCCGCGCAGTACCGGTCGTTCAAGGGCAATCTGCTTGCCCTGATCGCAATGGACGCCAGGGTCGACCTGATGGAGTGGTCGTTGCAGAAGATCCTCTTCCGGCATCTGGACAGCCAGTTTTTCAAGCATGCCCCGACGAAAGCGCGCTACGCCGATTTCGAGCAGCTGACGACGGAAGTCGGCCTTGTGCTGTCGGTGCTGGCGCATGCCGGCGCGGAGCGCGCTGGCGATGGTGACGCGCTGGGCGCTTTCCAGGCGTCACTGCGCGCGCTCGGGGCAGACGGACCGAGCTTATCGGCGATCGGTCAAATCGGCATCGCCGACCTCGATCGTGCGCTGGTCAAACTGGACGAACTGCAAGCGCCTGCCAAATCCCGATTCCTGACGGCCTGCGTCGCCGGCATCTGGCACGATCGGCGGGCAACCGCCGCCGAAATCGAGTTGCTACGGGCCTTTGCGAGTGTTCTGGATTGCCCGATACCGCCGAGTGTGGCGGCGTGAAGATAAACGCTTGAGCAGGATTACCAGGAGCTTGACCCGTGAGCAATACACAGGTCCAGGCTGGAAGCCATATCACGTGGAGAGGATTGCCATGAACACAAGCGCAAAGTCGCGATGGCCGGCGACGGCGTCAACAATACGTCGGCGTGCCGGTGGCTGCGGGCATCCTGTATCCCTTCCTGGGCACTCTCGTCTCACCCATCTTTGCCGCCGCAGCAATGAGTCTGTCGTCGATCTCGGTGATCAGCAACGCCTTGCGACTGCGCAGGATCTCTATCTGACCTAAGGGAGCAAGTGATGCCAATAGAAAGCAAAGTAGAAGACGTGGTGTGCGGCATGATGGTCGAGCCAGATCGTTTTCACTTCCGCTATCAGGAGGCATTTTCGCTCCTCGCAAACCCTTGCCACTGCTGGGTTGGAGACGGGCGAAGAAATCTTCTACCCCAGATTGGCGCCCGTTGTCGTGCCTTCAGCGGTTGTTTATGCATTGGCCATCAACTTTTACCCCACCACGAGATTTCTGGGGTAGAAGCGATAAATTCGCGCAATAACAGTCACTTAGGTGTCCCTGTTTATGGTATGATCATACTTTCCATCTGCCCGAGAGCGCCGCCATGGCCCATGGCCCATGGCCCATGGCCCATGTCCCGCAAGCCCGACTCTTCTCCTGGGAGGACGTTGAAAGCTGCTCCGATCTCGACCGCTTGTCGTTGGCGCTCGATTACCTGCCGGACGATGCGCTGATGCAGGCCCTCGAAGCGCGGCGGGCGAAGGGCCGAGACGACTATCCGGTGCAGGCGATGTGGAATGCCGTGATCGCCGGGGTGGTTTTCCAACATCCGAGCATCGCCTCGCTGCGACGGGAACTTGGCCGCAACCCGGCGCTGATGGATCGCTGTGGGTTTGAAATGCTTCCCGTGGCGAAGAAACCAGCGGTCGGTACCCACGTGATCCCCCTTGACCCCTATCTCGGCGTTCCGCCCGACGCCGCGTTTTCCCGCTTTCTGGCAAACCTGATCAAACTGGAAGCGGCCGGTGACTACACGAAGCAGATGCTGGCCTCGCTGCGGCAGAGTCTCTCCGAGGTATTGCCCGATTTCGGCCGCCACCTGGGCTTCGACGGCAAGGCGATCGAAAGCCACAGCACTGGACAGAAAGACCGCGAGACGAGCAAGACCTCCGATCCAGACGCGGACTGGGGCCACCACAAGACCTCGGGGATCGATGCAAACGGCAAAGCCTGGAGCAAGGTCAAGAGCTGGTTTGGCTATGGCTTGCACGTGATCGCGGACACGCACTACGAGTTGCCGGTCGCCGTCGTGGTGACTTGTGCATCGGCATCTGAATCCACGACCCTGCGCCAAATGATCGGCGAACTGTTCACCGAACAGCCGGTACTGGCCCAACGGTGTGAGGATTTCAGTGCCGACCGCGGGCTCGATGCCGGTGAAACGAAAGCTCTTCTGTGGGACACCTACCGTATTCGGCCACTGATCGACACGCGCGAACTGTGGCGCGCAGAGAAGCAGGAGCCCGGCTTCGATCCGTCCAGCACGATTACCCGTCCGCTGTTTCCCGATCGCGCCGATACCATCGTCCATACCGAGATGGGCAATGTCCGCTGCTGTTGTCCGCAGACGGGTGAAGTGCGCGACCTGGTCTTTCAGGGCTTCGAAGCCGATCGGGACACGCTGAAGTACCGTTGCCCGGCGGCCTACGTCGGCAGTGTGTGCGCGGGCGCTGAGACCTGCCACGCTGCCGGCGACGTCAATCCCGGCGCCTTTGGCCGGGTCGTTCGCATCAAGATTACCGAGCAGGATCGCCGGATCTTCGTACCGACGCCCCATGGCAGCCCGAGCTGGCATCGGGGCTACAACCGGCGCACCGCACTGGAACGAATCAACAACCGTATCGACAACGGCTTCGGCTTTGAGCACCACTTCATCCGCGGCATAAACAAGATGAAACTGCGTGTCGGACTCGCCTTTGCGGTCATGCTCGCGATGGCGCTTGGGCACATCAAGCAGGGACGTGCTCACCAAATGCGCTCACTGGTCCAGACTCCACGACACGCCAGCGGTTAGCGCTACGACGCGACTCCCACCCACCCGGCACACCCTACCGCGATTCTCCAGCGGGGACGGCGGCCGCCCAAGGATCGCAAAAACCGGAAAAACCCGGGCGCCGCCAACGAAAAACCAGCGACGCCTCGCCCCTTCCGCTGCCGGCACGCTGATGTCGTCGCCAAAAATCCAAAAGACATATTTGATGCGCTGGAAAATCGACACAGCGAAAATGTCTCAGCTTGACAAATCCTATCCTCCAGGATAGGATAAAAGGTATGAGCACGCACACTTCCCATCCAGAGATCATCAAGCGCCTGAAACGGGCTGAAGGCCACCTCAGGAGCACCATCGCCATGCTTGAGGACAGCCGTGACTGTCTGGCGATCGCCCAGCAACTGCAGGCCGTCGAAAGCGCAGTCGGCAATGCCAAGAAGACGCTGGTGCACGACCACATCGACCACTGCCTTGAACAAGCAGTACGCGACGCGCCGCAAAGCGCGGAAGAGACTATCCGCGAGTTCAAAGCCATCACCAAATATCTCTGAAGGAAACACGATGACCAGTTTTTCCACCCTGCTGGCGCAGGGCGCGGGAAACGCCTGGCTGTTTATCCCGAGTGCGATCTTGCTCGGCGGCCTGCACGGCCTCGAACCAGGCCACTCCAAGACCATGATGGCCGCTTTCATTGTTGCGATTCGTGGCACGGTAGGGCAAGCCGTTCTGCTCGGGGTATCGGCGACGATTTCACACACAGCTGTGGTGTGGGTGATCGCGCTTGGCGGCATGTACTTCGGCCAGAAATGGGACGCGGAAACCAGTGAGCCCTATCTGCAGGTGGCGTCCGCCTTGGTGATCATCGGCGTTGCTCTCTGGATGATCTGGCGGAACTGGCGACAACAGCAGCTTGCCGAGCAGGACCACGATCATCATCATGACGACAGCAAACGCATCGATACCGGCCACGGCGTGGTACGCCTGGATGTGTTCGAGGACGGCGTGCCGCCGCGCTTCCGTTTGTTCGCGAAAAGCGGGCACGGCCACACCTGGACAGCCGATCAGGTGAGGATCGAGACCGAACGGCCAGACGGTAGCTGCCAATCCTTCCGGTTCGTGCAGCGCGACGGCTTTGTGGAGTCGGAGCAGGAAGTTCCCGAGCCGCACGAATTCGTGGCTCGTCTGCGCCTGGGTCACGAGCACCACAGCCACGATTATGACGTCGAGTTCGTCGAGCACGACCACCAGCACCACGCCATCAAGGACTACGAGGGGCTGGACGTGTCAGCTCCAGGATACCAAGATCCGCACGAACTGGCGCATGCCAACGATATCCGCCACCGTTTCACCAATCGGGAAGTGACGACCGGGCAGATCGTCATGTTCGGGCTGACTGGCGGGCTGATTCCCTGTCCCGCCTCGATTACCGTGCTGTTGCTGTGCTTGCAACTGAAGGAGATCACCCTCGGTGCGACCCTGGTGCTGAGCTTCAGTATCGGCTTGGCCTTGACGATGGTGCTTTCCGGCACCTTGGCAGCCTTGAGCGTGAAACACGTTTCCAGGCGATGGAGCGGTTTCGGCAAGTTTGCGCGGAGAGCACCGTATTTCTCTGCTGCGCTCATCCTTCTCGTTGGTCTTTACGTTGGCTACCAAGGCCTGAAAGCACTGGCCTGACGAGTAGGTTGCCCGCCCCCACATGCCATGCATCATCTGCATGGTGTGCTTCAGGGCGGCCCAGCGTTCCTCCTTCAGCTTCTTCCGCGCCCAGGGAGGCTGAGCCTCTGGCGGATCTTGCCGATCTGCTTCTGCATCTTTTTCATGTTCTCCAGCACTTGCTCTCCGTCGCACACCCCAGGTTCGGTGACAGAACTCTGACCAAAATGTAACTGCCCGGTCAGTAGTCTGTTGGCATGCACATTCTAAGATGGCATCAGCGTCGGATGAGGACTGTCCGGCGTAATCAACCCGATGTCAAAAGGAGAACAGCATGAGGAACAAGTTCGCGAAACTGGCGCTGATAGTGGCCGCGAGCGCCGTCGGTACAACGACTGCGTTTGCCCACCAGGATTACTCGGAAACGCAGATCGATCACTGGCTTTCGCACGTCTCGGAATCCGGCGGCCAGCCGACTGCCAAGCAGCTCGCCCCCTTTGGTTACAGCTCTTCCGCACTCGCTTCACGGGAGCTGCAAATCGATGCTGCTAGCAAGGTCCTGAACGTTACGCGCTTCGAAACCGTGCGCCTCAACGCCGGCGGAAAGAGCGTCACCTGGACGTTCGATACGGTAGGGACCTCACCGTTTTCGCTTTCAAACGTCGTTGCCGGCGCCGATGGTGTGACGGTGTACGTGAGCGAGAGTCCAGATCGTCTGGGCGGATGACACAGGTCCAGGAGCAAAGAAGCCAACCGGGGATGATGCGCATTTCATTGCCCGGGCGCACTACTCGAAGTAGCTCACGAAACATCCATGCAATGCTTATTGCATCAACTCCAGGAGAAAGAAAATGTTAAAAAATCTGTTAATGGCCGTCGTACTGACTGGCGTTACCGTAGCCGCCAATGCCGACGATGCTGCGCGTGCGCAAGCTGAAAAGGTGATCTCGATGAAGGACGGATCGACGGTCTTCATCTTCAAGGGCGGAAAGATGGCCATGGAAGACAAATACGGTCGCGCCACGCGCATGGACGAGGGCAAAGTGATGGAAACCACGGACGGCCAGAAGATCATCATGCACGGCGACGAAGTCAGTCGCCTCAGCCCACTTCTCAAGGAGCATAAAGGCCCTTGAGCGACAGCTGAACCTTTCGAAGCCTTGTCGCCGATTCTGACGACACGCGACATCAGACCAAACGAACGCTGGTCGTAGCGAATGGGATCGACATGATCTGCAGGCTTCTTGATCAGAGAGCTTAGGCCACTCGTTCCGCGCCTGTTCGCACGAGCACTTCGGTCGTGGCGGCGCTGCGGATATCATCTGGCGAAGGCCAGATACCGCGGCGTCTTCCGCTTGGGCAAAGCCGGTAGAAGTACTAAGCGGCGTACCAACACAAGCGAAGGCGGACCAGGAACGGAGGCTCAGCGCGAAGATCCGCAGGAAGCCGGCCCGCAGCCGAACACGCAGGCAAGTGAGGTACAGTCCCTGACGTGCATGACGGGGCTCAATGATGAAGCACCATTACACGAATGTAATCTATAGGTCAGCTTGTTGAGCGGATGCAATAGGTATCATTTGCGGCCTTGGCCACCGTGAATGCAGTTGCTGTGACATGTTTGTGCAAGACTGAAACTCAGCGCCTATCGACCCCCGATCATCTACCCACAGGATCCGCCATGAAACCTTTGTTTCCCGTCATTTCCCTGCTTGCCCTAGCCCTTGCCAACCCGGTGTTTGCCGCCGCTGAGCACGATTCTCATCATCCGGCGGGCAGCGGCGCCGCTAGCGTCAAGGCGGCAGCATCTGAAGGCACCGTCAAGAAAATAGACAAGGCTGCTGGCAAGATCACCATCAAACATGGCCCGCTGGCCAGTTTGAACATGCCGCCGATGACCATGGTCTTCCGTGTCAGTGACCCGGCGATGCTCGATCAGGTCAAGGCGGGCGAGAAGGTGAGTTTCACTGCGGAGAATGTCGGCGACGCCTTGACGGTCACCGCACTCGAGCCCGCGAAGTAGTTTCCTTTCTCCCCCCCTACGGGAGCAGCGTGCTTCGTGAGTCGCGTAGGCGACTTTCACATTAACCGGATTCCCGACAGATGATGCTTTCCACGCCAAGCGCGCTCACGGCACGCCTTGCTGCGGCCGGCTGTGTGCTGCTTGCGCTCGTGCTAGCCAACGCGCCGGCTTACGCGCAGGGCCCACTCGCCCCGCCGCTGGGTGCTTCGCTCAGCGGCTTGCTGAGCTACGCCCGCGAGCACAATCCCGAGCTGAGTGTCCGCAAATTCGAGGCGGAAGCGGCACGGGAACGGGTCGAGCCGGCTGCGGCGCTGCCCGATCCGCGTTTCGAGCTCGAACTGATGGACTTCACCAATACCGTGAATTCCGAACGTGCGCCCTCGCTGCTGCCGGGGCAGGTGGGCAATACCCGCTACCGGGTCGTCCAGCCGCTGCCGTTCTGGGGCAAGCGCGAGCTGCGCGGTGAAGTCGCCGAGGCGCTCGCCGAGCAGGTCGAGACCCTGCAGGACGGCACCGTGCTGGAGGTCGAGAACCGCATCAAGACCGCCTACGCCAGGCAGTTCCAGGCCTCCGGCCAGATCCGCATCCTTCGTGAGACCCTGTCGCTGCTCGACGCTATCGAGCAGCTGGTGCTGACCCGCTACGGCGTCGGTCTGGTACCGCAGCAGGACGCCCTGCGGGCCCAGAGCGAACTGACCAGCGTCAAGATCGATCTCGTCGAAGCCGAACGTCGCAAGCGCGACAATGCCGCCAAGCTCAATGCCCTGTTGGCGCGCGATGGCGATGCCCCGCTGGCCGAGCCCGCGCAACTGCCGCCAGCCCCCGCCAGAATTTCCTACCAGAGCCTGCTCGAACAGATCCGCACGCGCTCGCCAGAGGTCTCACGCGAACGTTTCGGCGTCGTTGCCGCACAAAAGAGTCGCGAGCTGACCTGGTTGAACCGCTATCCGGACTTCGCCGTCGGCCTGACCAATAACCGCCCCTACAATGCGTCGGACAACTGGGAAGTGATGGTCGGAGTGACCATTCCGCTGCAACAGTCGTCCCGGCGCGCCCAGGAGCGCGAGGCAGAACGCCGCCTGGACGCCGCGCAGACGCGTGTGCTGGCCGCTGAAACGCGCCTCGCCGGCCGGCTTGGCGAAACGCTTGCCGCTTTCGAGGCCAGCCGCGACAAGGCGCGCCTGCTGAAAAACACCTTGCTGCCGCAGGCCAGCGCCACTTTCGACGCGGCACAGTCCGGTTACGAAAGCGGCCGCGTCAACTTCAACACCCTGATCGACGCCGAGCGGCAGATCCTGCGCGCTCGCCTAGCCTTGCTCGACGCCGACGTGGAAACGGCCGTTCGCCTCGCCGAACTCGAATTGCTGACCGGAGAAGCGCTGTGAACCGCAGTCTCAAATTTACCCTGGCAGTCGCCGTGATCGCCACCATCGCCGCCGCCCTTGGAGCCGGCTACTGGTTCGGCAGGCAGCAGCCGGCCGCTGCGTCGACCATGGCAATGGCCGACGCAGCCAGCGGCGATACCGCCGCCTCTCCCTCACCAGCCGGCAAGAACGAACGCAAGCTCCTCTACTACCGCAATCCGATGGGCTTGCCCGATACCTCGCCCGAGCCGAAGAAAGACTCGATGGGCATGGACTACATCGCAGTCTACGAAGACGACGCACCCGACGACAGCGGCGCCGTCAAGGTCAGCCCGGCGCGTATCCAGACCCTCGGCGTCAAGACCGCCCGTGCCGAGGAACGCACCCTGGACGCGGCCTTGCGCACCGTCGGCCGGGTAGAGGTCGACGAGCGCCGGATTCACGACGTTGCGCCACGCTTCGAAGGCTGGATCGAACGGCTGCAGGTGAGCGCTACCGGTGATCCGGTGAGCAAGGGACAGGCACTGTTCTCGGTCTATAGCCCGGAGCTGGTCTCCGCCCAGAAGGAATTGCGCATCGCCGAGACGCTCGAGCAGAGCGCCGGCAATGCCGATCCGGTAGCCCGCGAGGGCGCCCGCCGCCTTGCCGAAGCCGCTCGCGAACGGCTGCGCAACTGGAAGGTTGCGGGCGCGGCCGGTTCGCAGAACGCGCTGGTCACCTTCTCCTCGCCGGCCACCGGCGTGGTACTCGAAAAGAAGGCCATCGAAGGGATGCGTTTCATGGCCGGAACGGTCATCTATCGTATCGCCGACCTGTCCACCGTCTGGGTGATCGCCGATGTCTACGAACAGGATCTGGCCCGGGTCAAGCTCGGCGAAAGCGCGCAGGTGATCATCGACGCCTTTCCGGGACATCCCTTCGAAGCCAAAGTCACCTACCTCTATCCGACGCTCAACGCCGCGACACGCACCACTCCGGTCAGGCTCGAACTAAAAAACCACGACGGGATGCTGCGTTCGGGCATGTTCGCGCACGTCGAGATCGCCACCGCGGGTAAGGCTGCACGCCTGACCGTGCCGCCATCGGCAGTGATCGACACCGGCGACCGCCAGGTGGTCCTGCTCGT
The DNA here is from genome assembly GCF_907163155.1 of Candidatus Accumulibacter sp. ACC012. NCBI lineage: Bacteria > Pseudomonadati > Pseudomonadota > Betaproteobacteria > Candidatus Accumulibacter > Candidatus Accumulibacter sp. ACC012. The sequence continues at coordinate 248,752 of NZ_CAJQUC010000009.1, forward strand.
GCTGGGCGAGGGCAAATACAAACCACAGGCCGTGAAGATCGGTCTGCGCGGACGCGAGGCGGTCGAGATTCTCGAAGGCATTCAGGTCGGCGACGAAGTAGTCACCGCGGCCAACTTCCTGATCGACGCGGAAAGCAACCTCAAGGCGGCCTTGTCGACCTTCACCGCACCACAGTCGGCAGAATCGGCCAAAGCGGTGGCGAAACTGTACCAGGCGCAGGGCTCGATTGATTCACTGGACATCGCGTCGAACACCGCGTCGGTTACGCACGAGCCGATTCCAGCACTGCAGTGGCCGGCGATGACCATGGAGTTCGGGCTGGCGAGTCCCGAGGTCGCCAAAGGGGTGCCACCCGGCGCGCCGATGCACTTCGAGTTCGAGGACCGGGGCGACGGCGAGTTCGTGATCACCCGCATCGAGAAGGCCACCGCCAAGCACGAGGGCCACTGAGATGCTCGATCGGCTGATTGAATGGTCGGCGCGCAACGTCTTCCTGGTGTTGCTGGCCACCCTGGCGGTGGTCGCCGGCGGCATCTATGCGGTCAAGAAAACGCCGCTCGACGCCTTGCCGGATCTTTCCGACGTGCAGGTGATCGTGTTCACCCCCTACGCCGGGCAGGCGCCGAAGGTCGTCGAGGATCAGGTGACCTATCCGCTGACCACGGCCATGCTGGCGGTGCCGAAAGCCAAGGTGGTGCGCGGCTTCTCGATGTTCGGCGCCTCCTACGTCTATGTGATCTTCGAAGACGGCACCGACATCTACTGGGCGCGCTCGCGGGTACTGGAATATCTGAGTTCCGTACAGGGCAACCTGCCGCAAGGCGTTTCGCCACAGATCGGGCCCGACGCCACCGGCGTCGGCTGGGTCTTCCAGTATGCGCTGACCGGCAAGGATCAATCGCTGGCCGACTTGCGCAGCGTGCAGGACTGGTACGTCCGCTACCAGCTGACCAAGGCCGGTGGCGTCGCCGAAGTGGCCAGCGTCGGTGGCTTCGTCAAGGAATATCAGGTCATCGTCGACCCGCACCGGCTGGCCAGCTATGGCGTTTCGCTGGCACGTCTGTCGCAGGTGATTCGCGAATCGAACCGCGACGTCGGCGGTCGCGTCGTCGAGCTGGCCGAGAAGGAATACATGGTGCGCGGGCTCGGCTACCTCAAGGGGGTCGCCGACATCGAGACGCTGGTGCTGAAGAGTGACGGCGGCACACCGGTGTTGGTGCGCGATGTCGCCCGCGTCGAGATCGTCCCGGCCGGACGGCGCGGGATCACCGAACTCAACGGCGAGGGCGAGGTGGTCTCGGGGATCGTCATGGCCCGCTTCGGCCAGAACGCGCTCGACGTGATCGCCAACGTCAAGGCCAAGATCGAGGAGTTGCTGCCGGGCCTGCCGGAGGGAACCGAGATCGTTCCCGTCTATGACCGTTCGAAACTGATCGAACGCGCCATCGACAACCTGAAATGGACCTTGCTCGAAGAAAGCCTGATCGTTGGTGCCGTCTGCGTGATCTTCCTGATGCACGTGCGCAGCGCGCTGGTGGCCATTCTGACTCTGCCGATCGGCATCCTGATTGCCTTCATCGCCATGCGTACGATGGGCATGGGTTCGAACATCATGAGTCTGGGCGGTATCGCGATCGCCATCGGGGCGATGGTCGATGCGGCGATCGTGATGATCGAGAACGCCCACAAGCGACTCGAACACCTGCCGTCGCACGCCACCAAACACGATCGCGCGGCGACCATGATCCGCGCCTGCAAGGAGGTCGGGCCGGCGCTCTTCTATTCGCTGCTGATCATCACCGTCTCTTTCCTGCCGGTGTTCACCCTCGAGGGTCAGGAAGGGCGGTTGTTCAGCCCCTTGGCCTTCACCAAGACCTTCGCCATGGCCGGCGCAGCGGTCCTGTCGGTGACGCTGGTGCCGGTGCTGATGATGTTCTTTATTCGCGGGCGGATCATGCCCGAGCAGAAGAATCCGGTGAACCGCTTCCTAATCTGGGTCTACCGGCCGATCATCCAGGCGGTGATGCGCCACAAGATCGTCACCCTGCTGCTGGCGGGCGTGGTGATGGCCGTCACCGTCTTTCCGGCCAGTCGCATCGGTTCGGAGTTCATGCCGACGCTCAACGAAGGCTCGCTGTTCTATATGCCGGCGTCGCTGCCGGGGATGTCGGTGACCGAAGCCGCGCGCCTGCTGCAGACCACCAACCGCATCATCAAGACCTTCCCCGAGGTCGAGTCGGTGTACGGCAAGGCAGGTCGCGCCGCCAGTGCCACCGACCCGGCACCGATGGAGATGTTCGAGACGGTGATCAATCTCAAGCCCGAGAAGGAGTGGCGCGCGGGCATGAACGTCGACAAGCTGATTGCCGAGATGGACGCCGCGCTCAAGTTTCCTGGCCTGGCCAATTCCTGGACGATGCCGATCAAGGCGCGCATCGACATGCTGTCCACCGGCATCCGTACGCCGGTCGGCGTGAAAGTCTTCGGCAAGGAGCTGGCGGTGATCGAGAAGGTCGCCCGCGAGATCGAACAGGCGGTGAAGGACGTTCCCGGCACCTCGAGTGCCTACGCCGAACGGGTCACCGGCGGCTATTACCTGGACATCACGCCGAAACGCGAGCAGCTGGCCCGCTACGGGATCACCGTCGGTGACTTTCAGCAGGTGATCGGCAGCGCGCTCGGCGGCGCGGTGGTGACCACCGCCGTCGAAGGCCTCGAACGCTACAACGTGACCGTGCGCTACCCGCGCGCCCTGCGCGACGATCCGCAACGCATCGCCAATGAGGTTTTCGTGCCCAGCCAGGCGGGAATGATCCCGCTCGGCCAACTGGCGAGCATCGAACTGCGCAATGGCCCGCCGGGAATCAAGACCGAGAATGCGCTGCTCGCCGCTTACGTCTTCGTCGATATCCGTGATCGCGACGTCGGTTCCTACGTCAAGGATGCCCAGAAAGCCGTCGCCGACAAGGTCACTTTCCCGCCCGGCTATTACGCCACCTGGTCGGGGCAGTTTGAGTACATGGAGCGCGCCAAGTCCAAGCTCGCCCTCGTCGTACCGTTGACCCTGGCGATCATCTTCGTGCTGTTGTACCTCAATTTCCGGCGCCTGACCGAGACGCTGATCGTCATGCTCTCCGTTCCGTTCGCGCTGGTCGGTGGTATCTGGCTGATGTGGTGGCTGGGCTACAACATGAGCGTGGCAGTGGCGGTCGGCTTCATCGCACTGGCTGGCGTGGCCGCCGAAACCGGCGTGGTGATGCTCATCTACCTCGATCAGTCGTGGCAGGAAATCACCGCCAAACGCCGTGCCGAAGGGGTTGATCCGAGCGCCGCCGACCTCTACCACGCGATCATGGAAGGCGCCGTCGAACGCGTGCGGCCGAAGATGATGACAGTGGTGGCGATCATGGCTGGCCTGCTGCCGATCATGTGGTCGAGTGGCACCGGATCGGAGGTCATGAGTCGCATCGCCGCGCCGATGGTCGGTGGCATGGTCTCGTCGACAGTGCTGACGCTGTGTGTCATCCCGGCGCTGTATGCGTTGGTCAAGCAGTGGCAGTTGCGGCGGGAGTTGGCCAGGGCACCGGCATTACCATTGGAGACAAGCTGATTTTGGCGGGCGCTCAGGCGAAGGCGCTGCCATTCGCGTATGGCAGCCTCGTTGCGAGTAGTACCGCTGACGTTCCAGATGATCGCGGAACGCCACGAGACGACCGCAACGGCATCTCGGAAAGTGATGCGCGCGTGGCGGGCATCGATCGCCGCGGGTGAAGGCTAGCGCTTAAGTCGCGTCGCTGTTCCGTCGCTCCACGAACCCCTATCACCAGCTACGCTCGACCATCGCACAGGTCGGTGGAAAGAAGGAATTGACCGGGCTCACTGACATCGAAATAGAGATCGGAAACCAGGGCGCACGCCTGATCGCCGGGCTTGAGTTGGGACGCCGGAGTTTTCTGAGGTTCCGGCCTACACCCCCCAAAAAGAAAGTAAAAGGAGCCGGGCTCACATTTCACTCCGTCGAGATCGATCCCGAACTGTCGCTGGTGACGACTCACGTTCCGATCTGGTGACGAAAACATAGGACTCCCCGCAGCATCCAACTTCGCGTTCGCAATATCCCCCATCCCCCTAGTTTTCCGCGCACTACCTGCGGCCGAGTCGCCCCGCCGGACGTTCGATCCAGCGATGGAACAGGCCGGCGGTCAGTAGGCTCAGAGCAAACGCCAGCACCAGGCCGACTACTGCCCCGGCAGGCGTCGTCCAGTCCATCCGGGTCCACACGGTGGCGACGATCACCAAAACCGGGAAATGGACGAGAAAAAGGCTGTAAGAAGCATTGCCGATCCAGCTGATCGTACGGCTGTGGGGCCAGTGCTGCCCCCACCCCGAGCGTAGCGAACTGAACACGAGGAAGCCAACGACGGACGCGCTCAAAAGGCGCCAGCGCCATTCGAACACCATGGCAGCGACGAACAGTAGTTGATAGAACCAGAATTCCCGACTGCTTCCGCCGACGTGCACCGCGCGCTGGATGACGATACCCATGAAGAAATAGGGGAAGAAGTAGAGCCACCAGTGATCCCAGGCTTCGTTCAGGTTGAAGTAAAACAGCGAAAAGGCCGCCAACAGCCAGCCGAGGAGACCAACGAACGGAGCTTTGTCCCGGGCGAGCGTGTCGCGTAGCAACAATCCGGCAGCGTAGACGAGGCCAAGCTGGAAGTTGATGCAGACGAACCAGAGGCCGGCCGACAATTGCTCGTAACCCAGAATGTCCTGCAGAAAGAACAGGTGCGCGAGGAGTTGCGGCAAAGAGACGGGTTCTCCGACCACGGAATCGGGCAACCAGCCGCGCGCGACAAGGTAACTCGAAACCGCCAGCGCAATGGCGCCGAGATAGGGGATGACGAGCCGAAGGTAGCGCTGGACGACGAACGAACGCATGCTTCTCAGGTTCCAGTTCTGCCGGCTCATGCTGAGCGCCATGACGTAGCCGCCCACCACGAAAAAAACCTGCGTCGCCCGAGCGTTGAATTCCAGCCAATCGAGCATATCGCCAAGCAGCGGTGCCGCCCATTGCCGCAAGGGCGGATAGAGTGCGAAGTGGTGCCAGAGAATGACAATCGCAGCCACGGCCCGCAGGGCAGTAATGAATTGCTGTCGCTGCTTCTCCTGCGCAATCGGCGTGCTGTTGACGTACACGCCGGAACTGGCAATCGCTACTGAAAAACTCATTGTCTTCCGTTCGTGTGTAATGGCGACTTAACGCCTCACTCGGGAAACGGCTGACGCTGTACGTCCAATTCTTTACCTCCACAAGAAACAGAAACTGTAAGCCGTTATTTTTTTACGCTGACGGCACCGGAGCTCGAGGCCCTCGATCAACGCCGCTCGGTCCACACCAAGATCCACTTTCTGCTGCATCTAGGCTACTTCCGTGCTCGCCAGCACTCCTTCCGCTTCGAACTGCCGGCTGTGCGCGACGACGTCGACTATCTGCGCCGGCGCTACTTCGACAACAAGGCGGTCGCCGACCTCACGGTCTCGGACCATGCCCGCAAGCGCCACGTCGAGGCGCATGCTGCACATCGCCAGTCGGCCGGTCTATATCCTGCACGAGTTGGTGGATCTGCTGTGCAGGGAACGGATCGTCCTGCCCGGAGACACCATCCTTCAGAACATGGTACACAGAGCACTGGCCTTCGAGCGCAAGCGACTGGCCGGGGCACTCGAAGGATCAATGGCCACCGAGCTGGCTCGAGCTTACTTGCTTACCGTCACCTTGGCGACCATGCCGGCTTCCATATGACCTGGAATGAGGCAAGCGAAATCGACGCTGCCGGGTCGGTCAAATTTCCAGATCAGGCCGCCGCGCTGACCCGGCTTGAGGGTGATCATGTTGGGCTCTTCGTGTTCCATGCTGGGAAACTTGCGCATCATTTCAGCGTGCTCCTTGAGCTCGGCCATTGATCCGATGACCATTTCATGCGGCACCTTGCCGCGGTTCTTGAGGAAGAAGCGGACGGTCTCGCCGGCCTTGACCGTGACGTGATCCGGAACGAAGCGCATCGAGTCGTCCATGTTCACGTCGATGGTACGCGTAACGTCAGCCGCTTTCCCGGGGACGCCGACCGTGCTCGCGTGCTGGTCACCATGCATCGCATGGCCGCCCTGGTGGTCGCCAGCGGCCATCGCCGCGGCGGATGCAAGGCTCAGGAAAAGGAGGATGCTTGGTTTCTTCATGGTCATTGATCTCTCTGGTCGTTGTCTTCAATTGCGGTAAGTGGGCAAATCAATCGCGGGCTCCTGCGTCCTTGTCAAAACCAGAAGCGCAGGCCGGCAACCCACAGGGTATCGCTGGTTCGTGTGCCCTCGTCCTTGGCCAGGTCAGCGGTTCGGCCGTATTTGCCGGCCCATTCGACGCCGACGTAGGGTGCAAACTGGCGGGAAATCTCATAACGCAGGCGTAGGCCGGCAACGGCGTCGGAGACACCACTGCCGATGCCACGGGCGACATCATCCTTGCCGTAAGCATTGATCTCAATGCGCGGCTGCAGGACCAGGCGCTGCGTGAGCAACAGCTCGTACTCGGCGCTCAGGCGCAGTGCCGTACGTCCTTCATTGCCCACGTAGGCAGTCGCGTCAAGCTCGAACCAGTAGGGGGCGAGCCCTTGTACGCCGAAGGCGGCCCAGGTCCGATTGGGTCCTTCTCCCGAATCGAAGCGCACACCGAGCTGTGTGTCCCAGTAGCTGGCGATGGCGTGCCCCCATAGGACTTCGGTACGGGCGTCTTCGAGCTTGCTGTTGGCGTATTCACCCTCCGCCTTGACCACCAGACGATTGTAGTTGCGGCCGAACCAGGCCTGTGCGTCGTAGGAGGTGCCATTACCGTCGTTGCCATACACACGCTCCAGGCGATCGAAGAGCACGGCACCGAAACTATGCTCGTCCGCCAGGCGCAAGCGCTCCGGCCCGGGGAGTGCATATTTCCCCGTGTCGAGCGTATAGCCGTCCGAGTACGCGTTTGGGTCGCGGGCGTCGGCGGGCGCGCTGCCACCCTGCATCTTCATGTCGCCATGGTCCATACCTACCATGTCGCCGGCAGCGGCGGCTGGAGGAGTCTTCGTCATGCCGCCGTCGGCATCTGGCATGGCGCCAGTTTTCATCGCTTCGTGGTTCATTCCATCCATCGGCATCGCTGGCGTCGCAGCGGGACGGGTGCCACCCTGCATTTTCATGTCGCCGTGGTCCATGCCCGCCATGCCTGACATATCATCGGCAGCAGCGGCGCCCGGCATCGCCTTCTTCATGCCATCCCCGGCATCGGGCTTTGCACCAGTTGCCATGTGCTCGTGCGTCATTCCGGACATTGGCATCGCTGGTGCAGCGACGGGCGCCGGTGACGGCGCGCCATGATGTCCCGCGTGTTCGTCCGCCGCCTGCGCTGATTGCGCCCACGCGGTAGTGGCGCCCGACAAGGCGATGCCCAGAGCCAGCGCGCTGAATTTCCGCATCGTGTTCTCCCTTTTGATTGAAGCGCTCATGTCACCACCACCTCGCGGAACATGCCCGCGTCCATGTGGAACAGGAGGTGGCAGTGCCAAGCCCAGCGACCGAGCGCGTCGGCCGTGACCAGGAAACTCAAGCGCTGTGCAGGCTGTACCGGAATCGTGTGCCGGCGCGCCTGGAATTGGCCGTCTGGTGATTCGAGTTCGCTCCACATGCCGTGCAAGTGCATCGGGTGGGTCATCATCGTGTCGTTGTGCAGGATGACCCGCAGGCGTTCGCCGTAGTTGAAATGCACCGGGGTGGATTGGCCAAATTCGAGGCCGTCGACCGACCAGGCGTAACGCTCCATGTTGCCGGTCAGGTGGAGCTCGATCTCGCGCTCGGCCCCGCGTGGGTCCATCGGCCCGCCGATGGTCGACAGGTCGGCGAGCGTGAGTACCTTGCGGCCGTTGTTGCGCAGGCCGACGCCGGGGTCGTCGAGATTGGTTCGCGGCATGTCCACCCGCATGTCGGTGCTCGGGCCGTATTCAGTACGAGCATGGCGCACGATCTGGCTGGCAGTCGCCAGCCCGCCCATCGGCATGCCGTGCTTACTGTGATCCATGGCCATCGCGCCGTGGTTCATTCCGGCCATCTTCCCGTGATCCATGCCTGCCATGCCTGCCATTGCCCCATGGTCCATGCCGGCCATGCTGCCACTGGCCATTCCGCCGCCCATCGCACCCATCATGTCGGACATCGACAACCACTCCACGGCATCCAGCTCGGGCACCGCCGGACTCAGTCCGTCACGCACGGCCAGCGTCCCGCGCGCATAACCGCTGCGGTCCATCGACTGCGCGAAAATGGTGTAGGCCTCGTCCTTTGGCTCGACGATCACATCGTAGGTCTCGCCCGGGCCGAAGCGAAATTCGTCGACGCTCACCGGCTCAATATCGACGCCATCCGCCTGCACCACAGTCATCTTGAGGCCGGGGATGCGCACATCGTAGAAGCTGTTGCCGGCGCCGTTGACGAAGCGCAAGCGCAGGCGCTCACCGGGGCGGAACAGGCCGGTCCAATTGCCCGCCGGCGTGGTTCCGTTCATCAGATAGGTGAGCGTTGCCGCCGACAAATCGGCCAGGTCGGTCGGGCTCATGCGCATTTCGTTCCACATTCGGCGCTTGCTGATTGCCGCTTGCAGGCCCTCGCGCGAGGCGTCACGGAAAAACTGGACCGCAGTCGGTTGGTGGTAGTTGTAGTAATCGCTCTGGGTCTTGAGCTTGGCGAACACCTGCATCGGATCCTGATCGGTCCAGTCGGACAACTGCACCACAAAGTCGCGGTCGGCGCGGATCGTTTCCCCGTCACGCGGCTCGATGATGATCGTGCCGTACATGCCGGTAATTTCCTGCATGCCGGAGTGCGAGTGGTACCAGTAGGTGCCGCTCTGCTCGATACGGAAGCGATAGGTGAAGGTTTCGCCCGGCGCGATGCCGGCAAAACTGATCCCGGGAACGCCGTCCATCTGGTAGGGCAGGATGATGCCATGCCAATGGATCGAGGTCGCTACCGGCAGCCGGTTGGTGACCCGGATGGTGACTGCATCACCTTCGCGCAAACGCAAGGTGGGCGCGGGGATCGAACCGTTGATGGTCGTCGCCATGCGCGGCGTGCCGGTGAAGTTCACCGCAGTCTCGGCGATTACAAGATCGATACTTTCTCCCGACAGCACCGGCGCTGCAGTTGCCGAGCCCTGGCCGACAGCCGCCAGAGCGGTGCCAACGAAGGACGGCAGGCTCGCCAGGACACCACCGGCCACAAGCCCCTGAACGAATCGCCGCCGCGGCGGGTGTGGAACGGCGAGCGAGAACGGTAAACGATTCCTCATTTTGCAATGGTCTCCAAGCAGAAATGGCGTAGCTGTCCACGGTGGCGAAGCAGCGCGGTCGTGACGATAAGCGCACCACTACGAGACCACGAAACCAGCGGTTTTAAAGCCCGGTCAGTCGGCGCTGCCGGCGTCGCTTTGAAGCCGACAATTGTGATTGCGTGTCTGATTGCCTGTACTTGTCGATTGATGAGGCCCTGGAGCGAGTGGTCAACACATCCGGCTTGGCCTGCAACGACGGCGGATGGCCTTATTGAATGCCTGCCTTGCGCTGCTCGAGCCGCACATAGGCGGTGATCTGTGCGACGTCGTCCGGGGTCAGGCCGGGAACCGGCGCCATGTCGCCGAACTTCCAGTGGTGCGCACGCGAGCCGCTTTTTACCGCCAGCTGGAATGCGGCGTCACCGTGATGCGAGGGTTCGTAAATTTTGCTTAGCATCGGTGGCCCCTTGTCGCTGCCTTGCAGACTGGCGCCGTGGCAGGACGCGCAGCTTTTCTCGAAGAGGGCCTTGCCTGCTGCCGGGTTGGGCATCAGCCCGGGGCTCGGTTGTGGCACCTGGATGCTTTGCGCCGCGACGGGCAGGCTGATTGCCGCCGCTACGATGAACAGCGCGAGCAGGCAAAGCTGTAGGTGGCTGTGGCGATGGTTTGCGGAAATCGCGCTCGCTCGACTGAAGGTCTTGCTCACTTATGCTTTTCCTTGATGGTCGTGGTGGCTGCCAGCCCCCGGTGGTGGTGCCGAGCAGCAGGAGTGTGGTGTCGACCTGGCATGCGCTTCTGCGTTGGCTTTCCGCCATTCACGAAAGCTGTCCAGGAGTCGTTTCAGCCAGGGCATCATGTGACTTCCTTGGATCTATTTCGCTTGACTGCCGTGCATGCCGGGCATCATCGGCATCCCTTTCTGCCCCGGCATACCCATGTTGCCCTGGCCGCCGCCCATCGGACAGCCTGCGCCGAAGTCTTTCATCATCGCTTGCATGTCGTCCATTTGTGCCGCCATCATCGGCATGCGTGCTGCGCCTTCCGTCTGTTGCATGGCTTGCATACGCGCCTGCATGGCCTGCATCCGGGTCTGCATCTGGTCGTGCATCGAGTCTGCCGGCGTTGCTTTTTCGGCAGCCAGCAAGGCAAGCGGTGCGCTCAGCGCAGCGGACAAGGCGATCATCAGAATCTTGCGGGGCAGAGTTTTCATGGCCATTCCTCGTTTTGGTTAGCGGTTCGTCGTTGGCAATGCATTACGTTTACGAGTATCGATGATCAATACCGACGGCAAGCTGTCACGGGAATGACATTTCTGTCATCTGCGTTCTTACTTGTTACTTGGGGTCGCCTCAGAAAACGGAAAAATCGTACGCTAATATGAATTGACGCGTACGGCAGAGTGCCGTACGCTTCGCGTCAGGAGGACAACACTATGCCCGCAGCCATTTCCACCGCCCGCCTCGAAGCCAGGATCAGCACCGATCTGCATTCGATGCTCAAGCGCGCCGCTGAACTTCAGGGGCGGACCATGACCGACTTCGTGATCACCGCCGTTCAAGACGCAGCACAACGCGCCATCGAGCAAGCCGAAGTTATCCGCCTGTCCATGGCCGATCAGGAGTGCTTTGCTCAGGCGCTGCTGTCGCCGCCTCAGCCGTCACCGGCCTTGGAACGTGCTTTCGCTCGTCGTAGCAAGCTGCTGCGTGCTGAGTGAGTAGCGCGCCGTTCCAGCTCGCGCCGCTCGATGCCACACATGACCGAACGACGTTCAACAGTGCTTCCGAGCCGCTAGACCGCTACTTGCAGGAACACGTCACTCAAGATGTTCGCCGACGCGTTGCCGCCTGTTTTGTCGCGTTGGCTGAGGGGCAACGCATTGCGGGCTACTACACCTTGGCGTCGGCAAGCCTGTTGCTCGCCGATCTTCCGGCCAGTACCGCCAAGAAGCTGCCGCGCTACCCGACCGTGCCAGCGGTACGCATGGGCCGCTTGGCCGTCGATCAGGTATTCAAGGGGCAAGGTCTAGGCGGTGCGCTACTGGCCGATGCGCTCGACCGTGCCGCTCGCTCGGAGATCGCCGCTTATGCCCTGATGGTAGACGCCAAAGACGAGGCGGCAGAGGCCTTCTACCGGCATCATGGATTTATCGCTTTGCCCGACTCTCCGCTGACGCTGTTGCTGCCCCTGGCAACCGCTCTTTCCCCTCGGAAAACGGACAACAAGGCACGCTAAGGCAAATGCTCTCGATACTCGCCATTTGGCGGCTGCTAGATCGGGAACGCTTATTGAGAACACATTGGCTACACAGACGCTAGGCAGTACCACCTTCTTAATGTGAAACAACGCAATCTTGGGGCGCAAAAAAAGCATCGCCGACGATGACGTCGCGATGCCAGGAAAAGAGCCGGGCGGACCCACTCTGATGCCTCTGTCAAGCACCACCCCTGGTGCCTCTAACTTTGGTCGACGAGCAGACCGCGCCTCAATAGGTTTCATGATACGGGGTGGCTGCCGGCTCTGCAATGATCGTTAATGTGAAACAACGCAATCTTGGGGCGCAAAAAAGCATCGCCGACGATGACGTCGCGATGCCAGGAAAAGAGCCGGGCGGACCCGCTATGATGCCTCTGTCAAGCACCACCCCTGGTGCCTCTAACTTTGGTCGGCGAGCAGACCGCGCCTCAATAGGTTTCATGATACGGGGTGGCTGCCGGCTCTGCAATGATCGTTAGGGGCATGCGGAGCGAAGGGCCGGTAGGGATACTCGAGGGGTCACTCCCCTCGCTGCGCTGTGCCGGATGGCAACTCCGTTGCTTCAGCCGGCCACTACGGACGACGGATCTGTCGAAACGGCAGCGAAGTTCGCGATTCCGTGGTCTTATCCCGGTTTCCCCTGCCGGTCAGCGTGAACCCGCTGCTGATCCTGCTGCCCAGCGCAGCGCTGCTCGGCGCGGCGGTGTGCATCGCAGCGGCAAAGTTCAAGAAATACCTGTAGGAACGCGCGATAGATTCTCCATCTCGGACCTCGTGGGTACGCTGCATGGAGGGATGATGAATTTCAATACCTATCGGCACAATCTGTGATCGCTTTTCAGCGGCGCCGGCTTCGCCCCGGCCATGGCAGTTCTCCCGTCAGTTCAGCCAAGCCTCCATCGTCTTCGACACGTGCGCCGAAGCGGTTCACCTCAACCTCCGGCAAATCGTCGTTGTCCAACGATAGCAAGGAGATGGTGGTATCGATGCGATGGTAATGTCTTGAAAGTTCCCAGAGGTCAAGGCCCTTTCCCCAGTTGTCGAACCAGACGTCCTGTGAAACTTTCCCCGTCTCAGTGGCGCTATTCCTTGAAGAGCGGATTCGGTGAGCCACGGAGCCTACTGGAATTACCGACCTGGGAGGTATCCAGGCCCCTGCTTGCCGCAAGGCCGTGGAGCGTGCGGCATACCGCACCGCTCCGCGCTCCATGGTGACGAATGCGCACGGCATGTCGCTAAGACTGGCAAACCTTGACGCCGCTGCAGGGAATGATGTGCCGAACAAGTCGGCCATGTGTTGGATGAGTTCCAGGGAGGGCTCTTCCTTGGGAACAGCGGAGAGCCATTGCTGATAGGGCATCAGCAGTTCAGCGGCAAACGTGTCGCAGGCGATCTCGTTCGGATGTCGTTTTGCATAGGACCATGACGGCACCTCGTCGTGACTTGATTCCAAGCCAAGCACGATATGAGCTATTTCGTGGCAGACAGTGAAGCGCTGGCGCTCTTCGGTTTCCAGCCAATTCACAGTGATAATTTGCTTCCCGTTCGGCTTGGTAACGGTATAGCCAGACTCCCCCTCGCCAAGCTCATCCTTCTTGACCTTGGCGTTAGCAGCCGTCACATACGGCGACAGGTCTTCTCGGATGTTCGAAACATCGACTCTCGCGACAAACGCGCGCGCTCGCTGCCTGACATCCGCCTCGTCCATGCTCAATCATCCTCGTCGTCGTCGAAAAGCCTCTTGATTCGGGCGATAAGCGTCGCGGGGTCAGGCCTTGCATTTCCCCGATGCTTGACACCAGCAGCGGCCGAAAAGATATCAATGCTGATTGAGGGGTCCTGTAGCACGTATTCAACAAGGCTTGGATCAGCGTCTGCGTGGTCAACCAGCCACATCACGAGCGCGGCATCTCTTTCTCCCGGCTTGAGAACCTTCAACAGCTTCTCAACCAAGTCTTGCGATGGGTTTGTTTTCTCGCCTCTTTCGAGGCGGTGGACATAAGCATGGTCAACTGACGATAGCTGGCCGGTCTCACGCAGGGAGAGCGTTCTGCGTTCGCGTAGCGTCTTGAGGGCTACGCCAAGGCCTGTTTGCGGCATGAGTTCTGATCCTTGCGGTTGAGGGACGAAGGGCCGAGCCCTCGGTTTCCCTTCCACACCCGGTGATGTTCGAAGGCGTACGCCGCGCGCCAGTTGCAACGGCGCACGTGCTCTGATACATTGTTGTCCAGCCAGACAACGGCTGTAGGTTTTACGCCTGCTGCAGATTGGATTGGCTTGGTCTTCCTGTTGTCTGCATGAGCAACGGATTGTGCTACAGAGGGCGGCCATTGACAACCCAGCCGAGCGGCTGGGACTTCGATAGTTCCACTGTAGGAGATCCATCATGGCAGGCAAGAATCAGCATGTTGTTCCTCATCAGGATGGTTGGGCCGTCAAGGGAGCCGGCAATCAGCGGGCGACCTCCGTGCACGACACGCAGCAACAGGCCATTAACGCAGCGAGGGATATCGCACGCAACCAGCAATCCGAACTCGTCATCCATCGTCCGGATGGCCGTATCCGTGACAAGGACAGCCACGGCAACGACCCCTTCCCGCCGAAGGGCTGAAGTGCCATGACCGGCATCCCTACCTACCACGTGCTCGCCCTGTCAGGGGGCGGTTATCGCGGCCTGTACACCGCCACGGTTCTCGCCGAACTCGAAACCGCGCTGGGCCGTCCTATCGCTTCGCACTTTGATCTGATTTGCGGCACATCGGCAGGAGGGATGCTGGCTTTGGGGTTGGCTGCGGAAATTCCGGCCCACGAACTCAAGGCACTGTTTGAAGAACAGGGCAGCCGCATCTTTGGTTGCCGCAGTCTGCCGAGGCGGATCCTGGGGTTCTGGTTGACCGCAAAGCATGACTCAACAGGGCTGCGAGAGGTACTGACCGAGCGCTTCCAAGGGACCACGATCGGAGACCTGAAACATCGTGTTCTCGTGCCAGCAGTCAACTACTCGACAGGTCGCGGGCAGTTCTTCAAAACACCGCACCATCCGTCCTTTGAACTGGATCACCGCATGAAGATCGTCGATGTTGCGTTGGCGACAGCCGCCGCGCCCGTCTACTTTCCTCTGGCGCGCAACGACCGCGGTGTCTTCGCGGACGGGGGGCTGGTGGGCAACGCCCCCGGCCTGTTCGGGTTGCACGAAGTCAAGACGTTCCTGGCGCCGAAACAGGATGCGCTGGTTCGGGTCCTCGCCATCGGCACGATGACCATCGGTGCGACCGTTCGCGGCGGCGCCAGCCTTGACCGCGGATTCGGCAAGTGGCGCGGGGGGCTCTTCGACCTCGTGATTTCCGCCCAGGAGTCGTCGGTGGACTACATGCTGCGGCAGGCGCTGGGGAACAACTACTTCCAGATCGACGACAAGGCGACACCGGATCAGAGCAAGGACGTGAAGTCGCTGGATCGGGTCTCCATTGGCGCCACGAATACGCTCAAGGATCGCGGCAACCACGCGGCGCAGCGTGCGCTCGGCGATCCTCTTTTCCAACCGTTTCGAGCGCACCAGGCCGGCGCTCCCATCTTCTATCACGGCCCAAACAAAAATGCTCCGGAGGCCGCATGCTGAACCTGAGCCCGCTTTTCTTCACCACCGTTGATGACGAATCCTGCATGCATGACGAGCTGGATTTGACGTCTGAGCAACGCGCATGGATCGCCAGCGCACGCGCTGTTGTCAGGGACTGCCTGCGCTCAGGCATCCCTCGCGTGCTGAGGGCAAGCGGATACACGGAAGACGTGCCGCAGCCGCGCTTCTTCACGCAAGGGTCATGGGCATACAAGACCCTGAACTCACCGGCACAACGCCCTCAGCAGGCGGATGTCGATGATGGCTGCTATCTCCCAATGAGTTTCGTCTCGCAGACGAGGCGTCCCAGCACTGCGGCGACGGTGTTCTTTGCCGCTGCGGAAGAAGCATTGAAGCCGCTGGTCGAGGAAAAGAGGTGGAGGCTTGTCACCGACAAGCCAACGTGCATCCGCATCGTCATTGCGAGCTATGCACACATTGACATCCCGCTGTACGCGATCCCCGATCAGGAATTTGTCAATCTGGCAGAGGCCTCTATGAGGCGCTTTGGGTATGACTCGCTGATGGACGCCGTGATCAAAGCGGAGCGGGATGCTTGGACGGCATTGCCTCGCGAGAAGGTGCTCCTCGCCCACCGGGAATGCAACTGGATGCCATCCGACCCTAGGCCCGTCAAGGAATGGTTCCTGGGCGAGGTGGAAGCCAAGGGGGAGCAGTTCCGGCGTGTGGTTCGTTACCTGAAAGCCTTCCGCGATTGGAGGTGGTCCAGCGGAGGACCCGCCTCGATCCTGTTGATGGCTGCCGCAGCTCCGGTCTTTGAGAAGCGCGACCGGCGCGACGACCTCGCCTTGGTGGATGTTGTCGCTGCACTGCCGGCCCGGTTGCGTGCGGGAGTGAACAACCCCGTGGATGAGTCCGAGTCGCTCACAGAGCGACTTGGTCAGGCGGGTGTCGAAAAAGCGGCAAAGGCCTTCGAAGAATTTGAGAAGGTGCTGCGCGGAGCAACCGGCGCAGGCAGTCCTTCACAGGCCTGCATCTGGATGCGAGGCGAGTTCGGCCCGCGCTTTCCGAATGAGCCGGATCGGGTCAAGGTGGTGTCTGTTGCCGCCACCATTGCCGCGGCTCCCGCCGCTGCTGGTCCTAGCGAACTTATCGGGCGAACGAAGGCTGGATGAGCAGCACCGCAGCAGTCGCAGACGTGATCGAGGCATTCAAGCAGCGAGGCTTCGAGTTTGTTGGCAAGACGGATGACGGCTGGTTCAGGCTGCATGGGCGGTTGACCCCGCCCCAAGCGGACAAGGGTTGTCCGTGCGAAGTCCAGCTCGACCCCAGTTTCTTCGACTTGCCTCGCATCCGGCTGCTGAAAATCCCTCCTGAGCTACCCGCAGCGGTTCCTCATCTTGGCGCAGATGGCGGGCTTTGCTATCTCGCCAGGGGCACCGTCGTTCTGGACATCTACGATCCTGTCGGACAGTCGCTGGCGTGCCTACAACGCGCGGCCGTCGTGTTCGGGAAGATCACGCAGGGAGAGATGATGGAAGAGCTCGCGGAAGAGTTCTTCGCCTATTGGCACGGCTGGTATTGTTTCGTGGACATGCAGGGCGAGGATTTAGGGCGGCAGAACTGCATAGTCGCGCAGGCCAATGGGTGCCCTTTGTGGTTCATCACCGACAACGAGGATCGAACAAGTGAGAAGCTGAAGTCGCTCGGCTACCAAGTCACCGATAGAACGGTGCTGACTTACCGAGTAAAGACTGGTGCTCGACCCCGCCCTTTGACCAGCCATTGGCCTCCTGAAACAGTCGGGGATATTCTGGCGTGGCAGAGCACTCTTGACCCCCGGTGCCGGCGCAAGATTCACGAGCGTATCAAGGAGGGGGAGAGGAAGAAGGCCAACGGAGTTCTGATCGTCATCGAGTCTCCGCTGATGACCTATGGCTTTGCGGTTCTCTACGACCGCCAAAGTCCTGTCCAAAAGAGCAAGCTCGTAGATCGCAGGGATTCGTGCTATGGGTTGAAGGTGATGCCCCTCTCGGTGGTCAGAATTGACGATCGGTATCTTGCCCAGCGGAACATACCGAAGTCAAAAACGCTTGCAGGGAGGAACATCGCCGTCATTGGATGCGGCACGATTGGCGGCTATCTGTCGGATATGCTTGTCAAGGCAGGGGCGGGGACATGCGGCGGAAAACTCACGTTGGTGGATTTCGATTGCCTTCTCCCGCAAAACATCGGGCGCCATCGCCTGGGATTCCCAGACCTTCTGTCGAACAAAGCCGAGGCTATGGCGAAGGAACTCAAGCGCTTGGCGCTAGGCGCCGAGATTCGCGCGCTGCCTGTGGATGTCAGGCAGGCCCAATTTGGAGAGTTGGACCTGCTCGTAGATGCCACCGGGGAAGAAGCCCTCGGGCATTGGCTGTGCGGCCACTATCCGCCTCCGATGCCCATGCTTTCAGTCTGGATCGAGGGGCCGGGAACGGCTGTCCGTGCGCTCCTGAGGACGAACGCATCTGATGCGTGCTATCGATGTCTTTGGCATAGCAACAGAAGAGGCGAGCTCCGTTCTACCATTGATCCTCTTCCGGCCATTTTGGCAGGCCATGGATGCGAGGGCTTGTACGTGCCATTCCCTGCTTCGGTGTCGGTGCACGCTGCCAGCCTGGGCGCTGAGATGACCCTTGATTGGGTCAATGGGGTCTATTCCCCCGCGTTGCGAACGAGGTTGATCGACCGCGCCCAGCAGCTTGCTACACCCGATTGCGATCCGCTGCTGGATCGAGAATGTCCCTTATGCAGTTCATGAGTTCTTGGGCGGCAGACGACAACAGAACGCTGCTGCATTTCTCGAAGTCCACGCTGGAGACTTTCTACCAGCATGTTCAGGCCAGTGATTCTGACTGCGAAGCTGGTGGGCTGCTACTCGGTTCGGTCCATG
The DNA here is from genome assembly GCF_907163155.1 of Candidatus Accumulibacter sp. ACC012. Lineage (NCBI taxonomy): Bacteria > Pseudomonadati > Pseudomonadota > Betaproteobacteria > Candidatus Accumulibacter > Candidatus Accumulibacter sp. ACC012. Next base: position 266,879 of record NZ_CAJQUC010000009.1, read on the forward strand.
GAAATCACATGCTCATTGAGCAGGCAACGGCTCCTACCGCATGGGACAAACGATTTCGCTACCTGTTCGAGAGAATGCCATTCGGCCACGAAGCCATCGCTCTGTCCAGTTGGATAGCGAGTCAAGGTACCGTCCGCTATCTGGGTGAATGGCACACCCACCCCGAAGACCATCCTCATCCTTCTGGTCTCGACAGATCGGAATGGAGGCGCTTGTCAGCGAAGCGTCGGGACAAGGGGCCTGTGCTGTCTGTCATTGTCGGGCGCAAAACTCTGCATGTCGAATTGGTGCCGAGTTCAGGTCTCCGTTCGGTATTCTCCGGGGTGGAATAGGGGCTGACAAACGACGCTCCCGGCAACTGGCTAACAGCCGCGAAATCCTCTAGAACGCGGCTTTCGATCCAATACTCGTGTTCAAAGACTGAACGGCAGGTAGACGACAGAATGCTGCCAAATTCAGCGCATTAGGCTAACGGCCACATTGGCCGAACAACTGTCAGAGTCCGCAGATCACGGGACGTCCGGTTCAAGATCAGTTACCCGCCGTTCGCGCCGGATCACATTTCGCGGCCGGTACGTCTGCTTCTGGCCGGCTGCCGACCGACGCCATCCTGCGCCCACCGGCTGCTTCGCGCCACGTAGCGGCCGGTCAGACAGAAAAAAGTGAGATGCGCAGCCGAGTGACCGCTTACGGCTGATTGCTCCAAGTCAAGGTTTTTAAGCAAAGTCGCGGCCGGGTGTCGCGGCCAACCTGAAACTGGTCGCCACCGGCGGACGTGAAACTGGATTTTCTTGGGTTTCTTGATGTTCTTCGAGGGCTTGATCTAGAGCTGGTTTTTCTTCGCTGCTTGGGTCTTCTTTGGTTTTCTTTCCAGATCGTGTAGTAGCCCGTCCTGTGATGAGGCAGGAGGGGAGGCGAGATGGGCAGAGAGCAGCAGGACCCCTGCGTGAATTGCGGTCAGGCGTTTGTGCCGGACAGGCGTAACGCGCGGCATCAGTGTTATTGCGGGGCGGCGGCGTGTAAGGCGGCGAGCAAGCGGGCCAGCCAAGCCAAATGGCTCGCCAAGAACGCCGACTATCACCGCGGAGCGGAAGCCGTGGCGCGGGTGACGGCCTGGCGACAGGAGCACCCGGGATACAGCCGCCGCAAGCGTGCGCCGCTTGCCGAGTCCGCGATACAAGAAACCTTGCTGTTCGAGCCCGACATCTCACTACCCCTGCCAGCCGAGGCCTCGCTGCCCCTGAAGAAATCTTGTAACGCTTCCACGACGGAACTGGCACCACCGTTACAAGATTTCTTGAACGCCCAACCCACTGTTCTTATTGGCTTAATCGCCCATATCTGGGGCGGCACGTTACAAGATGACATCGCCTCGGCCCTGAACCGGCTGCTACAACTGGGACAGGACATTCGAGGAGGCTCGTATGAACAGTCCGACGAAGCGGCTAGTGAATCCGGAACGTCAGCGGCAGGTGCCCGCGCACTTCAGCTGGCTCGATCATCGGCTGGTGCGGGACCACTATATCGAGAAGGCTGACGTCTGCGCCTGGGCGCTGTACCTGTTTCTCGTCACCGTCGCCGACGCCTGTGGCCTTTCCTACTACAGCGAGGCCAGCCTCTGCCGACGTTTGCAGATGGATGCCGGTCGCCTGGCCCGCGCCCGCCGCGATTTGATCGCCCTCGACCTGATCGCCTACGACGCACCGTTGTACCAGGTCCTGAGCGTGCCCGAGTGCGTGCCGGTCGACACCCGTCTGGCGCGGCTGCGCGCTGTTCTGGAGGGCCGGTTATGATCGACTATGCGACGTGGTGCGCCATTCGCGAGGGGGTGGCCAGTCATCTGACGGCCCCACAACTCGCCGCCAGCCTGGGCCTGGACGTCAAGACCGTCCGCCACTGGATCGACCGCCCGTATGCGCCGCGGGCGCCCGTCCCGCGGGCCAGCAAGCTCGATCCCTACAAGGGGCGCATCGTCGGTTGGCTCGATGCGCACCCGCTTACCGCCCAGCAGGTGTTTCAACGGCTGCGGGATGCTGGCTACGAGGGCGGCATCAGCATCGTCAAGGACTACGTCCACAAGATCCGCCCGCCCCGGCGCGAGGCCTTCCTGACCCTGGCCTTCGCCCCCGGGGAGGCCGCCCAGGTCGACTGGGGAGAATACGGCACGATCAGCGTGGGCAACACCCGGCGCCATCTTTCCTTCTTCGTCATGGTGCTCGCCTGGAGCCGGAAGATGTACGTCGAGTTCACGCTCTCGCAAACGATGGAGCACTTTCTGGCGGCACACATCAACGCCTTTGCTGCCCTGGGGGTGCCGCGTAAGGTCATGGTCGATAATCTGCGCAGTGCGGTCTTGCGTCATGTGCGTGGCGAGCCGGTGCAGTTTAATCCCCGCTATCTCGATTTCGCCCGCCATTACGGCTTCGAAATCGTCGCCTGTGCGCCGAGAAAAGGCAATGAGAAGGGACGCGCGGAAAGGGGTGTCGCTTATGTGAAAACCAATTTCCTGGCCGGCCTGGAGCTGCCAAACTTCAGCGCGCTCAATGCCGCCGTCAGGCGGTGGCTGGAGACGGTGGCCAACGTCCGCCAGCATCGCGAAACGCAACGCCGGCCGGAAGATCTCTGGGTCGAGGAACGCGCTCATCTGCAGCCGGTCAATCCCCGCCTGTTCGATGTCGGCCGCGTCCTGAGCGTGCGTGCCAACCGACAGTTCCGGGTCACGCTCGAGAGCAATCGCTATTCGGTCCCCGCCCGCCTGGCGGGCCGACCGGTGACGATGAAGGTCTATCCGGATCGCGTCTGTATCTATCACGACGGCGAATTGGTCGCCCGCCATGGTCGTTCGTTCCATGCCTATCCGGTTGCCACAGGTTTGCGATGATTTGCGGAAACGGGATTCTTGCTCACGCCATCGTATAGATCGCGGTAAGTCGGGGCTTCAACCCGTGCGGCGATTTCCAGCACGCTATCAAATGCCACCATTGGCCAGAACCGACGGTTGAAGCGAAAAACGAATTCGTTGAGATAGGCCTGCAAATGCTTTGGACTGACTCCGTGGTGGCTACCCAACAACCAGGCATCCAGGTTCCCGAACACGATGTGGATCATCGGCAGGTGAGCTTCGGTTTTCGCTTGGTCGCCTTGTATAGCCAGCGGGTCGTGGCGATATCCCAGTTTGGTAAGGTTGTCGTAGCCGGTCCACCCATCTGTACGGACAGCGGACCCTGGAGATACGGCCGAGATAACGAAAGACTCCAACTCCTTTCGGCTTCGTCCCGGCGCGACTTCGAGACGAAGGCGGCCAGCAATAAAACCTCGACCGTGCCCACCTTTGTGTTTGGTCTTCGCTTGCCCGGTAGGCATGTTCGGGTCAGGCCCGGGAGCCTTCGCACGCGGCCGGACCTCGACCGCGCCCACAACCAACGTTTTGTGATGGCACCCCCGACCTTCGCCTTGCGTGGCGCCACCGACCCACGTCTCGTCCAGTTCGACCGGCCATTCGCCACCGATTCCGTCACGCTCCGGACGAACCATCGCCGCTCGCAATTTATGCAGCATCTGGAAAGCGGTCTCGTAACGTCCGAGCCCAAGCTGTCGTTGAAATTGCAAAGCGCTCATTCCGGGAGTCTGGGTTGTCACAAGGTAGGCCGCCCAGAACCAGACGTGAAGAGGCTGTCGCGAGCCCTGCATGACGGTCCCGGCCGTGAGGCTGGTCTGGCGGCCGCAGCGCGAGCATTCAAGAACACGAGGACGAGACAGAAGCCGCCACGGTTCTCCGCAATGACTACAGGCCGGGCATTTGAAGCCTTCAGGCCAGCGGATACGTTCCATGTGGCGGGCACAGGCCACCTCATCGGGAAAATACTTCTGGAATTCCAGAAGAGTCTTCGGATAGTCGGACATGCGTCAGATTGTGTCACCGGGCTCAACCTGTGGCAACCGGATAGGCATGGTTCGTTCGAGCGCCATCAGGACATTGAGAACCCCGATCACCCGAAGGCTTTGATCGCTCAACGTCGGCATGCGCGCGATGCGCTGGTACTGAAGCGCTTTCTGGGTCTGACGCCTTTGGCAGAGAAGTATCACGCGGGCTTGCTCGATCGCCGCGGGAATGCGATGGCGCATGTGCGCAAGATCGTGGCGCTGGTCGAGATTCATGGCGACGACGCTGTCGTGCGGGCGATGACCGACGCCCTGGCCTTTGAAGCCTTCAGCAGCGAATACATCGCCCATCTGATTGACGCACGTCGCCGCCAATTGCCCGAACCGAGCCCGCTACACCTTATCCGCCGGCAGGATCTGCTGGAGATTGAACTGCCACCGGCGGACTTGTCTGCTTATCCGAACATCCCGACAGGAACTCATCCGCAAGACAATTCAGGAGGCGATTATGACCATGACTGAGGCGGTTCTGGCGAAGCATCTGGGTCGTTTGCAGCTGCCGTATTTTGTTCAGCACGCGCCCGACTTGATGGCTCGGGCGGCCCGCGAGTCGTGGTCTCATGGCCGCTTTCTCGAAGACCTGGTGGCCGGTGAGGTGGCTCGTCGCGACGAGGCGCTGATTGCCCGCCGCATCCAGGCTGCGCGCTTGCCCGGCATCAAGACGCTCGACGGCTTCGACTGGTCATGGCCGAAGAAGATCAATCGCGCGCAAATTCAGCATCTGTTTCGCCTCGACTTCGTGCCGCCGCATGGCAACGTGATTCTGCTCGGCGCGGTCGGCGTCGGCAAGACTCATCTCGCCATCGCTCTTGCTCATGCGGCCTGCCTGCAGGGCCTGACGACGCTGTTCACCTCCGCCGTCGACATCGTCAATGCTCTCGCCGCCGCCCAGGCCACCGGCGGGGTCAAACGCGAGATGGCCAGACTGCTCAAACCCGCCATTCTCTGCGTCGATGAATTGGGCTATCTGCCGATTGACAAGTTTGGCGCCGATGGCCTCTTCCAGGTGATCAGTCAGCGCTATGAGCGCGGTTCGACAATCATTACGTCGAATAAAGCGTACAAACAATGGCCGGAGATCTTCAACAACGACAGCACCCTCACCGCCGCCTTGCTCGACCGTCTGCTGCATCATGCCGAGACACTGGTCATCGAAGGACCGTCCTACCGCATGCGTGAGCAGCACGACGCCTGATTTACAGCCCGTCCTCTACCAGCCGGCTCCGATCGCCCTCACTCCGGGGGCCTCGGCCCTCTCTTTTCGTGCTCAAACCAAAGCTTCCGCGCCCCGGAGCCCGCTTTCCTCACACCAGATTCATGTCGGCTCGTGGACGCCGCTTTCGCCCCGGCGCGGACAGCCGGGTGCTCCTGACCGTGACCCGGCCCGTGTCGATCAGCGTTGCGGGGTGCTACTGCTATTCTCTCCGCCCGAAATCCACACGGTGGCGCAACCGATGGCCGAGAGCTCTCACGCGGTTGACGACAACGCCATCTTGATGCGTTTCAAGCCAACATCGACGGTTTCCGCTAACTTGGCCACGCTCGGATCGTCGAAGGGCTTTTCTACCGTCCATTCGCAGAAAGAAGCCATGAGCGCCGCCCGTTCGACGGAAAGCCGTGAGTCGGCCAGACCAGATTCGATAATGGGGATGAGCGCTGCGGCGGCCCTGAGGCGGTGGATTTCCGGGGTTGAGGGCGGTGGCTGTTTGGACATTCCATCATTCTAGCGAGGAGCAACGCCCTCGGCTACGGTGTGCCCATCATCAACCATCGCACTCGTCTCTGTCATCGGCTCCGCCGATCGAGTTTCGTGGGCTACCAGGCTCAGAGCCTTTGCTCGGGCGCGCTCGGGTTGCGGCTGAGGCTACGCCTGCGCGTCAAGGCAAGGATTTCCAGGAGGCATGCTTCAACCGCATCCCGATTTATCGAAGCCCGACACTTCCGGTGTGCGCGCCCTTCTTGCTGCCTGACGCGCTCCCTCGTGACGCCAAGCGGTGCTGGTTGGGCAGAAGAGAGCGCTGGGCATGGGGGTCAAAGGTAAACCGGTGGAACGGCGCTGGTCGAAGCTGAAAGAACGGCTGGTGATGACTGGCAGGTCTTGAGGGCGGCCAGGATTGGGCGGGTGTTCGGCATGTCCGCCATCGGCTACCGACACATCAAGTCGTTCACCGCGCGATGATCAGGAAGCTCTCTGTTGAAGAATCGCCACGATTTCCTTCGCATGCGGGGTACAGCCTTTCGCGTCAGGGCGCAGATCAAACGCCTGGTTGAGAACGTCCGCAATGAAAACTGCTCCGCTCGTGCGGAACGGCCGCGTATTTTGAGCCCGAAGAGGATGTCTGCCGTCTCGACCCGGTAGCTATCAAGGTTCGATAGCTCTTGTGCGGCGGCACCGAGTGGATTCCACTTGGGAAGGACGTTCGCCAAAGCCGTGACTTGTTCTTCGTTCTTCTTCTTCCCCGGTGTTAAGCGCATAACCCAGGCCGGAACCGATGGTCTCGCAGGACCTGCTCCTGTTCGGCTTGCCATGTGCCTATTTCATTCCAGCCGTCGATGTGAATGGATCAATCGAGTGTCGGGAATCGCCCTCACTCGCTGCCAGTGGGGCGCGGAATTCCGAGTGACTGCCAGAGAAACTGGAACGAAATGGCCCGCCGGCCCTGCTGGGCCGCGCCCTGCTGTTCTTTTGCCTCATACATTCTCAGCAAACCTTTCACACGCTCCAACCCGGCGGGCGTATCGATGGCCTGCCGAGGAGTTTTGCCAGCCAGCGCCTCAATCGGCTCGTCGGCCCACTGAGCGTACATCTCATGGAGAGCCGTTTCCATCAGCTCGGCCATCGCTTCCGGTGACAAATCGAGGTCATCGGCGGCGGGCTTCGTTTCTTGACCGGCGGGCCCGTTGCGCATCAGTCCCGCGGGGTCGGACAACTCACGGGAAAGAAATTGAACGGCATCACCTGCAAGTGACTGGAACCAGGAGCGACCTTCGGCCGCGTAACGCTGCGTCGTGTAGAACACCGTGATCTTGTCGCCACGCGCCTCGACATTGACGGTCGCGAGCGCGCGTGTCTGTCCGTCATCGCAGTCGATCAGGCGATTCCAACCGGACTCGCGGTCGCCTTCGAGGTCGCTTTGCGCAGAGAATGACTGCGTCAAGTCATCCCAGTCCGTGACGCGATAGTGGTCGGTAATCAGCAAAATGGGCTCGCCCGAATGCGCGTCCCTGAGCGCTGGCATCGGCATCGGAGCGAAGAATTGAGCGAGCCAGCGCCGTCGAATGATGAAGCTCAGCATATCCGGCAGGTCTTCCGCTGGCCCGTCGAACCGATCAATGGCCGCGCGCATGTGCTCAACAACGAGCGGTCCGGTACGAGGCGTGAACGCGTAGGCAGCACCAGATAGCTCGTGATGATCAGCAACGTCCATGATCCGAGCGCCCATTTGTATTCCGAGCATGGAGGCTTGGCTACCGGACTTTTCGCGCACGACGATTGGCGGCGCGTCAAAGTCGAGCGAATCGCACAGCGTCAGCTGCTGATTCGGTTTGACGTCGGTAATGTCGTACAAGCGCAAAGGGCGCTCCGCCAGTTGCTTGATCCAGTTGCGCTGATCCACCGTGAATAGCGGCCCGCCGTGACCCAGCAGGTATTCCGATACTCTCTTTTGCTCGCCGTGAACGAGAATCTGGCCTTCAGCACACAGCCATTCCGTAGCGTTGAGTTGAATGCTGCTCTGCGTCGGCCGGTCCTGAGCAAGAAGTGCGTCTTGTTCCGCTTCGGTCAAGTTATCGTAGAGCATCCCTCCAATGGCCGCACCGACCGCCTTGCGATGTTTGTTTACGAGCCAGTCAATGGCGCGCTCCACTGCCCCGGCGTGGCCTTTCGGTTCGGGTTCAACGAAATCCGTGCGACCACTAGCGCAGCACTGCTTGTATTTCTTGCCGCTGCCGCATGGACAGGGGTCATTTCGCCCGATCTTGTAGGTCACTTGCTGCACTCCAATCGATGTCGTAGTCACTGCCCGGCCTGAAGTAGGGCACCCACCTGGCGGGAACCTGAACAACCAAGCCGGTCTTCGGATTGCGCCCGTTCCGCGGTGGCCTGTAGTTCAGTACAAAACTGCCAAAACCGCGTATTCCAATACGGTTGCCTTGCGCCAGAGCCTCGCTCATCCGCTCAAGAATCGCTTTGACAGCAAGCTCGGCGTCTTTGGTGGTCAGTTGTGGGAAATGTGGGGCGATCCAGGCGATGAGTTCGGAACGGGTCATGCCGACATTTTAACGACGACCAGCGCCCAGACGGCGACAGGTTCCACGAGCAATTCAACGATTCTGAGCTGTTCGGCGGCGTAACGGGGTCGATCAACGGCGGGGTCAGAACGGCCTGTTGAGCATCGCTCGTGGGGTCAAGGGCTTGCAGCACTTTACGTACCTTTGCGACCTGCGCCGCTTCGAACCCGTCGGCCGAACACGCCGCGTTGCCGATCTTCATCGACGCCCCATTCCCGCGTAGTGCGGGCAGACCTTGTTGGCCTTCTGGCTGGCTTCGGAGTCATCGCCCAACGATCACCGTTCCTGACGACAACCCGCAGTATCTCAAGTCGTCCGCACCGGCGTCCGAAACGTGACCCTTTTGGGCGCTTTTCCCCCGCGCACGCAAAAGACTGGGTGCTACAAATTCAGCCATGCCCGCCAGCCTTCTTCTCGCCACTCCCGGTATTCGATCGCCGCAAGCCTTCGACACGCTCGATTGGCCAAGAGGGAATCGATGAGCGGCCTCTCTCGCGCAGGCAAGCTGACTGCCCTGGCTTCCGACATTACCGCTGCCGAGGTCGATGTGGGTTCGTTCGCGTTCCTGGGGCAGGCCTTGGTTCAGACCACCTTGCCACATAGTGACCCCGGGGTGTCCAGCTTCGAACGAACGAGCGGGCCCGTGTCACTATCGATCATCGCCAATCCGAGATTCGGTCTCCCCTACGGCACCGTTCCGCGGCTTCTGCTGACGTGGATCTGCACGGAGGCCGTGAAGACCAAATCTCCGATGCTTGGCCTCGGAAAAAGTCAGAACGAGTTTCTGCGCAAGCTGGGAATGCGGACCGATGGCCGCGATTGCCAGCGGCTTCGTGCGCAGGCCGTGAGGCTCTTCTCGTCGACGCTGTCCATCGCCTATCAGAGACACGGACGCTTCGGCCTCAAGAACATGCTCATTGCTGATCAGGAATTCGGCTTCTGGGATCCCCACCGGCCGGACGATCGGCAGCTGTGGGAAAGCCGCCTCAAGCTATCGGACGATTTCTTTCGCAACCTAACCGAGTCGCCGGTACCCATCGACATGCGCGTGCTGTACGCGCTTTCCAAGTCGCCGATGGCAATGGACATCTATTCCTGGCTGGTCTACCGCATCTTTGTCCTGCGTGTCACCCAGCGTCCGAGCGTCCTCATCCCCTGGCAGTCATTGAAGCTTCAGTTCGGTTCTGACTACGGCGACACGCCTCGCGGCCTGCTGGACTTCAAGAAACAATTCCTCCTGAGACTCAAGGATGCCTTGCTGTTCTACCCTGAGGCCAATGTTTCCGCGCCGGCGACAGGACTCCTTGTGGCGGCCAGTCGGCTACGTATTTGCCATACAGGTGGGGCGCGACTGTCTTCGCTGTAGTCCTGGTTGCTTAGAGCTCGTCTCGGCGGATGGTGTTTTCCCTCGGGTTGCCGCCTGATTTGCTTTCTCGACATCTTGCCCGCTACGGCTTCACCACCGTTCTGTAATGGCGTGATTGCCTGACGCCGCGTACGGCAGGCGGCAACGGGCGGCTTCACGACCTGCCGAGCAATAGCGCGTGAATCCTCCCTCTTGCCTGTCTGACGTTGCAGCCGGTCTCGACTCGGATCTCGGCGCTTTCCGGCCGTACTCCCTACCCAGCCAGTTTTTCACGGTCACGAACCCTACAGTTCGGGCGTCCGCTGCGTAGGCGTCAAGAGCCCTGCCTTCGCCAATCTTCTGCACGGCCGTCCTGGCAACCGGGTTTTCGCCGACTACCACCACCCTCTCCGGGCCATGCTGTGGGATTGGTCGCTTTTCCCTTGGCTGGCGGGTTTTTGTTCTCCGATCCTTGACTTCGCTGCACGGCGTCGGCACGCAGGGACTTCTGCCCGCCCGATTGGCGCGGCGTCAGCAGGTTATCCACAGGCGGGGCACCCCCTTTACTTGTAAAGATACTTGAATATTACTTGTAACTACTTGAGGGGGCCCTCAAAGCCATGCCACGCAAGGCTTGCAGCCGAGTTGGTGAGAGCGTTGTCACGTAGTGCTGAGAGCGTTGTCACGTACTCGTGAGAGCGTTATCACGTGGATAACTTTGCTCCTCCTCTGGAAGCCCCTTGTCGCCTGGGTTTGCGGCGGATGGCGTTTGAGAGCGTTGTCACGTGGATAACTTTTCTGAGGGGCCTTTTCTGTGGATAACTTTTTCCGAAAAGCGGCCCGAAAGGACGCTTTTCGGGGACTTGCTTTTTTTCAGCCATCCGTAGAATGGTTCGGGATAGCGTCTCGATCGGCGCCGCTCGCGGTGGATCGGAAAGGTGGCGGAGCGCTCATTACGGAGGAGGAGAACATGCGCAACGAACAATCCGGACTGATCACATCCCTGGCGTCGCACTGCTGGCGCCTCTTGAGCTTTCGTGGTGACTGGAAATCCATGCCGGACTCGGCAGGCTTTGTCTGGCTGGCTATGGGCGCGACACTTCTTGGCGGCCTGACGGAACAGCTCGTCAGGGGCCGATCGCTGGACGTAGCCGTCCTCAGCGCCGTGGTCTGGGTGGGATTCATTCTCGCCGTGTCCAGACACGGCAGGATTTTCAATCGTCGGTTTGCCGGCGCTCTCGCCCTGCTATCGATTGGAATCGAGGGGCTGCTGGTGCTCACGATCTGGATTCCAGCGGCCGAATGGCCGGTAGCGATCTGGGCCGGCATTGCCGTCATGCACCTGCTTTTCCAGGCGAACGATGCGGGTGCGGCGGCTGGGCGCTGACGCCGGTTAGCATCGAGCGCCGCTTGCCTCCGATGAAAACGCCGGTCGTCGACCTCAGTGCAATGGTGCGCACAGGCTCGGGCGGCCAGTTCCCTGAACCGCTGCTTCTCAGGGGTGAGTGCGACGCCGATCGCTGGCCCGACCTGGATCAGTCCAGCGCCTTCGCAGCGCCGACGATCCAGCCCGACCAGACGTTCGATCCGGCGAAGCGGGTCACGGCGCACGCCCAAACGCGCGACAGAGGAAAGCGTGCCGGCCATCCGTCGGCGCCATCGTCGAGCAGCGCATGATGGCCGTCTCGTCGCCCTACGACTTCGAGGTTCCGTGGCGCCCCAATTTTGAAGCCAAAATGGCGCTGGTCTGGGCGCTCGCGTCGGCCCTGATCATCGCCTTCTCCTGGGCGGTTCCGTTGTTCTCCCAGTTCTCGGCGCTGCTCGCCGTCGGATGTGCTTTCGCGGCGGCCTGCCGCGGTTACCAGGCCTACCAGCGGCTGCTGGAAGCCTACATCGCCTTCTATCGGGAGATCGCCATCCATGAGGCGCAGTCGGTGGATCTCGATGGCTTGATCTCGACCTACGAGCACAATCGCGAGCACTTCCAGAAGATGGTCGCCTCCCTGATTCCGATTCTCTCGATGCTCACCAGCGACCCCCTGCAGGCGCTCCTGTCACCGGACTTCGAGCCCGGCCACGAGCGGCTGGTGACCGACATGTCGAAGATCATCCACGGTAACAAGGTGGTCTACATCGGTCTGGATTCGCTCGCCGACTCGACGGTGGGCAGCGCGATCGGCCCCATCCTCCTGGCCGATCTCGCCGCCGTGGCGGGCGACCGCTACAACTACGGCATTGATTCGCTGACGCCGGTCAATCTGTTCATCGACGAAGCCGCCGAGGTGCTCAACCAGCCGGCTATTCAACTCATGAACAAGGGCCGCGGCGCGGATTTTCGGGTGACTATCGCGACGCAGACCTTTGCCGACTTTGCCAGCCGACTTGGCGACGAAAACAAGGCCCGCCAGGTGCTCGCCAACACCAACAACAAGATCGCCCTGCGCGTTCTGGATTCCGAAACGCAAAAATACCTGGCCGAAGGCATGCCGCAGATCAAGGTGCGGTCGATGGCTCTGCGTTACGGACACAACGTCGATAGCCACGTGCAGGACGAATACACCGCGTCTTATCAGGAACAGATCATGGCGGCGGAGGCGGAATTCTTTCCGGCGGCGATGCTGGGTGAACTGCCGCCGCTGCATTTCATCGCCCGACTTTCGGGCGGCCGGACGCTCAAGGGGCGGTTTCCCATCCTGCTGACGCAGCCATGAGGCCTGCGCGCACCGACAACGCCTGGAGTACCTTCATTGCCGTCGCGCTGTTTCTGCTCATGGCGGCCACCTGGGCGTTCATTCCGCCGACGGCGATCCGCAATGCCTGGATCGCCGAACGGGCGGCGGTCTACGCGATTGCTGGCAAGGGTGAGAGCGATGTCTACGGTCGTACCCTGGACGATATGGAAAAATCGCTGGCGTCGGATTTTCGCAGCTTCATCATTGACGCTCAATCGACAGGGCAGGGACCCTTTGGGAGTTCCGACCTCAGCGCTTGGGCGCAGGGCCGGATCGTCGCGACCTGGTTGTGGATCGGCCTGGTCGCCTACCGCCTGCAAGTGTTGATGGGATGGCTGGTGCCAGGCATTCCCTTGGTGATGGCGGCCTACAGCGACGGCCAGCTCGTGCGGGAAATCCGCAAGTATTCCTTCCTGGCCCGGAGCCCGATCCGACACAGCCTCGGGGTGCGCGTGCTATGGGCCGTTCTGGTAGGACTTGCCGTTTGGATAATCGTGCCGTTGCCGATGCCCTCGCTGCTGCCACCCTTGTTGATCGTCTCGATCTCGTACGCCCTGTGGCTGTGGGTGAGCAATTTGCAGAAGCGGCTTTGAGGGGTGTGCCATCCAGGGGGCGCTACGGCTGTGGTGTGACGGCTGGTCGACGGCGGCGAATCGTGGCGCGTTCGTGCTGCCTCGACCACGACCTGGTCATTGCCGTCGCGAAGAAACGAGACCTCTGAACGGCCGCTGCCACCGTTCAACGTGACGTTTGGCGGTGTAGCCTCTGGGGCAGGTTCTCGGCCGGAGGGGCCGTTGGGTTGTCGCACCAGGAACGACTGCGATGAGACGGTCAGCGGTCGTTCAACACTACGGGGCCACGAACGACGGCTTTCTCATCCGTCGAACGCGAACTTTCACCAGATTGAGGTCGGAAGGTCGGTAGCGCTGCTGCTCGAAGCTAGGGGACGTCTCAGAAAACGGAAAATAGAGCACGCTAAGCCTTTTCGCCGCGCCATGACGCAAACAGCCCGCGCAAAGGCGGGCTGTCGACGGTGCCGGGGAAAGCCTGGAATTACCCGCAACTCCTGTTCTGCGCCTGAATCCGTGGGCATTTTACCGAGCCGAAGGAACAGAATACGCAACAGTCGCCGGAGTTGGGGCGCAGCAGGTTCTTGCAGTTGCGGCACTCGTAGTAGAACTGGCAAGCGTCAGTCGACATGGTTTCCTGCTGGGCGAATCCACAGTGTGGGGGTAGAACAAGCAGCCGTGTCACCAGCCGCCATTTGAGGAATCAGCTCACGAAACGGGAAAAAGTTGTACGCCAAGACCTCGATTAACCGAGGTGCGTGTGCCGTTCATGCCGAGGTTCTGTTTCCATAGACGCCAGCCCCTGCAAGATTCCACAGGCGTCCATGGCCTGGTCGCTCTGGCAGCGCTGACGCAGCTCACTGAGCTGCTGCTTGAGCTGGAACAGCTCGGCCATACGCACGTCGACGTGGGCAATGTGTTCGTCCAGTAGTTGATTGACGCCACCGCAATCACCGGCAGGCTGATCCATCAGACCCAGTAGCGTGCGGATTTCCGCATGCGTCATATCCAGGGCACGACAATTCCGTATAAAGCGAAGCCGCTCGACGTGGAGCTCGCCATAGCTGCGGTAGTTGGCCCGCGTCCGTGCCGGCGCGGATAGCAGTCCTTCCTTTTCGTAGTAACGCACGGTTTCCACCGTGCATTGCGCCACTTGGGCGAGTTCACCGATCTTCACGGGTAGTCTCCAAAACACTTGACCCTATAGTAACTTCAGGGTGTGAAATGGACAATATACCAACAATTCGACGACGCCATGCCCTCTCGCCCCGTGAAAATTACGCATGTTCACCACGCATGCGGCGACGATCAGTCTCATGCTCACGACGCTTTGCCCGCTCATCACGATCATGGGCATTCGCACGACCATGGTCATGAGTGTTGCGCTGCCGATCCCTTACCAACATCGGCATCAGGCAACGCCAGTCTGATCACAGCCAAAATTCCGGCCGGCTACACACTCACTCGGTTACGCGTCGCACAGATGGATTGCCCGACCGAGGAGGCGTTGATCCGCAACAAGCTGGGTGGCATAGCCACGGTGAGCGGGATGGAATTCAACCTCATGCAGCGGGTCCTGACCGTTGTCCACCAGAACAACACGCTACCTGCCGTTGAGACGGCCATCCGTGACTTGGGCATGAGTACCGAGCCAATGGAAGCAAGCAGCCAAGGCAGCGCGCCCACCGAGGCAGTCAGTAAGCCTTGGTGGCCGTTGGCGCTGGCCGGGGTTGCTGCTCTTGGCGCGGAAATTGTTCATTGGGCTGGATTGCCAGAATGGTTGTCCGGACTGCTCGCTCTCGTCGCCATAACAATCAGCGGTGTCGGCACTTTCAAGAAGGGCTGGATTGCGTTGCGCCACGGCAATTTCAATATCAATGCCCTGATGAGCATTGCCGTGACGGGTGCGGTGTTGCTGCGCCAGTGGCCGGAAGCGGCCATGGTCATGGTCTTGTTTACTGTTGCCGAGCTGATCGAAGCGAAGTCACTTGATCGGGCACGCAATGCCATTCGCAGCCTGGTGCAGTTGACGCCGGAAATGGCGACAGTACGGCAAGCGAACGGTGCTTGGGCCGAACTGCCAGCCAAGGCTGTCACCATCGGCCAAATCGTGCGCGTCAAACCAGGCGAGCGCGTCGCCCTCGATGGTGTCGTGACGGCTGGGCGATCAAGCATCAATCAGGCGCCTATTACCGGCGAGAGCTTGCCGGTCGACAAGTCGGCTGGAGACAGTGTATTTGCCGGGACAATCAACCAATCTGGCTCCGTCGAATTCCGGGTTACTGCCGAATCCACGCATTCGACCTTGGCACGCATCATTCACGCGGTCGAAGAAGGGCAAGGCGCACGTGCGCCAACCCAGCGCTTCGTCGATCAGTTTGCCAAGATCTACACGCCGGCGGTGTTCGTCTTCGCCATCGCGGTAGCCCTTGTGCCGCCCCTGCTACTTGGTGGCAGCTGGCAGGATTGGGTATACCAGGCGCTGGTTCTGCTGGTCATAGCCTGTCCGTGCGCCTTGGTCATTTCCACGCCCATCACCATCGTCAGCGGTCTGGCAGCAGCAGCCCGCCACGGCATTCTGATCAAGGGCGGTGTTTATCTTGAGGAAGGTCACAAGCTCGCGTGGCTGGCATTCGACAAGACCGGCACCATCACGCACGGCAAACCGGTATTGACCGATACGGTCTTGCTCGATCAGACGGACGGAGTGGATGCCGTCCGAGTGGCCACCAGTCTTGCTGCACGCTCCGATCACCCGGTTTCTCACGCCATAGCCACAAGCGGACAACGGAACGACACCGTCCTGCTTGATGTAGCGGACTTCGCCGCCATTCCAGGGCGAGGTGTGCTCGGAACCGTTGGCGGCGTGCAATATCAGCTTGGTAACCATCGCTTGATCCATGAGCTTGGCGTATGTACTCCTCCCCTGGAGGCTCGGCTTGGTGAATTGGAAGAGCAAGGCAAGACGGTCATTCTGCTCACCGATGGCGAGCGCGTGCTGGTCCTGTTTGCGGTGGCCGATACGGTCAAGGACAGTAGCCGCGCCGCGATCCGGGCGCTACATGAGTTGGGTATCAAAACAGTCATGCTGACCGGCGACAACGCACATACCGCGCGAGCCATCGCGGCCCAGGTTCAGATTGACGAAGCCTTGGGCGATCAACTGCCGGAAGACAAGCTGCGCGCTATCGAACGCTACGCGCAAACAGGCAAGGTTGGCATGGTGGGTGACGGCATCAACGATGCACCGGCCCTGGCGCGAGCTGACATCGGCTTTGCCATGGGCGCGGCGGGTACCGATACGGCTATCGAGACTGCTGACGTCGCACTGATGGATGACGACCTGAACAAAATTGCGCGTTTTGTCCGCCTGTCGCGCACTACCCGGACGGTACTGGTACAGAACATCGCGCTGGCATTGGGCATCAAAGTCGTTTTTCTCGTACTCACGCTGCTCGGTATGGGCACCATGTGGATGGCGGTATTCGCTGATATGGGCGCGAGTCTGCTGGTTGTGGCTAACGCTCTAAGGCTGGTGCGTCAGTAGCAAATTGCTCTCAGATTGGAGTCGTTGGTTGCGTGCTCCCCATGGGCAACACGAAACCAACGGTCGTCCTGCCAATCGCGGACTCTGCGAATGTCTTGCCGCCATGCATGCGCGCGATGGCGGCGACGATCGACAACCCTAGACCATGGTTGGTTTCGCTATGTTCACGCGCAGGTGACGCCCGGTAGAAGCGATCAAACAGGCGAGATTGGTGCTCTTCCGGGATGGTCGGGCCGATGTTGCTTACCGAAAGTTTGACGGCATTTGTCGCGTCGGAGTCGATGGCCAGCTCAACGATTGAGCCTGGATCGGCGAAGTGGGTTGCATTCGATAGCAAATTTGACAGTGCCCGGCGTAGCAACGCTGTGTCAAAGAAGCCTGAAGAGTCTCCCTGCACCTCAGCACGTAGGCCAGCTTCCTGTAGCGACGCGTCGTGATAGTCGATGACTTCGGCTGCGATCATCGCCAGGCTATCAATACGATCTCGTCGTGCGAGCGCGCCACAAGCGGCTCTTGACAGGAACAGCATGTCGTTAACGAGGCCGGCAAGGCGCCGCAGTTCTTCAAGGTTTAAGCCGAGGACTTCCCTCAATTCATTCGCTTCTCGATTGCCACTCAACGCCAATTCCGTCTCGCCAATCAGTATTGTCAGGGGATTTCGCAACTCATGTGCGACGTCCGCATTGAAGCCATCCAGCTGTTTGTAGGCGTAGTCCAGCCGCGCGAGGAGCGCGTTGAACTGCGTAACCAAAGGCTGCAACTCTTCAGCTTGGCCTGACCCATCCAGCGACTGGTCAAGGCTGTCCGGGGCTAGTGCTGCCGCCTGCCGGGCGAGGTCGTGAATCGGCGCCAGTCCCCGTCTTACGAGCCAAACGCCACTCAGGTAGATCAACGCGGAACCGGCCAAGGCACACGCTAGAAGCGTCCACGCCAAGCGTCTCATTAGTTCAGCATCTGCTTCCGTGTTCAGCGTCATCTGGGCGCGAAGGGCCGATGTGCCGAATAGCATGGACGGAATATCAAAAGTAAGCTGCCTCTGAGAAATGGCGGCTTGTGTGGTAGATGCGGTGCTGTAGACGAGAGCGCCAGCGGGGGTGCTCAGGCGCAACTGAAGATCAGCATGGCCGGCAAAGAAATCGTCAAGCTTGTGACGCAGGCTGGTCAATTCGTCTTCGGCTCCAATTTCAGCCACCAGATGGCGGATTACTTCCTCCTTGTGCTGAAGCTCTTCACTCTGGCGAGCCACGAAACTGAGGTTCGTGACGAAGTACACCGCCACACAGACTAGCCCAAGCCCTAGAAGAGCCTGCACAGCGAGCCAACGAGACAACCAGTGGTCTATCGACACTGGAGCACTCGTCTTCATGACTTTCGGCTTTCTAGGACGTAGCCCATTCCACGGACGGTGTGAAGGAGTTTCTCGTAGAACGGATCGTCGAGTTTGCCTCGCAGGCGACGCACGGCTACTTCGACGACGTTTGTATTGCTGTCAAAGCTCATGTCCCACACCTTCTCGGCCAGTGCTGCGCGCGAAATCACCTGCCCGTGTCGGCGCAGTAGGAGGCTGAGCAGCGTAAATTCCTTAGCGGTCAGGTTGATGCGCTCGCCGCCTCGCGTTACCCGCCGCCGCGCGAGATCAACTTCGAGGTCCGCCAGCCTGAGGATATGGGCGTCCGGACCTCGGGGCTCTCTTGTTCCGCGACGCAGCAGGGCCTGCACCCGGGCAAGTAGCTCGGAAAGGGAGAAGGGCTTTACCAAGTAATCGTCGGCCCCAGTTTGCAGGCCCCTCACCCGATCCTCAACCTTGTCCTTCGCTGTGAGCATCAATACCGGCACAGCGCTCTGTCGTCGAAGCGCGTGCACGATTGCGAAACCATCCATCCCTGGCAGCATGACGTCGAGAAGGACGGCGTCGTATCCGCCGTTCAGCGCAAGCTGCAACCCGGCCGGGCCGCTGTGTGAGACATCAACGACGTAGCTGTTCTCCGTAAGCGCCTTGCGTAGGTACTCGGCAAGCCTCAATTCGTCTTCGATGACCAGGATCTTCATACGCGAATTATCGCGGGATCGGCGATGCAAAAGGATTACGAATTCGTAATTTGGCAGTTCGCAAATTGACGTGCTCGGCGCGCTATCGTACCTCCCGTGCCGAACGTTCAACCCAAACGGCATCGTTACCGCACACCAGCGTGTTTTCAAGTTCCATCAAATTCCACTTCGCCTACAAGAAGGAAACCCATTATGTTGATTCGTACCGCCATACTTTTCCCCATCCTCTCCATCGCCCTCGCCGCACCGACGCTTGCGCTGGCCGAATCGGAGATGCATTTATCGAGAGGCGAGGTGGGCTACACGTTTCACCCCAATCATGTGAAGTCCACCAAGACCACCGCCCAGGTCATGCAGGAATTGCAGGAGGCCAAGGCAGACGGGAGCTACCAACAGTCTCTGGAAAACTATCCGGCTCCTGTCAAAAGCGTCGGGCCGGGCAAAACTCGAGCCGAAGTGCTCAATGAGCTAAAGAATATTACCCCCGCCGAGCGCGCGCGAATGCAGGCAATCTATACAAAAGGTGCGGGGTAACATCTGAGCTCTTCGTCTTTGAGTTACGGTGATGTTGGCGGCAGTTTCGATCCGTAAAAATTTTGTTACGGCCACGCCTCTGGCATATCCGTACGCACTGCATTCGGGTGCGAACCGGTATTCCAGAGGCGACCGTGATACCCGATATCTCAGGCTCGAAGGCTACCATCTCAACCGCCCAGACCAATCGGCATTGCTATGACGAACGTGCAAAAACCACCTACCTTCCCGGGAAACCAGCGGATGAAACCGACGCAGAGGCAAGGCTTCTTAGCTATACTGCGCCCGTGATCAAGCGCCTCGTCCTTATCCTCTTGCTAGTAGTGGCGCCGCTCCAGGCTGCTTGGGGCCTGGCGGGCGGCTATTGTCCGCATGACGAGCGGAGTGCGGACACGCAGCATTTTGGCCATCACGTACACGAGCATCAGGCGGCCAACCAGAACGACGACGTCGATTCAGCCGCAACCGTTTCTGATACCGATTGCATCTCGTGTCACCTCGGATGTGTCGGTGTCGCTATCTCTCCTGCCCCAGTGTTGCTGTCCACGCCAGCATCTTCGGCTGTCGCCCCCCCCGCTCGCTTTCCCCTCTCCGTTTTTCTCCAGGGTCCAGAACGACCCAATTGGGCGCCCGCCGTCTGATCCGGCGGAACGTCCACAGCTTTCAACCGCAAATTCTCTCCTTAAGCCCCCGAACAGGGGCTAAGCGGCCGTCGCAAACGGTGCTTCAGAGTAATGGCGGCCACCAAGCTAGAACCGTGGCGCAATCGCGCAAATCGGCGGCAAACGCCTGCCAATACGGGCTTTCAGCGCGCCTCCCGCGGCAACAACTGATAAATCCAAGGCCAACTTTCTGGTCGCCTTGCCGCCTACATGCGCGGGTATCAAACGGAGATTTCAACGAGACATGCATTCAAATATTCATCGTGGGCGTGTGGCCCGCTTCATCACAACGCTGATCTTGGCGGCCGCCACGTCGGCGGTGCTGGCTGCAGAGTCACCCCTGACCTTGGCAGCGGCCTTGCAGATTGCCGAAGCGGCCAACCCCCAACTTCGGGCAGCGCAAGCCGATCTGGCCGCCACCGAGGGGCAACTCGCTGATACCCGTGGCCTGCTCTGGAACAACCCGCAACTAACCGCCGAACAGGCCCGCCGCAAGGTTCCTCTCCCGGGCCAGGGAAATGACACCCTGCGGGAGTGGGGTGCCGATCTTTCCCAGACCCTGGAGATCGCAGGTCAGCATGGCTATCGTCGCAGCGCGGCTGAGCAGGATCTGGCCGCACTCCAGGAAAGCATCGAAGAGACCCGCCGACGGGTCCTCGCCGAGGTCGAGCAGAAGTTCGTCCAGGTATTGGGCTTGCAGACGCGCGCTACGACCGAGGCTGAACTGGTCAGCTTGATCAGGGATGCTGCTGGAGCGGCAAGAAAACGCTTCGCGGCGGGCGAAGATACCAAGCTCGACAGCAATCTCGCGGAGGTTGAGCTCGGTCGCGCCGACAATCAGCTGCAAGCGGCGCGCGAACAGCTCATCCAGGCCCGCGCAGATCTCGCCGCCACACTGCAATTGCCGGCGGAAGCGCTGCCGGAAGTACGAGGGACACTGGCCTCCGAAGTGGCCACGCCATACACCCTGGACGAGCTGCTGGCCGCAGCCGCTGGCCGGCCGCGATTACGTGCGCTGGAGTACCAGGAGCAGGCCGCCCGCAGTCGCCTGGGCTTGGAGCGTGCCGCGGCATACCCGGACGTGACTGTTGGCGTTTTCACGGCCCGTGAAGGATCAAGCGATGCACGCGAGCAGATCACCGGCGTTTCCGTTTCCTTACCCCTGCCACTGTTTCGCCGCAACGCCACCGGCATCGGCAGAGCGGTCACCGACGTGAGCAAAGCCCAGATCGAGCGCGAGGTGGCCAATCGGGACGCGCGCGCAACGGTCCTGGCTCTGTGGCAGAAGCGGGAAAGCCTGCGTGGTCGGGTAAAGCAGCTCGATCAAGTTGTCCTGCAACGCCTGAACGAGAACAAGCGTCTGTCCGTAGCAGGCTACCGGGCCGGTGAGATCAGCCTCACTCAACTCTTGCTAGCAACCCGGCAAGTTCTCGATACCCGCCGCGAAGTGCTGGAGGCCATGACCGATCTGGCCCTGGTGCGCATCGAACTCGAGCAGGCAGCGGGCTGGCATCGGCAGCCGAAAGGCTCGTGATGAGTCATCACCGATTCGCACACCGCACCCGTCACCTGAAAACGTATCCATTGAAAGATCATTCATGAACAACCTATTCCACGTACTCCCGGCGCATCGGGCTGCACTTTTCGCACTCGGCTTCTCCGCCCTGATTCTCGGCGGCTGTGGCAAGACCGAATCTCCGGCCACCGCCGCCCAAGCCGGCACGGCAATGAGCAGCGCCGAAGAGCAGCACGCCGCTGCCGAGAAGCCAGGCGAACACGCTGCGGGCGAGAAAGCCGGGGCACACGCTGGGGAGGTTAGCAAAGACGGGGACGGCCACGGCGACGAGCATGAAGCAGGGGGGGTGGAAGCACTCAAGCTCAGTGCCGAAGAGATTCAATCTGCCGGCATCGAGAGCGCAGAAATACTGGTGCAGGAAGTGAGCGAACCGCTCACCCTGACCGCCACCATCCGCCCGAATCAAGACCGCATAGCGCACGTGGCGCCACGCGTCCCTGGGCGCATCGTCAATGTCAAAACCAATCTCGGCGACCAGGTAAAGGCCGGGCAGACGCTGGCCGTTCTCGATAGCCTGGAAGTCGGCGATGCGTACTCGGCTTACCTGCAGGCAGCGACCCAGCAGTCGGTAGCCAAGGCCGACTTCGAGCGCGCCGAGAAGCTGCACGGCGATCAGATCATTGCCCAGAAAGACCATCTGCGCGCCCATGCCGAGTACGAGAAGTCCAAGGCCGCTCTCGCAGCGGCCAGGGACAGGCTGCGCATGCTGGGTGTGGATGCCTCGCCTACGGGCGACGGTAAAGCACGATCGACCTTCCCGGTCAGCACGCCGTTCGCCGGAACGGTAATCGAAAAGCACGCCATCCTCGGCGAGCTCTCCCAGCCAGACAGTCCGCTTTTCGTCGTCGCCGACCTGTCGAAACTGTGGATCGCAGCCGATCTGTTCGAGAAGGATCTCGGCCGCATCCAGGTAGGCGCCAGTGCGATTGTTACCGTCGCCGCCTATCCAGACGAGTCCTTCGAGGGCACGCTGACCTACATCGCGGCAGTGGTCGACAAGGAGACCCGTACCGTGCAAGCGCGTGTGGAAGTGACGAATCTGGACGGCCGGCTCAAACCGGAAATGTTCGCCACCGTCGCCATTCGTACCATCGAGACGACCAGACAGGGTGCGACAGTCAAAGCCTTGCTGGTCCCCACCGAGGCCGTCGTGTTGATGAATGGTCAGCCCACGGTGTTTATCGAGGACAGCGACGGCTTCGAGCCGAGAAATGTCGTGCTCGGGCAGAAGCTGCGTGGGCGCCTGGTGGTCAAGAGTGGCCTGGCGGCGAGCGAGCGGGTGGTGACGGCGGGCGCTTACGCCCTTAAGGCACGCATCATGAAGTCGGAGCTTGGCGCAGGTCACGGGCACTGAGGGGAAAACCATGCTGAACCGTATCGTTGATCTCTCATTGCGCTACAAGCTGCTCGTCTTGCTGGCTTTCGTGCTGATGGCTTTCTTTGGCGTCCGCGCCTTTCTCAACGTCCCGGTGGATGCGTTCCCGGACGTTACCCCGAACCAGGTCAACGTCTATACAGAGTCGCCTGGACTGGCCGCCGAAGATGTCGAACAACTGCTCACGACGCCGATTGAAACGGCCATGGCTGGCCTGCCGGGGGTCGAGCAGATTCGCTCGGTTTCCCTATTCGGCCTGTCTTACGTCGGTGTCTATTTCAAGGATGATGTGGACATCTACTTCGCCCGGCGCCTGGTCGGAGAGAAGTTGCAGGAGGCCAAGGAACGTTTACCCGCAGGCTATGGCGAGCCTTCTCTCGGACCGAACAGCTCGGGGCTTGGCCAGGTTTTTTGGTACACCGTGGAATCGGCCGACGAGAAACTCTCGGCCATGGACCTGCGCACCTTGCATGACTGGACCGTGCGTCTCATGTTGCGCACCGCGCCGGGGGTAGATGACGTCACCACCTGGGGTGGGCAGGAAAAGCAATACCAGGTCCAGATCAATCCAGAAAAACTGATCAAGTACGGACTCTCCTTCAAGGCCGTCATGGAAGCGCTTGCCGCCAATAATCGGCAGGTGGGCGGACAGTACATCAACCTCGGCCAGGAGCAATATCTGGTTCGCGGCCTTGGTCTGGTGGCCAACACCACGGACATTGGCAACGTGGTCATTGCCGAGCGCGAGGGCGTGCCGATCCACGTGCGCGAGGTGGCCGAAGTCAAGGAAGGCCCGGCGCTGCGCTTCGGGGCAGTGACGCGCGACGGCAAGGAGGTGGCTCTCGGTATCGCCCTCGCACGGATCAACGAAAACCCCAAGAGTGTCGTTGATGCGGTGAAGCAGAAACTCGATCTCGCGCGCCAGGCACTACCTCCTGGCGTCAGCATCAAGCCGGTCTACGACCGAACCGAGCTGGTCGACAAGGCGCTCGCGACCGCCGAAAGCGCCCTCGTGGAAGGATCGATCCTGGTGGCCATCGTGCTCTTCCTGTTCCTCGGGGAAATTCGCTCGGCAGTGGTCGTGATCGCCACTTTGCCGCTGGCGATGCTGTTCGCCTTTCTGATGATGCAATATTTTGGGCTGTCGGCCAATCTCATGTCTCTGGCAGGTCTGGCGATCGGCATCGGCATGATGGTGGACGGTGCCGTGGTCATGGTGGAGAACGCCTTCCGCTTGCTCTCGCATAAGACTGGTCAGGTCGTAAACCGCACTCACGTCATGCTGGAAGCTGCGCGCGAGGTCATCAACCCGATCGCTTTTGCCATTCTCATCATTATCGTGGTGTTCCTGCCGCTTTTCTCGCTGACCGGTCTGGAGGGCAAGCTGTTCAAACCCATGGCCTTCACGATCACTTTTGCCATGGTGGGCTCGCTGATTCTCACGCTTACCCTGGTGCCTGTGCTCGCCGCGCTGATCCTGAAACCCAAGGAAGAAAAAGACACGTTTCTGGTCCGCTGGATCAAGGCTGGCTACCTGCCGGTTCTCGACTGGGCGCTGGAAAACAAGAAGAAGGTGATCGTCGCTTCGCTGACCTTGCTCGTCTCGGCCCTCGCCACCTTCCCCTTCCTCGGCAAGGAGTTCATGCCGACGCTCCAGGAAGGCGCCATCATGTTCAGAGCGACTGGCATCCCGTCGACTTCGCTGGAGGAGTCGATACGCGTCTCGCAACAAATGAATGATGTACTCAAGAAAGAGTACCCACAGACCAAGATGGTGCTGGCCACCATTGGACGCGCAGAAAAGGGCGAAACCGCCGACGCCAACTACATGGAGGTGCTGGTAGAGGTTAAACCGCAAGCTGAGTGGCCTGAGAAGATGTCCATACCGGAACTTTCAGACCGCATGAAGGAAACCCTGGAGGTGGCGCTACCGACCGTGGTGGTAGGCAACACCCAGCCAATCCAGATGCGGGTCGAAGAACTGATTTCGGGCGTACGTGCAACGCTTGCCCTCAAACTTTACGGACCAGACCTCGCCGAACTCGACCGCCTGGGCGCAGAAAGCAAGGGCATCCTGAGCAGTGTACCTGGCGTCGCCGACCTGTCTCTGGAAGCCAACAAGGGCAAGCCGCAACTGGTCGTGAAGGTCAACCGCGAAGAAGCCGCGCGTTTCGGGATCAACGCTGACGAGATTCTGGAGATGGTGCAGGCCGGAATCGGCGGGACGGCTGTCAGCACGCTCATTGATGGCGTACGCCGCTTCGACATTCAGGTGCGTCTCGATGCAGCATTCCGTGATACGCCGCAGGCAATCGGTAATATCCCGGTGCGTACCTCATCCGGCGCCATGGTCCCGCTCTCGCGCGTGGCGACGGTGGAGATGGACGAGGGCTATACCTTCGTGCGCCGCGAGCAATTGAGCCGCTATGCTGTCTTGCAGATGGACGTGAGAGGCCGCGACGTGGACGGTTTCGTCCAGGAAGCGGACGAGAAAATTCGGAGTCAGCTGAAGCTTCCCGAAGGCTACTGGATTGAATGGGGCGGGGCTTTCGAGAATCAGCAGCGGGCGATGGCGCGACTGGCGCTTATCGTACCGCTCACCATTGGACTCATCTTTGTCCTGCTGTACACCGCCTTCAACTCGCTGACCCTCGCCACGCTAATTATTGCCAACGTGCCCTTCGCGGCAATTGGCGGGGTCTTCGGACTGGCGATAACCGGCCAGTACGTCTCGGTGCCCTCTGCGATTGGCTTCATCGCCGTGTTCGGGGTAGCCATGTTGAACGGTATCGTACTGGTGTCATTTCTCAACGACCAGCGCGGCCAGGGCCTGTCGATCCGTGACGCGGTACGCCAGGGGACGGCGCTACGCCTGAGGCCCGTACTGATGACCGCCTCGGTGGCCATCCTCGGCCTCATCCCGATGTTGCTTGCGCAGGGCGTTGGCGCGGAAACACAACGGCCTTTGGCGACAGTCGTCGTCGGTGGCCTGCTTACCTCGACGGCCCTGACGCTGCTCCTGCTGCCGCTCATGTACGAGTGGGTCGAGACGCGCCGCGAGCGTCGCACCAGAACTTCACAGTGAAAGGAACAAAGATGAATACGGTGTTCGCTATCGTCGGTCTGACCGCGCTGACGCTTACCGGTTGCGCAGGGCATACGCACGCGCTTGCGCCGGCAAGTGGAAACCCGAGCGTCACGGTTGGCACCTTCAGTCACGAGGGGCGCGGGGCGCCGGCAATGCTCCTGGAGGTCGAGGGGCGGCGTTTCACCGCCAAGGACTTCGCGATACGCCGCAACGCCAACCTCTCGGCCTTGCAACAGCACGACAGTCGTGGCCGGCGTCACAGCGGGATCTCGGCTGGAAGCGATAGCGAACACTACGACTACTCGGCCAACCCGGAATTGCGCGCGGCGGATGGCGCGGTGCTGCGATGCACCCTGACCTGGCCCGCTCGGCAAGCGCCTGCAGGCTATTGCGAGATGGATGAAGGGACGCGTATCGCTGTCCGCTTTGAGTAAGCGAATCGGCAATCATGAAAAATCCAAAGGAGAACTGACGTGAAGGAAATTAAGGCATTCATCCGGCAGCACCGCATCGCCAACGTGCTTCAGGCGCTGCGCGATCTGAAGGTTGCCGACATCAGCTATCACAACATCACGGTCTCCCAGGTGCAGCGGCCCTTGGCGAGTGAGGACCCAGCGCAGCAGCACTACTCCCTGGATCTTGCCGAAGCCGTCGTCTCCGAATACAAACTGGACCTCGTATGTGCCGATGAAGTGGTCGAGGAGCTGATTGCCGCCATCACGACAGCAGCGCATACGGGTCTGCCAGACGCCGGCTGGATATTTGTGAGCGAGGTGACGACGGCGATTGAAATTCGCTGAAAGCCTGCACAACTTGCAGCTTTCCGAAGCTTCACCCTCAAGCCGGACGTATGATGGCCAGATGGAAATTATGATAATGATCGGGGCAACGGCCAGTGGCCACAGATTGCGACTCACGAACAAGAGCGCGGCCAATGCTCCGCCCGCGCTCACGCAGGCCGACATGGTGGTGATGAACGACGACCTGCGTCTGCAGAGAACGGCGAAGGGCGTGTCATGACCGGAGCAGCATCACCACGGATCGAGGCCTTCGAGGCCAAGATAGCCGTGTCGGCGCGGCACCGGCTTGCCGGCTACCCCCGGCGTGCGTTCGCTGCCCTGGAGCGGGCACATGTGCTGGGGCAGCGGGACTTCAGTGCGCACCTGCGCGTGCATGGGTGGATGCTTCGGGTCGGCTGGGAAACGGGTGACTCGCGCGAAGTGGTCGGGCAGCTGATGCGACTCGCGCTGGTGCCGCTTGGCCCCCTCCTGCCAATTGGCAACACCGGCGGCGCGAGCGTCAGCGCCTTCGCGCCGATGGGCATCCCGCCCGAACTGAAACGGCTGCTGCAAGGCCGCGACCGATGACCCCCCCCTCTGCCAGCGCGGCGCAACCCCACCCTGTGGCCGCCGCCTCGAGCGACCGCTGGTGGCTGTTGATGGGGATCGCCGCGTCAATGCTGGCGCTCGACCAGGGCGTCAAGTGGATCGTCGCGCAGAATCTGCCGCTGGGCGCGAGCATCGCGGTCACCGAGTGGTTCAATCTGGTCCATGTTCTCAACCCGGGTGCTGCGTTTTCGTTCCTGGCCGATGCCGGCGGATGGCAGCGCCATGTGCTGACCGTGCTGGGTGTGGCCGTCAGTGTCGTGCTCGCCGGGCTGCTGTGGCGCGGCGTCGGCAGTCCTGTCGAGCGCGTGGCCTATGTCGGTCTGATCGGTGGCGCGCTGGGCAACGTCGTCGACCGGGTTCGCATTGGCGCGGTGATCGACTACCTCGATCTGCATTGGCGCGACATGCACTGGCCTGCGTTCAACCTGGCGGACATCTTCATCGTCGGCAGTGCGGCGCTGCTGGTGCTGGCGGCGTTCAGGCCGGGCCCAAACGGGCAACAAACCGGACAAGGGAGTACTGGATGATGAGCATTGCTGTTTCGAATCGTCGACTTGCGCGCATCGCCGCAGCCTTGTTGATATTGGGTGCGGCGTCAGCCGTCCATGCGCAGGTGCGGGTCGACGGGGCGTGGGCGCGTGCGACCGTGCCGAGCCAGTCGGCCACGGGCGCCTTTATGCGCCTGACCGCCGACAAAGATGTCGTTCTCACCGGCGTCAGCTCGCCGGTCGCCCGTGTCGTCGAAGTGCACGAGATGTCGATGGACAAGGACATCATGCGCATGCGCGCAGTCGATCAACTTCCCTTGAAGGCCGGCCAGACGAACGAGCTGAAGTCCGGTGGACTGCACATCATGATGATGGGGCTGAAGAAGCAGATCAAGGTGGCGGAGGTCGTGCCCTTGACGCTCTCGTTCAAGGCGGCCGACGGCCGCGTGTCGACGGTCGAAGCGAATGCAATGGCCAGTTTCGCCCCGCCCGAACGATGAGCACAGCACAGTCGGTGGGGCCGCGCCACGGCGGCCGGTATGCCACGTTCTGGACACCGCTGTTCCTGGCCTGGCTGCTGGCGTTGTTGGCCACGGCCGGCGCACTGTTCCTGGGCGAGGTTATGGGCAATACACCCTGCGTTCTGTGCTGGTATCAGCGCATCGCGATGTTTCCGCTGGTGCTGGTGCTCGGCATGGGCTTGTTCACCTCGGACCCTCGCTGTGCGCGCTACGCCTTGCCACTGGCCGCGGTGGGATGGGGCATCGCTGCCTACCACCTGATGGTTTTCTGGGGCGTGGTGTCCGAGGGCCTCGTGCCCTGCGGCCAGGGATCGTCCTGCACCGATATCGATGTGCAGGTGGCCGGTTTGATGCCGATTCCGCTGCTGTCGCTGGCGGCGTTCAGCGGCATCCTGGTGCTGCTGTGGTTTTCAATGAGGAGGGAAAAGGCATGAGCAGGAAGTGGATGGTTCTGGCGACGGTCGCCGTGGTCGTTCTGGCCTTCGCGGCAGGGGTCGTGGTCTTCACGGGGCGCACGAACCAGGAGGTGACGGCGGCGGCCCAGACGCACAGCGACGCGCTGGTCAGGCCGCACTCGCCCATCTACGGCAATCCGGCGGCCAAGGTGACGATCGTCGAGTTTTTCGATCCGTCCTGCGAGGCCTGCCGCGCTTTCTATCCGATCGTCAAGCGCATCGTCAACGCGAGCTTCGGCCAGGTCCGGCTCGTCGTGCGAAATGCGCCTTTGCACCACGGGTCGGATACGGCCGTGCGGATCATCGAGGCGGCGCGGCTGCAGGACAAATACTGGGAGGCGCTCGAGCGGGCGCTGGCTGCGCAGCCGCAGTGGGCCGCGCATGACCGGCCCCAGCCGCTATTGATCTGGGACGTCATTGGCGACATCGGCCTGGACATGGCGAAGGCGAGAGCGGATGCCGATGGGCCGGCCGTCGACCAGGTGTTGCGGCAGGACATCGCCGACATGCAGGCGCTGAAGGTGAATCGCACGCCAGGCTTCTTCGTCAATGGCACGCCCTTGCGTGACTTCGGCGAGGCGCCATTGAAGGCGCTCGTCGAGCAAGAGCTCAAGAAGCGGTCGGCTCAGAAAACGGAAAATAAAGCACGGTAAGCAATTTGGCAGATGCCTCTCTATTGAGGTCGTCATGTGACTGGGGTTGTAAGCCGGAACCCCAGAATATGCGGTGCACTACATATTCAGACTTCCTGATCTCGGAGGAAACCCGGTTGGCACTTTAGACGAGGGCGAAGATCATTTTTGCCCCAGTTTCAGGATGCGGGAAATCTTGCAGGGTGAGTTCATCGAGGAGCGCGGCGATGGCGCGATCATGGGCTGGGCTGGCCATCCGGTGAATTTTGATGGTCAGGGTGTTGGCCAGAGCGTTCGGTTCGATGTCGGCGGAAGAAACGAACAATTCGCGAATGAGCGCACGCGCGTCGTCCTCCTTCTTCAAGTGGCGACGCAATAGCGCCACCATGGCGGTTTCGGCCCGGTAGGCGACCATTTTCACGGCATCACAGAGCATTTTGTTCAGCGGCGGCAGTTGGGTCGGGCGCTCGGCCTCCGGCAGACTGTCGATCGTCACCTTTCGGGAGCTTGCTTTGCGCGCCGAGCAAAGTTGCTTGAGTTCCGCCTGAACGGCTTGCAGTGCTTCGACAGACTCGGCGTTTTTCTGGATTTCGCCGCCGTCATTCAAGGCCGTCCTGGCAATTGCAGCCTGTAGTTTTCTTTCGCTCTGGCGGGTTTGCCTGACGGCCTTGTCGAGTTCCCGCCAGCGGGGGTTGACGACCTGGTGAGTGCCGGGAAGAGATTCGTCTCCGTACTCGAGAAGTCCATCAATATCATAGTGTTCCATCATATACGCGAAGTAGTTTTCCTGGCACCAACGGGCGAACATCCGCCCAGCGATGGTGGTGTTTCCGAGTTGCCGGGCGGTCGTGATGACGGCTGTTTGATGTCCGGTCTGGGTCAGCCGACGGACTTCGGTCACGGCCAGGCTGCTATCGCCTGTGCCGAGTCGGGTTTCGCGCATGGCGAGTTTCATCCCGGTGCTGCCGCCTGCCGGCAGATGGACTTCCTGTTCCTGAAACGCGTCTTCGGACCAGAGGTCCTTGACGTTCTTGCGGTAGGTCAGTGCGCCGATGCGCTGTTTCCAGAGTCTGCCGAGGAGACTCTGGGTGGCTCCTTCCCGATCGAAGACCATGACAAACCGGTGCAGGGTCGGGTCGGCGTCCAGTTCGGCCGGCGTCGGCTGTCCCGGGACAATCTCCAGCAGTTGCGGGACGATGTCCTTGAGCAGGGTCTCGGCGAGTCCGTCATTGAGCGCCTGCGAAACCACAAAGAACGGGCGACCCAGGGCATCGTTAACCCAGTAGTCGGTGGTGCCCCGCAGGCACAGGCGTTCGCGCGAGACGTAGCGCTTCGACAGCCTGGCCTGCTCGCCGTGATACACCCGAACATGACCATCGACATACAGGTAACCCGCTTCTTCTGGTTCGCTTTCCATCCAGAGCTTCGCCAGATCCCGCATCCAGGCGGCGGGGTCACCCGTCTTGGCCAGCAGATGGATCTTTTCCCGCAGGGTGCGCACTTCCGGCACCCGGTCCAGGCCGATGACTTTGCCGAGTTCTCCGGGCGAGGTTTGTCGCAGATGTTCCGGCCGCTTGATTCGCCCCAGGGCCATGAAACCGAGGACGAGAAGAATGTGCAAGGCGCTGTAGAATCCCCGGGGTAGCTTGAGATGGCGATCCAGGCCGGTCAGTAGCCCGTTCGCACACAAGGCCGGCAAGCCGGCCAACAGCCCTCCCATCGCCACATCTTGACTCGCTTCGAAGCGCGTCGTCGCACCGGTCGCCAATCCCAGCGCCGTTTGGATCCGCTCGTCGGCGCGCGTGCAGGCGGTGCCCATCCCCGCGGCGGCT
Organism: Candidatus Accumulibacter sp. ACC012; assembly: GCF_907163155.1. Taxonomy (NCBI): domain Bacteria; kingdom Pseudomonadati; phylum Pseudomonadota; class Betaproteobacteria; genus Candidatus Accumulibacter; species Candidatus Accumulibacter sp. ACC012. The sequence goes on from NZ_CAJQUC010000009.1 coordinate 297,904, forward strand.
TCCGCATCCGCCCGGCTGCGCTCACTCTTGGTGCTCGCCGCTTCCAATTCCCCTGCGTCTTGCGGCAAAGGGGCCAACTGCGGCACGCCCTGGCGCCGGATCGCCTTGCGCAGCGTCGACTCCTGGACGCCCACCTGTCGCGCCACTTCGGCAGGACGCTTGCCCTCGCTCAACAGCCGCGCGCATTCGGCACTCTTGTCCGGCGTCATGATCCGCGGCCGGTTCGCCGCCGCCGGCCGAAAGAAAGACGATGGCCCGGCCTTGCGGCTTTGTCCCACCCAGTTCATCAACGTGCGGTGCGGGATGCACAGCGGCGGCCTTTCCAGTTCGACCGCCTTGACGTGCCCGTTTTCCATCAGACTGGTCAGGGCGAACCTGCGGCCAGCATCGTCTCCTACAGGGTGCGAGAAGTAATTGTCTCCCCCAACGAAGTAGATCGCTTGGCCATCCTTCTCCAGAATCGCCAACCCTTCGCCCACTTTCTGCGCACCATCGGGAAACCCCGGAAGCCACGACTGCCTCAACGCCTGCTCCTCCTTGCACCCCGAGTAACGCTTGCTCTATGCCATACGAAAACTACAGCCTTCAAAATAAAGTGCCACTTGCAATTCCTGAATTCTACCTACATTCCCGGTCGGGATCAGGAAATCTGATATTATTGCAGAGGGTTTTTAGCTTAGCGGACGCGGTGCGCTGAGTTTGGTGAGAGGTGTGGCGCCACCACCGCGACCGGTGAGCTAAAAATCCTGTTGTACTGAACCGCCGCACAGGCGGTGGAGCTATGGGGTTTGAATCAATGCGGCCTTGTCGAAGCGCGAGATTTGCACTCGCGAGAAGCTCGCCGCAGTAGCACGAGGATGGGTTTCCCATGCACAGGTTCGATCTCGGACGGCCGCGCGCCGTGACTTGAGGGGCAAGCCAACCGAGGCGAGAGAGCATTTCGTCGAAGCGTGTCTGCGCGGACAACAGGAGGCGTGTCGGCTTCCGAAGAAGTCCGCGACGGGGCTTTTGAGAGTGTGTTCAGTCGAGGCCATCAGACACTGTGGGGCGGTCCCCGTGGCAAGGTTCCCGGTAGGAAGGTTTCAATGCAAAGCATGTGGCCACATCCGCATTTCGGGCAGTCACGCAGCGACTTTCCCGTAAGCAGCTGATAACGGTCGCGGTAGTCGAGCGGCGTATCGGGCTTCTCGAACACGGGCGCAGGTTCAGCGAGCAGCTGCCGGCAGCGGGCCAGTTTCATGGCCCGATGGCGATTGGCCAAGAGGCCGTAATGCCGGATCCGTTGAAATCCGTCGGGTAGCACATGCAGCAGGAAACGGCGGATGAACTCCTGTTCGTCGAGACTCATCACCTTCTGCCGCGACTCGTGGCGGTAATCCTTCCAGCGAAAGCAGACCTTGCCATCGGCAAAGTCGGTCAGCCGATTGTTGGCGATAGCCACCCGGTGGGTGTAGCGACCGAGATACTCGAGGACCTTCTCGGGGCCGCCAAACGGCGGCTTGGCGTAGACCACCCACTCGGCCTGTCGCACCGGAGCCAGATAGCGGACAAACGCACGCGGAACCTGAAGCGGTTCGAGGGCGTTAAAGAAACGCAGCTCCCCGGCATCGAAGGCGGCCTGTAACTGCGCCAGAAACAGCCGACGGAAGAGCCGTGAGAGCACCCGTACCGGTAGAAAGAACCCTGGGCGGCAAGAAACCCAGCGCTCGTCATCGGCACTCAAACCGCCGCCCGGCACCACACAATGCAGATGCGGGTGGTGCAACAGATTCTGACCCCATGTGTGCAGGATCGCGATAAAGCCGATCTCCGCACCGAGGTGCTTGGGATCCGCCGCGATCGTGCGTAAGGTCTCCGCGGTCGCATGGAAGAGAATGCCGTAGACCACCGCCTTGTTCTGGTACGCGATCGCCGCGATCTCCTCGGGCAGCGTGAAAACAACGTGAAAGTACTCGACGGGAAGGAGGTCGGCGTGACGCTCGTCCAGCCATTGCGCGCGGACCAGGGACTGACATTTCGGGCAGTGCCGATTGCGGCAACTGTTGAAGGAAATGCGCAGGTGACCGCAGGCGTCACACTGTTCGATGTGTCCGCCGAGAGCGGCCGTGCGGCAACGCTCGATCGCGCTCATGACGCGATGCTGCCCACGGCTGAGTGTGCCCGCGTGGTCCTCGCGATAGCGGGGCCCGGCCTGGCGAAAGATGTCCGCCAGTTCGAGCCCGGTGGCGCGCAACGCCGGCCTCAGAAATGAGCCGGCGGCGTCGGTGTCAGGGGTGGAGGCTCCGCCACCTTGGGCAACAGGTCAAAGGGACTGGTCGTGGCGCAAACCGTGCTGCTGGCCACCTTCAGGTACCGCGAGGTGGTGGCCAGACTGCGGTGCCCGAGAAGAAGTTGAATGGTACGAACATTGGTGCCAGCCTCAAGCAGGTGCGTGGCGAAGGCGTGCCTCAGCGAGTGCGGGGTGATTGGCTTGGCAATGTTCGATGCGCGGTGCGCTTTCTGGCAAGCCTGGCCAACAGCATCCCGAGTGATCGGCTGGTCAGGAAGATCGCCGGGAAACAGCCACAGCGTCGGACGCGCGGCTTTCCAGTACAGCCGCAAGGTCTCAAGCAGTCGCGGCGAGAGCATTACGTAGCGGTCCTTCTGCCCTTTGCCTTGATCAACCCGGAGCATCATCCGCTGGCTGTCGATGTCCGTGACCTTGAGGTGGGTGGCTTCGGAAACGCGCAAGCCTCCCGCATAGATTGCCGTCAGAAGCGTTCGATGCTTGAGACTACTTACCGCTTCGAGGAAGTGCATCACTTCCTCTCGGCTGAGGATTACCGGCAGCTTGAAGGGCCGCTTGGGCATCGGAATTTCTTCAACGGCCCAAGGCTGTTTGAGCGTCACCTTATACAGGAAGCGCAGCGCGCCGGTTGCCAGGCCGATGCTGCTCGGCGCAAGCTTCCGGGTTTCGAGAAGATACAGTTGGTAGGTCCGAATGTCCTCCGGCCCGAGTTCCTGTGGTGGGCGGCGAAAGTACTTCGCGTAGGCGGCGACCTGTTGCACGTACGAAATCTGCGTGTTTGTTGCGAGGTTGCGAATGCTCATATCTTCAAGCATGCGCTGGCGAAGAGGCGTCATGGTCAAGCTCCTTGTCGAGAATGAGTGAAGTGCTGCAAGCAGCAACTTCATCGTTCTCCGCCACGAGCTCTTTGTAAATCCACCGCGCCGCCTCAGGCCGTCAATCAGCGATTACCGCGTCAGCGGTTTAGTACAATCGGCGATATGCAGAGTCCAGGAATATGAGGAGTATTCTTTCCTAGGGCGGCAGCATTTGCCTTGAAATCAGGTGGTTGCAGCGGTTTCTTTTGCCGGCTTTCTCGGCATATTACTGTCGTCCTTGAACGGTTGGTTAGCCAAAGGAGGACAGTATGCTTACGACCTATTTCACGCGCCCGGCAACGCGCGCGGGGTATTATGCGGGACCTGTCGGTCCCTATCTAGACCCTTTCACTGACTGGTTGGTGAAACGGGGTTATTGCAAAGACGCCATCCGGCATCTTCTCCTTGGGGCGGTCGGCTTCGCCAACTGGATGCAGGTGGCCGGTGGTGACCTGACTTCCTTGCACGAAGGTGTTTGGAATACCTTCTGCGATCATTTGGCCAAGCAGGGTCGGCTGCATGGCACGAAGGGACAGCATTCGATCTACTGGCGCGGCGCGAAACAGTTCACGGAGTTTCTTCGCGCCCAGCAAGGCATCGTCGCTACCAAGGCGGCGCTAGCTCCGCCGGAACTGGTGGCCGCATTCGAGCACTGGATGCAAATTCACCGTGGCGTCAAACCCTCGACGCTGATCACCTATCGCCAGCACGTCATGGACCTGCTCTCTTCGCTGGACCCGCAACCAGAGCAGTTCAATGCCACCAAGCTCCACGGCTTCATTCTGACTTACGCCAAGCGCAACGGCCGCGCTGTTGCACAAACCCGTGTAAAAGCCGCTCGCATGTTTCTTCGGTTTTTGATCGCCACTGAACGTTGTCAGCCGGGCCTCGACGCCGCCATTCCGACCATTGCCGAATGGCGCTTGGCGAGCTTGCCCCGCTATTTGCCGCCGGCCGACGTAGAGCGTGTTCTGGAGGCATGCAATGGCGCAAGGCCTATCGATATCCGCGACAAAGCCATCCTTCTGCTGTTGGCACGACTCGGCCTGCGCGCCAGCGACGTCGCCTCGTTGAAGTTCGACGATATCGATTGGTTGCACGGCACGTTTACCGTCATCGGCAAGAGTCGGCATGAGGCCAAACTGCCTTTGCCTCAGGACGTCGGTGACGCCATCTTGAACTATTTGCGGCAAGCGCGTCCCTCGGTAAACGACGTCTACGTTTTTATCACCGCTGTCGCTCCATGGGAGCCGATCACCCGAAACGTGGTCAAGCATGTCGCTACGCGTGCCATCCGGCGTGCCGGTGTCGAGGCGCTGTCGTTCGGTTCCCATATTTTCCGCCATTCGGCGGCAACCGGGTTGCTCCGCCAAGGCGCTTCGCTCCAAGTCATTGGCGAAGTATTGCGCCACCGCAGCATCGACACCACCGCCTTGTACGCCAAAGTCGACATCGGACTATTGCAGCAAGTCATCAGGCCGTGGCCGGGAGCGACATCATGCTAAAGGACGCGCTTGATACCTATTTGGCTGTTCGCCACGCGGCCGGTTTCGCTCTCGTCGATGACGAACACCGCCTCCGAGGCTTTGTCCGCTTCGCCAGTGCGCAAGGAGACACCGTCATAGTCGCCGCGACGGCCATCGCCTGGGCAGGGCAAGGGCGGTCGGAATCGCAACGCAGCAACCGTTTGAAGATGGTCATCCGCTTTGCGCGGTTTGCTCATGCTACCGATGGTCGCCACGAGATCCCGCCGCAGGGCGTGTATTGTGCGCGGCGGCAGCGGCCAACCCCCTATCTGTATACCGAGAACGAAATCCAGGCGCTGATGGCGCAAGCGCTGCACCTTGGTCCGCCAGGGACGCTACGGGCGCAGACCTACAGCACCTTGATTGGCCTGCTGGCCGCGACCGGGCTGCGTATTTCCGAAGCCATCAGCCTCCATTTCCAGGACATTTCCGCTGACGGCTTGGTGATCCGCAACACGAAGTTTAAAAAAAGTCGGCTGGTGCCGTTGCACTCGACGACCCAGGCGGCACTGGAGCGATATCTGGTCGAACGCCGCCGAGTTGCCACCAATGATGACCATATGTTCCTCTCGACACAGCTCGGTCCATTGAGTCTCGACGCAGTGTATCCGACATTCCACAAACTCCTGTCAGCCTGCGGTCTTCCCCGCCAAGCAGGGCAGCCGAGGCCCCGGCTGATCGATTTTCGTCACACCTTTGCGTCGAATGCGCTGATAGCTTGCCCGCATGCTCGCGACCACATTGGGAGCCACATGCTGGCACTGATGACCTACCTTGGTCACGCAGTCCCAAGCAGCACGTACTGGTATTTGGAAAGCTCGCCACGATTGATGGAGGATATCGTCGACGTATGCGAGCGCTTGTTCGAGGAGCAAACGCCATGACACCGATCGCCCCCCATATCACCGCCTTTTTGCGCGAACGCCTTCCCCTGCAACGTGGCGCGAGCGAGCACACCTGCGACAGCTATGCCTACGCCTTCCAGTTGCTGTTCGAGTTTGCCGGCAAGCGACTGCGGCTTACGCCATCGGCGCTAAGTCTTGAGCAGATCGACGCCAAATTGGTGATGGACTTCCTGCAACACCTTGAAACCGAGCGCCACAATGGCCCGCGCACGCGTAACGCCCGCTTGGTGGCGATCAAGTCCTTCATGCGCTTTATCGAGCATCGCGTGCCGGCGCTGCTGGAACAAAGCCGGCGCATTTTGGCGATCCCGGCGAAGCGCACCGATTCCCACTTGATCAGTTATTTGTCGATGGATGAGATGCAGACCGTTCTCAATGCGCCGGATCTCCAGCGCCACGACGGCATCCGCGACCGCGCTATGCTCCACCTATGCTTCTCCGCCGGGTTGCGCGTTTCGGAACTGGTCAACCTGCCGATAAATGCGATCGAGTGGCAACCATCGCCCAATGTGCGGATCATGGGCAAGGGCCGTCGGGAACGTTTGCTCCCACTCTGGAAGCAGACTTGCGTGGATTTGCGCGCGTGGTTGGCGGTGCGCGGTCCGGCGCCGGCGACGGAGTTGTTCGTTAATGCGCGCGGCCAGCCGCTAACTCGATCCGGCTTCGAGTACATTCTCAACAAATACGTTCAGACGGCCGCCGAACGATATCCCGTGCTTAAGCAACGGCACATCTCGCCGCACAGCCTGAGGCACAGCGCCGCGATGATGGTGTTGCAGGCAACGGGGGATATCCGCAAAGTCTCGCTCTGGCTCGGCCATGCAGACATCCAGACGACCGAAATTTACTTGCGGGCGGACCCAACAGAAAAGCTGGATGCAATGAGCGCCGTTGTGCCGCTCTCACTAAAAAAAGGACGGTTCCGGGCGCCAGACAAACTGATCGCCTCGCTGCGGGGCGCTTGAATATGCTGAGCGATGGGAGCCGACATGGCCGTCAGCACAAGGCTCCCACGCCTGCAATTCTGCATATTCCTGGACTCTGCATATCGCCGAAAACTCCGTCATCCCCCCGCCGGCCCTGCCACGAGCGCATCAAGGTCCAGGTCGATCACCTTGGTGTCGATGTGGAGCGTGTAGTGCCCGTTCCACATCGGTGATTCCGCCCGCCGTATCCTTCATTTCCTTGTCACGGAGCCCGGCTGCTCACAGGCCAAGTTCGCTGTGCGAACCGAGACGGACGAGCTGGAGTACGTTGTCGTCCGGTTTTCTGTAAATCAAGACCACGTTGGGCTTGACGTGACAATCCCGGTGGTCCTTCCAATCCCCACTGAGCGAATGATCGTGGTGCTTGTCGGCCAGAACCTGATCATGGAGCGACGGCGGCGGTCGGTCCTGTCCTTTCTTTGGCGTTCAACCTTGTAGGCTTTGCTTACCGTAAGCTTTGCGTAGAAGAAGGGAAGTGTTGTGCAGCAAAGACGAATGGATTATTTTGGTTATAAAGGGTTAAAAGATGGTTAACGGCCCAAAAAAAGACTAGAAAAACCTTTTGTAGCAATGGCTTAGAAAAACACCATACCCGCCGTCCGCGTCATGTGGCGCCAGCGTCGGCTCAGGCCGAGCTGCCGCCCTCCGGCAAACCTACGCGAAGGTCTGCTGCACTCGGCGCAGCCGACCTTCGAGGACGAACCACGGGGACGTCCCTTTTGAGCCGTAGGGCGCTGTCCGACGCCGTGCGAGCCGAACCCCGAACCCTCCGCTAACCGAAATGCGCCCTTAACGGTCACATTTCAGCGACGCAGGAACCGTCTGGCTTCCTACCATGGCAGCCATGACTCGCGCCTTCCTGACCATCCTCCTGCTGCCCGCGGCTTTTTCCGCGCAGGCCGCCTGCTTCGAAGAAGCCGGTCGCCGCTACGGCATTCCGCCATCCCTGCTCAAAGCAATCTCCGCAGTCGAGTCCAACTCCAACCCCGCCGCACGCCATCGCAACCGCGATGGCTCGGAGGACCTCGGGCACATGCAGATCAACAGCAGTTGGCTGCGCAAGCTGGGGTCGTATGGCATCGGCCGCGATCAGCTTTTTGATGCCTGCACCAGTACGTACATCGGCGCCTGGATTCTCGCGCAGAACATTCGTCGCCTCGGCTATGGCTGGGAAGCCGTAGGGGCCTACAACGCCGTCTCTCCCGACAAGCGCGCGGCCTATGCCCGCAAGGTCGCCTCTCGGGTCAAGCCATGGCGCTCGTGAACCCTGCCGCGATTCTGCTCTTCACGGCCTCGATACTGGTCGGTTGCGAGATCCTGCCTCCAGCGCTGCCTCAAGCGCTGCCCGAAGCAAGGCCCAAACCCATGGCGAGCGACAGGGTCGCCTGGATCGAACGCCAGTTTAAAACCTGCAGCGGCACCGCCTGCCCGACGCCCACACGCAAGACGCTGGCGATCGTCGAACTTCCCGTGGTCACAGACGAGTCAGCGCCTCCCGTTGCCGCGGTTCAGCCGACCCCCTCACCGGTCGCCTCTGCCTTTCCAGTCGCCACCGCTGCCGAGCCGGCCACCGCCAGCATCCTCTTCGAGTACGGCCAGGACACTCCTAGCGCCGATGGACAACGGGAGTTGGAGCGCCTGGCAGCCATCTCAGCGGCGTACCAGCGCATCGAGCTCTACGGCCGAACCGACGATATCGGCGGCAAAGCCTACAACGATCGTCTCGCCAGACGGCGTGCCGAGTCCGTCCGCTCATGGCTCCTCGACAGAGGTGTCGAGGCCGAGATCGTGGTTCGTGCCGAGGGCCTGTGCTGCTACCTCGATCCGGCACCCACCGAAGCGGCGCGCCGCAACAACCGCCGCGTCGAGGCACGTCTCGCTGGCCCGCGCGACGGGCTCAGTGACCGCAACCGCAGCACCCACCGCAACAGCAACCGCAAAGGAGCGCAGTGAAGTGAAATTACCGCATACCCACAGCTTCATCCGCGACGTGGTCATTACCGGCGGCTTCATCGCCATCGGAATCCTCGCCCCGGGCTCGCCGATCGAAGGCGGGTTCGAGGCCCATCTGGGCGGCATCGCCGTCGGCCTCGGCCTTGGATGGCTCATCAAGTCTTGTGTTGATCTCAAAGGGAATCGTCATGGATAGCCGTCGTAACTGGATCAAGGGCGCCCTGGCGCTCGTCTTGCTGACCGCTGCCACCGGGGCGCTGGCGGGAAACACCGGCACCGAGTTCCAAAGTCTCTATACCTGGCTGACCGGCATGGTCCAGGGCTACTTTGGCAAGGCGGCTGCGATCGCCGCGATCGGCCTGGGCGCGCTTTTCTCGCTGGCGCGGCTCAACCCGATGCCGATTCTCTCCGGGGTCGCGTTCGCGGTGTTCCTGCAATACGCACCGACGATTTCGACCGGCATCCTGACCGCCACGATCTGAATCCGGAGAGCGCGGTGGACGAAATCGGTTACATCCCCAAGTCACTCGAAGCCCAGGAGCGTTTCCTGTGGTGGGATTTTGATCAGGCCATCCTCTTCCTGCTGATCATGGGGACGGGCGTGATCTCGGGGGCCATGCTGGCCGGGATGGTCTGTGGCGCGCTCCTCGCCTGGCAGTACGGTCGGATCAAGACCGGCAAGCACCCCAAGTTCGCCTTGCACGCGCTCTACTGGTGGCTGCCGAGTGGGATTGTTGTCCGCCTGCGGGCGACCCCGCCGTCGCATCTGCGCTTCTTTCTCGGCTGAGCCATGCGCCTTCGAACCTTCACCTCCGAGCGGGACAATCATCGTGCTGAAATCACCTTCATGCGCATTGCCGTCGGCGGGCTCGTCCTGGCGCTGCTGGCCAATGCGGGCGCCTTGCTCAGCGTGGCCGGCTCCGAAAGAACCGTGCTGGTACCGCCGGAAATTAACAAGAGCTTCTGGGTCAGCGGCGAGAAGGTCTCCGGGGATTACCTGCAGGAGATGGCGTACTGGTACGCGGGCCTGGCGCTCAACATCACGCCGCACGTCGCCGAGTACCAGAAAGGCCTTTTCCTCAAATACGCCGCCCCCAGCGAATACGGCCGTCTCCAGGCCGAGTTCGGCGCTCGTACCGATTTCATCCGCAAGAACAACGCCTCGACCCAGTTTTCTGCGCAATCGGTGATGCCCGACGAGACCGCCATGAAAGTGGCCCTCGCCGGAGTCCTGATGACCTGGGTTGGGGACAAGAAAGCTTCCGAGAAGCAGACCACCTATGTGGTCGGCTTCCGTTACCGCAATGGGAGACTGCATGTATCCGAATTCAGGGAAACCAGCGATCGGGACCCGTTTGGCGCTGACGTTACTCCTCGCTAGCGTCGCGTCACCGCTCTTAGCCGCGCAGCTCCTGGAGGGCCGCCCGGACGATGCGCTGACCGCCACGGTCTCGCGCAACGAACCGAACCTGATCCGCGTCGATGGCGGAAAAATTCGCCGTATCCACGGCGTCGAAGGCGAGTTCGTCGTCAGTGCCGACCGGGAAACCGGCGCCGCCTACCTCAAACCGACGACCGAGCAGGCGCAGTTCAGCGTCTTCGTCGCCGACGATGCCGGCCGTCACTGGAAATTGCTGCTCCAGACCGCCGACATCCCGGCAGAAACGCTGGTCATTCGCGATCGCAGTCAGGCACGCAGCGAGGGCAAAGCCATTCTGGCCGACGACTCACGCCTCGGGGCGATCCGCCGTGTCCTTCTGGCGCTGGCGCGCGACGCCGAACCCGAAGACATGACCGCCCGAAACACACTGGAGATCGTCCCCCTCTGGAACGAAGCGCGCCTGATCCTGGTAAGGACGCTGGATGGCGCCTTGTTCGGAGAGAAGTACCAGCTGACCAACGTCTCGTCGTCGCGGATGGTGATCGACGAGCGTGAGCTATACCGACCGGGCGTGTTGGCGGTGATGGTCGACTCGCTCGAACTCGAACCGGGTGAAAGCACGGACGTCCTGGTCGTCCTGGAGGGACGTGATGGCTGAGTCACCCGGCAACCGGATCGCCTCGACGATCGCCAGGCTGTCCCCTAAACAGCGGCAGCTCCTGATCCTGGGGCTCGGGGGGTCAGTCTTCGCAGTGCTCATCTTCGGCGGTGTGGCGCTTTGGGACCAGCCGACCACGCTTCCCGAGGGAACGCCGCCGGTGCGCCCGCACCCGCTGCCAATCAGCGCCCCCGGCGCCCAGGCCGACCCCCGCGACATCTGGATGAGCAAGTCCAGCGAGCAGATGCGCCAGATGGAGGAGATGATCCAGGGCCTACGCCAGCAGGTCGACCTGATCGAGCGGAAGCCACCGGTCCAGAATCCGGTTTTGCAGGCACTGCCGCCGCAGCCGCTTTCTTCGCCACCACCGGTGATCGAGCCCCTCAACCTGCCACCACTGCCTCCGCTGCCTCCGCTGCCCCCGCTACCGGCGAATCCGGGCGCAGGGATGAACTCGGACGGACAGCTGGCGTTACCCAGGCCACCGGGGATTGCCACCTTCGAAGTGAGCGACGCCAAGGTCAGCCCACCCGCGGCGGGTGGGCAGGGGGCCGACCAGAAAGACGCTCGCAGCTACGTGCCATCGGGCTCGTTCTTCCGGGCGGTATTACTCGGTGGTCTCGACGCACCCACCGGAGGGCAGGCGCAAAGCAACCCGCACCCGGTCCTCATGCGCGTTCAGGACAACGCCTTCCTGCCGAACCGCTACCGCTTCAAGATCAAGGAATGCTTTGCGCTGGGCGCCAGCTATGGCGACATCAGCGCCGAGCGGGCCTATATCCGACTCGAATCCTTGTCCTGTGTGCGCCGCGACGGCAAGGCGATCGATGTCCCGGTCAAGGGCTACGTCGTCGGTGAAGACGGCAAGGCCGGCATGCGCGGCCGTCTGATCAGCAAGCAGGGGCAGGTGCTCGCCAATGCCTTGCTCGCCGGCATCGGCGCGGGTATCGGGCAGGCCTTCCAGCAGAGCGCGATGACGGTTTCGACGAGCCCGCTGGGGTCGATCGGCTCCGTCGATCCCGGGAAACAGGTCCAGGCCGGTCTGGGAACCGGGGTCGGCAAGGCGCTCGATCGCCTCTCGCAGTACTACATCACGCTGGCCGAGAAGATGTTCCCGATCATCGAGATCGACGCCGGTCGCACCGTCGAGGTGGTGTTTACCAAAGGCTTTTCTCTCGCCGGCGGGTCCGCCGGAGGCGGCGATTCCGACAGCTACACCGACATCTGGCGGCGCGGCCGCGAAGTCCAGAAGAAACCCCTCGAACCTTTCAAGGAGTGATCCATGTCGTTCAAACCTCTACTGGTCCTGCTCTCCCTGACTCTTTCCCTGGCACACGCCGACGAGAACGTCGAGGCGATGGCCGCGCGGCTCAAGCAGATGTATCCGGCGACCCGCATCGAGCGTGTCGACCCCTCGGAGATTCCCGCCCTCCATGAAGTCGTGATGGGGCAGAACGTGGCCTATACCGATGCCTCCGGGCGCTATTTCGTCTTCGGACATCTCTTTGACATGCAGACGCAGCGCGACCTGACGGCCGAGCGCCTGGAGAAACAGCAACGCGTGGGGTTTTCCGAGCTGCCGTTCGCCGATGCCATCAAGACGGTTCGTGGCAAGGGTGAGCGCGTGCTGGCCGTGTTCTCGGATCCGGATTGCCCGTACTGCCAGCGGCTCGAAAGCGAACTCGAGAAACTCGACAACCTCACCCTGTACACCTTTGCCTATCCGCTGGAAAGCCTGCACCCGGAAGCGAAGGACAAGGCGGTGTCGGTCTGGTGCGCGCCCGATCGTGCGCGTGCCTGGGCCGAACTGATGAAGAGCGGCCAGGCACCGACGAAGCGCAGCTGTGACCACCCGGTCGATCGCAACATCGCACTCGCCCAGCGGCTGGGAATCCAGGGCACGCCCACGCTGCTGTCCGCCGACGGGCGTGTTCTGCCAGGTGCCGCGAGCAGCGAGCGGATCGAGCAATGGCTGGCGGAGAGCCGGCCATGAGCCGGGCAGTGCTTAGGGTCTCGTCCATGCTGGTGCTCGCTCTCCCGGTATTCCTCGTGGGATGCGCGGGCACGATGTCCGGGCTCGACGGGCAAGGCAAGTTCTCCTGCAAGGCGCCGGACGGGATTGCTTGTGCTTCACTCGCTGGCGTCTACGCCAACGCGCTGCAGAACAACCTGCCGGGACAAGTTCTGCCGGAGGCGACGGACAAGGCCGCTCCGGTCGAGAGCCCCGGCGAAACCCTCCGCTCGTCGATCAAGCGTGCCGTTCCCAGCTCCGGCGAGCCGATCCGCAGCGCCCAGAAAGTGCGACGGATATGGCTCGCGCCCTGGGAGGACGACGAGGAAGTGCTGCACGACCAGTCGTATGTCTACTTCGTCGTCGATCCCGGTCGTTGGCAGTTGGCCCACACGCGGCGCGGTGCCAGTGAAGCCTATCGGCCGGTCATGCCGCCAGCGGCCTTCACCCCCGCCGCAACGAATCCCGACGAGCGTCCGACTCTCCGGATGGAGCGCGAGGCTTCGGGGTCTGCTAATCCGCCGTCGCTTCCCCTGCGGGGGCGCGAGTTCCTGCAGCCGCCAAGCGCTTCGGAGGGTAACGAATGAGCCTGTCCGATAGCCTTCGCGAGGCCTTCCTGCCGGAGCGATCGGCCCACGCCGATCGTCTGCCACGGCGGTTGTTGCGCGAGATTTCCCGCATGCCGCGACTCACCGGCATCCTGCCGTACGTTGCCTGGCAGGACGAGACGCGACTCTTTGCCCTCGATCAGGGCGCTTTCGGGGAACGTGAATCGCAGGCCATCGGTTTTTGCATTGAGGTCTTGCCGCAAACCGGCGCCAACGACGAAATGGAGAAGGTGCTGGCGAGTCTCTTCGTCTCCTGCCCGCCGGGGACCGGCATCCAGGTCACGCTCTACGGGAGCCCGGACATTCTCCCGGTCCTGCGGGCGCAGGCGAATCTCCTGCCGCGAGCGGGCACTCATGCCCCCACCGACTATTCGTGCGCATGGGAAGATCGCCGTCACGACAACATCTTCCGGCTGCTCGCGCGGCGGCGCATCGACCACTACCTGCACGGTACCGGACAGTCAATTTTTTCGCATCAGACCTATCTGCTACGGGATTTTCGGGGGGTGATCTCGATCACCTTGCCGCTCGACCCCGAGGTGCCGGCCGACATCGACGAGGCGCTGCGCGTTCGGGAGAGCGTTCACGCCACCTTAAAATCGGCGCACTTGCCGGGCCACGACTGGGGACCCGAGCAGCTGTTGCACTTCGTCGCGCCCTTCTTCGATCACGCGTCGCTGTTCACGGGTCGTGGGCTGCGCCCCCTCGAATGGAACGAGGCACAGCCCCTCCGGGACCAGGTCTCACACCACGAGATCGCCTCGCGGCTCGGCGACAGCGACATTCGCTTTCGTCAGGCCGGCGGCGACGAATCAGTGCTGCAACTCTTCTCGGTTCGCCAGTACCCGCGCTACTTTCGTCTGGCGGGCATGAACACCCTGATCGGCGACCCCTACCAGCTCGCCCTGTCGATGCCGTGTCCCTTCCTGATCACCATGGGGGCGGTCGCGCTCGACTACGAGGCGGCCCGGAGCAAGGCGCAGATCAAGGCGACCCGCGCGACGCAGAGCGCGGGCTCGTACATGGCGCACTTCCAGCCCGACCTGCAGGAACGCAAGCGCGACTGGGACATGGTGCTCAAGACCTTCGACAGCGGTCGCACGGTGGTCGGGATGTATCACCAGATCTGCCTCTTGGCCAAGGTCGCGGACGCCGGACGCTGCGAGCACGCCGTGCGCGCGGTCTGGCGCGCCCGCGGTTTCGATCTCACCAAGGATTTCTATCTGCAGCACCAGGCGCTGGCAGCGGCCTTGCCGATGACGCTGACGCCCGCCCTGCAGGCGGACGTGCGTCAGTTCGGGCGGATCAGCACCAAGACTGCCGACAACGCAGTGATGATGTCGCCGCTGATCGCCGAGTGGAAAGGTACGCCGACGCCGGTCATGACGCTCTTTGGCCGGCGCGGCCAGGTGCTCGGTTTCGATCTCTTCGACAACACCGGCGGCAACTTCAATTTCGCGGTCGCGGCGCTCTCCGGTTCCGGCAAGTCGGTCTTCGTGAACGAAATGACCTATCGCTACCTCGGCGCCGGCGCCAAGGTTTGGATCATCGACGTCGGACGATCGTACAAAAACCTCTGTGACTTGCTTGACGGCGAGTTCATCGAGTTCTCGGACGAGCGGCGCAACACGCTGTGTCTCAACCCGTTCTCGATGATCATCGATATCAACGCCGACATGGAAATGGTCTTGCCGCTGCTGGCCCAGATGGCGAGCCCCCGCGAACCCCTGGACAACTACAGCTACACCGCGCTCGGCTCGGCAATCAAGCGCGTCTGGGATGCCAAGGGCCGAACCGCGACGATCACCGACATCTACACCCTCCTGCAGACCGGCCGGTTGTCGAGCGAAGGCGAGTACGAGCGCGACCTGAGTCGCCTGGCGACGGCGCTGGAGCCCTATACCCGGCACGGGGTCTATGCGAGCTACTTCGAGGGGGACGCCAATATCGCCTTCGACCGGGATCTCGTGGTGCTCGAACTCGAAGAGCTGAAAGCCAAGAAGGACCTGCAGTCGGTGGTGATGCAACTGATCATGTACCGCATTACCCAGGAGATGTACCGCGACCGCTCCCGGCGCAAGCTGGTGATCATCGACGAAAGCTGGGATCTGATGGGCAGCGGCGCCAGCGGTAGTTTCATCGAAGCCGGTTATCGCCGCGCCCGCAAGTATGGCGGCGCCTTCGGCACCATCACCCAATCCGTGGACGACTATTACAAGAACGAGGCGACCCGGGCGGCGATCAACAACGCCGACTGGCTCTTCCTGCTGCGCCAGAAACCAGAAAACATCGAGCGCCTGGGAACAGAAGGGAAACTCGTGCTCGACGAATGGCTGAAGCGCCAACTCGCCTCGGTGAGTACCGAGCACGGCCACTTTTCTGAAATCTATATCCATTCGCCGGTCGGCTCGGGCCTCGGACGACTCCTGCTCGATCCCTTCTCGATGCTCGTCTATTCCACCCGCGCCGAGGATTTCCAGGCGATCAAGCACCTGCGCGAGCAAGGGCTGTCGGTTTCGGAAGCCGTCGAGCGTCTGGTCATTGAACGTGCGTCACGATAGGGCGGCCGCGTCATGAACCCATTCAGAACAGCGTTGCTTACCGGCGCCCTGACGCTGCTGCTCGGCGCCGGCATCGTGGCGTCCTGGCTGCACTTCCGGCCGCTGGAGATTCCGCGCTTCGCGCGCGTCAATATCGGCGCCTTGGTCGCTCAGCAGCAGCAATCGCTGGTCGAACGGGTCAAGCCGGGCATGGACGCCACGGAACAGGCCAGGCTCTTCGAGGACGCCAAAGCCTTCGGGCTGCGGCTCGATGCAGCCCTCGACCAGGTCGCGCAGGAGTGCCAATGCGCGCTGATCAATTCAGCGGCCTTGCTCAAGGCCTCGTCCGCTGCGGCGATTCCAGATCTTTCCGCACGGGTGGCGGAACTTGTTGGCACGGCGCCAGCAAGCCCGTCGGCGCAGTGATCGATGCGATCCCTCGTGATGGCCGTGTGCTGCCTCTGCTTCGGCAGCGCCTCAGCGAACAGCGGACTGGAGTACCCGTCGATGTGGATCTGTGACGAGGATCGGTTCAACTGGTATTGCGACATCCCGCCGGAAGCGGAGCCGACCGACAGCCCTACCGAGAACCCCGAAGCGAAGGCGCTCAGGGAGGAAGTCGAAGCCGTCGCGGCCCTGAAGGCCTTGCGAGAAGACGCCGAGCGGAAGAGGGCGCTGGCCATCATCAAGCCGACCCCGGAGAACTTGAAGCGCTACATCGTTGCGCAGGAAGCGCTGATGGATCGGGCGTCCGTCTTCTCGGACGTCTGGCGGCGCGTCATCTGGGCGAATCCCGAACTCAACTACCAGTTGCGTAACCCGTCCAACAACGCCGCCATTCAGGTCCGCGATACCCAGCGCTCGCGCAAGGCAAGCGAGACGCTGGCCGGGCTCGCCGGCGAGTGGGGGATTTTCTTCTTCTTCCGCTCGGATTGCCCGTACTGCCATCGCTTGGCGCCGGCCCTGAAGTGGCTCTCCGAGCAGTACGGCATCGCCGTGTTTCCGATCTCGCTCGATGGCGGCGGACTACCCGAGTTTCCACAGCCCTCGCGAGACAACGGCATGGCCGCTGCGCTGGGCGTTAGCGTCGTGCCTCTGGTGGTGCTCGGCAATGTCAAGGATCGCCGGCTGCTCCCGATCGGCTCGGGCGTGCTCTCGGCGCAGGAGATCGTCGAGCGCATTTACATCCTGACGCAAACGCGTCCCGGCGAACTCTATTGAGGCGGATCGTGACTACTCCAGGATTTCGGCGAACGCTTGCCGTCACACTCGTTTTTGCGGCCCTCACCAGTCAGGCAAGCGCCAACGTTTCGCAATCGATGCAGGACTGGTTCAACGACATCGGAGCTTATGGCAATGTAACCGGTGCCAACGCCTACCGCGGGCAGACGATGAATTTCTATACCGGCGGCAGTCTCTACATGCGCACACCGGTGCGCAACTACCCGCTGGCGAGCATCACACCGCCGTCGTTTCGGGCGGGCTGCGGCGGCATCGATCTTTATGCCGGATCGTTTTCCTTCATCAACAAGGACCAGTTCGTCGCATTGCTGCGAAACATCGGTAACAACGCCATCGGCGCGGCGTTCAACATGGCGCTCTGCTCGATGTCCCCGGACCTTTGCGATCTGCTGAAATACCTGCAGGACCAGGTGTCGAAGATGAACAACCTCAACATCAATTCCTGCCAGGCCGCCGAAGGAATCGTCACCGCCGCCGGGAGCCTGCTGACCGACCGCACCCAGGAGAAGGAAGGCAAGACCGCCGGGGCGAGCCTGAACCTGTTCGGCGATGTCTTCGAGTCCTGGGACGAGTGGAAGAAGAGCCGGGTCACGGCCAGGAACATCCGGACGGCAGCCAGGAACGCGTCAGCGGGCTATCGCGAGCTTTTCGAGCCGGGCAACGTCGTCTGGCGATCGCTGTCGCGCGTCTCCGGTGTCAGCGATGAAACCAAAGAACTGCTGATGAGCCTGACCGGCACGATCATCGTCACACCGCCCGGTGAGAACGGTGACGAGAAAGCGCGGTGGACCTATCTGCCCGGCGGCAAATTGACCTTCCGGCAGTTCGTCGGTGACGGCGGAGCTACGACGGTGACCCTGCCGGGTCTCAAGTGCGGTGTCGATACTGCCGAGTGCATGAGTCCGACCTTCTCGGAGACCGCCTTCTCCGTGACGCCGTTCTCCCGGCAAGTGAGGATCCGGATTGCCGCCATGCGCGACAAGATCGTCAACCGCGATGCCTCCGGCCAGTCGAACCTGGATACCGCACTGATCGGCACCTCGTCGCTGCCGGTCTGGAAGATGCTCGCGGTGTCGAGCAGCATCCCCGGTGGTGACCGGATCACCGAGGACTACGCGCAGCTCATCGCCGTCGATGTGGCCTACGCCTACTTCACGAACCTCTCGAAGACTCTGCGCAATGCGCTGCAGAACGAAACCGGCAAGAGCGGCCCCGATGCCGTCGCGGCGGCCGAGAAGATCCTGGTCCGGCTCAACGAGATCGAGCAGGAGGCCCGCGACATGCTGCGCGCCGAGTACCAGAAAGGCATGCAGGTCGTCGAACTGAGCCGTTCGCTGCAACTCCTGCATCAAAGCCTGAATGCCGGGATGCCGACCAACATTTTCCAGTCGATGATGGTCTTCAACCGCTAGGCCGCGTCGCAGCGTCTGGCCCAAGCATCCGGAGAGAGCAAACATGTACGAGGTCTATGCCTACTGGAACGTCGCCGAGTTGGAGGCGATGTTCAATGCCGTCGCGGCGATCATGGGCAGCGGCGACTACCTCGGCCTGCTGCGGACCATGGCGATCGTCGGCGTGATCGTCGTCGTCATCGCCACCCTGAGCGGACGTGAACGGCTCGACGGGATGTGGAAATGGCTCTTCTTCCTGGCCATCTTCCAGGCGCTTCTGCTCGTGCCGAAGGTGACGGTGACGATCGTCGATCGCACCGGCAACGAGCCACCGCGTGCGGTGGCCAACGTGCCGATCGGGCTGGGTGCCTTTGCGCACGCGATGAGCAAGGTCGGCGACTGGCTGACCGGCGCTTTCGAGACGGTCTTCTCACTTCCCGACGACGTACGCTTCCGCAAGAACGGCACCCTGTTCGGCCACCGGGTGTTGGCCGAGCGACTCGCCGTGAAGAGCGGCAATCCGATACTGACCAGCAACCTGCTGGAGTTCTACCGCGAGTGCGTCGCACCCGATGTGGCGACCGGCTACATCCGCATGAAGGAAGACATCATCGAGGTCAATAACGTCTGGGCCAGCCTGAATGGCAAGACCAACCCGGCGCGGCTGGTGACCGTGCGCGACATCAGCGATCCGATGCTGCTGAACACCGTCGGTTGCGATGTCGCCTATCAGAGCCTCAGCACGCAGCTCACCGCCGAGTCGAACCGCCAGCTTACCTTGCTGGGTTCGCGCCTCTATCCAAAGATGAGCCAGGCGGACGCCGGCGCGGCGATCGTCGCCTCGCTGGCCACGTCGACCAACTATCTCCTCGGCGTTGCGGCTTCGGCACAGGACGCCGTGAAACAGGCGATCGTTGCCAACTTCATGATCGATGCGCAGTACCTGGTACCCGCGCAGCTGGGGGATGCCGCCAGCGCGCAGACCAACCTGGCGATGGCGCAATCGCTGCGCTCGACCAGCGACTCGTACAAGCTGATGGCGCGCATCGCCGAATCGACGATGCCCAAGGTGCGCAACGCCATCGAACTCGTTCAGTACGCGATCTTCCCGGTCTTCCTGCTCTTCGTGGTGATCAGCGGTCACCAGGCCGGGGCAATCATCAAGTCCTACGCCACGAGCCTGTTCTGGATTCAGCTCTGGGCACCGCTCTACGCGGTGATGAACTTCATCATCACCATGTATTCGCGCAGCCACTACACCAACGGCAGCGCCGGCGGCGGCCTGGCGATCGAGCAGATGAGTTTCCTGAATACCGCGATCATCAGCGACCAGGCGATTGCCGGGATGCTGGTGATCTCGATCCCGGCCATTGCCGCGGCCATCGTCAAGGGCGGCGAGGTCGGCCTGCAGGCCGTCGCCGGTCTGGTGGCGCCCCCGCGGGATCCCGAGAAGATCGCTAGCGCCCTGGCGATGGGCAACATGCAGATGGGCCACGCCTCGCTCAACAATGTCAGTCACGACACCCAGAAGGGCCTGACGGTGGACATGAACCCGAGCCTTCGGCAGGGGATGACCAATTACCAGGCGCGCGGGGGATTCGACTACAGCCACTTTTCTGGCGGCGGCTTCGTCGTCCGCCAGGGAAAAAGTGACGTCCGTGCCGACATGGCGCTCAATGATTCCCTGGGTGCCGCGGCGAAAGAGAACTACGAACGTTCCCAGCAGGCCACCCGGCAACATTCCGCGGAGTACGCGGAAAGTGCGCTCGCCGCCCTCAAGCAGGAGGCCGGATTCGAGCGCAGCCACAGTCAGGGCAGCAGCGATGGCACCGGCTACCGCCACGGCATGGGGTCCAGTCGCAACCACGAGGCGAACGACAGCCTGCGCCAAGTCGATCAGTGGGCCAAAAAACTCGGCGTCAGCGAAAAGGTGGCGATGGAAATGATGATCGGCGCCTCGATGGGCATGAATACGCCGAAGCTCCTCGAGATCGCCGGGCTTCGGGGGGGCGTGGAGCTCTCCGCCAAGCTGCGCAACTCTGCCGACGCCACGCGATCGCTGGAGGAGATGGCGCAGTTCGCCAGTGAATCGAGTTTTGGTAAAAAGGTCGGCACCGTGCTCGACAACGGCTGGGAGCGCAACTATCGAAGCACCGACGACGGCAGGACTTCGGGCAGCGAGGGGATGCGTGCGTCGCTGGATCACGCGCGGCAGTCGCGCGAAGCCTTCAGCGCCTCCTTGCAGGAAACGGAAGGGCATCGGCAGATGTGGGAGCTGTCGCACAGCGGCCAGCTGGGCTCGAACCTGCAGCTCCAGGATCATTTCATCAAGGATTTCCTGCTGCCCAAGCTCGATTTCAACTACGAGACATTCCAGGGGATCATGGGCGACCCGTACAAGCTGCGCCCGTACATCGCCGAATATACCGCGCAGAACTACGACCGGATGCTCGGCGAGATGGCCGGCCAGGTGCAGGGGGCAGATGCAGTCGGCGCGCGGCATGCGGCGGATCGAAGCAGCGTTCCCGGTGCCGCTGCGGTCGGGCAGGCGGGGGAAGGCTACCGGGGACAGGTGACGGGCAGGGCGGCAGGTGCCGGGGTCTCGGCACAGGGGCGCCCGAGTGATGAGACCGCGCATACGGCGATGCGGGAATTCTCGACGAACGCGTATGCGATACGGGACCGCAAGGAGGGAGCGGCGCAGACGCACCAGGAGACCGCGACACCTACAGATTTCAGCAAGCTGAACCCGGTGTCACCGGTCGGTAAGGGTGCGGCGGTTGTCGGTGAGGTTGGGAAAGCGGCGGGACGGGTGGTCGAGGGGCTGAGCGGGGAAGATCCCGGTCAGTATGTTCGGGACACGCTGGCCGGGAAGAAGAAGCCTTGAGCCGCCGCGGTCGTCATCTGGAGAAAGGAAGCATTTTGCCCAAGAGCCGCGATCAGCCACCGGTGAGGTCAGCGGCGCGCCGTTCCAACGCTTCGAGTGCCACTCGTTGCGCCGCGTTCGCCACCGCATGTGCGCTGCGCAGGTACTGTGGTCGGTCATGCCTGGCGAAGTCTTCGATCATCTGATCGACAATGCTCGCGAAGTCCGCGGCCGCAGCGGTCTTGGCCAGGCAAGGAAAGTAGGCCGCAAACACGCTGCGCCACTCGGCGCCAAGTTGCCAGGAGCCGCCCTCGTCGGCGAAGAAGATCACGTCGTCGTGTCCCTCGTCGATATGCCGAAGCAGCCCGAAAAGAAGCTCGAACGTCTGGCGGGCGACTTCGTATTGTCCGCTGTCCGCGGCACTGATGCATTCGCGCAGGAGACGCTTGAACTGGGCGATGAAGGCATCCGTGCCCCGCGACTGTTCCGTGCAGTTCCTGGAATTCACCTCGAAGTCTTCGAAGTAGCGACCAGCGAGACTATCGACGTGGAACGTCTGCACTTCGTCGAGCAAGGCGTTTGGTGTCGCCCTTGCTTCTGACGCGCCGTCTTCTACGTGCACGTAGTCGCCCACGAGAGCCTGCAATGTCACCCTCGGCACGAGTTCTATTGCCCGTTCGGCGATGATCAGCAGATCGCCGCGGCTCATTGCTCGCAGCTCCTTTCGCAGGCTCTCCAGATCGGTGTTGCGGCTGGTCATCCTGGGGCCTGCACCTGAAGTGTAGGAGGGCACTGTCCTTCGATGGACGATCGCATCACGCTGCTTTCATCCGGGCGCGTCGCGCCACGCGCGGAGGCGAACAGCGCTGGAGGATCCGTTTCCAGCCGTTGCGGGCGGCAACGGCCTCGCGCAGAATGTCCACGTACTCCAACGCATCGACGCGTTCATCGGGCGGCATCGATCCCCGCTCGCGTTCTGCGAGCAGCTCTTGCCTACCCCGCGGGCTGTCGCCAAGCGAGTGCAGGCGGCTGTAGGCTTCGCAGGCGTAGGCGAAAGTCTCGCGCTTGCCGTAATCGATCTCCAGCAGCCACTCACGTGTTCGGGTTTTCGGTAGCCCGATCGTCTCGCGCTTGCAGTTGTGGAAGATGTGCGCCGCCTCGTGAACAACGAAGTCTTCGAAGCGACCGGGCGCGTCGAAAGAGGCTGCAGACAGATAGCAGGTCGTCTCCTCGCTCAGGCCCAGCAGGGGGGGAGCGTCCTCGGCGAGGAGCTCCACGCCCAGTCCCCCGAGATAAAGGTTCGCCAGATCCCAGGCGGTGGCCAGCCATTGCGTGTTTTGCAGCTGCGCGTCGATTGTGGCCGGGGTGAGAAGAATGACCGAGCGTTCGAGCAGATCGAGGACCGACGCCTGTTCGGAGGCCGGGAACAGTCCACGTACCATCGGTGCCACTTTTCCGCGTGTGAAGGCAACGACGTCAATGTTGGCGACTGTTTCCGGGAATGCGATGTGCACGGTACGGCTATGGACCGCGGAGATCAGTGCCGAGCGCAGCGCGGCGTCGCCGCCGTGGAGGCGGGCGAGGAAGTCGTTGCCCGGCCAGGCGCGAAAGTGGGCGTCGTGCTCGCCGCTGCGAAGGTAGCGTTCGGTAGCCTGTTCAGGGGTTTCGGGCATCGGTCTTCATCCTTTGGAAGGCCTATTGTCTTCGCAAATCGATATTCCAGCACGGGTATTGTCCGGGTCGCGTTGGGCGCGCCGGGACGAACGTCGACGACGTCAAGTACTCTCGGCCCGTCAACGAAAGATCCGCCTGTCGCTGGCCATGAATGGGCGCACGCTTGCCACGGATCCTTCTGTTCGCCGTCGGTGAGCAAATTCTGCAGCGGCAAGCAAAGCGCCAAGATAAGTCTGCGGACGAGCAGGTCGTTGTGGGTGGATTTGCGAGGTGACCGGAAAGTCGAAGCGGGGTTGCGGTTCGAAGAAAGGGCGCTTTTGTGCGTGGCAACGCTCGCGTGGCCGAACGCGTTTCGGACGTGCACCCGTTGCGAGCGGCGCGGCTCACAGGGGCTCGGCATAATCATTAAACGGCTACTCGCCAACGCCATTCTGCTCTCTCTGGTCCGACACAAGTAGGTGGCCGAGTGCGCGCCTGCATTTGATGGCGCAGGTTGGGTCGGGCTCCTTAGCTGACCGCGCGGCCTAGCGATGGGTAGATGAGCACTGTCTGGAGAGGCCTGAGGGAGGCCTCATTTGGT
Organism: Candidatus Accumulibacter sp. ACC012; assembly: GCF_907163155.1. Classification (NCBI taxonomy): domain Bacteria; kingdom Pseudomonadati; phylum Pseudomonadota; class Betaproteobacteria; genus Candidatus Accumulibacter; species Candidatus Accumulibacter sp. ACC012. Next base: position 321,369 of record NZ_CAJQUC010000009.1, read on the forward strand.
GGCTTTCCGCGATGAGCAGACGGTCGCGGTTTTTTTTTTTGAAAGCCGACGACGTTAGCCTGGAGCGCTCAGCCGTAAGCGGTCAATCGGCTGGGCCTGTGACTTTCTTCGCCTGACCGGCCGCTATGCGCCGGTAAGCAGCCGGTGGGCGCAGAATGGCGTCCGTCGGCAGTCGGCCAGAAGCCGACAGTCGCAGAGCATTCCCAGAGCGGACAGTCAGCCTGCCGACGACCTCGCCGAGGAAGGCGACGAACTGCTCGCTGGTGTGTCGCGGTGTGGTCATGCCCAGCGCCTCGCCGGCGCCTAGTCCCAGTCGTCATCGTCGAAGTAAGCGTCATTGTCATGGACAAAAAAATACTTTTCGTCGACGGAGAAGTGAAGCTCATGGTGCGAGTACTCAATTGATCGGGTGACGTAGAGCTTCGCACTGCTCGTCACGTACTCAATGGGAAAGAGTAGTACCGGCTTTGGCTCGCCAACCGGCAGTGGGGGGGTGAACAGCGTCAACTTGTCCGCGTTGTCCTCGATAGTGTCAATCACCTGCTCAAGGCCATCAAGGCCGAACAAGACCATGTTCGCGCCTCCTTGACGCTGCACCGACTGGAAGATCACGCCATCAAAGGTTGGCCGATGCACGTGCGCCAGATACTCGGTCAGCGTCTGCGTGATGAGGTATTCGTCCTCATGCCCTGGCGCCACGGGGCGGCTGATAAGTGCATGCAGTCGACGCAAAAACGCCAAACGCTCCCGTTGCTCCGCGTACTTCGAATCGAAGTAACTGAGTTCGGCAAGCCTCGCAGCTTCGAGCCGCCTGAAGTCGAGAACGCGTAGCACCCGAGTCGTCCGAAATTCACCAACTAGCACTCGTCCCCCAAGTGCCGGGCGCATCTCGGCAAGGCAGCTATCCGAGTCAAGAGCTCCGTAGAAGACGGCGATTCCGGCCGCGTTCATGCGGCCTGCTGGCGCGTTCTCAGGTAGCGGCGCCCCCAATTCCCGCGACGGTGCTTCGACGAACGCCCGCAGCTCAGAGTCCGAACGAACTACGCGAGCGCGAAAAACCTCCGTTCCCACCGGCAACTGGTTCACCACAGGCAGCCACTGATCGGTGTCCTTGTCGGAGAACTTCAAGTCGGCGACACCTTCGAGTAGCTGATCGAAAAGCTCCCTCGCACCATCGCTGAAAAAACGTCGCCGATGCGCCAGTTCGTCTCGAAGGTAGTGCCATTTGGCCATCCAGGCATGCGGCGTTGCCTTGCGCGACACGTAGAGCTGAGTGTCGTCGTAGAAGGCCTCCTCGCCGTCACCTGGCCGGTAGTCTTCGGCGTCCATGAGCGCGCTGACGAGCGCGTCCGGATCGTCAACATCCTGGCCTAGCACGATTTGGACTATGTCCAGTAGCGAGTCACCCTCCTGCTCCCAGCCCTCTTTGTCGTCGTCGTAGAATTTTCGGACAGTCGGACCGAGCTGGAAGTGCTCACACACGACCGGCTCCAATTCCTCGCCAAGCCGCTCATAGGAGAAGGCGTTGTTGTTCTTTTCAGCGCAGGATTCGCAGAGCAGCGGTTTACCTTCGTTCTCGACTGTCGCGCGTAGTACCTCGTCCTCGATGCACTTAAAGCAGATAGCGTGTTCGGTCATGTGTGAGGCCATTCTTCCTTTCGGCACAGTATGCCTGCCCACTGCTAGGCCGCGCCGCCTTTTGTGCCGCGGCCAGTCTCCAGATCGCTTAGATTCGGTGCAAATCAAGTGGCCTCTAGCGATGTCAGTACGCACCCCGCAGTCACGAGCTACTGCCGACACCATCAGCACGGGGACATGTCTCCGGTGGACCTCGCCGAGCTTGCCAACCGCAGCGTAGCCAAAAGGCGGCACGCACGGCGTCCGGTCTTTCTTCTTGTCTTCGTGATAAAAGCCGATGGCATGTATGCGGGAAAAAGTAAAGACCTAACCGTTCGCAGTAACAGCAGTAAGTCTAGCGGGTTGAAGTCCCGTCTGGGGAGTTGTCCGTACGCCCCGGTAGCATGAGGAAGCGGCGTCGTGGTGACACGGGGTCGTGAGTTTCCAAACAGCAAGAGAGCAGGCCGTAATGAAAATGAACCCATGAGTAGCCTCGTAAATTATGTGGAGAAGCCGACCCTGTGGTTGGAAGGGGAAGGCCGTTGGATGGGCGCTGGAATAACGGAAGTGGCGTCAATCGACTCCCGGGGTAGCAGGGATGGCATGTTCTCGAAGACTTATTGCCCAGTGCTGGAGACCTGTTTGCGGGGGTGGGGAGACCACCGACCGCTGCGTATAAGGCAACGAAAGCGCAGCGGCTGCAGGCAGGAGTCGGAGGGGTTCATAGTACCGATCGAGATCGCGGGACAACATAACCCCGGTCGAGGGAAGGGACCCTACTTTGTTCGTGCAACCGAAGAGCGGAGGATCGAGGGATTGCCATGTTGCTAACCACCCCACATACGATCAGGACGCTACAGAGGAAGCTTTATGCCAAGGCCAAGCCCAACACCGCCCATGTTGCGTGCTCAGAGTTTGAGCGCGCAGGCGCGACCGCCTCAGTCGCGTCAGCAAACATGAAACGGCGTCATGCGCATGCCTGGGCGTGAAGAACATCGGAAAGCCGTGTGCGGGAAAACTGCATGCACGGTTTGATGAGGGAGGGCAGGCGAAAACCTGTCCTCTACTCTACCCGCTTTCTGTGCAAGCTCCACCGAGCTCTATTCGTTTTGTATAAAATGGCGGAAGGTCAAAACCAACCGCGACATCGGTCAGCCGACCGCAACCGGCAAGGCCCCACCTAGCAATCCGGTTTTTCTGTCCAAACAAACGGGGCCACCTTTCTATGACACACCCTCACCCGACTTCTGCACCAGTGAACATTTTCCTTAGCTACACCCGCAAGAAGGACCAATTCCTGAGCGTGTCTTCGTTTCGTGAGCGACTCGAAGTTGAGGTCGAAATGCGCTCGCCGGGCTCGCGTGTATTTCAGGACAAACAGCACCTGCTAGAAGGCTTTCACTTTCCCGAAGTGATCTTCGCCGAGCTAATGCGCGCAGACGTTCTTCTGGCCCTTGTGTCACCCGCTTGGCTGCGAAGCGAATGGTGCAGGCGAGAGTTTTCCGTCTTCACCGCAGATGCGGCCGACAGCACAAGGCTTCACCGAATTCTTCCAGTTCTATGGGTCGATACACCGGAGATGAATTCCAACTCGTCTGATATTGTGGCAAGAACGCTCGCGAACATTAACTACGCCGACTGGCGCGAGCTTCGCTACGAAAGTTGGGAGAATCCGATGAATCAACGCCAGGTCGGAAAGCTGGCCGAGGCCGCTATCGCCCTACTTAGTTCTGCGCCCTTGGCGACAGTTCGTCAAACGACAGAGAAAACTCTACAACACGGTGCGCGCACTGACCGACTATCAGCGAGCAAAGAGGCGATTCTACTTGCACTCAACGCATCTGTTGACGGCCTAGCAGAGGATGACCTCGTTCAATCATCGAATGTTAGTCAAACGCGTGCTAGCGCCTATCTCCGGGAACTTCAAGCCGAAGGATATTTGAGAATGCGTTACACTGTACGACCGCGGGCTAATGAATGGGTCCTGTGCCCGCTAGGTAAAGTTTACCTCGTCCGTCACAACCTTTTGGTCTAGCAGAGCGTTTATCCGGAGGCAAGCTACGCTGCGCTTCTTTTGCGCCGCACGGCTTCGGTGTTAAACATCCGCTTTCGCTCTGGGTCGCTGCGGTGCAGATCGTGACTGTGCACCATGTTGTGACGCTATTCGTGATGTTTCGTACCAGTAGATCCAAAGCCACCAGCCCCTCGTTCCGAGTCTGATAGATCCTCAACCTCTTCCACCTCCACGGTAAGTACAGGTTTAATAACAAGTTGGGCGATTCGCATACCGACTTCGACTTGATAGGGGAGTTTGCCGTGGTTGATCAGAATTACTCCAAGCTCACCTCGATAACCTTGGTCGATCGTGCCCGGCGTATTGAGCACCGTAATCCCGTGTTTTAGCGCGAGCCCGCTGCGAGGTCTGATTTGGGCCTCCGTTCCGACGGGCAATTCGATCGCGATACCGGTGGGAACAAGCCGTACCTCGCTCGGGGCAATCTCTACAGTGTCAGCCGAAGAAATGTCCAAGCCAGCGTCACCCGGAAAGCTGTATTCGGGAAGTGTTGCGGCTGGGGAAAGCCGCTTGATCTTCAGTATCATCGCAAATATCTCCGCTCAACGAATTGTGAGATCGCTACGCCGCCGGCGACACTTGCCACGAAACCTGGAGTGTTTCCAAATACGAGGTACCCACCGATGCCGGCGATAGCGACGATCGCTGGCGGCAGAAAATCCTTACGATTTCGGATCTTCTGCGCTTTCAGAGATCTGTCCTGAAAGGTGTCAAGAAAGATGTCGAGCCGGCCTGGTTGCTTATCGCAGTCCCGAGTCGATGGAGAAACGTTTTTAATAAACACGATCGTACAGAATGTATCGCCGTAACCTAGCTCGACCGCTTCGATTGCGTGATTATGAATTGCGATAAGGAGATTACCGCGCCAGTCGGGATCCACCGTTGTTGATACGTGGGATAACCCTTTAGAGACTTGCGAAACCTTTGATTCAATTAGCCCGGTAATGCTCTTGTCTTTTGGCATCCGAACAAATTCGAGTGTTGATATTAACGCGGTCGTCCCAGGCTGAAGCGTGATCGTCTCGCCCTGTTTCAGGTCCTTGCGCTTCCGCCCCATATCGGACACTGTGTACGTTTTCCCAACTCGGAGATCGTACCCAACCGGCGTCAGGCATTTCTCCTCGAACGGCGAGAGGACCAGCTTGTCTCCAGCTTGCTCTTGCAGGTTGTCACTGAGGATCGGCTCAAGATCCGTGTCAGTTAACAGCGACATATTTCTTCTCCTATTCAGAAGGCTTGCGTCGCGCTCTTACTGAGTCCATGGGGCACCAAAAACCCCGCAAGTCGGCACATCGCAATCTAAGGCGATAGCCTACACTCATATTGTTTCAGTTGCTGCTCTGGGCAGAGATTTCTTCAGCGTCCCTTGCTGGTCGGCAGCCCGGCCGACGCCATCCTGCACCTGCTGGCCGCTCCCGCTTCGAGGCCGCCACTCAGGTGCCGAAATGGACTTTGCCAGACGAGCGGTAGCTTCCGTCGCGCGGATTGGTAGGGCGAATGGCCGCTTTTAAAAAGCGCGACCGGCCGCTCAGGGTCGATTGCTGCCAGTGGCCTGAAGAATCTGAACGACTGCTCTCAGTCAGATCCGGGCTTTGGCGCTCGGCCTCAGCAGTAACTGGTCTGGCTGGCCGCTTGTGGTTTGGGAGCGGCCACTGAGCTTTCGTGGTTTGGTGACGGCAATCGACCCAAAGCAGAAGTTCGGCGAAATACAAAGCAGACCTTCGCGGTGCTGCGAAATTACCGGGTCCGGGCGCCTTTTACGAACTCAAGTGAAGCCCGAAATAATTCGAGATCCTGCTCGTAGTCTGCTGCGTCGGCCCTATCGATTTGAATCCACTCCCTCGAACTTGCCATCCCGCCGGGTTGGAATGGAACGACGTTGCTTCTCGAGAATTGCAACTCGGACGCAGTAGAGGCCGGCACACGTAGCCCTACGCCATTTCCACTTATACAGGCGAACATCTTGTCGTTGACGAAGAAGGCGTCAAGGTCGCTAATTTTTCTTGCGCTGACGCCGGGAAGTTTAAGAAGAAGGGTATCGATTTGCGTCTTGCGGCTTGTTTTTTGGATACGGGTGTTCAAAGGGGCTCCATCGAGTGTGTCATGCCAAAGACGATTCAGTCTTATAGTGAAATACGCCGGAGAAATTGAGACTGCAAAAACCCAATGCCAAGGTGTGAAATTATTGCCCGAGTCCAGTCGAATTCTTCTGTGTCGCAGCCTAACGGCTGCTTTCTAAGATCGTCAATGCGAACTCCCGACCTATTGCGGTCAGTCGCTGAGCCGCGTAGCCGACGTTCACGACAACGCAATCTACAGGCTCAACGTTGAAGCTGTGCGCTGCAAACGAAGCGCAGCGTAGTTTGCATCCGAACGAGCGCCTTGTTAGGAACTTACGGCTCACCAACTATTAGAACTGGCGCTCCTTTTTCAAAGTCAATTGGCATGGAAGTATGTTCATGCACAACGCACCACCCGCCATCTAGTTTTTGAAAACAAACAGTAGTGCGACACCAAGGCTGCTTATCTGGATTGGCTATATTGCTGCCGCTTACCTTTGAATAAAAATGCATAAAGGCAAGATCATTTCCTGCATATAATTTAACTTTTCTTCTACTTACTTTCGGGGATTCACCAAAATATGGAAAGCATGAGTTCCATAGGTCTTTATATTTTTCAATTCCCACAACTTGCGCGCCTATATCAAATATTTCAACATTCTCTATATAGTCTTTCGCGAGTGAACTGGAATCGCATTTCGATACTGCTTTATCCCATTGTGAAGTTAGGTCAATAATTTGCTCGGCAGATTCTCTGCTTCCAATAATTTCAATGTCCATTTTCTGATCCTGATGTTTTTAATGTTGTGCCTAACTTTGTTTTATGGCGACAGTTTTGCTGCGTAACACCGGGGGCTGCTCACAAAATCGATGTCGCTCGGAACGCTGGAAGCCCTAGCGCAGCAAGCTCTGCGTCCGATGTATGCTGATTCTATAGATGATAAACGAATCGTGAAAGGCGGCACTTCGCAAACTAGGTCGATAGCATGCACCCAGGCCGCTTCAATGGCTGCTTTCAGCGGACTTCTCCACCGTCTCTTCCTGGCCGGTTGCCGACCGACGCTATTCTGCGCCCACCGGCTGCTTAGCACCGCGTAGCGGCCGGTCAGGCGAGAAAGTCACGTGCGTAGCCGAATGACCGCTTTCGGCTGATCGCTGCAGGTCAACGTTGGCGTTTGAGAAAAGTCGCGACCGTTTCTTCCTGGCCGACAGCTGACCTCCGTCGGCCCCTTGACGGCGCTCCTACCAAAAGTAAGCGCTCAAGCTCAAGCATGACGAAACGCGCAGCTATCGGTAGTCCTCACCCTCAATCCCTTCTACCGCGGCGTTGTGGATTAGTCTGATCACGCCTTCGGCGATCTGCCCACAGAGCTCTTCGGGCAGGTTCAGTTCCTGACTCAGTCGATTCATGGCGCCGAAGTGGCGCGTCAGCGCATGATCCATCTGGTCGAGATCGATGGATGCCACTCCGGGGATCACCTCGATCGTGTCGCACAGGCAGCTTTCCAGCATCTGGATTGAGTCGTCGGCCTGGGAGAGGAAGAAGAACCAGTAGGGCCACTCGTGGTCGAGACGCTTCAAGTACGCTCGCACCTCTGGAATCTCAAAAAGCTCGCGCGGGTCGTCGTTGTAACCATCGAATACCAGACTGACGCGACCGCAAAACTCAAGGGCAACCTTTCGGTCAGCCGTCATCTCGCGCAGAGACGCCAACGGCTCATTGACGTCGCAGGTTTCTACCTGCCGGCGCGAGAACATCAAGACGACGGGTTCTGAAATGGCAGGTCGCAAACGCTGGTTCATACACGTTCCACGAACGTTGAGGAATCGTTGCGGGACGAATTGACCGCCCGGGTCACTGGGTAGGCGATCATATCGCCACATTCGGCAGGGCGAAGCATCGCCCGCAGCGTTTCTATATCGGTGTTGCCCGGGTCCAGCCATTCGTCGTAATCGTCGGCGGACAAGATCGCGGGCATCCGGTCGTGGATGGGCATCATCAAGGAATTGGCGGCGGTCGTAATGATGCAGCACGAGTGGATTTCCTCCCCGTTGGGCGATACCCATCGTTCGGTCAGCCCGGCAAACCCGAACAGCTCGCCTTCATCCTGCGGACGGATGTAGTACAGCTGCTTTACTGTGCGACCCGTTTCCTGAACGGACTTCCACTCGTAGAAACCGTTGGCAGGCACAAGGCATCTGCCGCGACGAAAGGCGGTGCGGAAAGCGGGTTTCTCCGCGACGGTCTCGCCACGGGCGTTGATGAGTTTCGCGCCGATGGTGGCGTCCTTGGCCCAGACCGGAACCAGTCCCCATCGGTAGAGGCTGGCAACTCTCACACTTTGCGATCCCGAATGAACCACCAGCGCCTTCGTCGTCGGTGCAATGTTGTAGTGCGGCGCGAAGTCGAACTGGTGATCAAGGTCGAACTGCTCCCGAATGCGGGAGGTCGGACCGTAGAGGGCATACCGACCGCACATCTCAATGGACCTTCGGAACGTCTTCGCGCAGACGACGCCAAAGTGCTTCTATGATCACCAGGGACGCATCATCGGCATTTGGCGTGCCCGTTGATTCCAGCAGCCGTCCGTTTCCCGAATGGAGACCAAGGTTGTTGCGAATCCACGTCCCCAAACCGAAGTGCAAGCCGATGAGATCGGGTTCCGACAGGGAAGTAATGCGTGCTTTGTCGTCGTCCGGCAGGGTGGCGATCACTACGCCGACCGCTTCGTCAATCGTCGCTGGCCACTGCTTTTGAGTCATCGGCGTTGGGCCTTCCGCCAATCCCACGGCGGGATCGGTGAAGCGTCCGCCCAAAGCCCGGCGCGCTTGGCGCGTGCCTCGTGTTCCGCAAATTCATACCGCCCCGCGTCCTCGGCCGACTGATCCTTCGCGTACTTCTCGTACCACCACGCGAGCCCCATCGTGACCTGCGCAAGGCCTGCGTCCAGCGTCTTTGGGCAGGTCGGGCAGTCGGAAGGTTGCACCATCACCTTGCCCACGATACGGCGGTACCGGTCGCGCTTTTGCCAGTGGACATCGACCTCTTTGCCGAACACGAGCGCCGACATGTTTTGCTTGGACCGCTGCCCGTATGGCTGGGCCTTTTCGGGGGAATCGACCCCCCCGATCCTGATCTTGTGCTGCTGATGGTCAGCGTCGAGAACGGTGACGGTATCGCCATCGGCCACGCCCACCACCGTGCCAACCAACGTTTCCGCGCGGGTAGCGATGCTTGCCAGCAACAGAAACGCAAATACCAAATGTCCGGCCTGCATTGTTCTCTCTTCTCCTTCCTCACCGTCGCCTCTGCAACAACCGGGTCATTGAGCTTTCATTCATGACACGCGCTGCGCGAGGCACTTTTCCCGTCGTGGCTTGCTCGCCGGACCGCAAGAGCTCGAACACTCAGTGCTCAAGCGCCAGGTCCACCAAGGCGCGCTCCTCGTTCTCCGTGGGTTTCCATTTGTACTCAGCGCGATACTGCTTCTCCGCCAGATACGGCCCAAAGTCGACGACCCGTTCGGCGGTGCCTGTCATCCCGAAGCCGAACATCTCCCCGGCCAGCATCATCTTGCGCGATTGAAGGTCTGAGTCGACCCGCCCCTCCGGGTCTAGCGGAAGCACCATGTAGTCGATGCGAACCACCTCTACGGGCTTGCGATCGGCAAGCTGCACATAGACCATCGCACAGCGGAGCCGTTGGCCCGCATACTCGGGCATTGCTTCATTCAAGTCGCGATCGACGAGGCGCTCGAAGCGACGCTGGGACACGCGGATGATCCGATCACCGTCTAAAAACATGATCCGAACGCCGATGCTCATACCGAATTCCCCTGATCCTTTGAGCGTTCAACTTTGCCGCCGCCTGCCCAAAGGGCAGTGACCCTTGGAGCTCCGACGTCCGTTGGGAAGAAAACGCCGCTCGTTGGTGCTGCATTAGCCCAACAGTTCGGCGGACCTCCATGATCGGAGAGCCGACGATCACCCGTTGACTGCCAGTAGCGTCACGGCAAATGAACGTGGCACTTCCCGTCTGGTCGCCCATCGTCGATCCGATGATGAACCGCCAGAGCGAAATCTCGCGACAAGCGCCACTCGAATATTGACGGTCTTTACGTCGTTTGTCATCACGACAGCTTCGGGCGCGCGGGCCGGTTTAGTGAGCTGCGGTTCGAGAAGGCCGCAACACTGGTCGTCGCCGACCAAACATCCGTGCGCGCCGCAATCGCAAGGCGACGATCGCCTTCGCTCCGGCCGAGCACCGCTTGCTTCACCGCACTTGATTAGCAATGAACTTCAGCTACGCGTGTTCCCAGAGCCCGGAGTTAGGATATACTGTACGTACGTACAGCCAATACCCCGAGGAGCTCACCATGCCGATGAATCGAATTCAGTTCCAGCCAGGCCTGTCGATGCCTGAATTTTTTGGACGATATGGGTCCGAGTCCCAGTGCGAAGCGGCGCTTGAGTCCGCTCGCTGGCCCGAGGGCTTCCGCTGCCCTTGCTGTGGTACGTCGGCGCATTGTGTTCTGCGCGGTGCGAACCGCAAGATGTTTCAGTGCAATGCCTGCCGTCATCAAACCTCGCTGATTGCCGGCACGATCTTCCAGGGCACCAAACTTGGGCTGACGCTCTGGTTTCTTGCCATCTACCTGATCAGCCAGGCCAAGACCGGGTTGTCGGCACTCGCGCTCAAACGCCAGCTGGGGGTGAGTTATCGAACGGCGTGGCTCATTGACCACAAGCTGATGCACGCCATGGGCGCGCGCGAAGAGCGCTACGTTCTCGAAGGTCAGGTCCAGGTCGATGATGCCTACCTCGGCGGCGAGCGTAGCGGCGGCAAGGCCGGTCGCGGCTCCGAGAACAAAGTCCCTTTCGTGGCTGCCGTCTCGCTCAGCGATGAGGGCCATCCTTTGCGCGTCAAGCTCTCGCCGGTGCCCGGTTTCACCCTCAAGGCGATTGCGGCGTGGGCCAGCACCAACCTGGCCGTGGGCAGCATCGTATGTTCCGATGGGCTGGCCTGTTTCAGCGCGGTCACCGAGGCCGGCTGTGTGCATCAACCCACCGTCGTCGCGGGGCGAAAGCCGAAAGACTTGCCCGAGTTCCAATGGATCAACACCGTCCTCGGTAACCTCAAGACCAGCTTGAGTGGCAGCTACCATGCATTCAACTTTCGAAAGTATGCCGCTCGGTACTTGGCCGCATTCACCTACCGCTTCAACCGCCGGTTCGATCTCAGGACGCTGCATCAGCGCTTGCTTGTCGCCGCAGCTCGCTGTGGTCCGCAACCCGAGGGCACGATTCGGATGGCTGAGGTTCATGGCTAATCAGGTCACCGCATGCCTTGCCCGAGGACACGCTCGCGTCTTCCAGACGGCCAGTCCGGCGATCAATCAATCTGCCTTGGCGTCGTGCCGCGTGTCGTTGCCAGAAGCCGCAGCACCCTGTTCACGCCGCCGCTTCAGCGCTCGGCACTTTCTGGTTCACGACGACGGCCGTTCCCTGGTAGGTGACTCTCGACACTCGCCATTGCGATCCAGCCTGGTCATAGTGGGCATTGCTCTTGCGAAGTCCCACAATGGCATTGGCCCCCATGGCAATCCCCTGGCGTGCCAGGTCCAACAACGCTTGTTTCTCCGCCAGCCGGTACTCCCAGTCCGATGCCGCTTCGGCTTCGGACAGTGCCTCCACGTAGCCGATCGTTCTGACCGTCCGCTCGCCAGGAACGGCGTTCGTGGTGACCAGCAAGATCTCGTTTCTGATGACCTTGAACTCGCGCTCCAGTTGGTCGAGCTGGCGTTTCGTGTTGGTTTTCGATCGCCGATTCCAGCGGAACATGGCGATGATGACCAGCAGCAGCGCCAATAGCGGCAAAGTGCTGAAGATGGCGCTTGGTGGTGTTGCAGCAGCGATAGTCATGGCGGCCTCCAATTCGTTAGTGACCGATCCAGATTCTCACAGGTCCGTAAAAATGCAAGCGTCTGCCTGCATAACGCTAACACCGTCCCAAGCCTGCACGAATTCCCGATTTACCTGCCGCTCAAAAGCGTCACGGCAGGGCGCATTTCAAAATCCTGACGCTGGCGGCGCCGATACAGTGTCGGCATGTCCATCCGCCTTTTCGATCTCCTGGGACGCTGGTTTCCACTGCTGCTTTGGGTCATCGCCGCCCATTTGGCGTTTGGTCGCGCCTATCTGCTCGCCTGGAACATCACTGAAAGCCTTCCTGGCACGCTCTTCCTGGTCGAGAAAAACGTGATGCCAGCGCGCGGGGAGCTGATGGCCTTCCGGTGGGAGGACAACTGGCCCTATCCGCGCGGGAGCCTGTTCCTCAAACGTTTGATCGGCTTACCCGGCTCTCTGGTCACCGCGACAGGGCGAGCCTTCTTTGTCGATGGCGAGCCGGTCGGTCGTGCCAAGGAGCACGCCACAACCGGCGAACCGCTTGAGATCGGACCGGTCGGCACCCTTCCCGACGGGCGCTACTACGTTGCCGGTTCGCATTCCGACAGCCTCGATTCGCGCTACCGGCTGACCGGCTGGGTGGCTCGGCAGCAGATCGTCGGGAAAGCGCATCGGGTCTTCTGACGTGCGACGCACCGGGCCTTGGGGAATCCTCCGCGACTCCGCCGTATGCGAGATCGCCCAACGCTTGAAGCGTCTGTGGATCGCCGTTCTCCATCAGGCGATCGTGGATGCGAAGGGCAACGCGCGATCGGTCGAGAAGTCGGCCAGCAGCGTCGCAGGACCGCAGCGGGACGCCCTGATCTGGATTTTTCACGACAGGTCCAGGGCAGGTAATTCGTTTTACGCGATCTGCGACCTTCTCGATCTCGACCCCGATCAGGCGCGCCAGCGTCTTCGCCGAGTACCTGCGATTCGTCGCGGCTTACAGCGAACCGGCCTGGATACGGGCCAAGGGGAGGGCTGACCGATGCTCGGCTTTTTCAGGAAAGCGATGCAGCCGGATAAACAAGGCCCACAACCGGGCGCAGGCCTTCCCTCGACCCGTCCAACGGAGCTGGCCAGGGAAGACGACGAGATTCCCCGCTACCCGCCGTTCATGAAGGGTCTGCCGGCAACCCACCCGGACAAACTCATCGAGACGCAACGGGAGTTGATCGGCCAAATCCGTGAAGCCGGACTCGCGTCGCCAGAGATCTTCGAGCAGTTCTATCGGCAGTCGCTTCGTCGCTTTGCCTCCTATGCCCACCTCCTGCCAGCCAGCCAGACGCATCATCATCGCGGCGCCGGCGGACTCCTGCGTCACGCGGCCGAAGTCGCCCTGTGGTCGCTCCAGTCCGGCGATCGCGTGCTGCTGCCCGGCGAGCAGGCGCCGCGACGTCGACGCGAGCTCCAGCCGCGGTGGCATCTGGCCGTATTCCTCGCCGCCCTCTGTCACGACGTCGGCAAGCCGGTCACCGACCTGGTGGTCACCAGTCGTGATGGCGCGCAGGTCTGGAACCCCTTCGTCGAAGACCTCTACAGCTGGGCCGGCCGTCATCAGGTCGATCGCTACTTCCTGCACTGGCGCGAGAATCGTGGCAAGAAGCACCAGGCGATTTCCGCCTTGATTGCCGAACGCATCATCAGTCCGCAGGGGCTGGCCTGGATCGCCGCGGGCGATACCGAGTTGGTGCTCTGGATGATGGAGACGATCAACGGCTCGCCCAGCGCCGAGAACCCGATTCACGATCTCGTCATTCGCGCCGATCAGGCTAGCGTCGAGCGCGACCTGCGCAGTCTTGGCGTCGCGTTCACCGGCTACGAGATCGGCCTGCCGGTCGAACGGTTTCTGGTGGACATCATGCGTCGGCTGGTCCGGGAGGGAACCTGGGGCGTCAATCAACCGGGTTCACGACTCTGGCACATCGACGGGCATCTCTACCTGGTCTGGCCGGCGGCCGGTGAGGAAATCGCCGCCCTCATTCATCAGGAGAAGATTCCGGGCTTGCCGAGAACGCCGAACAGCCTTCTCGATATGCTTGTGGAACGGCAGTTGGCGAGTGTCCGCGAGGATAGTCTCGACGGCCATCGTTACTGGGTGATCGCCCCCGCGGTGCTGGCCGAGAAGATCCCGAACATCCGACTGACGGCGATCAGGCTTCGTGAGGTGGCACTGCTCATCGAGCCCGCACCACCCTCCGTGCCGGGCAGGCTTCTCGACCAGGACGAAACCGTAACCGAGCCGGCCGACCTACCGGCGCTGAAGTTGTCTCCCGCGCTGAAACCACGCGCTTCACCTGAACAGGGTCGGTTGCCAGAGACGCCTGCCCAGCGCGAGCCCCCGCCTAACCCGCCAGCGGCACCCACCGATCAGCTCAATGGTGCTGTTGGTGAAGCGCTGCAGGCGCTTGCCCGGGACATTCAGACGGGCAAGAAGCCTGCCGAGACCCTGATCCACATCGACCCCTCCGGTGTGCTTTGTCTCAGGTGGCCGGATGCACTCAGCGGCTGTGGTCTGGACAGCAAGGCGATTCTCGACGAGTTGTCGCACCGAAACTGGCTGGCGCTTGATCCTTTGGCACCGTTTCGCAAGGTAACCGAGATCGCGGTCGAGCACGGCCAGCCGTGGAAAGTGATTCGCCTCCAGCCAGCGGTCAAGCAGCTCATGGCCGTCGGAAACCTACAGCCCAAACCCGCAACCGGAGCGCCTCCAGCTACCCAACCCGTTCAGGAAGCAAGGCCGAGCCAGGGCAAGACCGAGAGCCCCGGTGAAGACGAGCGGCTGAACCTGATCCGATGCGTCGTCACCACCTTGCGCGAAGGTGTGAGCGCAGGCGCCCTGACATCAGAGCGCGAGGGGAACTTCACGTGGATTCCCTCCCGCCAAGCCGAACCCCTGCTGGTCGAGCGACTCCAGTTGGCCAGGATGCAGATTCTTCGCCTGGGGAGCGTCGTCCCGGACGTGTTTCTGTGCCAGACGCGAAATCGGGCGCATTGCTACCGAATCCCGGTCCCGCCCGCTGTCGACGGTAGCCAGAAGCGGAGCGCGTAGCGCCGCTGACACGCCGGCAACGGTCGCTGGATGCACCGAGGCGAAATGCGCCCGGGAAAGCCGCATTTCGAAATCCACAGCCGCAGGCGCCAGACCAGAATCGACCCCATGTCGACTCGCGCCCCACTGCCGTTCTTCGCCCTGCTGATCGCGGCCTCACTGCCCATCGTACACGCGGAGGATCTCGGCGTCGTCGGGCCGACCTACGACATTGCCGAGCCGGATCTTCTGGAAGCCATCGAATCACGCCTCAAACACATGGAGAAGACCGGCGAACTCGCCAGGAAGCAGAATGAGCACCGCGATCGCGTCGTCGCGGCCGTCGAGAAACCAGCACCCGTCGCCGGGCTCACGGCCACCGTTACCCGGCGCAGCTTTTTCATCGACCCGACGTGGATTCTCGACCGCGACATCCGCAACGCCGAAGGCGTGATCCTGTTCGCGCGCGGACTGAGAGTGAATCCGCTCGACCACGTTTCCCTTCGCGAACGGCTCGTATTTTTTGACGGGCGCGACCGCCGACAAGTCGCCTTTGCACGACAGGTGTTGGCGAGCCCCGAAGGTGGCGCCAAACCCATCCTGGTTGCCGGTAAGCCTCTGGGGTTGATGCGCTCGTGGAAACGCCGCGTCTTCTACGACCAGGGCGGCAGCCTGAGCCGCCGCCTCGGCATTCGTCAGGTGCCGGCGGTGGTCAGTCAGGATGGCAAGAGGCTAAGGGTCGATGAAGTTCGTCCGTAAGTGCGTCCTACTGTTGTTCTTGGCGGTGGCGATCGGGCGCATCGGACCAGCCTTGGCGACGCCAACCTGTACCGGCCGCTTCGCCAATCCGATCACCGATATCTGTTGGCGCTGCATGCTGCCGATTCGCTTCGGCGGCCTCGATCTGCTGTCGATGGGGCAGGAAGACACGCCGAATCCCGGCGGTTCACCGCTTTGTGCATGCCCCTCCCAATTGCGCGTGGGTTTCAAGGTGAGCTTTTGGGAGCCAGTGAGGCGAGTCGATGTGGTGCGTCGCCCGTTTTGTCTGACCAGTCTCGGCGGACTCGAACTTGATCCTGGGTTCGATGCGCCCCGTGGTTCGCGTTTCAGCCAGGACAGTACCTCGACCTCGTCTTTCTATCAGGTGCATTGGTACGTCGATCCCGTCATCTTCTGGCTGGAAGCGATCTTCGACAACGCATGTCTGGAGCAGGGCGGCTTCGATGTCGCCTATCTCACCGAACTGGACCCGATGTGGCACGACGACGAGCTGACCTTCATTCTCAATCCCGAGGTCGCGCTGTTCGGCAATCTCGCCGCGCGCGCCGCCTGCGCCGCCGCCTGCGCAGCGGCCACCGCCGGCTTTCCGCTCAACACCCTGTTCTGGTGTGCCGGCTGCCAGGGCAGTCTCTATCCACTCAATGGCAACGTGCAGGCCCATATCGGTGGCGTCCAGGCGTCCAGCCTGGAAATGACCCGCCTGATCGCCAAGATGCACCGGGAAGGGCTGATGTGGGCGGCCTCCGGCGAGGACGGACTGTGTGGCTACTACCCGCAGCCGATCATGGACAAGACCGGCTACAAGTATCACATGCTCTATCCGATTCCCCAGACAGCACAGATTGCCGGGAAATGCTGCCAGCCGCTGGGGCGATCGACGATCCTGTGGGGCGCCGGGCGCGAGTTTCCCTTCGAGGGCGAGGACTTTGCGTACATGGTCTTCCGCAAACGCAACTGTTGCCAGGGCGCGTTTTGAGGCCATGAGCAAGCGGTCGTGGGTTTTGCTGTTGGCACGTTGCATTGGCGTCGGTGCCTTGGGCGGGGCGGTGACGGTCGCCCAAGCTCAGGTCGTGGAACCTGCGGACACCGAGCTGCGGGCTGCACGCGAGCGCATGGGTTCTGCCCTGGATGCCGTCGAGGCGCCGAAGGGCACGGGCCGCCCGGTGGTTCCCGATCCGACCAAGCTGCCGCAGCCGGCGACCACAGGCCCCGACATTGCCCGGATCGCAGAGACCTACCGCCAGACCACGCCAGGCTCGGTACCGGGCAAGGACGTCCCGGAGTTGATGGTCTTCATCTCTTTTTCGTTGCCGAAGGAAACCCTGCAGCGAATCATCACCCAGGCGGAGAAATCCGGCGCCGTGCTGGTCCTGCGCGGACTCAAGGGGAACTCTCTCACCCGCATGGGTGAGGAAATCGCTGAGCTGGTGGGCGCTCGAAACGTGACGGCGATCATTCATCCACCGGCCTTCAAACAGTTCAAGGTGCGGCAGGCGCCCGCACTGGTGCTGGCACGG
>NZ_CAJQUC010000010.1:0-68196 GCF_907163155.1 Candidatus Accumulibacter sp. ACC012
GCCAGGACGCTACGGGCGCAGACCTAACAGCACCTTGATTGGGGCCTGGGGCTGGCCGCAACCGGCTGCGTTTTTTCCGGAAGCCATCAGCCTCCATCTTCCAGACTTTCCGCGACGGCTTGGGTGACCGCACACGAAGTTTAAAAAAGGCCGGCTGTGCACGTTGCCCTCGACGACCCAGCTGCAACGGAGCGATATCTTTCGAACGCCGCCGAGTTGCCACAATGATGCCCATATGTTCCTCTCGACACAGCGGGTCGTCCATTGAGTCCCTACGCCAGTGTATCCGTACTGGTGCGGCACAAACTCCTTTCAGTCCCTGCGGTCTTCCCCTCCAACAGGGCACCGATGCCCGGCCGGCTGATCGATTTTCGTCACAAGAACCTTTGCGTCGAATGCGCTGATAGCTTCCCCATGCTCCGACCCACAGTGGTACCCATGCTGGCACTGATGAACGCTACCTTGGTCCGCCCCAAGCAGCCCACTATACTGGTATGTGGAAAAGCTCGCCACTATGATTGTAGGATATCGTCGACGTATTCGGCGCTTGTTCGAGGAGCAAACGCCATGACACCGAATCGCCCCGCGCATACACCAGCCTTTTGCGCGAACGCCGCCCGCAACGTGGCGCTATCGAGACACTGTGCTACAGCTATGCTACGGCCTTCTTTGCTGTTCGGTTTTGCCGCAAGCGACTTGCGTCTTACGCCATCGCGCTAAGTCTTGAGCATATCGACGCCAAATTGGTGATGGACTTCTGCAGACCCTTTCACCGACGCCAACAATGGCCCGCGCGACTCACGCGTAACGCCCGCTGGGTGGCGTCAATGTCCTGCATTCCTTTATCTGAGCTCGCGTGCCGGGCAGCTGCGTGGAGACCAGCCGGCGCATTTTGGCGATCCCGGCGAAGCCCCGGGGGGGGGGATTCCCACTGCTCAGTTTCTTTGTCCGATGGATGGATGCGCCCGTTCTCACTGCGCCGGTCTCCAGCTCCACGACGGCATCCGCTAACCGCGCTATGCTCATCCTAGCTTCTCCGCTGGTTGCGCGTTTCGGAACTGGTCAACCTGCCGATAAATGCGATCGAGTGGCAACCATCGCCCAATGTGCGGATCATGGGCAAGGGCCGTCGGGAACGTTTGCTCCCACTCTGGAAGCAGACTTGCGTGGATTTGCGCGCGTGGTTGGCGGTGCGCGGTCCGGCGCCGGCGACGGAGTTGTTCGTTAATGCGCGCGGCCAGCCGCTAACTCGATCCGGCTTCGAGTACATTCTCAACAAATACGTTCAGACGGCCGCCGAACGATATCCCGTGCTTAAGCAACGGCACATCTCGCCGCACAGCCTGAGGCACAGCGCCGCGATGATGGTGTTGCAGGCAACGGGGATATCCGCAAAGTCTCGCTCTGGCTCGGCCATGCAGACATCCAGACGACCGAAATTTACTTGCGGGCGGACCCAACAGAAAAGCTGGATGCAATGAGCGCCGTTGTGCCGCTCTCACTAAAAAAAGGACGGTTCCGGGCGCCAGACAAACTGATCGCCTCGCTGCGGGGCGCTTGAATATGCTGAGCGATGGGAGCCGACATGGCCGTCAGCACAAGGCTCCCACGCCTGCAATTCTGCATATTCCTGGACTCTGCATATCGCCGAATATGTAGTGCACCGCATATTTGACGGTTCCCGCTTACAACCCCCAGTTGCAGCAGGGCCCGCTGCCGAAGCAGAAACCAGCGCGTTCCGGTCGCGGACCCCCGCCGTCATATTGTCCACCTCGACGTCCTGCAGCCGAAGTGTCCTGTAAAACAGACTGCCCAGCGCCAGGCGGGCTTCACCCTCTCCCATCGAGAGCCACCATTTCTGCCGCGCTGGTCTGACCGCTTACTTAGCTGCAAGCCGGTGACCCGCAGAGTGGCCCGGCATGATGGTCCATGCGGAAGTGGTCGCCGATGACACTGACGGGAAGTGTAACAACGGCTGGCCGCTGCTGCCCGACCCCGGCGCTTGGTCGCCGAGCCGAGGGCACGACCAGCGCCCGGAAGACTCCTTTGTGCAGACTTCCGAACGGCGCGGTTTTCTGGCCATGCCCACGCCAGTCCGGACGATTGACCGGACTCAACACTCACCCGCACCCTTGAAACCTGGCGTTGAAGTTCCTACGCTTACCGTGGAGGTGACCTTATGCAGACAAGTGTGCTTGAAGGCCGTGAACGGGAGATCCTGGTCGCGCGCAGCGAACCGCCAGCCCGCGACAGCGAGCTGTACCTACGGCAGACCGACCGCGTGCGGCCGGATGGTCGCCCCGAGACCCTGGTGTCGGGCGTCGATATCGTGCTCAAGGACGGCGCCCCGAACGGCATCTTCCGTCAGCTGAACCGTCCGCGGACAGAGAAGCTGAACGCCGACCGGCCGAAGGAGAAGCGCCGCAGCGTCGTGATCGTCGCCGATACCGTCACGCTGCACGGCGAGTTGTCGCTGCCGGAAACCGACGTCACGATCTTCGCCCGCCGGCTAGCAATCCGCGACGACGGCCGCATCAACACCAGTCCGTTGGATTGGGATGTCGCCAAGGCGCCGGACGGCGATCCCGTCAACCGCCGGAAGGCGGGCGACGGGATCGCCGGCCCGAGTGCCGGCACGATCACCCTCTTCCTTGACACCATTGATGCCCCGGCAGCGCAAAAGGCCTTCCTTGCGCTCGGTGGCCACGGCCAGGCTGCCGGGCACGGTTTCGACGGCCAGCCCGGCGACCGCATGTCGACGGTCAGCAACCAGTTTCAACTCCGAGATTCCGGCCACCTCAACACCGCCACGGCGAAATACCCGCATCCCTGCGTCTATGCCGACTTCCATTGGAAGTGGGGCTTCATCCCCCAGTACCACGGCCACTACGGCGCCAAGAAATGGCCGAGCAGCGGTCAGGACGCCGTTGAGCCGGGTGTGCCGGGCTCCGGTGGCAATGGCGGTGCCTTCACCACCAACGCGGCCTCGGTCAGGGCCCTGCTGGCCAACGGCGGCGGACGTGCCGGCGCCAAGGCCGGCGACGTGCGCGGCGGCCGGGCCGGCCATCCCACAACCTGCGCTCACTACGAGGTGACCAATCAGTTCGATCTGTTCCGCGCTACCGCCGCCTCCCACGTACGGTCGATCGACGGCAGCCCGATAGTCCTTCGTGGACGGCAAGAGCCATACCGCCCAGCCCGCCGCCCGCGGCGACGGGAAACAGGGTGCGGTTAGCCTGGTCGAGGCGCCGTCTGCTTGGCTGCATCCGCTGCAGCTGAGGACGGTGCTGCGCTATGCCCGCGAATGCGCTGCTTGCCGGCGAGCGCGAGACGGTGGCCGGGTTTCTTGAAGCCGTACATGGCCGCCCTCGCGCAGCCGATGCCGACGGCCGCAGGCGCCTGGGACGCGGACCTTACCGCCGCCTGGGCAGCCGCCAGATCCGACGCGGCATCGCTGCTGACCCGGCTCAACACGCAACTGGATGCCTTCGGCAATCCTTTGGGCTATCATGCCGCTGCTGGTCGCTGCCTCGACGGTCCGGCTGGCACGAGCGGCAAGCGGAACGGGGCCCTGGAGATTCTGCTGCTCGCCGCCTGGGTCGGCGATTCCGAGCGCAACGCCGAGAGTGCGGCCAACGCCATGGCCAGCGCGATTGAGGGACAACGCTGGTCCGAGACACCGATCGGGTGGTGTCCGGGCTGCACAAGGCGGAGGCGCGCGTCGAGGGCCCTGGATCAGGACCTGATGGCGCTTGGAGGAGCGCTTGGCGCGCCATGGGGCACAAGCTCGACGCCCTACGCACCATGCTGTACAACGAGGCCTTCGCCAGACCTGCATATCCGGGCGCAGATCAGTTCGTCATCAGATGGCCACGCGATCGCCCAGGGTGATCCCCTACGTCCAGCCGGCGGCGGGGGCACTCGGCGACCTGGCCAACGTGGCGGCAGACCTGACCGATTCCGATACCGACGTGCCGGACACCGTCAGCAAGATGGGCGACACCATCGACAATGCGCGTCAGGCGCAGAACAAGGCCACTGCGTCGAAGAAGAAGGCCGAGGCGGAAGCCAAGAAGGCCAGGACACAAGCCGAACAGCGGCAAAAAAGGCAGGCCTCGCTGGCCGCCAAGTGGCTGGGGGCGACGTGGCCTACTGGCATCGGCCCGCCGTTGCCCGCGCCGGCGAAGTCGTTCAAGGCGCTGCAGGTGTCCGACGCGCAGATCGAGGCGGAGTTGGCGAAGCTTGGAGGATTCCAGCCCCGAGTGGCAGACGGTCACCGGCGACCTGCTAACGCTGATGCCGACCAGGCGCGCATCTTCGGCGGACTTTGCGCGCTGCTGAACGAAATCGCCGGAGAGCTACGGCCGCCTCGCCGCCAATAGCCGACGCGGGTGCGTCTGCTGCAGGCGGAGAGGATGAACAATGTCGCTGCGACTCAGCCCGGAGGCGAACGAGGTCGTGCAGGGCATGGCGCAGAACGCCCGCCTGTCGCTGCAGTACAGCCTGTACCTGATGAGCAAGGCCTACGAGACGACTGTGTTCAAGCAGTTGTCCGTCGACTGGTCGTTTGTACGCCGTATTCGACGGAATCGTGACGCTGCTTGGCGGCCGCGACAGTCTAGAGGCCGCCTCCCTGACCGAAAATGGCAACCGCCCTGAAGCCGCTGTTCGACCAGACGGTCAACGACCTGCGCAGCCGGCTGCTGCAGGATTTCGACTTCAACAACACTCTGGTGGGCGCCGCTGGAGTTCGGCATGACCGACGCCCAGACGCCGGCGCTGCTGGACCGGCTGAACGCTGGCGAAGCGGTGGCCATCGACCCCCTGAGCGTCGGCCTCGTTCTGCCGCAGCAGCAACGCGCACGCGCGGTCAGCTTTGAATGCACCAAGCTGGAGTTCGAACCGGCCGGCCAGGCCCTGCCCGCCTCCGGCAACATGATCGTGACGCTGAGCCCCGGTATCGAGGGCACGGTGCGCCATGACGAACACCTCTACCTGGTACGCACCGACCGGCCGCGGCAATGGGCGTGGACCTTCAACTTCAGCGGCCGGACGCTGGAGGTGAATCCGCCGTCGCTGGCCGCGCTGGACCTGCTCAACCTTCTGCTGCAGTCCTCTGACGACGACGTGAAGCAGAAGCTGGCCGCCCCGCCCGCCTGGACCGACAACGCCGTCAGCGTCAGCTTCAGCCCGCCACTGCCAGCCGCAGCAAAGGCCGCGGATCAAGGCGTTGATCTTTCGTTGCCTAGTCGAGTCCCATGCCTGCGCCGCAGTCGCAGCGAGCGCTGGGACATCCGCGGCATCGGCCCGGAGTCGGAGATCGCGGTGGCCCCGGCGGACCTTGCGAGCCGCGCGGCGGGCATGGGAGCGAGCTACCGAATCTTCTCGAAGGGCCAGCAGGTCACCCTGACCGCGCCCGACTGCCAGGGCACCGGCCACTTCCGGGAATGGTCGCTGCTCGGTCGGGACCTGATTCGCTCGGAAAATCCTGAAACGCGGATCGAGCTGTCCGACAACATCGTGGCGATGGCGCAGTACGCCACCACGGTCGTCGAGACAGCGGTGCTGGAACGTTGCCGCGGGATGGACCCCGCCGCCCTGCACGGTGAAGTGGGCGATTCCGCCCAGGTCGAGGCGCTCGCTTCCATTTTCACGGCCCGCGCCGCGGCACCGACCTTGGCCGCCGGCGAGCCGACGCTGCTGCGCGCGGCGCCGGAAGACGCCGCGGCGGCGATCGCCCTGATCCAACCGGACGCTTGGCCGACGGACGCTGGAAGACGCCAGCGCCGGTTGGCAGAAGGTCCAGTTCGGCCCCGCCATCGGCTTCATCCGCGCCGCCTCCGTCAAGGCCTCAACGCAGTAGAGAAATCTCCGACTGCGCTCGTGCTTCTCTGGCCGCCAGCCGTTCCGTTTTCCGTTCGCCTAAAATTGGGGGATTACCATCCCCTTAACAAGAAAAAGGAAAGCACTAATTATGCAGATCCACAGACGACTAACAGTATGGACGGCCCTTGTCGTGCTTGCCTTGCCTGGCTTGGCCGCGACAGTACAGGCCGAAGTATCGAAAAAGACGATTGGCTCACTTGGCGCGCCCGACAGCGTCGAGACATCGATCGGAACGCTGAACTTCAAGGACGGCGCGCCCAGCGCCGACACTGCTCAAAAGGTATTCGATACGCTCGCCTTCACCCGCGCGCTTAACGTATACAACA
This sequence comes from Candidatus Accumulibacter sp. ACC012, assembly GCF_907163155.1. Classification (NCBI taxonomy): domain Bacteria; kingdom Pseudomonadati; phylum Pseudomonadota; class Betaproteobacteria; genus Candidatus Accumulibacter; species Candidatus Accumulibacter sp. ACC012. The sequence continues at coordinate 6,213 of NZ_CAJQUC010000010.1, forward strand.
ACAGCTTTCGCGGCGCCTCCGCCCTGGGCTTCCACAAGGGCTTCCAGAGCATCGGCGCCAACTACAACGACGTCGTCATTACACCTAAACTGCTCGACTCCACGTCCCTATTCCTGACCGGAAACGCCGACACCGTCTACTACCTCTCCGTCATCGACCTTTCGAAGGGGCCGATGGTGATCGAACAGCCTTCGGATGGCGTCGGGACCATCAACGACATGTGGTTCTCGTGGATCATCGACGTCGGTGGCCCCGGACCAGATCGCGGCCGGGGTGGCAAGTATCTAATCGTCGGTCCGGATTACGATGGGCCGCTGCCCAAGGGTGGATACTTCGTCGCCCACTCCAAGACGAACCGGGTTCTCTACGCGTCGCGCGCCTATCTGGTTAATAACGATCCCAAGCCGGCGGTCGAGAACGTCAAGGCGAACATGAAGATCTACCCCTATGCCGCGGGCGGTTACGGCACCAGCATCGCTGAGGCGCTGACCGGCGCGGTCCGCCTCGGGGGAGACCCGAAGATCCCCGACACCAAGTTCATCGATGCGAGCAACCTGTCGTTCAATACCATCCCGCCCAGCGATTTCGGCTTTTACGAATGGATCAACGAAAACGTCCAGGCCGAGCCCGCCGCCAGCTATGATGTGGAGCTCTCCGGGCAACTCGCCGCCATCGGCATCGTCAAGGGCAAAAAGTTTGCGCCTGACGAACGAATGAAGAAGATCCTCACCGATGCCGCCGTTGTAGGCCAGGCAGCCGGACGGGTGCTGAACTGGCGCCCCTTCGAGGCTCACCCGGACTGGGCCTACTACCCGAACTCGATGTGGGGAAACATGCTCTGGGAAGGCGGCGCCTTCTTCGAGACTCCACCACCCGCGTTCAAGGACGGGGCATTCAAACCGCTACCGCCGACCGGTGCCCGCACCCTGGATTCGCGCACGGCCTTCTACTACGGCTACACCCTCGACAGCCCCGGCATGATCATGAACATCCCCGGCGTGGGATCGCAGTATCTGATGGGTTTCCTGGATGCCAACGGCGATGTGTTCGATGGGTCGAAGGCTTACAAAGTGACGCTGCCAAAGGGTATCCCGGCCAAGGCGTTCTGGTCGTTCACGCTCTACGATAACCAGACACGGTCGATGTTGCAGACGCCCCAGAAATATCCGCGCGCCGGGTCGCAGAGCTACCCTTCACCGGCGGCGAAGGCGGCTGAAGACGGTACCACCACGATCTGGTTCAGTCCTGAACAGCCAGGCGGCGTGGATCGCGGCAACTGGATCCAGACCGATCCTAAGAAGGGCTGGTTTACGATCCTTCGGCTCTACAGCCCGCTTCCGTCGTTCTTCGACAAATCCTGGCGGCCGAGCGAGATCGAATTGGTCCGGTGAGAGACGGTTCAGCCAGCCAACATCCGCATTCACCTGACTGGCTACAGCGGGCTTCGCCCGCCTCCGCCGGCAGGTGGTGTGGGACATTGAATGTCCGCTTCTTGAAAGCGCGACGGGCAGAAAAGGGTCGTTATGCAAAGTCGCCGATTATGGAAAGTTGTCGAGGTGCCTTGGTGACGACGCCAGGCAGGGACTGGCACGGCAACATCTAACGCTGCCACACGCTCGACATAATTTCTGCGTTTGGCTTACGTCGCAACCCTAGGTCAAAGGACATCTATGAACATCCATATCCCGGTTGTTGGTTGTCGTCTCGCCGAAAACGCTGGCCGGGCAAGGATCTTAAGTCTGACGAGGCAGGCAGGATCCAGCGCTATCGTCGTAGAGACCTGCAGACGCCCCCCATTGAGATGCTGCGATTATGTGTACGACCCGATGTTCATGCTCCCCTTCCGATGGCGGTTGGCGTTGAAAATGACAGCGACTTTCGATAATCGGCGACTTTGCTTCGCTTCCCGGAAGCGGCCATTCATCATCGAGTGCTGACGACCCTAAGCGGAAGTAGCTCGAATTGAAAAGCTGCCGTTCAACGTCGAAGGTGAGGGGCGCGGAGGCAGCAATCGAAGCCTGCTGGCGGAGTGTCCCTCTCGACCGCTTGGTTATGCGGCGGTCTTGCTCATCCTGCTGACTTCATTCGCCGGTATTCCCTGGACGCCGAGACTACTTGTTTCTTCGTATGGTCGTAATAGGTGGACCGGCCAACAAGCGTACGAAGATCCCCAGAAAGGTAGAGTACGACTGTCCCAACGATATAGCCCCTCCCCTGTTTGTCCTCGAAGAACAGGACCAGTTGCCCAGAGGTGAACCGCCCTTCGTAGTCGAAGACCCTAGTTCCTTCTGGCACCTCGCGCGTAATCGTGGCTCTTACGAAAGAGCCATGCTGCTCGATCTCAAGTGTGCTTGTTTCTGTTGATCCGGTTTATCTCCGTCTGGGAAGAAGCCCGCCCACGCGCCGGAGAGGTTCGGGACTGTTGAACTAGACTGCGTATCTTCGGCTGTGACTTTGAGCAGTCTCGGTCGCCCACCTAAGGCGCAAATGCGCTCTTCAATTGAAGTGCAGGCCGGACCAATGGCGGCATGGATGTTGCCGCTGGCCGTGTGGCCGATATGTGGCGGCGGAAATGCCCAGTAGAATCCGTTGGCAGCTTTAGGTCGTTGGTCTTGTCATACAGGAAGCAAGCAACGATTCCGCCCCAACCGGCCCATGAAGAGCCCAAGTTCGAACACAACGTTGTCGCGCGGAGAGACTGCGTCGTGATCTCGACTTTGTGTCAGGTCGTCGGGCGTCAGAACCAATACTGCAAAGTCTGAAGTCTCGATGGCCTTGATGAGAGATTCGAGATAGCTGTATGAAAGTTCAAAGACACCCTGGCTCCAGAGATTCACGTCGGCGAACCCGTCGAGTGCCTTTTGTACCGCTTTTGCGACCAGAAGCCCCTCTGAGGACGAACCGACGAAGACGGAAGCGCGTTGAGTCATGACGGTACCTCCACATATGCCGCATAACGAATAGCGTTTATCTGCCGCCCCGAAAGCGCTCGGCTCAACCGCTGCTGAAACCTCCGAAGCTAGGTCGATAGCATACGCCAAGATTGCTTCGCGTGCCGCTTCGTGATGATTCTTGCATCATGCATCGAGAGGCTCTTCACGACCCATAGCAGCCTGATGACGTCTGCAAGTGCTATGGCGGCTTTGTGATCAACAAGCTGCCGCTCGCTGACCACTGACCCCGGCGGCTGTTCGGCCAACGCTTCCAGTGGCAGATCGGTCGGTATCGGGCGGCAATTTGGCAGCAAGCAGTCGTTAAGGTACCCGCATGTTATTCGCCTTCGGGGAGCCGCGAAGCGGTAATTTCAGCTAGTGCTTGCTTCTCGGCCTCCTCGCGCCCGAAACCTGCTTCAAACTCAAGCAGCGCCGCACGTTCGTCGAATCCTTCCTGTAGGGCTGGATCGTCGAAATAGATCGGCTGGTCTATCGTCACTTCAGCAGGAGGGCGTGCCACTCGTTGCGGCGTTGATGGCGACGGTGAGGCACCGCCGCAGCACTCGAGGCACTCTTCTTGGACCTCGGCGCAGAGTTGCTGGAAGAATGCCTCGTTCTCGGAATGGCGATAGAACTCCCAACACCGAGCTTTTTTCGTTGAAGTGCCCATGATGTTTGCGCCCGAGGAGCTTGGTCCCTTCAAAGACTGACTCAGGTGCATATCCGTGTATCTTTAGTGAGACCCGCCGCTCGTTTCGGCCGACTCTTACCGTACAGCGGCCGAGGCTGATTTTGAAGTCTTCGATGTCTCTGTAGCGCTTGCGGGCTTCCTCCTTCAATTTCCGTTCAGCTTCTCCAGCGTCGAGCTTCGCGAGAAGGGCTTGTTCTTCCTCACTTCGCGTTGCTCTGATCTGCACTTCCAGTTGGTCGAGGGTGTGCTTCCCCTCATGATCCTTGGCATGAGCAAGCCAGACAGACCGAACTGATGTCTGGAACAGGCGAAGTTCCAGTGCCTCAGGGATCTCGTCAGGCGGTAGTTTCTCAATGTCTGCAACGTTGATCTCCAGTACGGAATATCCGAGGCGTTCAAGCCAGTCCTGCTTGTCGAACTCGACGCCATGGGTGTTGCGGATTTCAATCGCCAACGGGTGCCCCTCCAGCGACGCCAAGACATCCGGGCGCCGCGAGTCACCTTCGGACGTACTGTCGCCGATCGTCTTTTCTTGCGTGCAATCTGCCAGAATCTGAAGACCAGCAGACTGCACATCGACGGTGATCGTCTCGTTCCACACACGCTTTTTGCCGTGAATAGTCCGCGAGAGCTGCCTTTGCGGCACGAAAACGCTGCCTCGCTCAGCAATCATCTGTTTCGCCATGCGATGAATGGCTGCTTCGGCCGCATGTTGGCAGTTCGTCTCTTCGTCATGGGCGAAGTGCCAAACCCGAATGGCGCCTTGTCTTGCCCGTAATCGGACGCTGCAGGCGGCACAGATACACTCACATGCTCGTCCGTTGGCAACTTCCGTGGCCGTAACCATGCGCTGGCTGGGTACGTGACTCCCGAATGGAATACTATGTTGCAGATCGCTGTTTTTTTGCATTTTGCCTGGCCTCGTTTGATGACAAGGACCAAGCTAGGCCTTGGTGGCGTCCGTCAGTAGTCAGTTTGAGTCATTTGAGGGTGAGTTTATGGTGGTAAACGTTGAAGTAGATCAATCGGTTGGTTTCGGCTTGTGTGAGGCTACGCCGAGTGACTATGTGCGACTTGGAGAGATCTTGATCGAAGCAATTCCAAGTGACAGAAGGCAGATGTGGAGTGGGAAGGTGATGGCCTATCTGGCATCGCAAACGGCGCTTTCCGCAAGGCAAGGCAAGGGACCACCACGTGTGCCAACCAAGGCAATTCATATGGACCTGGAGGGTAATCCAAAGCTGGAGCCATCCGCGTGGCTAAGTTCAATCTGGAAGGACATTGAAACCCGACACTACCCAGAAATTGAGGCAAGGCTGATTGATCTTTGCCGTCAGGATGGATTGCAGGTGTATCCGGTCTTGGAAAAAGACAATGGCAAGCCTGCGTTTTATCGCTTGGGTGTGAAAGCATTGCTTCCCTCAGAATGTGCGCTAACCGAAGACGACGATGCGCTGCCGCCGAACACCATTCGTTACAAGCGCGATCTGTCCTTGGGATTATCCTGGCTGGGCAAGCTGTTCTTCAACCAAGGCCTCAAATGGACACCTTTTAAGCGCTACAGTTACCTGTCTTGGCAGCTACTGTTTTTGATAAGCGTGGTCGGATTCGACTGCCTGCTCTGGTTGATCCTTTGGTACCGAAAAGAACCAGTGACTGGCCAGGACTTGCTGGTTCTAGCGATGGCTATTGGGTTGCCGTGGGGCGCGTACTGGCACTTCAGCGGGATTTTTCGTCTGTTTGAGGATCGGATTATTATTGCTCCAGAGTGGATGCTGGCCTGGAAAGAATTTGGCGCAACGGTTGAAATCAGTCGCTCGAAAACTACCGATGCGCCAAGTACGATCCATGTGCATCGCTATTCAGCAAACTGCCCCATCTGTGAGTGGATGGTAAAGTTGGACCGGGGAGAGCCCGATTTCCCGCGCCGAATCGTCGGACGCTGCGAGGAGCATCCGCGAGAGCATGTTTTCTCATTCGATCGCGGCTCAAATCGAGGGGTGCTAATCCAATCCGGAATACGCCCGCCCAGTTAATCACCTGCATAATATTCGTCGCAAATCTAGTCACACTAAGGAGCACATTATCTTGCGGGGTTCGCAGTTATTGCAGGACTCTGCCGATTTGATCGTCGAAACTAGGGATTTATAGAAAAATCGGCCGCTACCATTCGGCCAGCGACCGTGGGGGTATTTTCATAACCCTGCTTTGCAAAAAACCCGAAAGCGAGCTCTTGTCTCTGTAGGCCCCCAGAAGAAAATACCTTAACTTCTTAAATAACCGTTAATCCGGAATTCTGATCGCTGGTAACCCGTTCCAGCAGCTAAGCCAAGCCGGATGCTATGAGGAGAATCGATCAACCCCATATTCAACAAGTCGTGATTGAAGCCATTAAACATGATGTTTCGATAGTTCGCGAAAGTAAATAGTTTATATCGCCCCTCTGGAATGTGGTGCCTTTCTTGGAGGCAAGAGAGGTGAACGCCGGAAGAGTCAGGAAACGATATACCATCTATTCCAAGAACCTCCTTTGACGCTGATTTTATACGCAACCCGATCAATTTCCGTTCGCGGAATCGTGTGCTTTCCAATCTGGCACTTTTCATTTTTAGAAACATTCACTTCGACGGATTGACGAGTCCAGAACCCATCATCTTCCAGTAGAGTTTTCACGATAGCTTCAAAGCTATCCACGGACTCTCCTCTGGTACCAAACATCGCAGGTAGGCCGCAGCGCAAATTCTGGCGAAGCTCGCTTGTCCCCGTTCTTGACCGCTGCGTTGAGCAACGTCAGAAACAATTGGCTATTGAGTTATAAATAGCTATGCTTTGTTGAAGTCTGCAATTACCATAGCGCGTTCAAGAGGCGAAGCCTTTTCTTTTGACTGCCGCAAAAACACAATGGTCGATCCAACGCAACCCTCGCTGTCTTTTTATGCGGCCACCGAAGGGTACCACCGAATAGTAGCCGTCAGCGATATCCTGTTAAGCAGATCAAGTTATGACAAGGCTTCCCGGCAACAGAACTTCAGTTTCTCGCCAGAGCCACAAGGACATGCGCTATATGGGTTCAAGTCAAATAGCTCGCAGTGGCTGGCTAGAATTGCGCGACTCCGCTTTCGCCAACCAGCAATACAGACATCGGAATTTCTCAAATCGCCGAACACGGCGGGCGCAAGCTTGGCGATTCTTCCGCGCGGCTCAAAGAGCCCGGAAAGCTGATCCCGCGCTCTTTCGAGAACGGCCGGAGGAATCGCTTGCCGTAGGCCAGCGTTGACAGCCGTTGCGAGCAGTCCCCCCTCATTAGTTTCTAATCTCTGGGCGACTTCGCGGCGAAATATCTCACCGCCTTGAGATTGCCGAAAGGCGACAACTTGTGGTAGTAGCGTCGGGTCCTCCGCAAGCGACAACCCGACATCAGAATTGTAACGGCCGGTTAGAACGTAGCTCGCTGCATCGTCAGCCCACGCTTGACTGACCGACGTTGAAAATGCCGCACCAGCCAGACTCTCGCTTCCGAAAATCAAGCGAGCTGCAGATGCTCCGATCCGTTGGCAGATTATTCCCGTTGAAACCACACCTGCGAGTCGAAGCAGTGGGTAGGTCAGCCAGCGAGGTACCGACGTAAGCGGTGTGCCACGACTCATACCTAAGAGGCGGCGTACAGACGGGTGGACGAGAGCCGCACGTGTCCGCTCTGCCAGATTCAATGGCTCGCCAATGGAAAGGTCCAGCATACTGGACTCTAAAATCTGGAAGTATTGCTCAGCATCTTTCTCGCGTCCAGCGCTTGACGAAAGCTGTCGACGGATCGAGTCGCTTGCCGTTCGCGGCGAAAATTGTTCAAAGGTACTGCTGCGTGACCCAAGCGCTATAAATCCAAATTTCCCTACAACGGAGTCTTGATCCTGAAACACAACCGCAGGGTCAGGGGGCGGAATGACTACACGAATGGCCCCGTTGGCTACCAACTCCCAGAATATGGGTGACCCTAATAGCTCATGAACCCTGCCAACGCTTCCTATGCATATGCACAGTGCATCAAAACATACGAGACCCACAACGATATCGTGAAGGGCTGAGTAATTATTGAGCTGTATCTCACCATCAACATAGCCGGGGCCAACAATCATCTGTTTCACATCGCCGTTCGCCGACTCGACACTTATGGTTTGGGAGGTTTCACACGTGCCCGGGGTCATTAATTCGGGAAGAAAATAGATGCTTTCCTGTGCTTTGGTTGGTTGATTGCTAGGAAACTCAGCGGACACATATTGGAACTGAGTATAGGAGTCCGCGACCACCTCTAGCGCCGCCAGCGCCTCTCGATGGTCGGCCACTTCTGCGATATACCGAACGCGTTTAACGTTTGCAGGTAGACCTGAGGCATCGTTCGCCGTAACCACGAAGTGAGGTCCTGCGCCGAACAACGGGCGATCTCCAGCACTCCGCTCCAGAACACGGATCACATATTGATCATTCAATCCGTAGCCAATGAAAATAACGCGAGCATCTCCGAGGAGCCATCGCAATACACTCAAGTAGGTCTGGTTATGTGAAATTTCTTCATAGTCGCTCGATGCGAAAACTGCCGTTTCAACGGCGCTCGCGGAGCCATGCAATTTACAGATGAACGATCGGCGCTGGTGGATCAGGGCAGGTATGCGCTCAATATCAGAGTTCTGAACGAGAACTGGCTCATGGAAATGCCGTTCGAGAGATTCGTCAACGTTAGTGGTGACGAGAAATAATGGAGATATTATTTTAAGAGAACTCAGAAACCTGCTATATACTGCGGTCCCACCACGCGGCCCCAGGGCCCGCACAAGGCTATCGTTATATTTTACCCGATTGGCAATCTTCATATGCTCGAAAACCTTTGGATAATCGCCGTCTGATAACAGCTGGCTGGCTATAGTTTTATCATAGGCTCGCTCTTCTCGTGAAAACGTGGAGTGCATTTGACTCGTTAGCTCAAGCCACGACGGATACCCCGCCCACATGCTCGCACCCGCCCCAATCCAAAGAACCAAGGGGCGCTCCGAAGTGCCAACGAGACGAGCCAGTTCATCGAGAGCTGCGTAGGTTTCTTCATCTGAGGCAAACACGTAACCTCCCTAGTGTAGTGTTGCACGCTACGTGGCATATATATTTGAGCCGCCGCAAGGGCTTCTCTCTGTTTTCACCCCGATTGAGAGTTCCGTCAAGAATGCAGCACTACACAAGCTAGTTGCGTATCATCAGGATCTCGCGACTGGGGTGACGATAAAAAATAACTTACGCAAGAAATCGAATCGAGGAGGGGAGGCGCATTTTAGGCTGCTTAACTCGCTCGAACGGCTGCACGTCAAGTTGGCGAACCTTCTCTCTGGGTGGAATCATGGCGCAACGGAAAGCGAAAAGCTACCGGATGTCGTGATTCTCCCCCTAAGTCCGGTAGGAAAGCCGTACCGGCCGCCCCCGGGCCTGTGGCGCCAACGTCGTCTTCGGCCGAGTTGTGTGCATTGGCCCTCTGGCAGCTTGCGAAGTACAGCAGCCGTTCAGATGGCTGCTTGCCGGAATCATCGAACGACCGCAATTGGCCGTTATCTGCCCGAGTCGACCTTAGTACGCAGTTCTTTCCCCGCCTGAAAGTGGGGCACAGCTTTCGCTGGAACCCGCACGGCCTCACCGGTTTTTGGGTTGCGCCCAGTACGGGGCGGCCGGTAGTTGAGCCCGAAGCTTCCGAAACCGCGTATTTCAATGCGGTCCCCCTTCACCAGCGTGTTGCTCAGCGCTTCAAGAATGGCTTTGACCGAAAGTTCAGTATCTTTGGTTGTGAACTGCGGGAAAAGGGCAGCGAGTCGGTTGATGAGTTCGGAGCGAATCATAGGCAAATTTTACGCGGCACTTCCGCTCGAGAACGGTGGCAAACTACACAACGCCAAGCGCGACAGCATAAATGACGCATGGCAACTTCGACGCCCTCCGGATGTTGAGCGCCGTCCCTCAGTTCAAGCCACGGTGAGTCACCGTCGGCAGGATTTCGCGACGGAAATCAAGCGCAAAAACCCAGTGGGCGGTCCTGACTGATAAAGAACGATAGCATTCTCTAGTAGGCGACCTTGAAGGTCGGACTGTCCTCCGGCCGAGTCTTGCGGTGATCGTAAATCCGGGTCGTGGCGATGTTGGCGTGACCCAGCCACTCCTGCACCTTGGCAATGTCGGCCTGGTGGTCAAGCGCGTTGGTCGCGGCGGTCGCCCGCAACGCGTGCGCTCCAATCGCGAAACCCAGTGCCGCTGAGTATTGCCGCACCAGTTTGTAAACCGCGTCGGGTGTGATCGCTCTTTCCAGTGTGCCGGTGCAGTTGTTGCGGATGGGTCGGAACAGGGCGCCCGTATCGTCCGCGCCATGCCCCGCGACCTCAAGATAGTCGCCGATCAAGCCGCTGGCCGCGGGGTGCAGCGGGACATAACGGATCTTGCCGCCCTTGCCGAACACCTTGAGGTGCGGCACCCCGCGCCGCTCGTGCTTGAAGTCCTTGACCGTCAACCGGCACAGCTCGTCACGCCGCAGGGCGTGATAGAGCAGGGTGGCCAGGATGGCGCGGTCGCGCTTGCCCTTGAGCGACGCGCCGTCGGGCGCGTCCAGCAGCTTGCGCGCCTGGTGGTCGCCGAGGGCCGGGGTCTTGCCTTCGTAGCTTTCCACCGGTGGGCGCTTGACCCCCTTGACTGGGTTATGGGTCACGGCGTTCTTCTCGCACAGGGACTCGAACAGCGACGACAGTGCCGCCAGGCGATGCCGTACGGTCATGCCGCTCAGCGTGCGCTGCACCAGTCGTCGCGCCAGGCGATGACATGGGCGCGTGTGACGGTGCGAAATTCCTCGGGCTTCACGATGCCGGTGAACTTCATGAAATCCGCGAGGGCGTTTTCGTAGGCGCGACGGGTGGCCTTGTTGCCGAGATTGGCGAACCATTCGATCTCGGGCGGCACGTCGGCCAGGCGCTGGAACTGTTCGGCGGTCAGGAGCCGGGAAGCGAACGGCCGGGGATGGCGGGGAGGGGGCTTGTGTCGCTCACAGGGGGTGGTCATCCAATCCTTCGACAAGATCACGCGGGTCATAGATGGCTTTTGACATCCATGGCGTCGTGAAGCACACGAACAATCTCAAGACGCTGACCGTCGCGGCGATAGAACACCAGGTGACGTTTCACATGCAGCCGCCGTAGCCCGCTCGGATCAGATCGTACGGCGTCCCCAGCTCGGGAAACTTCAAAAGCCCCTGGATCTCGCGATCGAGGTCGTACAGATATTGATCCGCCTGCGCGGCGCCCCATTGCTGAACGGTGTAGCGCCAGATGTCCTTGAGGTCGCGGCGGTGCGCGCGGCGAACAAGCAGTTCAAGCATCCACGGAACCGCTCTTGGCCTCCTGGCGTGCTCCTCGATGATCGACGCCATTGCGAAACGGCACCGGTTCGCCGCTCGTCTCGCCCTCGACCAGGGCCTGACGTAAGGCGCTCACTTTTTGTTCGTGCTCTTCGAGCAGCCCGCATCGCGGCGCGCACCACTTTCGCTCTTGGACTCGAAGCGGCCGGCATCGATCTGCTTGGCGATGAAGCCTTCGAAGTGTTCACCCAGGTGACGCTGTTGTTTCTCGGCTGACGGCTCCTTTCTGGGCTGGTCTTGTGTATTAGATACTAATACAGCGGCGGTCTTGCGTGCGCAACAGCTTGCAGGCATTTGCTATTGATAAAATAGGTTATCAATAGTGCTGAAGCCTTGTCGAGCCCGTTGCCAAGCAGATGTGTGCCGGCACAGCTGATACAGCACCACTCGCCTTGTTGCACTTTGTGCGGCGCGCGATGTAATGATCATGTATATACTTGGTTAGTACCCTTTGACAGGAGGCCTGATCATGTCGAAAGAAGCCGTTTTCACAATGAAGCTGGAACCCGAGCTGCGCGCCGAGTTCATGGCGGAAGCCGAAGCCGCCCACCGCCCGGCGTCGCAGGTGCTGCGCGAGCTCATGCGCGAGTTTGTTCACCGCCAGCGCGAGGCACGGGACTACGATGAGTTCCTGCGCCACAAGGTCGAGGCCGGCCGGGCCTCGATGCGTGCCGGCCAGGGGCGATCGAACGATGAGATTGAAGCCGAGTTTTCCGCACGGCGTGCCAATGTGACGAATCGCCCGTGAGGGTCGTCTGGACACCAGAAGCGCAGCAGGACCGCACCGACGTATGGGACTACATCGCTGCCGACAACCCACGTGCGGCTTCGCGAATGGATGAGCTGTTCAGCGACGCAGCCGCCCTGCTGGCTCAGCATCCCCATCGTGGCAAGCCGGGGAGGATTCCCGGCACCCGCGAGCTGATCCCGCACGAAAGCTATCGCTTGGTGTATCAGATCGACGGCGAAACAGTGTGGATACTGACACTGGTTCATACGGCCCGCCTGTGGCCGCCTGTGCGCGATTAAGAAAGGATCTTAGCAACGACAAAGCAGCGCGCTAACCGACTGCTTTCGAGCCAGACCGTGGTCGGCGGTTGCCGGCCAGGAAGAGACGGTCGAGAAGTATGCCGAAAGCAGTCACTGAGCCGGCCTAGGTGTAGGATATGAGCCTAGCCTGCGGAGTGCCGATTTTCACGATTTTCTAATGCTGTATAGAAGCAACTAATATAGGGCGCAGAGCCTGCTTCGGTGAGGCTTTCAAAGCTCCGAGCGGCGCCAAGTTAGAGACTCGGCGTCGGAGTTATGTAGCAAAACTTCTCCCGATAACAAGGTCGGGCGTTGTGTAGAGGATGACTATGAATTCGAAGCAGCAAAAACTACTTATCGGCATGATTGCCGTGGTCATGCTGATGGCTCTTTTTCCGCCATTCAGATTTATCGGAGAAAACGGAGTAATTCTTAATGCTGGCTATGGATTCGTATTTTTTCCGCCTACCTTAGGGTCCTTCGTAGCTCAAGTGCATGTCGGAATGCTTCTAACTCAATGGGTGGGCGTCTTAATTGTTGGAGGCCTCGCCTTTCTGCTCTTTCGCGAGAAATGACCAATAGCAACGACGGCCAACTTGCCGAGTTGCCGCCTTCACGGTGCGCAAGAGTGCGCCCATTTCGATGCCGAGTCATGACCACTTCGGCGACTGACCCGAGCAGCGACCCAACACCGAACCGGCCTAGTTCCGGCTTTTTCACGCTGAGGTATCTCAGCGTAGCGCCGGACGCGACAGCGCGGCTATTTTCACTACACGGAGTAGCGCCTGTCGGCCAGGAAGAGACGGTGACCAAGTTGACCCGAAGCAGTCGTTGAAGCGATCTGGGTGTACGCTGTTGCCTACATTGCGACGTGCCGCTTTCTACACGGAACGACACAACCCCCTCAAACGTCACGGAGTTTCAATGTGGACTATTATCAAATGTGCTGCCGAGAGATATTTGGCTTCCACGTCGATGGCGATAAAAGCCAAGACGACGGCACCTTTTTTTCTCTATCGGGGGAGTTCTTAGAGGCCGCTCGGGTGTTACAGGCACGACCCCGCGGTCGCATAGGTTACTCGTCGGCAATTTACTACCTGCTCGGTCACTCGGCAGAGCTCTTGCTCAAGGCGTTTCTGTACAAGCACAAGCGAACAATTAAAGACCTGAAAACGATCAGCCACGACTTGGAAACATTAGCATCTCTTGCAATAGGTGCAGGTTTGCCCGAAACAGTGAAGCTTGAGCAAACCCTTCGACTTTCGGCTGCCTATAAAGAAAAGGCTTTGGAATACCGAACGAGGAAAGGAAAGACATTCCCGGCCCTCGGCCTCTTGACGGAGGAAATCGAAAAATTGCAGTCAGCCGTCTTTGACAAGCTGTAGGAGTGAAAAATCTAACACTGCGCTCCAAGGGAAGCTGCGCGATAAAGCCGCACAGCGCCGGTGATTTCAAACGTTGGGCGTCCGCTTTCCAAGACCTCGATTGTCCGCATCGGGTCGTGAAGAGCCTCTCGATGCATGATGCAAAAGTCATCACGAAGCGGCACGCTAAGCAATCTTGGGGTCTATGTCGTTTCGTGTGGAACGGACGACGACCGACCTGTGGGGCTGCGCAGGCATGGCCATCCCGAACAGCGGCGTTGAGGGCGCGGTCAAGGGCGGGCGAAGCCCGGCGGAGCGCACCCTTGACGGCGTCAGAAACGCCAGTACGCTCAAGGGCTTGGGGCTGGTTGCGGCTTTTCGCGGCCGGCCCCCGAGCCCGTCCGGCGGCGAGGACTTCACCGCCCTTGGGGGCGGGGCTAGGGGTGGGGGCGCCCGCAGGGCTCGGCACAGGCATCGGCTCCGTTCCACACGAAACGACACAAACCCCAATCTTGGCGTATGCTATTAACCTAGCTTCGGAGGTCTCAGCAGCGGTTGAGCTGGGCGCTTTCGGGGCAGCAGATAAACGCTATTCGTAGCGCCAAGAATTCCGTGAGATCCACGTGTCCCGTGACGACTTCGCCCGCTTGACTGTTGAAACCCTCGCGAAACGAGTGGGCGTCCGGTGCTCAAACCCCGCGTGTCGCAAGCAAACTGCAGGACCGAGAACCTCTGCCTCAGAGGCAGTAAACATCGGAGTCGGAGCGCATATCACCGCAGCAGCGCCCGGAGGGCCACGTTTCGACGGGCGCCTCTCCTCTACACAAAGACAGTCGATAGAGAACGCGATCTGGCTATGTCAGAACTGTGCAAAGCTGATCGACAACGACACCGGACGATACACGGTCGACATTCTGAAACAGTGGAAGCATCGAGCGGAGACCGCTGCACTGGCAGCGATTCAAGGCGAGAGTCAGGGCGGACTGGAAAGCTTCTGTCCTGATTCAAATGGCGATGGAGGTAAAGAGCTAGCCTGTGCATTCTGCGTCGGCACCGGGAGCGATCCGTTTGCAACCACACCTTGCAGCATCTGCAAGGGCAACGGAGTATTGACGGTGAGCAACGTGGATCGCAAACAGTGCCGATATTGCAAGGGGACCGGGCGCGACCCGTACGAGCAGGCCGTCTGCAAAGTTTGTGACGGCTTGGGTCTTATCTTGAGAGGAGAGCCGCCACTGGGCTCGGTTCGGCGGTGACAGCCTGCAGTCGGCCAGGAACGGACGGAGAGGATGTTATTCCTATAGCGAACATGCTATCGAAAAGTTTAATTGGTCTAGCTACGATGGACCAAGAATATAATCGCCTTTGTACTGATATTATTCCTGACTTAAAACTAACTGCGAATCAAGTTTAGTGTCAGGACGTCAACTTACAAGTTAGGCATAGTCACACCTAGTATTGATACAGCTAACCCATGACAAATCAGAAAACAATCTCTCACCGGATGCGCCGCTTCGTGCAAGAGGTCGAACCTTGGGGGGTCATCGTCGCGGCAGCATCTTTACTTCTAGCTGTCGCTATATCATGGTTGAATCTAGTTGAGGCGGTAGAGGATAGAAAATTTCGCGCTTGGCAATTGATACAAGCTCGGGTACCAGGAAACTCTGGGAAAGCTAGCGCCCTGGAATATCTCAATAGCCCGGATGGCCTATTCTGTTCTAAAATCTTTGGCGGCACGCTAGAGTCATCGCTATATCAAGGTACGAAATCTTGGTGCCTTTACAAAATAAAAGAAATCACATCCCTTCTGGGTGTCAATTTATCTTCTAGAGATCTCGATCATCCACTGTGGTTAGGCGGCGCAAAATTGAAAGGAGCCAATTTAACTCGGGCGGATTTCGAAGGTACTGAGCTTTTCGTGTCGGATTTGTCCTATGCAAACTTAGCCATGGTAAGTTTTAAAAATGCCGGACTGCAAGGTTCAGATCTAAGTTACTCCACCATTCGTTATGCAAACTTTGATGGTGCCACATTGCTTGGTGTGAATTTCGAGGGCTCTTTACTGGGTCACGCAACGTTTTCTGGAGCCAACTTAACTGACGCCAAGTTAGACGGAAGTCATCAATTGACAATTGAACAACTGTCTGGGGCATGTGGAAACGAACGCACATCGCTTCCGCCAGGTTTTGAAATAGCCATGTGTGAAAAAGAACAGCACACAAAAACAGAAGGAAAATTAGGCGTCCATTAATATGCGAATTTGCCTAGTTAAAAAGAATCGCAATTGCGATAATATATTGCCCAATAAGTTGTTCCAGCAGACTTCGAACACTCCGCGGCATTCTGCGAATGCCTTCGGCAGTACGTCGCAGAATGCCACTCCATCTTTTGGCGCCGCTGAACCAGACGTTGAACGTCTGCTTTCCTTCGCGCCGGTGGTCGGTTATGGGTCGATACCGGAAATGCAGTGTTATTGACAGCAGACGGTCATGCACATCGATCTTCGTGCGAACGCCGAACCTGTCAGATTCAAGCCTAATGGTCATTGCGTGAGCAAAACCATTGCTGAGTGGTCATTGTCAGCCAGCGAGTTCGCGCAAGCGATCTCGCCGTCTTGGGGGGAGCCTAGCGGCGGGGGTCTGCCGTAGGCAGTCCCCCAAGAGCGAGCTGCCGCTGAACACCTTGATGCCTTCTGAACCCCCTCACACACCGAGCACGAGCAAGCCAAGAACGCGTCATCGCAGCGCAACCTACGATGACGCCATATCTATTACCCCACCTTCACCGCCCTACGTAGCCGCTGCTCCCGTTTCTCCAGCTGCTGCTGCGGCTCGACACTCTGCGCCTGGTAACGCTCGATCACCTCATCGACCACCGAACGAACCTGCCGCTCGATACCTTCCCGTCCCAACACGCTCTTGGTGGCCAGATCATTGAAGTCGGTGAAACCCTTCGGATTCGCCGTTTGCTCGCCAGGCGCGAAAATCGGTAGCAGGGCTTTTCCGCCAACCGCCTTTGCCGCTTCCTCGGCCTTGCTACGGCCGGGATTTATTCCCTGCGTGGCTTCGAGGTGTCGATCGTCGTCGCCGGCGATCAGGATGGGCTTGTCCGGGAATTTCGCGTGCAAGGCCTTGGCGACGGGTAGCAGGTTGCCCGAGTCGAAGGCGGCGACGGTCGCAAAACCCAGCGTCTGCTGCAAGCTGCTGGCCGTCGCGTAGCCTTCGCCAATGACCAGGGCAGGGGCCTTGGCCAGGGCGTCCAGGCCGCCGATTGCATGGAAGCAGCCTTCCTTGCGGCTGTCCTTGGCGAAGCGCTTGGTGCCGTCTTCCTGGATGTATTGCATCGTCCATTGCTTGCCATCGGTGTCGGTGGCCGGGATGTAGGTTCCCCGGCCTTCCTTGTCCGTGAAAACGCCCGCCTGCGGTTCGATTCCCTTGGTTTGCATGTAGGTGGTCGGTGCGATAACCGGCAGCAGGTGCGCCATCTGCTTGGCTACCCGCTGCGCCGTCTGCTCTTGCAGGCGCTCCTGCTCGGCAGTGCGCGCTTGCAACTTGTCGGCCGCTTCGGCCTGTAGCCGGGCTTTCTGCTCGGGGTCGAGCGCGTAGCCTTTCGACTTCCACTTCATGTCGACGCCGGTCTTGTTGTTCTTCACGTAGCCGGCCGGGTGGCCGTCTAGGTGGCCCACGTAGAAGCCCGAGCCGGCTTTCTCGCTGAGTTTCTCGCCTTCGACGCTGATGCGGTGTTTCTTGCCGTCCATCATCGGGTGCTCGCCGCTCACCACACAGCCGATCGAGCGCAAGGCCTCGGCGAACTCGTCTCGCGGCGACATGGCCGGCCCTTGCTGGCCAGGGACGTTTTCCGGCAACCAACGTTGCAGCCGGCTCTTGTCGGCCTTCGCGCCGGCAAACCAGGATTTCGCGGCCTTGTCCCACAAAGCGCCGGCGGCCTTGGCTGCGGCGCGTTCGCCATAGGGAACGGCGAGATACTGGCGCTCCTGAGTGCGCTGCTTCTCGGGCTGGGTCGGACGTTCCGGGGCCGCGGCATCGGGTTGCCGTGCCCATTGGGCGAAGGGAGCAGTGTCCTTGATACCTCCCGGAAGAAACCAAGACTGTTCCTGACGATCCCAGCGCGCACCCAGCGCCTTCGCTTCGTCTTTCTGGTGGTACGGCACATCGAGATAGGTTTTCTTCGCCGGCTCGGCGTCGTTCACCGCCGGCGCCGGCGGCTTCTCGCTCTCGATCTGTGCGACGCGCCGCTGGATATCGGCGTCGTTGAGCACGACGGCCAAGTCGGCCGACTTGCGCGCCTCTCTCGCAACGGCAATCTGCTCGTCGGTGCTGTCGGGATCCTGGCGAACCCGTGCTTCCTCGAGGCGCGCCAGTTCGGCCGCCTGCTCGTGCGCGTTGGCTTCGCTCTGCGTCAAGGTCTGCATGCCTGCCTCCTGATTTTCGCTGTCGGAGATCACCGGCGCGATCGGGTCCTGGCTTTGCTCGGTGCTCTGTTCCTGAACCTGCTTTTGCTCCAGAGCCAGCACATAGGAGTGGATCTTCTCGGCGTCCGCTGCCGCGCGAAAAACTTCGAGTGGATCGTCTTTCAGGACCTTGATCCACGTGCCGACATAGGCCGCGTGCTGGCCGGGATCGTGACCGATTCCGAGCTCATCGCCCATGATCATGCTGGCGATTTCCGCCCGCAGTTCTTCCTTGGCGTAGGCCTCACTGCCGAAAGGATGCTCCAGGTCACGAGCAAGGCGTGACGGGTGACCTGTCCAGTGGCCCAGTTCGTGCAGCGCTGTCGCATAGTAAGTGTCGGCGCTGGGGAACTGACCTTTTTCGGGAAGGTGGATGCTGTCGGATCCCGGCCGGTAGAAAGCCCGGTTTTGCGGGCCGTGCTGGATCAGCGCACCAGAGGCCTGCAAGATGTGTTCAACTCGTTCGAGGGCATTCCATTCCTGCTCCTTGCGCGGCTGTACCGGCGGCAGGCCGTCGATCTGCTCAGCATTGAACACGGTGGCAAAAAACACCCTGGGCCGTTCCAGACGAACATCGTCTTTCACCGGCTGGCCCTGGGCATCGAGGACCGGCTTGCCGGCCTCGTCGGTCTTGGTCTGTTCTTCGCTGAATTTCCAATACTGGATCGGCGTCCCTTTCTCGCCCTTGCGCACCTGCGCGCCGGCTGCCGCCGCCTGCTTGTAGGTCATCCAGCGCTGATCGGTACGCCCCTGGCCCAGCAACTGGATGGCGTTGATGCCGCGATAGCGCTTGCCGGTCGTCGGGTTGAGCGGGATGAAGGATCCCGGCTCGCCTGGATGCCATGGTCTTTGCCAAGGCGCGGTGCCCTGTTTCAATTGCTCGATCAGTTGCTCGGCAACCTGTTCGTGAAATGCTTTCTTGGTCTCGGCCATCGTCCTTACCCCTTCGCCTCGGTGGTGGCAGCCGGCGCCGTGGCATCGACCAGGTCAATGTCGCTCTCGACGGCGTCCTGTTCGCTCAGGGCATCCTCGACGAAAGCGCCGGCCTGTTCGGCCTCTTCGGGATCGAACTCGGCTTGATAGCCAGGAGTCATCGCGTCGGCGAGCTTCTCGTACAGCACGGCGGCGGCGTTGGCCGTATCGGTGGCAGCACTGTCATTGGCAGCCTCCGCGGTGGGCAGAACGGTGTTCCGGGTAGTCATGGTCTCTACTCCTTGAATTGGCTGTAGGCGGACCTGGCCTTGGCCAGGCCGGGCTTTCCTGCGATGAACAAGCTCATGAATTCCTCCTCACCACGTAAAAACGGGGCGGATGACGCCCTTGATTTGCGAACGATCGATCGGACCGAAGTAGCGGCCATCGAAGGAGATACCGCTGACGTCCGACATCAACAGCAGTTCGGAACCGCTCAGCGTGAAGCGCTCGGCCTGAAAACGCGGCAGGGGCCGGCCAGCCAAATCGGCCTCGATCGGGGCGCTCAATGGCAGCAGTTCGCCATTCACGCGCACGCCTTCGGCGGTGATGCTGACGGCGTCGTTTTTAGCGGCTAAAACGCGCTTCATCATGTAGCCGTACTCACCGGGGCAGAAGCCGGCCCCGATGTAGCCCCTTGCCTTGGCCTCATCGAAGACGCCGGCTTGCGGCGGGCAGAAGATGACGTAAGCGCCTTTGACGACAGGGTCGCCGCTCAGCCAGTACACGCCGACTGGAATGCTCCGCGTGCTGTTCACGCGCGCACCGCTTGCGTAGGCCATTGCGCCCAACAGCAGCACGGCACCGCCGGCAACGGCAGTCGCCACGCTGACGCGCTTGAGGAGGCGGCTCATATCGTGATGGCCTCTGCTGCTGGCACCGTGTGCACGTGAAGCAGCTTGTCGCTGTTCTCCGGCGCAGGGATGGCGGCGCGGGCCTGGAACAGTGGATCCTTGAAGTAGAGCGGTTGCTTGCCGTAGATGGCCGGATAGCCGGCCACGTACACCACCATGTCGCCGGCCTCGTCGATATCGCCGTTGGCGTTCTTGATTGCGCCGGGCATGCGCAGGCACTCGTCGGGAGTGAGCAAGGGCCGCTGCACTTCCTGGATGGTGCGCGAAACCTGGCCAAGCAAGGCGCTCGTGCGACGGCCACTGGTAGTGACTTGCTCCTTGGCGACGGTGGTTTGCCCGGTCAGCTTCGAAAGGTGCTCGGCCGTCTCTACCCGGTTCGGCGGGTAGGCGGTTTGAACGTGACAATTGGAGGTGATGCTTTCGTCGTGCCCGTAGCCGGTTTCACGGCTCTTGAGCTGGTTGATGTCCTGGCAGATCAGGTAGCACTTGATCCCGTAGCCGGCCACGAAGGCCAGCGACTCCTGCAGGATTTCGAGTTTGCCAAGGCTGGGGAACTCGTCCAGCATCAGCAGCAAGCGGTGCTTGTAGTGCGCGACCTGGCGGCCGTCCTTGAAGTCCATCTTGTCGGCCAGCAGGCGCACGATCATGTTCACCATGATGCGCACCAGGGACCTCAAGCGAGCCTTGTCGTTGGGCTGGGTGACGATGTACAGGCTGACCGGCTGCTCGTGGTGCATCAAGTCGCGGATATTGAATTCCGATCGGCTGATGTTGCGGGCGACGATGGGATCCCGGTACAGGGCCAGGTAGGACTTGGCGGTGGACAGTACCGAGCCGGCTTCTTCGTCGGGGCGATCCATCATGTCGCGAGCGGCCGATCCGACGGCCGGATGGTTCTCGCCGCCAATGTGGCCGTAGGTGCGCATTTCCATCCACAGCTCGGCGATGTCCCGATCGGGATCGGCCAGCAGGGCATCGACGGCCGGCAGGGTCGCCGCCGTTCCCTCGTTCCTGGCCTTGTAGAGCGCATGCAGGATCACGCCGACGAGCAACGCCTGGCCGGTTTTCTGCCAGTGCGATTCAAGCCCCTTGCCGTCCGGATCGACGATCAGGGTCGCCAGGTTCTGCACGTCGCCGACCTCGTTTTCGGTACCGGTGCGGATTTCGTCCAGCGGGTTCCAGCAAACGCTGCCGTTGGCGGAGGCCGGCTCGAAGCGCAGCACCTTGTTGTGCGCGTGCTTCTTGCGCCATCCGGCAGTCAATGACCAGAGCTCGCCTTTGAGGTCGGTGATGACGGCGCTCTCGCCCCAGGAAAGGAGAGTCGGCATGACCAGGCCAACGCCCTTGCCGGAGCGCGTCGGCGCGTAGCACAAGACATGCTCCGGGCCGTTGTGGCGCAGGTAACGCTGCTTGCCCTGCTTGTCCAGCCAAGCACCGACATAGACGCCAGCGCTTGTGGGCAGCGCCTTCCCGGAGAGGAGCTGCCAGAAGCTACGTGGCCGGGGCAACAGCCCGGAAGCCTCGATATCCTTCACGTTCGCCCAGCGAGCTGAACCATGCAGGTAGGGGTTGAGCTTGGCCGAGTTCGCGAGAACCATCTTGGTGACGGCCAGGCCGAGCAAACCCGCTGCGCTAACGGTCATGCCGATACCGCCGGCACGCATGACGGCGTCCGGGTACTGGCCGTACCACGTACTGACCCAACCCAGGATCGACCACGGCGCATACACGTGGTTGAGGTGAGGACCAAGGACCGCCTGGTACTGGAAATCGTGCGCAAAGAACTGGGTGGCGGACTGCAGGCCCGCAACCAGCGACGCAACACCCAAGGCTGGGATGATCTTGTCGGCCTTGGCTTTCGGTGCGCGTACCTGCGGACCGACGGCGTTGTTGAATTTGTCTTTCACCTGCTTCGCCCTTTTGTCTTGGTTGAACCCGGCTGAGTGACGGTGACGGCATCACCGACGACAACGCGCTTCTGGCGTTGTGCGGACACTTCGGCAGTCGGCACCCCCTGCATTTCCTCGCCGTGTTTCAGCAAGGCCGGCGATTGACCCTCGCCCTGGTGGGTGCCGGCGGAAGTATCCGCCCCGCTTTTATGATCAGTATATCGTATATTGTTCTTTATATCGAAATGCGGAGAAGGCCCCTGGGCACGCTTTTTGATGTGTTCCCCAGTCAACGCCATGGCTGGCGACACCACTCCTGTCCGGGAAAAATCCGGCCGCAGCCCGTGATCCGACCGTTCTTCCTGTTGCTCCGGGCGAGCACGGCCCGCCATGCCTGCTTCGCTCAAGAGCACTTGTCGACGCCGCTCCAGGACGGCGTCTTCAAAGGTGAGCGGAAGATTCCCGAGCGCAGCTGCGCCGGCGACCTGCTCCCGGAATTCGGCGGTGCCGTTGACCGTGATGCGGTTCCCGTACCGCTCCATCGCCATGCGCAAGGCTGCCTGCAAGCCGTCCTGCGTGACTCCCCGAGAGACTTTCAGCTTCTCGCCGTCGTCCCTGACCGCCGACGAGCCAAACCGGTAGATGATGGTCCCCGTCTTGGTGATGCTGTCCGGGCGCGCCTCGGCTACTTGGTTTGCCTGCTGCCCGCCTGTAGCTGCCAGCGTGTTTCCCTTGAGACCCTGCGCAGCATCGCGTGCGCGCAGGGCGGCCAGTGCCTCGCGATCTCCTTCGGTGGCCTTGCGGCGCAACCAGTCGGCCCAGCTCTGACGCTGGCACTTCTCGTGAATGGCTTGTCGATCCTTCAGGTACTGCTTGTTGATCTTCTCGATTTCGTCCCGGAGCGTCTTGCTTGCGAGCGCATAGAGTGCCTTGCGGCCAACACCCGGGTCACCCAGTAGCTTGATCGCGGCGCGCTTCAGGCGACCGCTCCGCTTGGCGGCTTCAATCAAGCGATTCTTCCGGTCACGCGCCTGCGTCCAGGCAAGCGAACGCGAGGCGCCGATGTCCTGCTGCTCGGCTTTGTACCTGGCGTACAACTCAACCGTATCGACCCGTGTACGAATGGGGCGCGGCTCGTACTGCCGTGCCGGCTTCGCCGCCTGGTTGGCCGTCCACTCCGCTGAAGCTTCGAAAGGACCAAGCCGAGCTTCGAGCTTGCACTTCGACAACTCGCGGGCAACGGAACTCGCCTTGACCATCGTCCCCGACTGGTCGGCAATGATCAAACCGTTGCCGCGGGCCCGCAGTTCCAGGCCGTTGTCGCGCATCACTGCATGCAGGTCCGCCCAGGACTGCGCGGCCTGGATCTCCTTCAGGCATTCGCGCTGGATCCAGCCAAGCAGGCTTTCGACGCCTGCATGACGTTCCATATCGGCCGCGCGATTCTCCGCGCCGCGCTTCTGCGCCTGGTGGTTGTCACGCTCCAGGCCGTAGTCGAGTTCCAGCCGCTCGCAAAGCTCGCCCAGGATCTTGTGGTCGTTGTAGGGCGTGTGGATCGAATAGCGGGTGGGGTGAATCTTGTTGATCGCAATATGGATGTGCAGGTTGTCGGTGTCGTGGTGAACGGCACTGACACGCTGGTGATCGCCGTAGCCGAGCCCCTCGCAAATGCGCGCCTCGATAGCATTCAAGGTGGTTTCGTCGGGCTCGTCGCCGCGGAAGCTGACAATCAGGTGATAGGTCTTGTCGGACTCGGCGCGGGTGTTCTGGACCTGGGTGTTGATGACCTCGAAAATCGCCGCGTCCGGCCGGCCTGACTGGCAATTCGTGACAGTCACGCCACCAACGCGCTCGGCTTTCTGCTGCGCGTTGGTGATGTACTTCACCAATTCGGCGAAGTCGCTCTTCTTGACCGACTTCATGGGCACTTGCTTGACGATCATGCCTGCCCCCCGGCGTTTTAGCCGCTAAAATTTTTTCAGTCAGCCCTGGGCCTGACCACCGTCCCCATGACGTGAATCATCTGGTCCTGCGTGGACTCGATCCGGGACAGCACCGCCCGGATGGTGGCCTCACCGACCGAAGCCAGACGAGCGTCGTCGGTCAGCCAGAGCTTCAGCAGGCCACCGAGTCGGCCCAGGTCCCCATTGATCCTCGCCAGCTCTTCCACCTGCTTGTTGTCCACGATGCCGCGCACCTGATAGCCAATGCCGACGTTCAACAAGAAGGTCGACAAGCTCAGGCCAGTCGCGGCCGCATTCGCCTGAATCTGGTGCCGCTCTTCGGGCAGGCAATACACCTTGATCGGCGGACTGCCTTTGCGCGTTGCCTTGTTTTCCTTCTCCATCGTTCCCCCAGTTGTGGCGGCGACAGCCGGCTGCCTCGCAGAGCAGGATGTCCGTTGAGCACGAAGTGCGAATAAGGGCCTCGTGAAGAAGGACGACCCGCCTGCGGGTGGGCCTACTTCACATATCCTGCCCGGCCCAACAGCGTTGTTACGCCAGAAGTGACAAGACACAGCGCGTTGCCGGGGCGTTGCTGCAGCGTTGCTCTGCCTTGCATTTCGATATATCGTATCATTGTTGAAGACAAAACCCGACACGCAGCGGCTAAAGCGCGGTTTCAAATCGGTGCGTCAGGCAGAAGAAGGACGGAACAATGCTTACGAAACGGTCATGACGAAGAACTTGTCGGTGCGCATCGCAGAACGCGCAGCCCAGAAGAAGCCGTCCCGTAACGGACAGAACCGGGCGACCTTTCTGGCCATACGGGGGGATGTCAAACAGGCCCTCGATGACGGCTGGCCAGTCAAGACCATCTGGGAAACGCTGCACGAGGAAGGCAAGGTTTCCTTCAGCTACCAGGCATTTCGCGGCTACACGAACCGCCTGCTCCTGTCCTCGTCAGCGAGCAGGGCAACAGTGTCGACGCCGATGGCCGTCGACTCACGGATCGGCAAACAGCGCGACCCGGCAACAGCCCAGGCGACCGAGAAAAACCCGGAGGGGCCGACGACAAGCGGCTTCACATTCAACAGAACACCGAAGAAGGAGGATCTACTCTAATGGCCAAAATTCACATGGTCTTGCAAGGCAAGGGCGGCGTCGGCAAGTCGTTCATCGCGACGGTGATTGCGCAGTACAAGATGAGCAAGGGGCAGCAACCCCTGTGCATCGACACCGACCCGGTGAACGCCACCTTCCACGGCTTCAAGGCGCTGAACGTTCGGCTCCTGGAGATCATGCAGGGCGACGAAATCCAGACCCGCAGCTTCGATACCCTGGTCGAACTGATTGCTCCGTCGAAAGACGACGTGATCATCGACAACGGCGCCAGTTCGTTCGTACCGCTGACGCACTACCTCATCAGCAACCAGGTGCCGGCGCTGCTACAGGACATGGGGCACGAAATGGTGGTACATACCGTGATCACCGGAAGCCAGGCCCTCCTCGACACCGTCAGCGGCTTCGCCCAGCTGGCCAGTCAGTTCCCGGCCGAAGCCCTGTTCGTGGTCTGGCTCAATCCCTTCTGGGGAGCGGTCGAGCACGAGGGCAAGAGCTTCGAGCAGATGAAGGCCTACACAGCAAACAAGGCTCGAGTGTCGGCCATCGTGAAAATCCCGGCGCTCAAGGAAGACACCTACGGCCGCGACCTGAGCGACATGCTGCAGGAGCGCCTGACTTTCGACGAAGCCCTGGCGATGGACACCCTCACGATCATGACGCGGCAGCGGCTCAAGATCGTCAAGGGACAATTGTTCAGCCAACTGGATAGCGCGGCGGTGCTGTGATGGCCGACCAGGTCGAAGATCTGATCAAGGAAATCGCGGCCAAGCACGGCATAGCCGTCAGCCGCGATGACCCGATCCTGATCCTGCAAACAATCAACACCAGGTTGATGCAAGACAGCGCCAAGGCCCAGCAAGTCATGCTCGATCAGTACAAGGAAGAACTGGAAGCGCTTGCGCTGCGCTGGGGAAACGATGCCAAGACCAAAGCGGAAAGGATCTTGAATGTGTCTCTTGCAGCCAGCAAGGAAGCCGCGGCGAAGCTTATGCAAGAAGGCGCGAAGGAAGCGGCAGCTTCGGTGCGTGGTGAAATCGATGTGGCTCTGCGCCGCGTCGCCGGCCCGGTTCGCGACGCCCGGCGAATCGGTGCCTTGAACGTGGTGGCGTCGTGCATTACGTGTATTGCGGCAGCGATCGCCCTATGGGCTGCTGTCCATTGAATGCAAACCTGCCGCCACGGCACGCATGTCGTCGAAGGCATGCAATGCTGGGCGCGGGAAACCCTCGATCTTTAGCGGCTAAAGGGTGTCATCGGGACAATCCACGGCTCAAATGCGCCGCCAAGACCGAAGCAACCGCCCTGCCCTGGTCGTATCTGATGCTCGCGTTGCTGCCGCTTTCAGGCACCTTGTCGAAATCGGACCGAGCATGCTTGATGAAGCTCTTGCCGACCTGTTGAAAAACACTTTCTTTGTCGGCGTACAGAATCACGCCATCGTGGGTCTTGTTCTTGTCGGCTTGACTGGCTAGATACAGGTTGTAGATGCCGGGCTTGACGGTTCCGGCTCTGTCCACCTTGTCGTTCTGCCACTGCCCTTCCTGCTCATGCTGAACGATTCGTTGGCCGTTCATCACAAGAAGGCGCTGTTTCATGGGTTGATCCTATCCGAGAGTGCCGCCACATGGCTGTCAGGTAGAGCGGCGTGCACAATGAAGTTCACTACCTGCAGGTTAAAAACAGCGTGCAAGTCTAATACGATAGGTCGCAATTGGAAACCACGAAGAAACGATTATTCGTTTCTAAACAGACTGTTACGCGGCTTTGCGCGAGCCGTCTAGAAAACAAAAGTCGTCCAATAACTCATTGACTTAGCATCTTCAGGAGTGGCTTTCGGATAGGTGCAAGCGCTTCGACTTTATCGGTCTTTGGGGAAATCATTTTCGGACGTTGTACCAGCGACCCGCCCTGTCTTGACGGCTTCAAGAAGACTGCGCTGCTGCTCCTTCAACGCCTCGACCTGACCGCGCCAGTTTGAAGCCTCCTCGCGCGCCGATCCGACCTCTTTGCGCGCTTCGTCGCGCTCCATTTGAGTAGCCGCAAGACGCTCGGCAGCCCGGTGCGCCTCCTGGGCGGCAGTCTTCCGCTGTTCCTGATGCGCCTGCTCGGCAGACTCGGCCTTGGCCCGCAGGGCCGCAACCTCGCTGCGCACCTGCGCAGCATCCTGGTGGGCAAGGTCCAGCTCTGCCCGCAAATCCGCCGCACGGCGATCAATTTCGATTGCCCGCTGCTCGGCTATGGTCGCCCGACTGTCGGCAGCCAGCTTGGCATTCACCGTTTCTTGAAGCTGCTGCGCAAGTTCGGTCGAGCGCTTCTGCTCAGCGTGATTCTGGGCGCTTAGCTCCTCGATTTGCCGGCATGCGGTCTCCAACTCGACCGCCTGGGCGTCATAGGCATCGCCCAGTTGCTTATTGAGCGTTTCCGCCTCGGCCCGCTCGGCTTCCCACCCCGCTTGCGCAGCGCGCAGCGATTCGTTTGCCGTGTCTTGGGCGGACTGCCACAAGGCGGCCAGCGCCTGGCTATGAAGCTGATGTACAGCATCCGGAACAGTGATCGCCACCGGCGCCGCCTGGGCGGTCTGGGCGCGCCGCCACTGCTTCATCGCGGTAGCAGCATCGTTCATGTTGACCTTGGACGCCTTGCGGACCGCATCCACCGTAGGAAAGGAGCCCCGGCCGGCCTGCTCATAGAGCGAGTCAGCGGCAGTGAAAATGCGGTCGCGGGTGTCTTTGTTCAGTTCCATGTGCGGCGGCTCCTTCGGTATCAAGCGGCAAAAATAACCGTAATAATAATTATATTCTTCTTATTCTTCTTTGTTAAGGTTTCCGGGCTGGGGCACGCCAAGGCCGACTGTGTTCCGCACGCTGCAAACTGTTTCATGGCGCACGGCTGCGCGTCGGGACATATTGAGCGCGGCTAAACATAGTCCGGATGGTGACCGTACTCAGAATATTGAGCGATCTGTACAGGGGCGCAGAGTGACAGGTCGCGACCGCCTCACCGAAGGAGCAACGGCGCTGCTCCTGCGTCGAACGGATGGAATTGCTCGCTGCAGAGGAAAGGCCGGTGGTGAGCATCCGGCCGGACGATGACTTGGAGGTGTTGGATCGGACTCGGCGGCTGGTAGGCCTGTCCACCAGCCGAAACGACGCAGACCCGCGCATGCGGTTGCGTCGCCGCCTGGCTGAAACCCCAATCGAAATCTCTCTACGGGGGGCGAGCATCCACCAAAGCCGCCAAGCCTGGGAGGATTATGAATTGCGCATGCAGCGGGCCGGACTACCAACCTCCTTGAATCAATATCATCATTTCGACCGTTCAGGAAAGTGAACGCCTTAAAACTGTTTCCTGTTCCGTTAGCCCCAGGATCTATACGCCCAACTCGTCAATTGGGCGAAGGAGCATCTGGTCGTTCCATTACCAGACCGACCACTCACTGCGGCACGGCCGGCTGCGATCAACGCGTCGGCGCGTTTCGCCGGGGCACTCCTTCCAGACTTGCACGAACGAAAGTGTTTCGACGAGCGAGCCGCGCCCATGGAATTCGACGGCAAATTAACCGGAACGATCGCTGAAGGACGAGCGCACGAAGAGATGTCTCGAATGGCTCATCGAGCGTCGCAAGGCGAAGGCTGAGCCGGTTCATTGGGCGACGAGAATCTTTCGCAGCCGTGCCCAGCTTTCGTCAGGTAGCGTTTGGAGAATCTTCACCAGCTTGCTGTCGCCGCTCCTGAGGATCAGATTCCGCACTGCGGGAGCAATCTCTTCGGCGGCCACTACCTCGCTCTCGTCGATGTCCATCCCGCGCACGATGGCCCCGGTGCGCAGGGCTTCATCCAGCGTCAGCGTGAAGTTCTGCGCGAAGCTGGCGCCGCAGGCATGGCAGGCGGTTGCGCTTACCGGGTTGAGTGCTCCGCACTCGCCGCAGGGCTTGAGCCGCTGCGGCCCGACCGGGAATTCGTGGCCGCATTCGGCACAGCAGCGCTCGCCGAGCGCGCATTCCCGAGCACAAGCCGGACAGCGTTTGGTCTTGGGCTCGCCGGACGGAACACGCGCCGCGAGCGACATTTCGTTTTCGACCCGCCGCGCAAACGTCTCGAAGGTCTCGAAAGACGGCATCAGCACGTAGGCTCGCGTATCGTCGTCGTGACCGGCGGTGCGAACCACGCGTCCGATGGCCTGGCGGAAGGCCAGTTCGGTCAGAGCGTTCGGCAGGTAGACCAGAACGCGCAGGCGCTTGATGTCCACCCCTTCCGAGACCATCGCCACCGATACCAGCCAGCGTTTGTCGGTGTTGCGAAAAGCGCGGATGCGTGACTCCGGGTGTGCCAACTGGCTGTGCACCAGGAGCGGCTTCTCGCCTTCGATCTGCTCGATCAGATCGACCATGTACTCAGCCATTTCAATTGACGGCGCGATCACCAGCCCGCCAGCATCGGGCATGCGGTGGCGAAGGTCGGTCAGTTTCGCGCTGCCCCACTCGAGCATGGTCGCCTGGTAGCCGGTGAGTAGCGGCGTTCTGCCGTCGCGCTCGTACTGCGGCGTACGCGCCAGACGATAGAAATCGAGCGCCGTCTGCAGCCCCGGGATGCGTGCCAGATCCGCCGGAATCGCGGCCTTCTGGTGGCCGGAAACACGTATCGTGTGGCCACCCTCGAGATCGACGGAAAACAGTCCCTGATGACGATGAAAGGTTACCGGCCGGCAGTAGCCGAGATCCACCGCATCGCCGTAGGTCAGCGTGTAGGTGCCTTCCTCCGGCTGGTCAATGGCGCCGGCGTCGTCGTAGGCGAGCCAGATCGACTGCGCACCGTCCGAGCGGATCGGGGTGCCGGACAAGACCAGCACAAAGCTCGCATCGGTGAAGGCACTGTCGGCGCTATCGCCCCAGGCGGCCTCGATTGCGGCGTGATGATGTTCGTCGCAGATCACCAGCACCCGCGCCGCGCGACACACCGCCTGCAGTTCCGGCTGCAGGCCCTGAATGGCTGCCCAGGTCGCGCAGACATCGATGCCCAGTTCGCCGATGTCGCCGTCACGGGCGGTCACCTTGCCCATGTGGCGGCCGGTGACCCGTCGGAAATCATCGGCCCACTGGCTGACGATCTCGGAGCGCGGCGCGACGACTATTACCCGGTCGATCTCGCCGAGTTCGATCAGTGTCTGGGCGATCGCGCAGGCCGCCAGCGTCTTGCCGGCGCCGGGCGCGGCGTTGATCAGGAAGTGGCGGTCGAGTCGCTTCTGGACCAGCCAGGCGATCGCCTTGTGCAGCGCCTGTTGTTGCCACGGACGAAGCTGCAAGTTCATTTCGCGCCCTTGCTGAGGTTGCAGCTGGCGCAGAGCGCCTGCCCGTTGTCGGTCACCGTCCGGCCTCCGCGCGAGAAGGCAAGGACATGGTCGGCGTGAAAGCGCGTGCCAAGCTCGGCGCCACAACGCTGACAGCAGCCACCGGCCCGCCAGGCGAGCACGCGTTTTTGAAGACGATTGAAAGTCCGTTTCATTTGCTCACCCAGTATTCCGTCAACTGCACCTCGCGGACCGGAAGGTTGGCTGGCGGCTGCAAGACCGCATGTCGATTGATCCTTACGGCCGCCGCCGCATAGCTGACCAGCCGTGACTCGATGACGAAGCCCTGGCGGCGCATTTCCTTGATCAGATCCGGCAGGTTGGCAACGCCGTAAAGCACCATCGCCTCCAGGCGGGTGATTGCCTGCCCCGATATCAGATGCTCCTTGGCGGCCATCGCCAGCCCATAGCGCAAAGTTTTCATCATCGTTTCCCCTGTCTCAGTCAGCTCACCAGCCACTCGCTGGGACGCATGCCACCGCAACCATCGCTGCTCTCCCAACCCATCCGGTTCCACTCCCGGCACAGGTTGCGCCAACCGCCGTCGGCCAGGGCCACGTCCACCGCTAGCATGTCCAGCGGCTGCCGCTCCGCCCGCAGGTCGTAACCCGTCGCGTCGTTGTCGAGCGAAAACAACTCGACCAGGGAAGCGGCGCAGGCCAGCGCCTCAGCCGCCGTGGCTTTCCCGCCCACGGTCTGCCGCAGTTCCCGGTAAATCGCTGTGACCTTCGCCGACTGCCGCATCGCCGCCTCCCGTTGATTGCTGTCTGAGCAGGCAACGACCGAAGGAAGATGATTTTCAAAAGCCGCCTGTGACGACCCGATGAGCATGTCGTGCCTTGCAATTCAGCATCCGGCGCACGTTGCACGGCTAACAGGGGATCAACTTCGGGACGACCATGAAGACAGCTTCGCAGCGCGACACCGACAACCAGAAGCTCACGGCGAGCAGCCCGGCGCACGCGGTTCCCGTCTATGTCGCTTACGACATATCGGAATGCCGCCGACGCAATCGTCTGCATCGCTTGCTGCACGGTTTCGGCGAGCCGGTGCAGGAATCCCTCTTCCTGTGCTGGCTCGACGCCGTTCGTCAGCGGCGGCTGCGGGTCCTGCTCGACGACTTCCAGCGCGCGCCGCACCGCGGGCAGGAAAGAGTCCATTGCATCGCCGCGCGCATGGGCACCGAGGCCGCGCCGGCAAGCGAATGGATCTGTGAATGAGCGCCGTCCTCTACATCGACCGCCACGGCGTCAAGGTCGGCGCCTCGCAAGGGCGCCTGACGCTAAAGACCCCGAACCAGCCGGACCAGACGCTGCCCTTGCACCAACTCGAGCAGGTCATTGTCCTGGCGCACGCGCACTTCAGTCATGACGCCATAAGCACGCTGCTGAAGGAAGGCGTACCGGTCATTTTTTCCGCCTTACGTGGCGGTTTTCGCGGCTCGCTGTCCGGCCATGCCGGACGCCAGGTCATGCGCCGCAAGCGGCAGTTCCTGGCAATGGATGACCCGGAAGGGCGGCTGACCGTCGCCCGTGCGCTGGTGCAGGCGAAATTGCGCGGTCACGGCCGGCTGCTTCGGCAATGGCGGCTGCCCGGCAGGCACGAGATCGCCGCCGGACTGCTCGCCAGCCACCACTGTGGGGACCTTGACACCCTGCGTGGTTACGAAGGTGCAGCCGCACGAGCCTTCTTCGACGGCCTGCGGCATCATCTGGAAGCCAGCCCCTTCCACTTTGAACAGCGTCGCCAGCATCCTCCGCCAGACCCGGTCAATTCCGTGTTGTCGCTGACCTACACCCTGCTGTTGAACGAGGTCGAGGTGGGTGTCGCCGCGACCGGGCTTGACGCGGCGGCAGGGTTCTACCACGCGGCCGATGACGGCCGGCCGACGCTGCTGATGGATCTGGTCGAGCCGCTGCGACCACTCGCGGACCGGCTCAGCGCAAGGCTCCTGACGAGTGAGCTGACCCCAGACGATTTCGAGACCGAGGGGGATTGCTGCCTTCTGCGCGACGGACGGCGTGGAATCGTCTACCAGGCCTGGGAGCAGCTGCTTTCCGGGCAGGTCAGCTGGCGCGGCGAAAAGACGGCCTGGCGCAGGCTCATCCACCTGCAGGCGCGAGAACTCGCGCACTGGCTCGACGGCAGTATTTCTGCCCCGCGCTTCTGGCACCTCGACGACAGCTGAGGCCGGCACGCGAAGTGCTAGACTCGAGGGCCTCGCGTTTATTGCTCTTTGAAAACACGGCAGTTGTTATTGTGGGGTTCACCCCGCTGCAACGCATTGATAGATCACAGGAAGACTTTTCCGAGGGATGATGGACGCATTTTCGGCCCGGTTTTTGACCCCGTTCACCTTTTCCACCCCGGAAAGGCAGGCGGGGCAAGGGTTGCAGAAGGCACTGTCCGTCGCACCTGCCCGCTGATAGGGCTTTGTGACTAGTTGGGACGAACCCAAAAAATGCTTGCTGCTCTTTTGTCCGTCGCACCTGCCCGCTGATAGGGCTTTGTGACACGGCGGCTAGGATGATCCTGCTTTTCGATTTGCCTGTCCGTCGCACCTGCCCGCTGATAGGGCTTTGTGACTTGTCAATGGTGGCCATGGTGATGGCAGTTACATTGTCCGTCGCACCTGCCCGCTGATAGGGCTTTGTGACTCATTGGTCTTTTCGTCCCGGACTTCCGTACCAGCAAGTCCGTCGCACCTGCCCGCTGATAGGGCTTTGTGACTCGGCACGCGCCGCTTCGGTGGTGGACGGGCTCTTGGTCCGTCGCACCTGCCCGCTGATAGGGCTTTGTGACCTGTCGCGCACCTCGCCGAAGACCTCTACCTTTTGATGTCCGTCGCACCTGCCCGCTGATAGGGCTTTGTGACCACCCCCGTTCTTCTGGCCGCCGCTTCCAGGTTCGCGTCCGTTGCACCTGCCCGCCGATAGGGCTTTGTGACTTGAAATGCTTCCAGAAGCACCACGCCGCGAGCATGCCGGTCCGTTGCACCTGCCCGCCGATAGGGCTTTGTGACCTGAGAAGGTTGCCGTTTCCCAAGGTGCCCCGACCCCAGCTGAACGTGAGATGCTTCAGAAGTTCCTTGATCGCCAGGACCGCAGCAACGAACGAACCAGCTCCTAGTAACTAACCTCCGGCCCCAACTAATTGAAAATACGCAAACTCTTTGTGAGAATCCTAATGAACGCCACTAGGCAGTTAGGACCTCCCGTTGAAGCTTTCATTCAGACGCTCATCGAGGTAGTCCTCGTGATCGCTGTGATTGGTTGGGTCTTTCTGGAGTTATGGACAAAGGCGCTGTGTGCGCCTTGGTGCGGGTGACCTGTCAAGGTCACGTCCGTCGCACCTGCCCGCTGATAGGGCTTGTGGCGTGATGACGTTGGCGGATTTAAAAGCGCGCATTGCAGTCCGTCGCACCTGCCCGCCAAAAGGGCTTTCTGGCATTGTCTCGAGTTCGAACGTGCAGCCATTACCCATGTGGTCCTTCACCGCCGCCCGCTGAAAGGGTCTGGTGACGGTTCGCCATCTACGGGATTGCGGATCCAGCACTTCCGCCCGCTTTGGCCTTTGCCTGTGCCCCTATCGGGCACAGGCTTTTTATTTTCGGCTTCCTCGTTTCGTTGCCTGCTTATCAACTGACTTCAGGCATAATCGATCACATGACAAACGGAAGCCGTTTTTGCGGTCTGAAAGTGTTCGGGCTGGACCTGCATTTCACGGCCAGCGGTCGTGGCAGTGGCTTTGCCGGGGCTGCGTGGCGAGGCCTGATGGGGCAAGCGCTGTTCGGTGCGGTCTGTTCGTTTCCGGAGCCGGCCTGCGCGACCTGCCCTGCACTTGCTGCCTGCGCCTACCCGAAGTTGTTCAAGCCGCTCGCCGATACGGCGTTACCACCGTTCTGGCTGCATGGCTGGCAGCGTGGGCATGCCGGCTGGAGCGTCGGCATCCGCTGGCTCGGCGCCGGGAGCGGTTTTGCGGTCGGTGAATGGCTGGCTGCACTGAGCGCCGGTGGTACAAATCTGTCCTTCGATGGCGCACCGGCGCAGTTGGAGCACGCGACTGCGCCGGCAACGGCCAGGCGGGCCTGGCGGCGTGGCGAGGGCTGGGTGAGTATGCCCGTGGCACTTGAACTGACGAACGGCCAGCCGCCGTCGTCGGCATGTCGGGTGCGCTTTGTCTCGCCGCTGGTGAGCAAGCATGTGGGAGACCCGCTGTATGGTGCCCTGCACACACGCCTGCAACGGCTCGTGCAGCAGTATGGCGATGGCGCCGAGCTGCCGCGACTCGCGCAGCCCTGGCGTTGCGAGGTGCTAGCGCAGAAAGCAAAGCGGATTCCGCTCGCACGGCGGATGCTCACCGGGACTGAATGGGAACTCGAACTGAACGAGGTGCACCCTGATGCCTGGCCGATGCTGCGCGCCGGGATTGAACTGCATGCCGGCGGGCAGACGGGCATGGGTTGCGGTCAGTATGAAATACTCGCCGCGGCCGAGCCTTGATCGGCTGCTGACAAGCTTGTAGTGCGAACGTGATCCTGGGAGGGACAACAACAATGAACGCACCGGAGATGCTTGCTTGCTTGCGCACGCCGCAGGCGGACGGCCTGGTCCTGCAGTTGAAGACGCTCACCCCGCTCTACACGGGCGGTATCGGCCAACTCGGCGATCAGATTCACCCGTCCAACCTGCTCGGTGGCATCCGGCAGATGTCATGCCTGGTGGCGCGCACCCTGGGTGATGGAGACTTTGAGGGTGCGGTGTGGGGTAATGCCGGCACGGGCAAGACGAAGGCCGAGGCCAAGCAAGTCGCACTGCGCTGGGAGACCACTGGCCTGGCAGCCGTGACACTCCCCGAGATCGTCAGAGTACCCAAAGCGGGAGGCGGCGACTCGCGCTGGTACTTCAATTCGGCTTTCGAGGGCCAGCTTGGCCTGCAGATCTCGAGGCGCGGCATTTCGGATGCGCACTGGCAGCTTCTGACCCTCACCCTGGCGATCCAGATTCGCCACGGCAGCTTCGGTGCCAAGGATCAATTTGGTCTGGGTGTGCTCGCACTGACCGAAGGAGCACGGCCGTTCGCCGTGCCTCTGGATCCTGACGTCGTATTGCCGGATGCGGTCAAGGGCGAGTCGGGCGAACTCAACCTGCTGCGCCATGCCTTCGGCCGCCTGCGCTTTCGTGTCGCACCCGGGCAGCGTCCGATCCTCAACCGCTCAAGTGCGCTGAATCTGGCCTTGGCCACCCGAGCCACCTTGCGCAATGCCCTGCGCGCAAAACCCGACGCATCCGGCACCGAACAGGCCCGCCTGACGGCCTTGCGTCACCAGATGCTCGGCAAACTCAATCAGTTTGGCAGCGCGGTGAATGTCTCGGCCGCCTACGCGACCGAGGATGGCGTCGAACTGCGCCTCGCGGTGGCGCTCAAGCCCGACACCGCCGCCGTGCGTGGCGAAGTGATGAACGCCTTTGCCGCCGCTGCCGGCCACATCGACACCATGATCGAGGGCATTGGCTATCGCGTCGACGGCCGGATCGACTGGGAATTCGGCGGCAAGCACCTGAGTAAGCGTGCGGCCTGGCTCAACAAGCTCGCAGGAGTCTGAAACATGAATTTTGAACTGCTCGCAGAAGAGCGCGTCGCCATCGAGTCCGGAGGCATTGCCGCCGCCCAATGGAGCTGGCAGGCGCACGCCGCGCACCTGCGGCGGGGCGTCGTCAAACCCGAAGACCTTACCGGCCGGCGCAACGACTTCATGGTCCGTCACGCGATGGAACTGCAGGGAGTTGAACTCAGGGACGTCCTCGACGACCCGAAAAAAGCACGCGGCAGCGCCCGCGCGCTGCCCTGTGCGACGCGCGAGATCGATCGCGCCGGCTTGCGCGTGACACCTGTCGACATCAGCGTGTTGCCGCCGTTTTCCGCGGCGATAACGCTGCGTTTTCGCTTGCTGGCGCCGCTGCTGACGCGTGACGACGATCCCTTCTATCTCTTCGACAACCCGGTCCGCAAGGACCATGTCTACGGCGTTCCCTTCCTCGCCGCCGCTTCGCTCAAGGGTCTCGCGGCGGACGCCTTCCAGCGCGGCTTCCCGCATGAGCTGCCTTGGCACGACCTGGGCAAGGGCGACCAGGTCAGGACCATGCGCTACCGTCAGGACACCGCTGCCGCAAAACGCTTGTTCGGCATTGCCAGCGACGATCCGGCAGAACTTGCCAGCGAGGCCGGACGGCTGCATTTTTCGCCACTGTGGTTCTCGCACGTGCAGTACCTGGTGATGAACCCGACCAGGACCGACGGCAGCGGCATCGGCACGCAGCCGATCCAGTTCGAGGCGGTAGCGCCGGTGACTGACAAAGGCAAACCGGTGCAGGCCGAGATCAACTTCTTCTACTTCAACCCGGCCGGCGCCAAGGACTCGGACGAAGCCACGGCGCGCGCCGACCTCGCCTGCTTCGTCGGCGCTCTGGCCGCCTGGTGGCCCGCGCTGGGGCTCGGCGCCAAGCGCCTTGCCGGTTACGGTGCGATCGCCCCGCTTGCCGCCACCTGCCGCGCTACCGGCTACCCGGACATGCCGCAAGCGCTCGAATTTTCCGGGGCGGAGAGCTGGCGACAACTCGCCGAGCGTATCGCGAAGGGCAAGGCATGATGGCGCCCTTCGACGACAACGCTCGCCGCCTCATCCTCGCCGTCGAAATCGCCGGCCTGCTGCACGATCTGGGCAAGCTGCACCCTGGTTTTGCCGGCGAGATGCTGGCGGGCGGGAAGAAACTCAGCAAGGCGACGACGAAATCCTGCCACATCGAGGCTGCGCATGGAGCCATCCTGGAGACTGGCCGTGTCTATCCGGATGCCGGCGAAATCGCTGACAAGCCCGAACTCGCCGCGGTGCTC
Organism: Candidatus Accumulibacter sp. ACC012; assembly: GCF_907163155.1. Taxonomy (NCBI): domain Bacteria; kingdom Pseudomonadati; phylum Pseudomonadota; class Betaproteobacteria; genus Candidatus Accumulibacter; species Candidatus Accumulibacter sp. ACC012. The sequence goes on from NZ_CAJQUC010000010.1 coordinate 43,150, forward strand.
GCCGGGCTGCTGGCCGACCCCGACTGGGCTGCGGCACTGGCGCTTCCCGCCGGATGGCTCAAGCCCGGCGCCGTGCAGGCGACTGGACTGGGCGCCGCGTTGCGGCAACACCATGCTGCCAACGCCTTCCCCGCCGACCAACTGTCCTTTCTGGGCGATCTCTATGCCTTCGGCGCCGACATCCGTGATTCCGCGCTCGACAAGGGATCCGGCGGCTCCGAGGGCAGCGAGCAATCACCGGTGCACGCGGAAATCGCCGACGCTTTCGGACAAATGCGCGATCCCTACTCGAACGATTTACTTGCCGCACGTTGGAATGAGGCGATCGCCGTCATCAGGAAACGGCTCTTCTCGCCCCTGGCTGCGCAGGACATCGCGCGAACCCGGCGTGCGCTCCTGGCCGACTTGCAGGGGATTTTCGGGAAAGCGCTGGCTGAAACGCGCCGCCCGACCAACGACGTCACCTTGTGGCACCACGCGCACTCGTCCGCCAGCTTCTTCAAGGCGGCCACCGCCGAGGGTGTGCTGCGCACCGATTTCAGCGCGCTGCAGAACGATCAGGGCCGATTCGATATTCCGCAACTCGGGCGAGTCCGCTTCCGCCTGCTCGGCGTGCGCTGGGATTGGCAGGCGCTGACGCGTGGCATGCTGACGACGACGGCGCTGGTCAGTCTTTCGGGACGGCGCCGCGAAGTAGTCGATAGTCTGCGCGAGCTCGTCGAGGAAGCCTCGCCGGTCGGCAACATCATCTACGAAGACGACGACGGTGTTCTGATCCTCGCGCCCGCTTTCCACGAGGACGATAGCGCCGCGTCCGACCTGCTCTTTGCCCGCCACATCCTCGACCCGCTGCAGGAAGCGCTTGCCCGCTGTGTCGAGCCGCTCGGCATAGGGACGCCGTTCCGCGTGTGCTGGAGCGCACCGGCCCTCTACCTCACGGACTACGCCGAGGCCTTGGGGCTGGACCCGGACAGCGCTCGCCAGCGCAGCCTGCAGGCCGGGGAACTCGAACTGCAGGCACTCTGGGATGCGGCCAACGCCGAGCAAGGCCGGCTGATGCAGATTTGCCCGCAGTGCGGCCTACGCCCGGCCGAAACGCGTGAGTACGCGCTGACCGAAAGCCGTAGCCGCGTCCAAAAGCTGTGTGACGACTGCACGGCGCTGGCCGACCGCGACGCCAAACGTCAGCGGGCACGTCATCTCGCCGGCGAATTCGGCTTCCGCAGCAGCGTGAGTAGCATCGAAGAACTGGCCGACGGCGGCGACAGCAGTCGTGTGGCGCTGATCTCGGTACAGGTCGACGCGGGCGCCATCGCTGCCGGTGCCACCTTGATCACCCAGTTGGCCCGGCCACTGGCGTCCTTGCGTTCAGGCCTGGCAGCGGCAGACGACAAGCAGCGGGAAAACAATGAGAAGCACAAGAGTGCGAACGTCTCCTGGCTCAGCGACAGCAACACGCTGGGCGACTGGTTCAACGTGCTTCTTGCCGGCTTGCGCACCGGCGAAATGCCCGCCAAGGACCATGCCATTCTCGCCCGCGCTTTGCTCGGCGAGAACTACTGGCTCGCGAATAACGACGGCCGTAGCGCCGCAGCCAACGCGGCACAGAAGGCGCTCGAGGTGGCTGAGGGCTTCCTCCTGCGCGAATCGGCCGCGCTGCCGCACGAGTGGCGACTCGCCCGCCACGATGGCGATCGCCTTGCCCTGTTCGCCATGCGCAAGCACGCTTCCCCGGCGCGCCTGCAGCGTCTCTGGGATGACCTGCGTGAGCTGTGGAAGGAGTTGGCAAATGAAGTCGCCGGCACACTCGATGGTCGGCTGCTGCCACTGAGCCTCGACGCACGCGGCCTGCGCTTCATCGTCGCCGCGACCGACGCCGACGCCACCGTGGAAATCATTGCGCGGCTGCTGGCGCAGCGACTGTCGAAGGTGCGCGGCGGCCTCGCCGCCCATGTTTCCTGCGCCGTGATGCGGGCGAAGTTCCCGCTCTACGTCGCGCTCGACGTCCTCGGCCGACTCGACGCCCGCGTGCCGCTGGTGCCGCACCAGACCTGGCGAGTCGAATCGGCGCGCAAATCGGCGAATGGCCGCGCCATCGACATCGCCTGGAGCACGCCCCAGGGCGAAGTTGATTGGCGCGTCGACACCGCCACCGGCGACCCTGCGCAGGACGATAAGTGGCACCCCCACGTCATCGCCAGCACGCGTGCCGGCAAGCGGGTCTCTGGCCCGAAACGACTCACGCATGTGCTTGACCTGCTGCCCGGAGACGAAGCGCTGCTGCCACCGATGACCTTTGACTTCTTGGTTCTCGAAGGCTCGGCGCGCCGGCATCAGATCGCGTATCGACGCGAAGGCGAGGAACTGCGCCGGCCGCACTGGGTGCTCGGTGACGCTGGTCGTACGCCCTTGCTGCTCGAGGGCTTTGCCGAGTTTTCGCGCCTGGTCAGGGACAGCGGCTGGGATACCTCGAAGATCAAGGGTCTGCAGGGCGAGATGGTCGAGACCTACGAAAAATGGGTGCGCGACGTTCCCGCCACCCTGCGCCCCACCGGCCGTGACGCCTGGCACGCCCATCTACGCAATATGTTGCTGCGCTACGTCACCGGCGACGATGCCTGCGAGCGACGCGAGCGGCTGTTCAAAGCAATCATGGACGGCCGCTTCTTCGACGCCGTCGAATGGACCACTTTCGTATCCAAGACAAGAAGATCACTCAGTGAGGAAAACGCATGAAATCGCACCCGCTCTACCTCTACGCGCTCGACCCGACCCACATCGGCGCCGGCGGCTATCGCATGGGCCGCGTCGACCTCACCATCCAGCGTGATGCGGGCAGCAATTTGCCGAAAGTGCCTGGCTCCTCGATCAACGGCGCCACGCGCTCGGCGGCGATCTATTCGCTCCCGGACGGCGATCGGCAGCGCGCCATGGCCTACGCTCGCGCCACCATCGACGAGAAGAACAAGAAGCATCCACACAAGGGTGGCGACGACCCGGTCGCGCGCATCTTCGGCTATGCTGAAGGTGATACCGAAGGCGAATCGCGCATCGGCGCGGTGTCCTTTCGCGACGCCGAGATCCTCGCCTTTCCGGTGCCGACGATGCTCGGTCCACGCTGGGTAACCACCGCCCACCTGCTCGAACGCGCCGGTTGCACCAAGGTGCCGCGCCCGGCCAGCGAGGAACAGCTGATCGCTCAGGCCGGAGCCGCAGCGCCCAAGCGATTGAACCTGGGTTGGCTGCTGCTGGCAGCCGAGGCCAGGGAGATTCCCTTCCCCGATGCCGCAAAAGGGCTGCCGGTGTTCGAGCACATCAAGGAGCGGCTGGTCGTGGTCCATGACAACCTCTTCCCGGCCATCGTCAACTCCAATCTCGAAACCCGCACCTCGGTGTCGATTGACTTCGAGACCGGCGCGGCAGCGGATGGTGCGCTATTCACCTATGAAGCGACGCCGCGCGGCACGCTGTTTCGTGGCCAGCTTGACCTGGACGACGGTCGCTTCCCGGAAATCGCCCCGGCGGCCTTGCCGCTGCTCGAAAAAGCGCTGGGCCTGGCGTGCACCCTGGGCCTTGGCGCGATGACCACGCGTGGCTTTGGCCGCATGCAGTTTGCACTGGTCAAGTGAGGAGGATGCCATGCTGAACCTCGAACCTCTCGCCGCACTGGCTGCCAACGAAATGGCCGGGCACGATCCGCAGCGCGCCAACGATGCGGAAAACATCATCACCAAGTCGCTGGCCGTACTCGCCGAGCAAGGGCTGTATGCCTTCGGCCTGTTCCTGGCTACACGCAAGCGTGAGCAGGACCGAACACCCGCCCAGCGCATCGACCAGGAAGCGCGCCGCTTGCTGCAGAGCACCGGGCTGGCCAGCGCCGATCAGGCGCGCGCGCCGGACATGCCGAGCTTCTACCGCAGCCTCACCGCCGCGCAGCCGGGCGAATCGGCCGCTGACGCGTTGCGCCGCCTTCTACTCTCGAAGCAGTTGCTCGAGACCACACTGACCTACGGCCGTTACGCCGCGAAGGCGCTGAAGAACGGGGACTGAGGCGAGATGACCACTTCAGCCACCTTCGCCAGCTTCTCCCTCGAACTGCTCTCGCCGCTGCACCTCGGCAGTCGGCGCGCCGGTGTCGTGGCGCAGACCCATCGCCATGCACCCGGACATCTCTTCGTGCATGCCCTGGCCGCGGCCGTCGGCGCCGCACGCGGTGGTTCGCCGGGCCACTTTGCCGACGCGCTCGATGAAATCATGCGCCGTTTTCGCTTCGGACCGGCGTTCTTCATCGACGGCGAACGCCGGCTCGCTGATGCCGAGGTGGAAAACCTGCTGCTTGCCAGCAGCCACCACGTCACGCTCGACGGCACCAGCCGTTCGGCGGTCGAGTCGGCGCTCTTCGAAGTCGAGCAACTGGTCGTCCCGGCCGGCCGAGTTATACGCTTATGCGGCGGCGTGTGGTTCGACGAAGACCGCCTCGATGCCCGCCCGCTGCGCGACTGGCTGTCGACCATGCGCCTTGGCGGGGAGCTAAAGATCGGCTTCGGCCATGTTCATTGCGACGGCTGGCTGGCTGGCGCCGTGCGCTATCCCGGTGTTGCAGCTGCCAATGGAGATGGCGTACGCTTGGCGGCCGGCGAATTGCTGCCCGGTGCCGCCACCGACGGCGTCGGCGGCGTGCCTTTGCAGCCCTGGCTGGGTCGCCGGCATGATCCAAAGTTTGGCTTCGGCCGGCGCTTGTCGCAGGCGGTCCTGGTGAGAATGCATGGCCGCAGCGAGCACGATGCCCGCTTTCTTCCCTGCGCTACCGGTACGGCTGCGGGGTGTTGGCAGGTCGCAGTCTGACTTGCCTATTTTGCGGTCTGAACAAGGCCCTTTTTCTTTAACAATTCAAGCAGAAGCAGAAGAGACGTGAAGCCGGGGCGTTCACCCCACTGTAACGTGTTGATAGATCACAGGAAGAATTTTCCGAGGGATGATGGACGCATTTTCGGCCCGGTTTTTGACCCCGTTCACCTTTTCGACCCCGGAAAGCCAGGCGGAGCAAGGGTTGTAGAAGGCACTGTCCGTCGCACCTGCCCGCTGACAGGGCTTTGTGACTCGGAGGATGCAAGGGTCAGGGCGAGCTTGATGTGTCCGTCGCACCTGCCCGCTGACAGGGCTTTGTGACTGGGCTTCCCGTTCGCGAGCTTGCGAACCCGGACAAGTCCGTCGCACCTGCCCGCTGACAGGGCTTTGTGACTTGCCGGGGGAACCTTTACTCGGGGGAACCTTTACTCGGGGGAACTCCAGGCGTCCGTCGCACCTGCCCGCTGACAGGGCTTTGTGACCTGTGCCGGACAGACGGGAGCAGCATCATGCTCCCCAGGTCCGTCGCACCTGCCCGCTGACAGGGCTTTGTGACCGGCTCCATGATCGGGTTGTAGGTGTACGCCCCAGGGGTCCGTCGCACCTGCCCGCTGACAGGGCTTTGTGACATCTTTGAGGGCTCGGCGCGCTGCGTCCTCTGGTAGTCCGTCGCACCTGCCCGCTGACAGGGCTTTGTGACCTCAACGCCTTGATGCTATCCGTACCTGCGGTCTTGTCCGTCGCACCTGCCCGCTGACAGGGCTTTGTGACGCAGTAGACAGCGCCTTGATGCTGTCCGTGCCTGCGGGTCCGTCGCACCTGCCCGCTGACAGGGCTTTGTGACAAATAGTGCTTTTTCGAGCAAAAAATAGACATTGAAGTCCGTCGCACCTGCCCGCTGACAGGGCTTTGTGACACCGCCTCGGCAATATTCCCAACGCCAAGCCAGAATTGTCCGTCGCACCTGCCCGCTGACAGGGCTTTGTGACTCCTCAAGTGTCCGCTGAGTGACCTTGCAGCAAGAATGTCCGTCGCACCTGCCCGCTGACAGGGCTTTGTGACCAGTATGCCCGAACGGTGATGCACGCCACACCGGGCGTCCGTTGCACCTGCCCGCTGACAGGGCTTTGTGACATGGCCAGCGTTTTGATATTTGCTGTGAAACCTGCCGTCCGTTGCACCTGCCCACTGACAGGGCTTTGTGACCCGGCTTCAAAGATAGCGGGCGCTTGCCCTCTGCAAGTCCGTTGCACCTGCCCGCTGACAGGGCTTTGTGACTTGCTTCCGCCAGCCGCCTGGACGACCTGGCGCAGTCGTTGCACCTGCCCGCTGATAGGGCTTTGTGACATCGCGCCTTCGCGGGCAATGCCTTTCTGGATTGTGTCGTGCGTCGCACCTGCCCGCTGACAAGGCTTTGTGACCAGACCGTTCTGCTGCCGATGACGTACCAAATTTAGGGGTCCGTTGCAGTCATCAAGGATTACGCGTATCTGTCCCAAGCGGACCCTACTGCTGATATGCTAAAGAAGTATCGCGACGGCAGGGGCGATTGCGCCGCCGACGAGCGGGCGTGCCTGGTGCTGTTGGCGCAGCAGTGCGTCGATGAAAGGCTATCGACGGAATTTCCCGAAGGTGGATGTTGGCTCTGCCATCTGGTATGAGAATGGCCGCAACACGTACCTTCCGATCCACCAGACCACCGCCTGCTTCGGCGTCGGGCTGAAAGCTTCACTTGAATGGCGACCCACATGACATCCAACAACCGTCCAGCACGGAATTTCAGTTCGTCTTCGAGAGCCAATCTATGGCTCGCCATCGGTGACGAAACCGGGAGTTTCGAGGACCCGCCTTCTGCCAGCATGCACGGCGTGGGACTGATTCTCGCCCGTCCGGCAACTCTACTCGCCGCGCTCGACGAAAATCTTGACGGTCGGACGATTCGCGGTCGAATGGACGCGCCGGTCGAGGGGCTCAGGAGCTGGTTGCTGTCACAAGGTGCCGAGAAGGCCGACGAGCTCACGAAACATCATGTGCGCGAGGCGTGGCTTTACCTTCGGACCAGAAAGGAAGTAGCGGGGGAGTATTCACTCGATGCCACCCCCAGCGATCCGGTCCTGACCCACCTGCTGGCGGCATTTCGCTGGTTGGCAGGACATCCGGGAATCGTGTCGCTCGGCATTCACGGAAGTGGCAAGGAGGTGATGACCGACTTCTCGACAGGTAGCGATCCGATGGCCACCATTGGCGCGCTCTACGGCAGAATCCTCGCGCTGGTGAGGCCGTTTCTGGGCTCGTCGCCACGAATTCGTGTCCTTCCCGGTTGCCGGACCGAAGAAACCAACACCGCGTCGATCCTGCGTGCCGGACGAGAGCTCTCTGGGCCTTCATCAGGCGGCCGGCTGGCAACCAGCAAGACAGGCGGCAACCGCACTCTCCTGGAAACGATGGAGAGACAATTCTGGGCAACGCTGGCCACAACGGCAGGCCATTGGCCTGTGCCATCGACCGCCGCGGCGCGCCAGATTGCCTTCGCCGGCTCTATGAACAAGACGGAGTTGGTCAGCGCCCTGGAGAGAGAGGACGCGCAGGCGGCCAAACTGCTTAGCGCGGAGGAGAGCCGCTTGAACAATCTCGCCGACCTGGCGTGCAGCTTGATGGCCGCAAGCTGCGATTCTGCGCAGCGTGATCTGCGTATCCGCTTCCCCAATCCGGTCGGTCCCAATGTCCGCTTCTTCTCGGCGCGAGAGGTAATGGCATGAGTCGCTGGCGCTTTCAGCTGGCTCTCGATAGTGGCCTGGCTCTTTTCGCAGGGCAAACCGTCGATCTGGCGTGGCACGCGGAGGGTCCGCGCCCGCAGATCGACGTAGCGTCGACTGCCGGCGACGATCGGCTGACCAATCAGGGCTGCGACGTATTGCTGGACGCTGTGCGGATGCAATCCTTCTCGGTTTCCGGTCGGGGAGGCGAGGTCGCTGCCGTACCGGCGCCGTGGAGCGTCTGGGTCAAGCCGGGAGCGCTGCCTTTGGCGACCGAGCTGTTGTCGGCCGAACTGGCTATCGAGCTCTGGTTGCTGCCAGCGCGGGAGATCAATGACCTCGATGCGGCGAGAAGGGCGCTGGACGCGCGTCGAGGGAATCTGCCCGCAGACGTGCGCGAGGCTCTGGCTTACTGGTTGCTCGGGTCGACGCATCCACTGGGCGGTCGGCCGGACTTGAAGAAGTCGTGGCGCAGCGATACCGACGAGGTATTGGTCCGGCGTTCGCCGGACTGGACGAGCCGGCGTTGCCCACCAGAACCCCTGCTGGCTGCGGCACAGCGTCTGCTTCAGGAGCTCACGCAGCGGCGGTGCGTCGCCGTAACTCTCGCCGACTACGAGAAACTGGTGGCTTCCCTCGGTGACGGGACAGCATCGCTTCCGATCGCTTTTCGTCAAGCCATCTGGTGGGAGGCCGCCTATCAGCTGGCCGCTCGCGGCCTGCATCCCGAAGCCGATGAGGCGACGCGACGTTACCGGCAGGCCTGCGACGATCTGCTGACCCGTCTGCCGGGACTGGCCGAAGCTGATATTCCTGGATTCGGTGTCAGCATTGGACAACGTGCGTATTACGCCGGCGAGTTTCGAATCGCGCTCGATGCCTATCGAAAGGAGTGGCAATCCGGGTCCGAGCAGCACCGTTCGCGCCTGCAGCGCCTGATCGCCAATGTTTTCACTGATCTTGGTGCGCTTGGCGCAGCCGCAAAGCTGGCCGACGCGGCCTTGTACGATCAGGAGGTGGCCGGCGACCCCGAAACCTACAAGACGCTCGGCCGCTGTGGCGAAATCGCCCTTCGTTGCGGTGATCTGGAGCGTGCCGCCGACTTCTATCGGCGATCCCACGAAGCTCAGCAGGTTTTGCTGGGCACTGGCGTGACCGGGCAAACGGCCGTCTATCGGGGGCACGTGGCCTTGCTGGCCGGCGATCTGGACGAGGCTGCCGCCTGGTATGCCGAAGCACATGATTCCGACGCGGCCAAGGATTCCCGGCTCAATGCCTATGCCTTGATGGGCGAGGCGGCGCTGGCCCTTCGCCGCGGTGATCATAGCGCCGCGCTTGCCTGCCTCGATCGACTGGAGAACACCGACAGAGCATCGATCAATGGCGATGCGCTGCCAGTTGCAGTGGTCACGCTTGGCGCGGTCGCCGCCGGCGCCCCACGGGAGAAAGGCCGGCTTGCGCTCGAAGCGCTGCTCAAGAACAACTACATGGCTGAAGCGCTGGCGCTGCTGCCTCTGGTGTACCACCACGTGGGAATGGCGAGCAAGCCGCTCAACCGCATCGCCGATACGCTGCGGCAGTGGGAGAAGGCTCTTCTCGCAATGCCGCAGCTGGTGGGCGAGAGTATGGATGGCGATCCGACCCCCAAGGCCTTGCTCGCCGCGATTGCCGAAGTGAGGAAGCGTGACAGTTGGCAAGCGCTGGCCCCGTTGCGCTCACGAATCTTCCCGACAAATCTGATCGCAGTGGCCAAAGCGGCCAGCTGATCGACGTTTTCGCGCCACCGGCAACGTGGCGAGGGGCTGTCAAAGCGGCATTACGCCGAGACGCGCAGCGCTTGTCGGAAGCTCGTCCGCATCGCTTTCAGTCTTTTCTCTCGCTGCCACTTCCGTCAAGGTTTCGGTAAAGTCAGTGGCCTCGCTCAGTTCAGCGAGGATATACTGGCGCCGCTGCTGAAAGCGTACCAGGAGCCTGCGGCGCTTGCTTTCCCGATCTGCAAAACCAGAAATCGAGGCGGCTTCAAGAAAATAGCGCGCTCGCTCCAGCGCGCTCAAAGCCCGGTCCAGACTCTCCCGCGGCGCTGCATCTTGAAGATGCAGGTAGGCGATGGTGTAGGCCCATGGGCCTGGATCATCGTCGGTGAGCCTGTCTTCGGCATGATCCAGCCAGATTCGGGCACTATTCAAGCACGCCGAATCCCGAGATGCCCAGGCGTAGGCGGCAAGCGCCCGGAGCAAATAGGCGCTGGTCTCGTTGCCATGACCGACGTTTTCCGGGGCCTCGCTGCCAAGTCGCTTCGCGACCTCGGCAGCGAAGTCGGCCGAAACATCCTCTGACACCTGCCCGGCGAGCATTCCCCAGGTGGCCAGATAGAGTTGCCACGCCAGTTCGCGTCCGGTATCGACCGGTGCGCGTTTGCGCTTGGTGGTCATCAAGTCCAGTGCAATGTGCAAGCTGCCGCGGCGCGCTTCCATGCGCGCTGCCCAGTCGAGGCGCTTGAATTCCGCGCTGAAGCTCTCTTTCTGGTCATCCAAATGGCAATCTTCATGACGCTGGATGATCGTCGCGGCACTTTCTGGCAGGTCGAGGTCAATGAAAAGATTCGCCAGTGCGCCAAGGATCTCGGCTCTCTCCTTGACCGGCAAGTCCGGGATTCCGAGGCCAAGCGACAGATACTTGGCCATCTGGACATAATTGCCGACGCGGCGTGCGGCAGCAGCCAAACCCCGGATGGCCTGCGGCGACCGGGAATCGCCAATCCGTTCGGACAATTCCTGCATGGCCGGATGATGGTGTTTCTCCGCAAGCCAAAGGAGCGGTGACCACATCCATTCGCGCGTCAATGGCCAAGCGTGCGGAGATGCCGCGTGTTGATAAGCTGACAGAAATTCTTCGCGCGTGCTTTCGTCGTCGAGCGGTGGCCGGCGCCGATCGCCGTGCGCGTTGTCCCAGCTCAGCCTGTTCCATTGGGCGCACGGCGTCGGGTCGATGTCACATTCGCCCCAGATCGTGAGCGTACGAGAATTGGGCATGGCGCTGAGTGCGCGCTCCGCTCGCCCCAGCCAGGAGATGCTTTCCTCGGAAGCTCGGCCCGCAAGAAAATCTTCAAGCAAGCACGCCATCTCCGGTGCCGAGAGGTCGGACGTCGCCGCGATGACGCTGCGGCACCCCTGTTCCAGCAGCCGCCGAGCCAGCTTGTCCATGGCGCCTTCGACGTTGCAGGCGAGCAGCCAGATACGCTCCGGCATCGGGTAGGCAACAGGCAGATCGAACACGCGCCCATCGCGATCGACCAGTCCATTGGCGCGGCCATGGGCCATGATCAGCAACTCGCTGGCAGCACTCATCTGTTCCTTGAGAAAGGCGAGTCGGCAGCTGCGCAGCTGTCCTGACCGAAGCCATGGCTGCAGCCGATCCACGAAGGAAAACTCCGCCGGTGGGAACAGATCGAGAAAGCGGATCGTGTTACCGACGTTGCGTCGCGCGAGGCCCCAGACGGCATTCCGCACAACCAGTGCCTGTGACGATAGCGGTCGTCCTGACAGCTGCAGTGTTTCCCAGCGCAGGTTCAGCCAGGGCGCTGGCAAGCTTGGTTCAAGCAGCAGCAGGCAACGAGAACGAGGAGCCGGTGAGCGTAGGGTTGGCGCCAATTCTGGAAGGAATTCCTCTACAGCCTTGGCGCCGGCAGCTATTTCCGGAAGCGGAATGGTCTGGTGGCACTCTCGGCTGAGGAGGTGCAATACTGCATTGTCCGTGGAGTGGACTTCCTGCCACAAGGCGACGAATGGCCGCGCAGTCTCCAGCGCAGAGCTGGCGACTATTCCGATTCCTTTAGCGGCAGTTCCAGCCGCCTGCCGCCTGCCGTAAACAGCACAAGTGTAGTGCTGCCGCTGTCCCAGGCGATGGTATCCACCGCGCCGGCCGGAAGGTCAACCCGCTCTTCGACTTGAGACCCCTTGCGTACTTCGACGACGAGCAGTTCCGTTCCGACGGCAGTCACTTCCATCCGTCCATCGCCTTCAGCGGTCACTTCGTCAATCCGTAGTCGTGCGACGTCGGGCCACGAGAGATCGGGAAAATCAGCAAGGTCGTCGCCGCTCATTGCCATCGCGACCCTTGGCTCCGGGAGAAGAATCTCCGCAGCTTTGCCGGCCGCAGCAATCAGGCGATTCATCAGCGTTCCCACTTGGCCGACGGGGACGCCGGCCAAAGCCCGCAACGCCAGGCGAGCCGGTTCGCGAACCGCTTCTGCGGCTTCGAAGTAGAGTTGCTGGTAGCGATTCCTGGCATCGTGTTCATCGCCCAGGGGGCTGCCGGTGCTTACGCGCAAGCCTGCGGAAGTAGTTCGCGATGCCACTCGCCCAGGCCAGCAGGGGACATCAGCCGGTGGTTCTACCGCCACGAAGTCGGCTGCCAGCGAACGCACCGCCTGCAAACGCGCTGACGACAGTTGCCCGACAACGCGCGCCGCCATAGGCAGGTAGAGACGTACCGGGTTCCATAGCTGCACCATCGCCGCTTCCGGGTCGAAGTGTGCGTCTTGTTCCTGGAGCACGAAATCCCACCAGCCAGCATATTCGGTTTCGGCAGACACCAGCCAGCCGTGCCAGACGGCCGGTGCTTCAGCTGGTGCATCGAGGAGGACAAACAGAGGAACCAGCATGATGGCGTCAAGCTGCCCCGGTCGTGGCGTGACGATCTTTTCGGCCGATACGATCTGACCAGGCGCCGGGAGGGGCGTGGAGGACAACGATAGTGCGGCAACACGACGCTGGATCAGATCCCTGATCGCTTCCGGGACGCTTGGCTTGGAATGGAGCACTTCTGGCGACGGTTGTGCTGAGGCTTGATCATCCTGGATGTCGGCGTGGTACTCACTCCATTCCATTGAGCGGCGCACGGCTTCGGCTATACCAGGCGAAGTCTCGCCGCGCTTGGTCGCATCGATCAGGCCTTCAGAAACGCCGAAGAGGTGGCGCTCGACAAGCTCGATGGGAGGGGAGAGGGGGAGTCGGTCTTTCATTCGGCAGCCTCCTGCTGTTCTGCCCATGTCAACGCTTCAAAGCAGAGGATCTTCAAAGCCCCGAGGATCAGGAGACTGTTTTCCGGGTGGAGTTCGATGCCGAGCGAGCCGGTGATCCAGCGACCGAGCAGCGTTTCGGCAAAGCCAGCGACATCGCCGCCGCGCCAGTTGAAGCCTAGTTTCTCTGCCTTGTAGGCTTGTGACTTGATGCCCTTGCGTTTGGCCAGGTGCACGAGGGGTTCCGAAAGCGCGGCATCGGGGCAGTTGGAAAATGCTACAAAGATGGGCACCCATTCCTCGCTGGCAACGAGCCACGCTCTGGCCGAAGCAGCGACTTCAATTGGCGGAAAGCCTGCTTCCGCCAATGCGTTCAAAGGATCCGTGCCGGTAGTTTCGGCCTCGGGTGCTTCATCAAGGGACGGGGGAGACTCGCCTTCCGCGTCGTGTTTGTCGCCAATTTCCCTCTTTTCTCTCGATTGCTTGCTGCGAAGAAGGTCACGCAAATAGCGCTGATAGTAGACTCGCAGCGCGCCGACGTGATCGCATCGGCTCGTGAGGTCGAGACGCAAGACCTTGTCCTCAAAGAACTCCTGGATGTAGACATTGCGGTCCTCTGGCAAGCCCGCCAACTCACGCGGCTTGTAGTTCATCAGCACGGCCATGGCGATTTCGTATAGTCGCGTCCAGCCGGCCGTATCAAGATCACGCCGGCGACACCACAGAGCACACAGTTCGCCATCAAGTGGGTGGTTATCGCTCATGGTTCAGTAACGCGACTTGAGCCACGCCAGGAGTTCGATACGCGCGGTTTGTGGCATGACGCCAATTTTTCCGCGCAGCCGCTGGCCCGGCACCACTTCGTAACGGCAGCATGCAAAACTGCGGCGACCGTTGGTTGGGCGAGACCACATGATTCGCTGTTCGTCGAGTGCGAAGAAATCGGGCAACTCGGTGCTGTCTTTGGTCGTACACGGAAGGACGACGAAGCGGGGACCATCGTTCCGGATTGCCACCACCGGCCGGTGAGCGTTTGGCTCTCGACGGTCGCTACCGAACATGAGAGCAGCCTGGTCGCAGACATGAACAAAGCCGTCTGCCTTGCCGGCCTCGATGACGGAATCCGGCAAGACGTCGGCTTGACGAGCTCGAAACATGGTGTCCCCCCCGGGCATGGCATGTCCTACTGTAGGTCGACAGCATACACCCGGAGCAGCTGCCCGTCGGCTTTCGAGACCTTCCAGCCAGCAGCAGTGGTACTGGAGGCAGTCGAGCTTGCTGGGGCTGGGCGACTATCCTGTCCAGCCGATAAGGCGAAGATCAGGGCAAGTTGGCGAGCGACGGCTCCACCGTTGATAGCTGACCTTCACAACGCCGAATAGCGAAGAGCTCTTATGGATTCGCTGAAGACCATCGTGAACTTTTGCTACGGATTTCCCGATAGTGGCGAAGGAGGTCTTCTCCTTATGCCTACCCTACTGCTTGTTCAGTAATGGTTTGTGTTTCCGAGAGGCCTGGCGTGAGCAAGCTAGCATCGGGTCGGTCGGGTCTTTTCTTTGGAGTTCAAACTTGAACGTATTGGGTATGCAAACGTTTTCAAGGATGGATGGGAGTTTTGGGGAAGTAGAAGAGAGGCCGTAGGGGTAGATAAGAGAGTCTTTGTTTGGTTATAAAAGGTTAAAAAATGGTTAACGGCCCAGAAATAGGCCGAAAAACCATTACAAAACAAGTTGGTAAGAAAATAGCCTCTGCGTCATCTGTCACGGTTTCATGCTTCATCTGTCACGATCTCATGCTTCATCTGTCACACCTTGCGCAGCGAAGTGGCCAATTTCATGCGTCATCTGTCACGAGACATGCGTCATCTGTCACGGTTGGCGGCGGTTTGGTGGATCTGGAGCGATGTGCCGTGAAGGTTATCCACAAGGAGGGTTGGCAAACGGGGTTTTGACGCCCAAAACCGTGACAGATGAAGCATGGTCAACGAGTTTGCCCTGCGTCATCTGTCACGCCGCATGCGTCATCTGTCACGATTCTGTGGATAAGTGTGCTCCGTAGGCATTTGAAGAGGGCTCGGAGACAAGTGCTGGTCAAGCCGTGACAAATGAAGCATGGAGAGGAACAGCGCGCGCGTGCGCCGTGGTGGTGTGCGTTGGCGGTGCCGTCATTCGTTCACGACGTAGATGCTGTCGTCGGTATGTAGCTGCACGCACTTGGCAATTCCGCTGGCCTCTATCTCCGCGCAGGCTTCGCGTGCTGTGCGGCGCCACCCGTAGACGGTCTTGCTCGTTGATCCACACATTTCGCGGAATCTTTCGAGTTTCAGCGGGAAGGGTTGCTTATGGCTCTCGATGTAGTCTGCCAGTCGGCGGGCGACGGGCGACAGGGAGCGGTAGGTTTCCCAGGAATGATTGGTGAAGGTGTTGCCGGCGAAGAGCACGATCAGGTTGGGGTCAACCCAGACGCGGTATTGCGTGAGCTTGCCTTCAGCGTCGTTGATGGCGCTGTACTTGTCGATCAGCGAGATGGCGCCGCTCTTGCCATAGGCCTTATCGTTCAGGACCAGCACTTCGTTGGCCTTGAGGCGAGAAATGGATTCGCGGACTTTGTCGTAGTAGCGCCCATTCTTGGCCCAACCGAGGTCGCGCACCAGATCCTTGACGGAGAACTCGAAGGGCTCGCCCAAGGGCACGTGCTTGGCGTAGTGCATGATTTGCAGCCAGACCAGTTCGTCGTCCTCGGCCCTCAGCTCGATGCCGGTATAGACAAGCGAAATGCCCTGCCCTTCGTGCAGGTGGAACAGCTTTTCGTGTTGCAGAACCCGCCGGGCTTCCCTCTTGTTGCGGGCCGTGAACAGCGAGGAGCGGGCATAGTCGTTCGGGATGAAGCGCTGGCTGTCGTTCAGATCGGGAAGCAGCAAGTCCAGTTGGAACGGCTGGTGTGGGTCAATGCCCCGCTTGTCCAGGTAAGCGTCGCGACGAAGCTTGTCGAACTTCCCGGAAATCTGGTCTGTCGGTACTTTTTCGCCGGTTGCCATGTTTTTCCTACTCCCTCTTTCTTCCGTTGACCTTGCGGCTCGACAGCTGTCAAGCCGCAAGGCTGCTGGGGTATCCGAACCCTGCTTACCCTTCCACGAGTGCTACGAGCTGCACCTGCGAAAGATCGGCCATGAACTCCTGTCCGTCATCCTCGTATTTCAACAAGGCGTAGCCTGCGGCCGGTGGCCGGCGATTCAGGAGCAGGCGGGCGGGCCGATCGTCGTGCCTGACTTGCACGATGGTTTTCTTCAGCTTGTCCAGGTTGGCTTCCTTCGGAGCTTTATCGTGCTTGTCAGCGGACGCTTCCGGAGCTTGCTCGCCAACGGCGTTTTCATGGTCGCTGGCTTGGGTGTTGCTCTGGGCGACGGGAGACTCATCGATCGGGTCGTCGTCGGCGGCAGGGGCGACGTACTCGTGTTTGCGTTTGTCCTCCAGGAACTCGCGCAGTAGCTTGACCGATCCGCGGGCAATTTCCTGGCTGTCGTCGGCCAGCCACACGCTAACCTCCTGGGGGCGCTTCTTGTGCGCCGTCACCAGTTCGTTGATCACCGTGACGTCACGGCACCGGCCGGAGTTGAACGCGGCGGCAATGGGATCCGGGAGGTCCAGCAAGGTGACGTGCTGCGAGACGAAGGAAGCGGATTTGCCAAGCTCCTTGGCTATTTCGCCCTTCTGCTTGCCCTTGGCCAGTTCGCGGCCGATGAAGTCGGCAATCTCGCGGGGGGTAAGGTCGTTGCGTTGCAGGTTCTCGATGACCTGGTCGGCCTCGTTGTAGTCATTGTCGATGAACGCGGGAATGCTGCTCTTACCAGCCAGTTTTGACGCGCGGGCGCGCCGCGCGCCGTGGTTGATGATGAAAAAGCCGGGTGCCTCGGGATTCTCACGCACGGAAATCGGGGTCTTGACGCCGCGCAAACGGATCGTGTCGGCGAGTTCTGTCAGGCTTTCCGAAGAGAAGCCCGGGTTGTCCTTGGTTCTCGGTTGGTGGGGATCCTCGGAAATCAGATCGAGCGGCAACTCCATTGGCCCGGAGGCTTTCCCGCTGGCTTCCGGCTGGTTCAGGAGGGCCGAAAGATCGCCGATGTTATCGAGGCCCAGTCCGAACGCCGGTGGCTGCGCCTCGGGCTGTTTCTTGGCCTTCTTGACGGTGTTGGTGGCGGCGGTGGTCATTGTGCAATCTCCATCTTCTCGAAAACATGAGCGGCCAATGCGCGGACTTCCTGCGCGGCCTTGCGAGCGGCGGTCTTCCTGATCTTCCAGACCGGCACGCCTGAAGCCAGGGCATCGGCGATACTGCTGCGCAGGCCGATTCCGGCCGGGATCATCAGTTGTGGATAGGCGTTCGCCAGCTCCTGCAGGTGGCGACCGTGGCGCGGGTTGCGGCCATCGATCTTGCTGGGCACCATGCCAAGGAATTTCAGGCCGGGATTCGCCTTGCGGACGTTGGCAATGGCCATGACCATCTTCTTGATCCCCTGGATGCTGTACGCCTCCAGCTCGATCGGCGAAAGCACATAGTCGGCCGCGTAAAGCGCCGCGGCCATGCTGACGCCAAGGGAAGGAGCGGTGTCGATCAGGCATACGTCGAACCCGCATTTGGCCAGAGCCTTGACGTTGTGCGTGAAGCTCGACGCCACGTCGGCCATCGTCCGCTTCTCCATGTCGGCCAGTGGCGCGTCGGAAGCGATCAGGCGTACCAGTGGGCCTTCGGGTAAATCCTTGAAGCAGGCGCGTACCGCGTCGCCTTTCGTCGAGAACATCTGGCTTGCCAGGTAGCCGCTCTGGAATTCCTGCAGCGTATAAGAGGCATTGGCCTGGGTGTCCAGGTCGATCACGGCAACTCTCAAGCCGCGTTCGAGGAAGTCAAACGCAAGGTGAACGACGGTCGAAGTCTTGCCGACGCCGCCCTTCTGGTTTGCCGTGACGAGTGTTTTCATTTAGTGGGCTCCCGTTTCCTTGTGGCGTCCTCGGCCCACTTTTTCACAATGAAAGCCTGGTGTTCCGGCAATACTGCCGATACCCGCTCGTACCCCGGCGGTAGATTCTTTGCCTGGTGTGCCGACCAGACCCGGTCTACCGCTTGCGATACCGCGCCCCTGGAGAGTCCCAATTGCGCGACAAAGTCCGCTTGTGGCTTGCCGTCGATCAGCACGCTGCGGGCGATCTCCAGTGTCTGTTCCCCTACTTTCAGCCCCTTGACGGCCTCGTGGAACTGGCCTTCGGTCAGCCGTTTTTTCATGGATTGCACCCATTTCTTGCTCCGCGCCAGGATTGATCAAAAAGCGGTGACAGCCGCCATTCGTGAGTTGCCGGTCAGCCGAACGACTGTCGTTCGGGAGGGCCAATTTTTTAGCCGCTAAAATTTGTTGCCTTTCGGCTTGTACAGAGAAACAAAGCAGGTAAGCGAGGTCAGCACTGCGAAATGGAGGGTAAACGTCCAAACGTCATGAACGTCCGCCCTGCCCCATTGGTATATCATGCGAAACAACTGAAAAAATACGTCGATCGACAGAACCCACTTCAATACCGGCCACACGAGGACAATGGCAACCCAGATGCCTTCGACCAGGCCGGAAAAGATGGCTTTTCCGCGGATCCCTTCAAGGTACTTGGGAGCGATCCACGGCCGAGCCGCACGGGGGACGGGAGAATCGAGACTCCGGGGGAACTTGATGATGCTCGCCATTGATTGACCCTCCATGCGGTCGCATGTCTAATGCCGCTTGCAGGCCCGCGCCTGGGCCCTGGTGTGACAGCACTGGGGTCAAGCGCCCCGGTTTGTCCGGGGCGCTTCACCTTGCCCGTCCGTTCGCCGACTGGCCTCTTCGACCGATCTCATCGCTCAGAACCCGATTCGGGCTGCGCGTGGGCTTTCCTTGCATGACACCCCCACCTTGTCGCTTGCTACCCGGCGGTTCGCCAGCTGTGCCGCCCGCTCAGTTGGGAGTTATAGGTCACAAACACAGTCCCCCATAGAGCGCTGGATAGCAATTTAGCTAAACTCCATTCCTGCGTCAAGAACTTTAGCGGCTAAAATTTTCAGGCCGCGCCACCGGACGGTGATGACCACGTGTACAGCCACATCTTTTTTACCAACATCCTTCGCCTGCTTGAGGAACGAGGCATGACGAAGCACGAACTGGCCGACAAGGCGCACATCTCCATCTCGTTTCTCTCAGATCTGACCAACGGCAAGGCAAATCCCTCGTTGAAGATCATGGAGGCGATCGCCGACGCGCTTGACACCCCGCTGCCAACACTCCTCGAATGGACCGACCTTGACCGGGACAGTCTGGACGCTCTGGCCGGTGGGCATGCTCCCCGCAGCCTTCCAGAAGGCGTCGGACGGGTGACGGCGGTGTTGCCAGATCACCAAATCTTCATCGTCAAGAAGTGGGATGAAGCGACAAGAAAGAAGCTGCGCAACCCCTCGTAACGCTAGGGCAGGGTTTTAGCCGCTAAAATTCTCTGCCCCTCCGACTGGCGCGCCCTGCGCCCTGTAAAAGCCCGATCCTGGATTGTCAGATCCACGTATGACAAGCACCAAAGCTTGTTAAAGCGGGACACCCGTTAGCACAAACTCCAACGCACGTCCACTATAGCCATCGGCTTGCATCAATTTCTAGTTCGTTATATCGTTTGTCGGACTGGGTGTTTTCGACATTCCAGCAAACCGGACAGAGATCGACAGATGGCAGAAAGCGAAGCGCTCGTTTCCACCCTCAAGGAACGGGCGAAGAAAAAGTTGGAGCGCGACCTGGGGCCGCTCCTCATGGATGCCTTGGCAGATCCCAAGACGGTCGAGATCATGCTCAACGCAGACGGCAAGCTGTGGCAGGAGCGACTGGGCGAAAGGATGTGTTGCATCGGCTCCATTCCGTTTGCACGGGCCGAAGCAATCATCAAGACGGTTGCCGGCTATCACGGCAAGGAAGTCACCCGGCACAAGCCAATTCTCGAAGGCGAGTTGCCGCTCGATGGGTCGCGCTTCGCCGGGCAGCTTCCGCCAGTAGTTCCTGCGCCGACGTTCGCCATTCGCAAGCAGGCCGTCGCCATCTTCACGCTCGAACAGTACGTCGCAGCCGGGATCATGACCGCCGCACAGCAGGCGGTGCTGACCTCCGCCATAAGGGCACACCGGAACATCCTGGTGATCGGCGGCACGGGCTCCGGCAAGACCACCCTGGTCAACGCCATCATCAATGCCATGGTCGAGCTTGATCCGAGCGAACGCGTTTTCATCATCGAGGACACCGGGGAAATCCAGTGTGCCGCTGAAAACTTCGTGCAGTACCACACCTCGCTCGAAGTGACGATGACCATGCTCTTGAAGACCACGCTGCGCATGCGACCCGACCGGATCCTGGTCGGCGAAGTGCGCGGTCCCGAGGCTCTCGACTTGTTGATGGCCTGGAATACCGGCCACGAGGGCGGTGCCGCAACGCTGCACGCCAATAACGCCAAGGCCGGACTTGATCGCCTTGCGATGCTCATCAGCATGCATCCGGATTCACCCAAACCGATTGAGCCACTGATAGGGGAGGCGGTTCACGTCGTCGTCCATATCGCCAGAACTCCCGAAGGCCGCTGCGTCCAGGAAATCATCGAGGTTTCCGGGTACGAAGACGGCCGCTACATCACTCGCCCTTTGTAAAGGACCAAACCCATGCAAGCACCCGTCATGCCTTTCCAACTCAAGAACTCGACTGTCGTCTCTCTCGGGCTGCTCCTGTTGCTGGCGTTCTTCCTGTTGACCCCGCAAGAAGCTTTCGCCTCGGTGGGCACTGGCGGTTCGCTGCCCTATGAAAGCTGGCTGACCAATCTGCGCAACTCGGTGACCGGACCGGTCGCCTTCGCGCTGTCGATCATCGGGATCGTCGTTGCCGGCGGTGTGCTGATTTTCGGCGGCGATCTCAACGGCTTCTTCCGCACCTTGATCTTCATTGTTCTGGTGATGGCCCTGCTGGTTGGCGCGCAAAACGTGATGGGCACCTTCTTCGGCCGTGGCGCGGTAATCGCCGGCTCGACCTCGACCGATTCCGGAAGGCCGGCCTGAGCATGGCTCTTCGCTCGGTTCCCATTCGGCGCGCCGGCAACCGGGACAACCTGTTCATGGGAGGGGACCGTGAGCTGGTCATGTTCGCCGGCCTGCTGGCCTTTGCGTTGATTTTCAGTGCGCAGGAAGTCAGGGCGACGCTCGTCGGCCTGGTGTTGTGGATCGCGGCGCTCTATGCCTTCCGATTGATGGCGAAGGCCGATCCGAAGATGCGTTTCGTGTACATGCGGCACCGTCGCTACAAGCCGTACTACCCGGCGCGCAGCACGCCCTTCCGGGAAAACACGACCAGCCAAGGGAAGCAATACCAATGATCGAAGGACTTGCATTCGCGATTGCCGCCTCGGGAGCCGTTCTTCTGCTCGCGCTCTACCGCCGTATCCGCGCGGTCGATGAAGACTTGAAACTGAAGAAGCATCGCTCCAGGGATGCCGGCCTGGCCGATTTGCTCAACTATGCCGCGATGGTGGACGACGGGGTGATCGTGGGCAAGAACGGTTCTTTCATGGCCGCATGGATCTACAAGGGAAGCGACAACGCCAGCAGCACCGACGAGCAGCGCGAGATCGTCTCGTTCCGCATCAACCAGGCACTCTCCGGGCTGGGTAATGGCTGGATGCTGCACGTCGACGCGGTGCGCCGGCCGGCAGCAAACTACTCGAGCCGAGATATCTCGCACTTCCCGGACGGGTTATCGGCGGCTATCGACGAGGAACGGCGTCGGCTGTTCGAAGGCCTGGGCACCATGTACGAAGGCTACTTCGTGCTGACGTTGACCTACTTCCCGCCGCTGCTCGCGCAACGCAAGTTCGTTGAATTGATGTTCGACGACGACACCCAGGCGCCCGATCAGAAGGCCAGCACGAGAGGCTTGATCGAGTTCTTCAAGCGCGAGTGCGCCACCATCGAGTCGCGATTGTCGTCGGCGCTGATTCTCCAACGCTTGCGCGGCCACAAGGTGGTCAACGAGGATGGTTCGCAGGTTACGCACGACGACTTCCTGCGCTGGCTGCAGTTCTGCGTCACCGGCATCAATCACCCGCTGCAGTTGCCGACCAATCCGATGTACCTGGACGCGCTCATTGGCGGGCAGGAAATGTGGACCGGCGTGGTGCCCAAGGTCGGCCGCCAGTTCATCCAGACGGTCGCCATCGAAGGCTTCCCCCTGGAGTCCACACCGGGCATCCTGACCGCTCTCGGCGAGCTGCCTTGCGAATACCGTTGGTCGTCGCGTTTCATCTTCATGGATACGCACGAGGCGGTGCGGCACCTCGACAAGTTCCGCAAGAAGTGGCGGCAGAAGATTCGCGGCTTCTTCGACCAGGTGTTCAACACCAACACCGGGTCCATCGATCAGGACGCGATCTCGATGGTCGCCGATGCCGAAGCGGCCATCGCCGAAGTCAATAGCGGCCTGGTCGCCCAGGGCTATTACACCAGCGTCGTCGTGCTCATGGACGAGGATCGAACCCGTCTTGAAGCGTCTGCACGCCAGGTAGAAAAGGCCATCAACCGTCTCGGCTTCGCAGCCCGTATCGAGACCATCAACACCATGGACGCCTACCTCGGCAGCTTGCCCGGGCACGGCGTCGAGAACGTTCGCCGGCCACTCATCAACACCATGAACCTGGCCGACCTGCTGCCGACGAGCACGATCTGGACCGGTAGTGACGGCGCCCCGTGCCCGATGTACCCGCCCCTGGCGCCGGCCTTGATGCACTGCGTAACGCACGGCGCGACGCCGTTTCGGCTGAACCTGCACGTGCGCGACGTCGGCCATACCTTCATGTTCGGCCCGACCGGCGCCGGAAAATCGACACACCTGGGCATCATCGCCGCACAGCTGCGCCGCTACGCCGGGATGTCGATCTTCGCCTTCGACAAGGGCATGTCGATGTACCCGCTCGCCGCTGCGATCCGCGCCCAGACCGGGGGCAGCAGCGGCAAGCATTTCACGGTGGCCGCCGATGATGAGCGCCTGGCCTTCTGCCCCTTGCAGTTCCTCGAAACCAAGGGGGACCGGGCCTGGGCGATGGAGTGGATCGACACCATCCTGGCGCTGAACGGACTCGATACATCGGCCGCGCAGCGCAACGAAATCGGCAATGCGATCCTCAGTCTGCATTCCAGTGGTGGCCGCACCCTGTCCGAATTCTCGGTCACCATCCAGGACGAGGCGATCCGCGAGGCCATCCGGCAGTACACGGTCGATGGCGCGATGGGACACCTGCTCGACGCCGAGGAAGACGGCTTGTCGCTCTCCGACTTCACGGTCTTCGAGATCGAGGAATTGATGAACCTGGGCGAGAAGTACGCGCTGCCGGTGCTGCTGTATCTGTTCCGGCGAATCGAGCGCGCCCTGCATGGCCAGCCGGCGGTGATCATCCTCGACGAGGCCTGGCTGATGCTCGGACACCCGGCCTTCCGCGCCAAGATCAGGGAATGGCTCAAGGTCTTGCGCAAGGCGAACTGCCTGGTTTTGATGGCGACGCAGAGCCTCTCCGACGCGGTCAACTCGGGGAGTCCTGGACGTGATCGTCGAATCAACGGCGACCAAGGTTTTCCTGCCCAACATCTACGCGCGCGACGAGGACACGGCGGCGCTGTATCGCCGCATGGGCCTCAATGCCCGGCAAATCGAGATCCTGGCGACTGCCATTCCGAAACGCCAGTACTACTACGTTTCGGAAAGCGGCCGCCGTCTCTACGACCTCGCCCTGGGGCCGTTGGCCCTGGCCTTCGTCGGTGCTGCCGACAAGGAATCAGTGGCCACCATCAAGCACCTGGAAGCCAAGTTTGGCCATGGCTGGGTGAATGAGTGGCTGCAGGGCAGGGGATTGAACCTTAGCGAATATGGAGTCGCCGCATGAGCTTTGCTGATCAACTCAAGGGCTGGCCGTTCAAGCGAGCCACTCCCGACGCCGATCCCCGGCGTTCCCATGAACCGATGATCGGGGGCGCCGCAGCGGCGAGAAGCGAGAACCCCTACCTGGCGGCTCGCCGCACCTGGAACGAACACGTCGGCAGCGTCGTTTCTGCGCGCCAGACCTGGCAGCTGCTCAGCATCCTGTCGTTGTTGATCGCGCTGGCCGGCGTCGGCGGGATCATCCACATTGGCAGCCAGGCGAAGTTCGTGCCGTACGTCGTCCAGGTGGACAAGCTCGGGCAGGCGCTCGCCGTCGCACCCGCCGAACGGGCGGCGCCTGCCGATGTGCGGGTGATCGAGCGTCGGTAGCCTCGTTCATCAGCGACGCGCGTGTGGTCACGCCGGACGTGGCCCTGCAGCGCAAGGCCGTGTTCCGCGCGTACTCGATGCTCGCCCGCACGACCCGGCCACGGCCAGGATGAATGAATGGCTGAACGGCAGCGAGGAAGCCAGCCCGTTCAAGCGGGCGGCAAAGGAGACGGTCAGCATCGAGATCGCCTCGGTGCTCGCGCAGACGCCTGAAACCTGGCAAGTCGATTGGCTGGAAACGACCCGCGATCGGCAGGGGATCGTCAAGGGTCAGCCTTTCCGCATGCGCTCCCTGGTGACGATCTATGTCGTCGAACCGACCCCCGAGACCAGCGAAGAACAGGTACGCAACAACCCGCTGGGAATCTATGTCCGCGATTTCTCCTGGTCGAAACAGCTTTGAAAGGGGCACCCCCAATGAAGAAACTTCTCTACGCAATGATCCTGGGCGCCGTGCCCGCAGTCGCCATGGCGGCCTCTGGCGATAACCTCGCCGACCTCTATTTCTCGGGCAGAACCCGACCCTGACCAAGCAGGAGAAAGTGGCGATTGCCATCGCCGAGAAATGGAAGGCCTCCGGGGGAACGGGCACGGCCCCGGTGGCCGGCCCGAACGGCTCGATCAGGTTCCTCTACGGCGCCCAGCAACCGAGCATTGTTTGCGCCGTGCTGCATGGTGTGCGACGTGGCCTTGCAGCCCGGCGAACAGGTCAACTCGATCAATCTCGGCGATACGGCCGCTGGACGGTTGAACCGGCGATCACCGGCAGTGGTGGCGGCGAGGTTCAACACCTGATCATCAAACCGCTGGATGTCGGACTGGAAACGTCCCTGGTCGTGACCACCAACCGGCGCACCTATCACCTGCGGCTGCGCTCGCATCGCACGCGCTACATGCCGCAAGTCTCCTTCACCTATCCCGAAGACGCCATGGCCAAGTGGAAGCGATCAAGAGCCGTGAGGTGAGGAACACCGCGACAGAAACCCTGCGGAACCGCGAATACCTGGGCAACCTGAGCTTCGACTACGAGGTCTCGGGCAGCGCGGCCTGGAAGCCGTTACGCGTCTACAACGACGGCAGCAAGACGATCATCC
>NZ_CAJQUC010000011.1:0-112165 GCF_907163155.1 Candidatus Accumulibacter sp. ACC012
CGAACAGGGTTTTGCCCTCGGCCGCCTTTGCCTGATCGATGGCGAAGGGGTATTTCGGTGGTGGCAGTTCGGAGAGGTAGCTGTGCAGCCATTGCACCTGCCCGACGAAGTCCTGCTTGTTGGCGGGCGCGGCGCCAAGCAGGCCCAGGGCGGAGTCCATGATCACCGAGTAGGCGTCGCTGCTGTCGCCGGCGTAGTTCATGCGGTGGCCCTGATCCCAGACGTACTTCTTGAGGTTCCATACCGAGGGCATGTCGGTGGGGCCGAAGGTATCGTCCATGGGAGCGCCGATCATGAAGTACTTGGTCAGGTTCATGGCGTCATCGCGGCCGCGGCCCCAGTCGGGAAAGTCGGGGCGGTAGATCCAGGCGAACTGCTGCTCGCGTTCGAGCAGGCGCTTCTTGGTGATCGGGATGACGAAGAAGCGGTAGAGAAGCTGGTCGATGAGGTCGAGATCGGTGACGCGATTGATTTCGGCCATCAGGATGTCGGCGTTGAAGCGCGGGTCCTTGGCGCAGTCGATCAGGTAGCGGAAGAAGGCTTCGACGTTGGTGGTGTGTGCCGGACCGCCGATGACAAAGACCGGGTTGGCATCAGGCGATTCGCGGTAGCTGGTGGTGTGGCAAACGGCGCAGTTATTGGCCACGCGCGGAAAGCCGATGGTTTTCTTGCTGAAGCCGGCCGGCAGTTCCTGGCCCTGCTCCCAGGGAACGCCGAGTGCGGCGTAACCACCGGGAAGGACCTTGCCGTCCTGGGTCAGTTTTTCGGGAAAGACGCGCGGCAGGACGTAGAAAATCCAGTAGGGGATGCCGGCGTCGTGCTCGGCACCGATCGAGCCGTACTTGAAGCGCGTTTCGAAATCGGCGGTTACCCAGTCGGGCTGGGGACGTTCGCGGAAGCCGCGATCGTAGCCGATCACCCCGCCAACAACGACCGTGACGATGATCACCACGCCGATGGCGCGGAACCAGTTCCTGCAGGATCGCATGCTCATCGTCGGCTCCTCAGAAGGTCTTCATGAATTCGACCAGGGCGGTCTTTTCGTCGGCGCTCAGCTCGGTGCCGTAGGCCTTGCCGGTGTGGCCGCCGTTGCCGTTGCCGGGAGCGCTGGTGTCGAAAAGGAAAAACGGCTGACCGTTGCCCTGCGGCTGATCGGAGACGAAACCGACCTTGAGCGGGTCATAGACGTCGTTGCCGCGATAGAAGCTCGCGGGCCGGGCGGCCGCCGGTTCGAGCAGTTCGCGCAGGCTGGGCACCGAGCCGTTGTGCAGGTAGGGCGCGCGCAGCCAGACGCCATCGAGCGGCATGTTGGCGTAGCCGTGCGTCTTGCGGAAATGCGTGAAGCGCCACGGGTAGCCGGCGTAGAGTGTGGCCTGGTTCACCGCCAGCGTGTAGCTGTAGGAATCGAGCCGGCGCCGGTCGGTACCGATCTCGGCCAGCGGCGTCACCTTGCCGACCAGCTCACCACTGAAATCGCTGCCCGAAGCGCCGTGACAGTTGGCGCAATAGGCCTTGTAGATCGGCGCGCCGCGCAGGGCCAGTTCGGCGTCGACCGGGAAGAACTGGCTGAAGCTCGGTGGCGAGGCGTCGAGGATCCAGTCCTCGACGCGGCTGATGCGTTCGATGTCGATGGTCGGCGGCGTCGTGCCGGTGCCGAAGGCGGCACTCTTGTTGCGCTCTTCGACGGTGGTGTTGTTGCCGTCCCAGTGCAACTGCATCTCGTGCGGCTCCTTGCGCTGGCGTTGCCGCCACAGCGAAGGAAAGTCGGCCGGGGCGTCGAACTCGGCGGGGTCGAGATGCGCCATCGGGAAATTGAAGATCACTTTCGCCGAGTTGAAGGTATCGACGCGTCCCGGGCCCCAAGCGTGCTGCCTGGCGACCCAGTCGAAGCGCCCGGCAAGCGCCAGCACGCGATCGCGCATGATGGCAATGGCCACCGGGTAGACGACGTAGCGATCGAGCAGGTCGAGCTGGCCGCCCTGGCGTTCGATCTCCGGCAGGATGAATTCCTTGGAGAACTTCGGGTCGGCGGCGCAGTGGAAGAAGAATTCCTCGAAACCCTTCATGTTGAAAGTCGCGGCCGGCATGCCGAGGACGATCGTCGGTGGCTGGGCGGCGGCAGTACGCACGGTACTGGTATGGCAGACGGCGCAGTTGACGAAGACCCGATCGATGCCCTGGTAGCGGCGCTGCGAAGTGCCGACCGGAAGGTCGCGGTCGCTGCCATCGGCGTTCTTCTCGAAAACCATTCCCAGGGACTGGTAGCCCTTGCCGGGCAGATATTGCGGGCAGACGTCGGGCAGCACCCGCCAGATCCAGTAGGGGAAACCCATCTCGTGCTCGCCGCCAGTGGAACCGTACTTGAAGTGCTCGGTCGGGCTGGCGTGGTCCACCGGCACGTCGCCGCCAAAGCGCTGCACCAGCCAGATCACGGCCAGCAGCGGAAGTACGATGGTGACGATGAAGAGAATGATGAAGCGTCGCTTCCAGGGGCTTTTCGCTGTGTCGTTTTCGTTCATCTATCTTCTCCCTTTTCTTCTCGCCGGCTAATGCGCCGGCAAACACGGGCGCAGGGCCTCATAGCCGGCGGCGAGCAGCGTTTCAAGTTGCGGGGTTTGACCGGTTTCGGCGCGCAGCCATTGTGTCACCTGAGCGAGCAGTGCGGCGCGCACCGGGCTGCTGCGCCATGCTTGAGCGTCGCTGGCAAACGCCGGCAACATGCTTTCCGGCGGCATCGGCGTCTTCGCACGCTGCGCCGGCGCGATGTCGGCCATCGCCAGGCGTACGTAGAGGCGCGGGGCGCAGTGGCGAAGACTGGCGTCCACTTCGGGCGGACTACCCTGCAGAAAATTCGGCGGAAAAGTCTCGGCGGTCTGATGGCAAGCGGCGCAATAGGGTTGAAAGCTGCGCAGCAGCGGATCGCCGGCGCTGCTCGGCGCCTGACCCGGCGCCACGGCAGCGACTTCCAGCTGCGCCGGTGGCAAATACTCGGCAGCCTCGCAGCAGGGCGCCGCGGCAGGCGTGCCGAGCTCGGCGAACAGTGCTGAAAAAAGCGACTGGCGCGGGAAAGGAGCAGGTCCGAACAGGATTGCGGCTTGCGGGCCGGCGGCCAGGCGGTCGATAGCCTGCTGCACGATGGCGAAATCGGGGCGGACTTCCAGTATCGCCTCGCCATCGACCCAGCCATCGCCCGCATTGGCCTCGCTGCGGCGGATTTCGATCGAGGAGATCACGTCGGCGGCAGCGTTTCTCACGGGCAGCCCGTCGGCTTGCGGCGACAAGGTCGCGCCGGCGGCGGTCCCCGTGCCGACCAGTGTCAGCTCAAGATTGTTCAGGGCCGTGCCGCCGGGCAGCGTCAGCCGCGTCAGCCGCCCTCCGCTCGCTCGGCCGGCCGGCACCGACAGCGTTCCCGCCAGCAACGTTCCACCCGTAGCGGATGCAGCTGCAAGGACCAGCGCGCAGCGACTCGGGTATCGATTCGGCAGGGGCACGCCGAATCGCTCTGCGTCAGGTGGCGCCAAGCGCGCCAGTGCACTCTCCAGTTGCCGCCGATCGCTGTCGGCGACAAACTCCGCCAGGCCAGCCACCAGCTGCCGCAGCGCATCCGGGGCGTGCGGGCGCCAGAGCGCTCCAGCGGAGCGCGGCAAGAGCGGGTCGAAGCGAGCCGGCACCGCCGCCAAAGCCGCCCGCGCAGCGCTCTCCGCGGGCCAGCCATTAACCGCCTGCAAGGGGTTGCGGTTGGGGATGTCGGGATTGCCCGCGCTCAGGCCGCCCGGCCAGCGGCGTCGCGCCTGCTCGCGCAGCGGCTTGTCAACCGCCTGCATGAAGCGGGCGTCAGCGGTCCAGGTCTGACCGCTTGAGAGCGCGTGCCGCAAGGCGGCGGCGAACAGGCCGGCGCGGCAGCCTTGCGCCTCGGCCGAATGGCCGCCGCAGCCCGCGCGCCACAGAAGCTGGGTCAGGGCAAAGCCGTTGGCGCGCTCACTGGCGTTGTCGATGGCGTAGGGAACGTCGATGCCACGGTCGGGAGGGATGCCGTAGTAGCTTTGAGCGCTGGCCAGCAGCGTCGCCGCCACCTGGGCATTGGCGTTGGTCTCGTCCCACAGGGCGCGCGAAAAAATCGGCGAGCCGTTCTGATGACAAGCAAAACAGATGCTGCGGTTCGCGTAAACCAGGCGCGGCTTGGCGCCAGCGCGGTAGTCCTTGAGCAACTGGAATTCGAAGCGCCCGGCGGCCTCGTTGTAACTGATGATCTCGATGACCGCCGACTGCTCCTGGTAGCCGATGTAGAGGCGGTCCTTGAGCAGTGGCATGCCGGCGGCGAGCGGCGGGCTGTCGACGGCCACCAGGACGCGCGGATAGGCAAAGTAGTCGGGCGCGGCGGCCGTCCGCTGCAGCGAGCGACCCAGCGGAATCAGTACGCGCTTGGCAGGCGGCAGCGGACTGGCCGGGTCACGCTGCAGCTGGGAATCGATGCGGGCGAGCAAGGCCGCAAAAGGAAAAGGCACTTCGATTTCGGCGGCGGCACCACGGCGCACGGCAAACAGCTCCTCGAACAATGAACGGCCCTGGCTCGGGAGATGCTCGCCGGGGTCGGCCGGATTGACGACGGGCAGCGCAGCCACCGGCACCGGCCCCGTCGGGCGCGCTTCAGTCGCCGACACCGGCATGGCGACGAGTGTGGCCAAGCACGCTGCCAAGCCCGCCGCTGCCAGACCCGTGGCAAGCCGCCGCAGGATCACCAGCGAGGTCACGGGCGGACGCATCGTCAGCTGCCATGCCCAGGCTTTGCCAGACTCAGGGCTTTGCAGACTTGCCAGTAGCAGCGACCACGGTGCGTTGCTGCGTTCCCGGCCAGCAGTCTTCCTGCACCTTGCCGGTGGCGACGAAATTCGCCTGAGCCTTCTCGTCGGTGGCTTTGTCGTAAAGCGTGAAATTGAGCGCGAAACCGCGGTCCAGATAGGCGCGGCCAAGGTAAAAGCCGGGGCGGATCATGCGGATTTCGTCGCGCACCTTGAGTCCGCGCCGGCCGGCGAGGTAATCGGGACTTTCCTGGTAACGGGGAATTTCGTCGCTAAAGAAATAATCGATGATGATCGATTCGCGCCGCGAGTCGAGCAGACTCTGGCCGCAATAGAGCTTGGCCGGGAACAGCAACCAGGTTTCCTTGCCCGCGTAACTCATCTTCTGCGGCTCACCTTCGACCAGGCCGAGCTTCTTGAGCAGTGACAGATCCTCGATGCGGTTGCGCAGCACGCCCTCGTCGCGGAAGAACACTTTGCCGCGCCAGAGGACTTCGCCAATTTCCTCGACGACCAGTCCCTTGAGGTGCAGGACGGTGCCACTGAAGCCACCGACCAGCTCGGAAAGCCGGAACTTGCCGCTGCTTCCACGCGGCAGCAGGATGCGACCTTCGAAAGCGCCATCGGGGATCGGACCGGCAGTCAGGCGGGCGTAGATCTGATCAATCTGCTCCTCGTCCAGCGTCGCCAGATAGTCGGGCGTGATCTTCGCCAGCTCAGCCGGTGGAATCGGATACTGATAGTCGACCTGCGCCAGGCTCATTTTCGTCTGGTAGCTCTTGGCATAAGGCGCGAACTTGATATCCGGGGGTTCCGGCTTGCTGCACGCGGCAAGGGCAAGCGCGGTGAGGGTGGCTAGCGCGCCAAGCGCGAAGCGTGACATCCGGTCAGTGCGCTGGGTGCGCTGGGTGCGCTGGGTGCGCAGTTGGCTCAGGGCAAAGGTGTGCGGCAGTCGCATGATGTGATCTCCCGTTTCCTTACAGCGTGGCGAGGAAAGCGGTGAGCGCTTTCTTGTCGGCCTCGGAAAGATCCTCGCCGAAGCGGTGACCCTGGTTTTCGATCTCCTCGGTGCAGCTCTGGTAATTGGCACTGATGAAATCGCGCTGCTCACGCAGAATTTCGACGAAGCGCGACGGATTCTTGATGATCTCGTCGGCGATTGTCTGCAGCGTCGGCAAGAGGCTCGCCTTGCCGGCCGCTTCGAGCTTGTCCGGGTGGCGCTTGGCAAGGAACAGGTCGCCGATCAGCTGCTTGTGCATCAGGCCATTCAGGAAACCGGCGCTGGTACCGGCCGGAATCTTCACCTGCCCGAAATCGAACAGCGGCTTCTCGGTCTTGCCGTCGAGCGGTCGTATGCCGACGTCGATGATCAGGTCGGCGTTGGTCAACGTCCGCTTGCTGCCCCGTTCCTTGGGGTTCAGCAGCTCGAACATCGACAGCTTGTAGAGGTCGAAGCGGCCCTCGACGCTCGGGTCGTAGCGCAGGCAATCGGGCTGCCGTGCGAGGAGCAGGCCAGCGCTATC
This sequence comes from Candidatus Accumulibacter sp. ACC012, assembly GCF_907163155.1. Taxonomy (NCBI): domain Bacteria; kingdom Pseudomonadati; phylum Pseudomonadota; class Betaproteobacteria; genus Candidatus Accumulibacter; species Candidatus Accumulibacter sp. ACC012. The sequence goes on from NZ_CAJQUC010000011.1 coordinate 6,323, forward strand.
GACATAGCGGGCGCGGTGGAAGTCGTTGGCCTTGTTCGCCGGCTTGCCGCAGATTTCCGGCCCGATGGCGTTGTTGTGCATGAACGGCGCGGTCGCCCAGATATTGACCAGCGAGACATTACGCAGGTAGCCGCGACCGGCATCCTTGAGCTCGTCGCGCTCGGGAATGTCGGCAACGACCTCGCGCTGGCGCAGTGGTGTCCGACGCGATTCCATGTACAGGTTGCCCGCCTTGTGGTTGGAGTGCAGCGAGCGGCAACGGAAAGTGCCGACCTCGGTTACCGGTGTCGCCTGATCGTTGCCCAGGAAATCGGCCCTTACCTGGCGCGGATGCGTTTCGCTGGCGGCGGCGAAGTCGCGATTCTTTGAACGAGCCGCCTTCGCTCTCGGGAATGCTCGAATGGCAGCGCGCACAGATTTTCGGCGAAGACCAGCTGTCCGCGGCCAACGGCACCTGGCGCCGAATTCGCTTTCCAGGTCGCGGACCCAGATCGGCCGCGACCTAAACCAGGCCACTTGAACGGCCTGGCGAACATTGGCCAACGCCGCGTAGAGGTCGGTCTGCTCCGACTCGGCAGAGGCAAAGAAATCGAGCACGTTCTGCAAGCGGTCCTCGACGGCCCGGAAGTTCGGGCAATCGCGGCGGCCACTGGCCAATGTCGAAAGGTGTCTGTCCGAAACCGCGCTGCTCCGGGTCCACCTCGCGCATGTCGGCGAGGTGATTGACCCAGCACTGCTCGGAGCAGGAGCCGATGTTGAAGTACACGCGCTGGATCGCTTCCAGCGCGCCGGTCGAGTCTTCGCCGCACTTTGAGGATGTGATGGACGCCGGGCAATACAACATTTCTGGCCGCCGAGATGACCGGCCGTGGTGTCGTCGTCGCGGAGTGCTCTTCTCCCAGCACTTGCCTTCGCGACCCGGCTCGCACCACACTTGCCCGCGTCGGTCTCGCTGCCGCAGCTCGCCGCCTTGCGCCATTTGGTTACCACTTCACCCTTGAATACCGGCCGCTGCGCGACATTGATCAGGGCATTGATGGTCCCCGGATCTGTTGACCCTGCGTCATGCGAAATCGCCGAAGTGTCGGTGACCCGGGACGGGCGTGCGCGAACATCTCGATACTCGAGACTGCTCATCGGCAGGCCCCGAACCGAGCAGTTCGGACATGCGCGTGTACTGGTTGCCGATCAGCCCCTTGAGATTCTCCCACTTGGGATGCGCCGGGTCGGCTGGCGGGTTGAGCGGATCGAACGCGATATGGCAGGAACCGCAGGAAGTGCCGATCAGGAATGGCGGCTCGACCGAGCCATCGGACAGCCGACTGACGCGCTGATCGGAGGCGATGCCGGTCTTGTCGATCAGTGGGCGGTCAAAGCCGGACCAGCTTCCGGGTTCGCCATTCAAGGCCTGCCACTGGCGGCGTCGAAGCGTGGATTGGGAAACTTGCGAATTCCCAGCGCTCCCGTGGAGGTGCCGAACTTGAGATCGCAGGCGGAGTGCCGTTGGTCGAGCTTGCCGCCCTGGCTGTGCGGGTCGTCCGGGTCGAGAGGCCGCATCCTTGAGGCCGCAGGCCGGGTCGATGTAGCCCGGACTTGCCGACATACTTCAGGAGCACGTCGTCGCCAGGACACCAGTCGAAGCCATAGGTTTCCGCCACCGACTTGGCCGGGCAGTCGGGATCGCCGGTTTGCAGCACGAGGGATCGTTTGATGATTCCCCAGGCCCAGAAACGATCGTCGCGCTGATCGGATCGCAGGACGCGGAACCAGTCGACCAGGACCGCCAATGCGCTGCTGCAGGGTTATAGGTATGGAAAGCGGTCGTTACCGGCGGTGGCTTGAACCAGATCAGCCGTCCGACGCATTCCGAATCACTCAGTCCTTCGCGGGCACAAGCTTCGTAATACGGAGCATCCTGGTCGATGATCGACGCTTCCGGAAGGCTTTGTTCAGCGGGAGCGGCAAGCGGGGAAGCCGCTGCGCCTTGCGCATACGCGTCGCCGAAATTGATGTCGCGCTGGTAGAAAACACCGAAGCCAGCACCGAGAATGAGAGTCGCCGCAAAGCGGCAAGCAGAGTACGTTTCATGCGTTCTCTCCTGACGGACACAAACAGCTTGAAACCCCAACGTGGGAGACTCGTCGGTAGTGCAGTCGACGGCAGGCAGTATCTGTTCGCATGCCCGCCCTGTCAAGCGCCGCCATTCTCGGCGCCACGGCCCTATTTCAGTCCCAGCGTCCGCAGCGCGAGCTCTTGTTAAATTATCGTGCCTGGCACTCTCTTCGCGCTGCCGCGACTTGACGGAGCTTTGGCAGCCGAGGCGCAAGGTGGTTCCACGAAAGCTGACGACCGACAAGGCACCCGCCCCCTCTGCCGCTATTCAAGAGACCTGCAGGCCCTCCCGGACGCAGGCAGGCGCTGCCAAAGAAGCTTTTTTTGAAAAACCATGCCGGCGGAAAATGTATTAAGCTTCCCCATTGCCAATCCAAAAAATATTATCGACTGCGTGAAAACCTCGTGAACTGACTCGCTTCAAAGGGCGCTCGCTCAAGACGAGAATCACCTTGTTACGCTGACCATCTTCCTTGTCAGCATTTGGTCACTGGCTTTTTACAGCAGCCAGACCTTGCGGGCGGATATGGAACGTCTATTGGGTGACCAGCAATTGTCGACGGTCTCCCTGCTGGCCGACGAGCTGAATCACGAATTGGGCGACCGTCTGGCAATTCTGGCGAGAATTGCCAGCAGAATTACTCCGGCGATTGCTGGCCAACACCACCACCTTGCAGGCTTTCCTGGCGCAGAGCCTGACTCTCGAAGGCGAACCATTCAACGCCGGCATCATTGTCCATCGACTCGACGGTACAGCGGTCGCCGAATTTCCTCCCGCCCCTGAGCGACTCGGTGTCAATTACACGGACATCGACAGCGTCGCTACGGCGCTACAGGAAGGAAAATCGACGATCAGCCGGCCTGTGATAGGCAAGAAACTGCAGGCGCCGGTTTTTGGCATGACCGTAGCCATTCGTGACCCACGTGACCATGTGATTGGCGCCGTGAGTGGGGTCGTCAATCTGGCCATACCCAACTTTCTCGACCACATCACCGACGGCCGCTACGGCAAGACCGGTGGTTTTCTTCTTGTTGCACCGCAGTACCGCCAGATCATCACCGCTACCGACAAGAGTCGCGTCATGGCCCACTTGCCGTCGCCAGGCGTCAATCCGACGATCGATCGCTTTATCGAAGGTTTCGAGGGACCCATCGTCTTCGTCAGTAGCGTTTGGCACCAAGGTACTGAGCTCGGCCAGGAGGAATCCCGGTTTCAGGTTGGGACATGGTGGCCATCCTTCCGACCGCTGAAGCTTTTGCCCCGATTCGCGCGATGCAGCAGCGCATGCTGCTGGCGGCGCTGCTACTGACCCTGTTGGCAGCCGCCGCAACGTGGTGGATATTGGATCGGCAGCTTGCGCCGATGCTTTCTGCCGCCAAGCTGCCTCTCCCATTTGTCGGCTACGCAGCAGCTCCCGAACCCTTGCCGATAGCCCGCCATGACGAAGTTGGCGAACTCATCGCCAGCTTCAATCACCTCGTCGACAGCCTGGGAAATCGCGAAAAAGCGTTGCAGGAAAGCGAAGCCTTCAAGAACACCATCCTCAATTCCATGGCTGCCGAAATCGTCGTCCTCGATCAGCACGGCGTCATACAAGCGGTGAACAAGCGTTGGCGGCGGTTTTCGCGGGAGAACAGCAGCCAGCCAGGGCAGCCCGCAGCGCATACCGAAGCCGGCGTGAATTACCATCGCTTTCTGCACGCTCGACGCTGCGGCCCTGGCCGACGATGCAGCCAACCCCAGGCTTGGAATCGAAGCGGTTCTGGAACGCCGCTTGCCCTCCTTCAGTCTTGAATATGCCTGCCACTCGCCGCAAGAACTGCGTTGGTTCACGATGACGGTCATGCCTTTGGGTCCCGACATCGAGCGCGGCGTAGTGATCACCCATAGCGATATCACGGCCGTCAAGCGCGCCGAGCAATACGAACAGTTTCGCGGCCGCATCCTGCAACTGCTTGCGGAAGGCGAGCCGCTACACGGCATTCTTGAAGCGCTGGCGCAGGGTGTAGAGGAACTCAATCCGGGCATGCTGTGCAGCATTCTGCTGGTCGACAACGATGGCCAGCGCCTCACCACCGGCGCCGCCCCAAGCCTGCCAGACTCCTTCAACGCCGCGGTCAACGGGATGAAAATCCGCGCCGCAGCCGGTTCCTGCGGAACGGCGGCGTTTACCGGCCAGCGCGTCATCGTCGAAGATATCGCCACGCATCCCTACTGGGAGCGCGCCAGAGAGCTGGCGGCCAGCGCCGGCCTGAGATCCTGCTGGTCCGAACCGGTTCGCTCATCGCCGGGAAAAGTAATCGGTACCTTCGCCATTTATCATCGTCACCCGCATAGCCCGAGCGCGGCCCATATCGAGCTGATCGAACAATCCGCCCGCCTGGCCAGCATCGCCATCGAGCGCAACCTCGCGGCTGAACGGCTGCGCACCAGTGAGGCGCACTACCGCCTGCTCACCGAGAATGTTGCCGACATCGTCTGGCGGCAGGACCGCGATCACTACTTCACCTATATCAGCCCGGCCGACGAACGCTTGCGCGGCTACAAGGCAGAGCAGGTCATCGGTCGGCACGTGACAGAAGTGCTGACCGCCGAGGGCATCGCCATTCTCAAGGAGAAACAGGCGCTGCGCGCAGAAACCGAACGGCGGGGCGTGCGCACCGGGATTACCCGCTTCGAACTGCCACAGCGCTGCCAGGATGGCAGCCTGATCTGGCTGGAAGTCCTCTCCACGCCGGAACGTGACGCGCAGGGCACGATCATCGGTTATCACGGCGTCAGCAGGGAAATCACCGAACGCAAGTACGCCGAGGACCAGGTCCGCAAACTGGCGTTTCATGACCCACTGACCGCGCTCCCCAATCGCCGCCTGCTCAACGACCGTCTACAGCAGACGATGGCCGCCAGCGGGCGAGCACCCTGCCATGGTGCCGTGATGTTCGTCGACCTGGACAACTTCAAACCGCTCAATGATGCGCATGGGCACGTCATCGGCGACCTGCTCCTGGTCGAGGCGGCTGGGCGTCTGAAGAGCTGCGTTCGCGAGGTGGATACCGTCGCCCGCTTCGGTGGCGACGAGTTCGTGGTGATGATCAGCGAGCTGGCTGCGGACAAGTACGCGTCAATGGAGAAAGCCGCCATCATCGCCGAAAAGATTCGTGTCGCCCTGCGAGAACCCTATCGACTGAGCATCCCGTCCGCAGGACAATGCGCCACGACGCTGACCCACCGGTGCTCGGCGAGCATCGGCGTCGCCTTGTTCATTGGTCACCAAGCCACGCAGGACGAGATCCTGCAGCGGGCCGATGCGGCCATGTATGAAGCCAAGCAGGCCGGGCGAAATTTCATTCGCTTTCACGATGGCGAACAGCGCGGCAGAGAGCCGCCGGCACAGCAGCGGGACGACGGGGGGTCTAGGGTCTAAAATGGGCGCTTTGCCAGACTGCGACCCCCAGCCATGATCCGCACCCGTTTTGCGCCCTCCCCGACCGGCTTCCTGCACATTGGCGGCGCGCGCACCGCGCTCTTCTCGTGGGCCTTTGCCCGTCGCCACGGCGGCAGCTTCATCCTGCGCATCGAGGACACCGACCTGGCACGGTCGACACCTGAAGCCGTGCAGGCGATCCTTGACGGCATGAACTGGCTGGGCCTGAGCCACGACGAAGGGCCTTTCTACCAGACCCAGCGCATGGCGCGCTACCAGGTGGTCATCGACGAGATGCTCGCCGCCGGCACGGCCTACCATTGCTACATGCCCCCCGAAGAACTCGATCGCCTGCGCGAGGAGCAACGTGCGCAAGGACTGAAGGCGCGCTATGACGGCACTTGGCGGCCGGAGCCGGGCAAGGTCCTGCCGACGCCGCCGGCCGGCGTCTCGCCGGCGGTACGCTTCCGCAACCCGGGCGACGGCGTCGTCGCCTGGGACGACCTGGTCAAGGGGCGCATCGAAATTGCCAACGCCGAACTCGACGACCTGGTGATCGCCCGCGCCGATGGCACACCGACGTACAACTTCTGTGTCGTCGTCGACGACTTCGACATGGGCATCACGCAGGTCATTCGCGGCGACGACCATGTCAATAACACGCCACGGCAGATCAACATCCTGCAGGCGCTGGGCGTGCAAGTGCCGCAATACGCGCACCTGTCGATGATTCTCGGTGACGATGGCCAGAAACTCTCCAAGCGCCACGGCGCGGTGAGCGTCATGCAGTACGACGAGGAAGGCTATCTGCCGGAAGCGGTGCTCAACTATCTGGCGCGCCTGGGCTGGTCGCACGGTGACGAAGAAATCTTCTCGATGGCGCAGTTCTGCGAGTGGTTCGACCTCGACCACATCACGCCGTCGGCCGCGCAGTTCAACACCGAGAAACTCAACTGGCTCAACGCGCACTACCTCAAGCGCGCCGACGCACAGCGACTGGCGGCGCTGGTCTTGCCGCGCCTGCAAGCGCGCGGCGTGACGGTCAGCGCAACACCTTCCCTGCCGGCGGTGATCACCCTATACCAGGAGCGCGTCGCCAACCTCAATGAGCTGGCCGACGCGGCGGCGGTGTTCTACATCGACATCACTCCGAAAAGCGAACTCCTGGTCAAGCATCTGACGCCGGAAGCCCTGCCGGCGCTGGCCGACTTCGTCGCCGGCCTGCCAAACATCGCCTGGCAGCCGGCGGCGATTGGCGCCCTGATCAAGCACAGCGTCGCCGCGCACGGGCTGAAAATGCCCAAGCTGGCGATGCCTCTGCGGGTGCTGCTGACCGGCCAGGAACAGACGCCGTCGGTCGATGCCCTGGTCGCCCTTTTCCCGCGCGAAGAGGTACTCAAGCGACTGGCTGCCGCCGGCTGACGCTGACGGCGGGCCGAGACCGGCAAGCTTGCCAGCTGGCTAGCTTGCTAGACGGCGCCGGTGAATTCGCCGCGCGCCGGGTAGTCCTTGCTGATGGCGAAGTCGACCGCGCCGAGCAGATCCTGGAACTGCGGACGCGCGAAGGGCATCGTCTGGACCGCGCCGTAGTACAGCGTCCCATCCGGACGAACCAGGAACACACCGGGTTCGCTGAACAGCTCGGGCTCCTCGATCCCGATCGACGTCTGGCCGCGCGAAGTGCTGATATACAGCCCCCATTGGCGTGCGCTGCGCAGGCTCAGGGCGTAGGCGAACTGCACGCCTTTGGCACCAACTTTCTCGGCCATTTGCCGGCCACGTTCTTCACCGTCGCTGCTGATGGCCACGATCTGCACACCACGCGACGCAAACTCGGGCGCCAGGCGTTCGAGCTCGAGCAGGTATTTGGCACAGATCGGGCAATGCAGGCCGCGATAGAAAACCAGCAGGTCGAAGTGCTCGGCGGGTGACGCACCGAGGACGAAACGCCCGCCGGAGGTCAGCGCCACATTCAGGGCGGGAACCGGGTAACGCGGCAGCAATGCGTTCAGATGCATCTGGATCTCCTTGTGGCTAACGGTCATGACATGTCGAGACACCCCTGATCATGAAAGTCAGGACCGCCCCCCTCTCACTTGCAGTGCGCATTCCGGCTTGCACGCCGGAATCGTTCGCCGGGCAGGGAGCATGCTCCCTGAATTCCCCGCCTCACCCCCGGCCCTTCTCCCGCGAGGGGAGAAGGGAGTTTCGTGAGTCGCATACGCGACTTTCACATTAACGGTCATGACACGTGGAGACACCCCAAATCATGAAAGTCATGACCGTTTCCCTCTTCCCCTGCCCCTTCTCCCGCAAGGGGAGAAGGGAGTTTCGTGAGCCGCTTGCGCGACTTTCACATTAAGAGCTTGTGGGTGAGGCGTGGCCGCGTCGGATCGGGGGCGAGAACCGCCCGACCCGAAGCGGCCATTTTCAGCTTTCTTCGTCGCCAGCGATGAAGCGATAGCTGAGCGCACCGAGCACACCACCGATGATCGGAGCCACCCAGAACAGCCAGAGTTGGGCAGTCGCCCAGTCGCCGACGAAGATTGCAACGCCGGTGCTGCGCGCGGGATTGACCGAGGTATTGGTGACCGGAATGCTGATCAGGTGGATCAGGGTCAAGCACAGGCCGATGGCGATGGGTGCGAAGCCGGCCGGCGCGCGCTTGTCGGTAGCGCCCATAATCACCAGCAGGAAGAACATGGTCATGACAATTTCCGTGACCAGCGCCGCAAGCAGCGAATATTTGCCGGGAGAATGCTCGCCGTAGCCGTTCGAGGCAAAACCGTTCGACAACTCAAAGCCCGGGCCGCCGCTGGCAATGACGTACAACACCGCGCCAGCCGCTATACCACCGAGAACCTGAGCGACGATGTAGGGTGCGAGCTGGCTCGCCGGAAAACGACCGCCGGCCCACAGGCCGATGGAGATTGCGGGGTTGAGATGACAACCCGAGATATGGCCGATGGCGAAGGCCATGGTCAGGACGGTCAATCCGAATGCCAGGGCAACACCGGCAAAGCCGATGCCTAACTCGGGAAACGCGGCGGCAAGTACCGCACTACCGCAACCACCAAGAACAAGCCAGAATGTTCCAAGGAACTCCGCGCTGTATTGCTTCATTGAATTATCCTTCTTGAAATTGAGCCGCTGTTGGTCGTGGTGTGCCCAGTCGAGTACGGGAGAATACGCACGGTTCCTTCCCTTATACCGGCACACATAACGGGTACCAGAACAGCAGCTTGGCGCGCAGCGTGGAGTGACATGGCGGCAAGCCGGGAACCGATGCTGCGCATTTTAGCCGAATATTCTTTCAATGGCGCAATAGCAGCCACCTTCAAGCACCGCGTCGCCCACCCGTGGCCGCTCCCCTGCCGATCAAATCCATTTCATCTTCTTGAAGAGAATGTACTGAGCAAAGGCAAAGACAAACAGCATGACGCTGACCAGGGCAAATGCGGAGCTATTTTCGGTTCCCGGAATGCCGCCGACGTTGATTCCCAGAAGACCTGTAAAGAGACCCAAAGGGAGAAAGATCGCGGCGACGATCGACAGCACGTACATGGTTTTGTTCATCTTCTCGGAGAGGGCGTTGTTGAGTTCTTCCTGGGTAATCGCGGCACGATCGCGCGCCGAGTCCAGATCATCGACGAACCTGGCCGTGCGTTCGGCGAGTTCGCGGATTCGCACCCGATCGACTTCGTTCAGCCAGGGCACGCGTTCGTTCTGCAGGCGTGCCAGCACATCGCGCTGCGGCGATATATAGCGTCGCATGCTGATCGTTTGTCGGCGCAGATGGGCAAGTTTGGGGCGCAGCTCGTGACTTTCCTCGGTCAGTACCGTGTCCTCCAACTCGTCAACACTGTCATCGATGTCACTGATCACATCGGCCATCCGATCGGTCAGCTTGCTCGCGGCCATGACCAGAAAATCACTGATCGAATCCGGCCCCTTGCCGGCCTGGATACTCTTGTCGATGTCGTCCATGGCCATCACCCGCCGATGCCGCATGCTGATGATGCGGTGCTCCTCGAACCACATGCGGATGGCGACCATGTCTTCGAGATCGGCACCGGGATTGAAGTTGACGCCACGCAGGATGAGGAGCAGGGACGTGCCGGATGACAAGACCCGCGGGCGGGTTTCTTCGGCCATCAAGGCGGCGCACGCCACTTCATCGAGTCCACTCTCTTCGAGCAACCATTGCCTGGCTCCTTCGTCGGCGTAATCGAGATGCAACCACAGGATTCCCTGGCCCGGTTCCCAGCTGCTGATCCGATCCCAGTTCATCGCCTTGCCGGCCCCACCGTCGAGAATGTATGCAAAGACCAGGCCGCTCTTCTTCTTACCCATGCTCAAAATCCAATCCTTAATGTGAAAGTCGCGCATGCGACTCACGAAACTCCCTTCTCCCCCTGCGGGAGAAGGGCCGGGGAAGAGGGAAAACGGTCATGACTTTCATCATCCGGGGTATCTCGACTGTCTTGACCGTTAGGTTGATCGTGAATCGCGACCGCCGAATCGCGGCTTGCGCCCCGTCATCCGACTCACTCCGGTCAAGGAAAGTTCGCAGGAAAGATGCGGCCAACGACTATTTGCCGGGCACACCCGCGTTCTCGCAGCGCGCATCCCGGTACGGCCCGCCGACCCGCTGCCAAGCGGCGCCTAGCGGCGTCTGGGCGCAGAATACCTGACCATCAAGCTGGCTGCGCCAGAGGTACCAGGGAGCAGGCGCAGCAAGCGCTGAGGCAGCGAACAGCAGGCATGAAAGCACCATCGCAAAGTCGGATTTCATGCCGCTTCCTGGCAATCGTTCGGCCGTCGGTCGAAGATTTTCAGCTCCCTGAGCACGCCGTTGATTGGCGTCGTGCCTTGCCGTGACATCGACGTTCTCCCGTTGGAAAATTCAGCCGCAACCATACTGCGAAACGGCACGCTTCGGGGTCTCGAATTCTTCCGCGGCACGCGACCGCTCAACGGCGGCGTGCACCAGGGCCATGCCGCAGTGCAGTAGTACACAGTCCGCTCGACGCTCTGGGGTAAAATGGCGCCCCTTATAGGGCGCCGCGGCGGCGCACAATTTCTATGCTGTTCTGTGCGCACTGGTGCGCTGTGCTCGAAGCACTCCGACAGCCCCTGCCAGCACCCCGCTTTTCCTGACCGATGACCCCTACCAGCGCCCGTACCGCACGCCCTCCGCAGAATCCTTTCGCCGACTGCCTGGCACTCGACCAGCGTCAGCTGCGCGCACTGACGCGCGCTTTGCGGCACGGCTTCGGCGCCAAGCGCGACGCGCTGCAGGCCGAGCTCGACAACCTGATAGAGAGGTCCCGCGCCGCCGTGGCCGCGCGGCGGGCGCGCCTGCCGACGCCGGTCTTTGCCGACGATCTGCCGGTCAATCGGCGGCGTGCCGAGATTGCGGCGCTGATTGCCAAGCATCAGGTACTCATCGTCTGCGGCGAAACCGGCTCGGGCAAGACAACGCAGATCCCCAAGATCTGCCTGGAAATCGGTCGCGGCACCACCGGCCTGATCGGTCACACGCAACCACGCCGGATCGCCGCGCGGTCGACCGCGGTGCGTATCGCGCAGGAATTGCAGAGCGAAGTCGGGCGACTGGTCGGCTACAAGATCCGCTTCAGCGACCGCACCACACCCGATGCCTTTATCAAGCTGATGACCGACGGCATCCTGCTCGCCGAGACGCAGGGCGACACCGGGCTCGAGCAGTACGACACGCTGATCATCGACGAGGCGCACGAGCGCAGCCTGAACATCGACTTTTTGCTCGGCTACCTTAAACAGCTGTTGCCCAAACGCCGCGATCTGAAGCTGATCATCACTTCGGCGACGATCGATGCCCAGCGTTTTTCCCAGCACTTCGACGACGCACCGGTCATCGAGGTCTCGGGCCGACTGCATCCGGTGGAGTTGCGCTATCGACCGATGCAGAAAGACGAGGACGGCGAAACGGGCAGCGCTGGCGGCGACAGTGGTGGGCGCAGCGAGCGCGGTGACGACCAGCGCGATCTCTGCGACGCGATCGTCGACGCCTGTGACGAGCTCGATCGTGCCGGACCGGGCGATGTGCTGGTCTTTCTGCCCGGCGAACGCGAGATCCGCGAGGCCGCCGAGGCGCTGCGCAAGCATCACCCGCCGCATACCGAAATTCTGCCGCTCTTTGCCCGCCTGTCGAGCGAAGAGCAGGGACGGATTTTCAGGCCGCACCTTGGCCGACGCATCGTACTGGCGACCAATGTTGCCGAAACCTCCTTGACCGTGCCGGGAATCCGCTACGTCGTCGATAGCGGCCTGGCGCGCATCAAGCGCTATTCCTACCGCAACAAGGTCGAGCAACTGCAGATCGAGAAAATCTCGCAGGCCTCGGCCAATCAACGCGCCGGGCGCTGTGGGCGGGTCGCGGCCGGAGTGTGCATCCGCCTCTACGAAGAGCAGGATTTTGCGCTCCGCCCGGCGTATTCGGAACCGGAGATTCTCCGTTCGTCGCTGGCCGGGGTGATCCTGCGCATGAAGGCGCTGCGTCTAGGCGACATCGAGGACTTCCCCTTCCTCGAGGCGCCCCCGCGCAAGGCCATCGGCGACGGCTATCAGCTGTTGCTCGAACTCGGCGCGGTGACCAGCGAAAATGCGCTGACACCAACCGGCCAGGAACTGGCGACGATGCCGCTCGACCCGCGCGTCGGGCGAATGATCGTTGCCGCCCGCGACGAAGGCTGCCTGCGCGAAGTCCTGATCATTGCCGCCGCGCTGAGCGTACATGATCCGCGCGAGCGACCGCAGGACAAACAGGGCAGCGCCGACATCGCACACCGCAAGTTTGCTGACCCGAAATCCGAATTCCTCGGCTGGCTTAAGCTGTGGGACTGGTACCAGATCGAAGTCGAACATCGCAAGTCGCAGCGCAAGCTAGTGCAGACCTGCCACGAGCACTTCCTCTCGGCGCTGCGCATGCGCGAATGGCGCGACATCCACGGCCAACTACAGGCCCTGGCGGCCGAACAGAAATGGCGGGTGAACCAGGTTCCGGCGACCTACGACGCCGTCCACCGCGCGCTGCTCGCCGGCCTGCTCGGCAACATCGGCTGCAAAGCGGAAGATTCGGCGCATTACCTTGGTCCACGCGGCATCAAAATGCTGATCCATCCCGGCTCGGCCCTGCAGAAGAAGGCCGGCAAGTGGATTGTCGCCGCCGAGATCAGCGAAACCACGCGCTTGTTCGCCCGCTGCGTCGCTCGCATCGAGCCGGAGTGGCTGGAAGTGGTCGGTGCGCATCTTCTCAAGCGCAGTCATTTCGACCCGCACTGGGAGAAGAAAGCGATGCAGGCGGTCGCTTTCGAGCGCATCACGCTGTACGGCATCGTCGTCGATCCACGCCGACGGGTGAACTTCGGGCCGCTCAACCCACCGGCAGCACGCGAACTGTTCATCCGCGACGCCCTGGTTGCCGGCGAGGTCAGTGAAGAATTCGCTCGGCGCTGGGATTTTTTCCATAACAATCAGCAACTGGTGCTCGACATCGAGACCCTGGAGCACAAGTCGCGCCGACCCGACGTACTGGTCGACGACGAACTGATTTTCGCCTTCTACGACCAGATCATCCCCGAGGGAATCTACTGCGGCGCCAGCTTCGACAAGTGGCGGCGCGCCGCCGAGCGCGAGCAACCGCGCTTGCTGCACCTGGTGCGAGAGGACTTGATGCGCCACGAAGCCGCCGGCATCACCAGCGAGGCTTTTCCGCATCAACTGCAACTGGGTGGCGTCGACTACCCGCTGGCCTACCACTTCGAACCCGGCAGCGCTCGCGACGGCGTGACTCTGACCCTGCCGCTGGCGCAGCTGAACCAGATCCCCGCCGCACGCTGCGAATGGCTGGTGCCGGGGCTGCTCAAGGAGAAGGTGCAGCAGCTGGTAAAAACGCTGCCGCAACGGATTCGCGCCAAGCTGGTGCCAGTGCCTGACTTCGCCAGCGAGTTCGTCGAGCAGCTGCCGCCGACGGACAAGCCATTGGTCAGCGCACTGGTGCACTTCATCCTGCAAACACGCGGGCTGAACGCGCGCGGCTGGGACGTCACTCCCGACGCGTTTCGCCCCGACGCGGTGCCGGCACATCTAAGCTTCAACTTTCGCCTGGTCGACGAAAACGGCCGCCAGCTCGGCCTGAGCCGCAGCTTGAGCGAACTGCGCAGCGAATGGGGACGCGAAGCGAAGCAGGAGTTCGCCGAGCTGCACGAGACACCCGCCGAGTTTTCGGGAATGACCGACTGGAGTTTCGGCGAGTTGGCCGAGCTGATTGAAGTCGAGGTCGGCGGTGGCCAGACGGTTTTTGGCTACCCGGGACTGACCGACGACGGCGACAGCGTCTCGGTGTGCGTCTTCGATTCGCCCGAGGAGGCGCTGCAGGCGCATTCGCGGGGGCTGCTGCGACTGTTCATGCTGCAGTTTCGCGAGCAGATCAAACATCTGGAGAAAAACCTGCCGGGGCTGACCCAGATGGCGATGCAGTTCATGGCACTGGGCACCCTCGACGAACTGCGACGACAGTTGCTGGAGCTGACTTTCACGCGCGCCTGTCTGAAAGAGCCCTGGCCGACCGACGCGGCGAGTTTCAACGCCCGCTGTGTGGAAGCCAAGCCGCGGCTAGGCTTGCTGGCGCAGGAGATATGCCGTTTGGTCGGCCAGATTCTCGGCGACTGGCTGGCGCTGCACAAGAAGCTGCCGGCGTTCAAGGCCTACGGCAGCACCGTCCATGACATCGAGGGGCAACTGGCGCGGCTGATCGGCAAGCGCTTCGTGGTCGACACGCCTTTCGAACGTCTGCAACAATATCCGCGCTATCTGAACGCCATCGCCGTGCGCCTGGACAAGCTGAAGACCGGCGGCGCCCATGGCGCGGCTCGCGACGCCCGACTGCTGGCCGAGGAGTACCTGCCGCTAGCGACCGCCTATCAACGACGCGCAACCGTGCTGGCCAAGCAGGGGGTCAGCGACGCGCAGGTCGAACAGTTCCGCTGGTTGCTTGAAGAATTGCGTGTGCACCTCTTTGCGCAGGCACTACGCACACCGGTGCCGGTGTCGAGCAAGCGGCTGCAGAAGATGTGGGAGGGTATCCAGTGATCGCCAAACGATCATCAGATCGTAATAGATGGAGGGTGACTAAGTGACTGAAATTGTTCTTGCGCTGGGACGCAGCCTGCGCACGCTTGGGCGTGGACGCGTCTGGCTGTTGTTCTTCGGGCCGGCGGCGGTGGCGCTGGTGATCTGGATCGCGCTGATGGTGTTCGCGCTGGAAAGCCTGATTGCGACCCTCCTCGAGCAGCCGCCGATGACCTGGCTGGCTGGCTGGGGAGCGGTATGGCTGGCCAAGCTCGGGGCCGTGCTCGGCGGCTGGCTGCTGATTCTCGCGGCGGCCTTCGTCACCGCCATGCTGCTGGCGGCGATTTTCGTGATGCCACTGCTGCTCAATCATGTCGCCCTGGCCGACTACCCCGAACTGGCACGAGTCGGCAAGGACAGCGTCGTCGCGGGGGCCTGGAACAGTGTCGCTGCGCTGCTGCTGTACATTGTCGGCATGCTGCTGACCCTGCCGCTATGGCTGGTGCCCGGGCTGGGGCTGGTGCTGCCGATCCTGTGGATGGCCTGGCTGACACGGCGCACTTTTGCCTTCGATGCGCTCACCGTACACGCCACCGACCAGGAATGGCGTGTGCTCAGGCGTGAGCACGGCATCCCCTTACTGGTGCTCGGCGTCACTCTGGCCCTGCTGGCGCACATCCCCTTGCTCGGCCTGCTGACACCCACGCTGGCAGCGCTCGCCTATTCGCACTTCTGTCTTGAAGCGCTGCGGGGTTTGCGGCAAGGCGCGCTGGTGGCGGTGATCGACGAGCAGCCAAAAATCGAGGAGGTGAAATGAGGAGCTTCGGGGCGCTGATCATTGGCGACGAGATCCTGTCGGGCAAACGCGTCGACCAGCACTTTGCCAAGGTCGCCGAGTTGCTCGCCGCGCGTGGGCTGCGCCTGTCGTGGGTCGAATACCTGGGCGACACGCGCGCACGTATCGCGGCCACGCTGCGCCGCAGCCTGGCCGCTGGCGACGTGGTTTTCAGCTTTGGCGGCATCGGCAACACGCCCGACGATCGGACGCGGCAGGCCGCGGCGGAAGCGCTCGGCGTCGATCTGGTTCTGCATCCCGATGCGGAACGCGAAATCCGCGCCCGTTTTGGCGACCAGACCAACGATGTTCGCCTGCTGCTGGGCACTTTCCCGCGCGGCGTGGACATCATTCCGAACCCGTTCAATCGCATCCCGGGCTTTCGCATTCGCGATCACTACTTCGTGCCCGGATTTCCGCAGATGGCGCATCCGATGGTCGAATGGGCACTCGAAACCTTCTATAGCGAACTTTTCGATTGCCTGGCGAGCGTTGAGCAAGCATTCCTGCTGACGGGTGCCAACAGCTATGAGAGTGCGCTGCTCGATCTGATGGAAGAAATCGTCGCCGACTTCCCGACGCTGCGGCTGTTCAGCCTGCCGTCAATATCGCCGGACGGACAAAGGCGGCACCTCGAATTGGGCGTCGAAGGCGAGCACGCGCTGGTCGATCAGGCGATGAGTCGTATCCGCCTGGAGGTCGAGCGGCGCGGCATCGACTGGCAGTGGCGGCCATAGAGCGCCGCCGCTGACGACAGCGACCGCACTAACGGTCATAACAGTCGAGATACCCCGGATGCTGAAAGTCATGACCGTCCCCCCTCTTCCCCCGGCCCTTCTCCCGCGAGGGGAGAAGGGAGTTTCGTGAGTCGCTTGCGCGACTTTCACATTAACAGCACAGGCAACGCGGCGGCCGTAGACGAAAAAACCCCGGCCATAGCCGGGGTCCCCCGTGCAGCCGCCAAGGGCGGCTACTGACCTACGCCTTTGGGGTCAGCGCTGAGGCGGCCTTGGTCGTGGCGGCGCTCAAGGCCTTGACATTGGTGTCGACGATTTCGGTCATCTGCTTGGACATCTGCGAGATGTTTTCGAAAGCGGTGCTCGAAGCGTTCATCATCTGCTTCATGGCGGCACCGAAGACATCACCGGCGATCGGCGTGGGAACGCCGCCCGTGCCAACCAGGCCGGCCGCTTTCTGGGCCATGCTGCTGTACTGCTGCTCCATCACCGACGTGATTTCGCGCTGCATGTTGGCGGACAGATCGTAGAGGCCGCGCGAGTACTCGAGAAGCTTGTCGACATTGGGCTGGGCCATTGAACCGGCAAGGCTCTTCAATTGCGCAGGATCCTTGATGTCCATCAACTGCTGCGCACCGCTGGCGCTGTTGTTGAACAGCTCACGGCTGGCGGCAAGGTTGAGGGCAGAGAGTTGCTCCATGCCGTGGAAGGCCGTGCGCACCAGGGTCATCATGACTTGGGCGTTGGCTTTCTGGCTTTCGGCCAGCTTTTCGAGATCGATGGTGTTCATGTGTATATCTCCGTGTTTGGCAGTAATGAGGCGCGTACAGAAACGCAGCGACACGCTGCGTCTCTGCTCCCGCCGTAGATAGTCAAGACGCAGCCAGAATCCTATTTCTTGGCAGCCGCGGCGGTGGCGCCAACCGCCTTGACCGTTGCGTTGGTCGCCGCGGCAACGTTGGTTTCGGCGATGTCAGCAACCTGCTTGGCAGCTTTGTTCATGCTGTCGAAGGCCGACGTCGCCGAAGCGATGGCTGACTTGACGGCGGAAAGGGCAACATCAGAACCGACCGGTGAACTCTTGGCGGCTTGTTCCATCAGCGTAAAGACCTGCTTCTGGAAATCGGAAAACTGCGCTTCGAGAAGCTTGGAGACTTCTTCCTTTGACTGTGCGGAGATCTCGTAGACGCTGCGCGTGTAGGCCACGGCCTTTTCGAGGTTCGGCTGGGCCAGCGAAGCTTGCACCGAGAACAGCTCTTGTGCATTCTTGGCACCGAGCATTGCCTTGGCATTGGAAACGCCGTCTTCGAGCATCGAGCGAGCGGTATTCAGGTTCAGCGCAGCGATGCGCTCGGCGCTCGCCAGAGCAGTATTGGCAAGGGTCAGCATGGCATCAACAGAAGCTTTGTTGGCGGCGGCGAATTGCTCGGGTTTGGTAAACATGGTCAATCTCCTAAAAAAATGGGGGCACAACACGTGCAATGTCAAACTCATTGATCCCGCCCTTCTTGGCACCCGGATCGTTTGCTGCACTGCACCATGAGCAGAATTATAGACGCTTGCCAAAACTTGTCAAGAGTTTTTTTGTGCGCCGCAGCAAATTCTGTACATATCTGGTTTATATGGGTTTCCGTCGTATTTGTAGCACTTCACGGGAACCGGAAAAGGCTTTTTCTGCTGCGCCGCCCAACGTCTGCGCGTGCGGCCAGGGAGCGCTTTCGGCGCGCTACTTGCCAGCTGGCGCAGGCCTAAGGGTCAGCGGCGCGCCGTTCTGCGCCTCAGGATTCGCGTTCTTGCCACGCGGCTGGATGATTGCTCGCACCCGCGCCTGGCTGGCGCCAGTGGCGCTCTTGGTCGCACCGCTGCCGGTGGTGACAAGGTATTTCTCATTAAGAGCGTCATAGGAAATGTAGGCGCCGCGGACTTCGTCGAGCCCACTCTTTACCCAGGCACGCCTGAAGAGTTCGCTTTTGTCAGCGCGCGCGTCGTAGTCGATCTGCTCGGCCTCGCCTTCCATGTAATCGTCCTTCCCCTCGCGCTTCTGCTTGAAGCGGGCAAGCCCGCCCGCCCCTCCGAAAGCCGTACCCTTCTGGAAACCATCCGCATCCTGGATGACGACCAGGCGATCGGTAACAATCTGCAGGGTACCCTGGGTGAGGATCACGTTGCCTTCGAGGACCTGTACCTTGTTGAGGTCATCGATGCTCATGCGGTCGGCTTCGAGCAAAACCGGCTTCCCGCTGTCCGCGCGCTCGGCCTGAGCGGACATCGACAAGAGCGCCAGGAGGACGCTCGTGCAGGCCAGGCGAAATGTCTTTTTCATGTCTGTGGTTTCTTTTTCTTGGCCGAATGGCTTTCTAATTCCCCGCGGACCCGGGATTCCAGCAAATACGTCTGCAACTTGTTATCGACCTGCATACCGACCCCCTGCACCCATGAGTTACCCTGCGTGATCAGCACATGGCTTTTGGTAGACGCCTTTTCTTCACTGGTAAACACGGTCAATTCGGCAGTCTCGACGAGCAAGGGCGGGTTCTTGTCGCTACCCGCACGGTGCACTTCGACCTGCTCGCTGAGATCCACCCTTTCACCTTTCGGGCCCATCACGCCGTGTACCGCACTGATGGTCACCGGCGGTTTCGTCGGATGCAGGTAAACAAGCTTGGGCCTATCCATGCGCGTCGTATCGTCATCGGGATAATGACGAATCTCGTCGGCGATCAGCGTGTACTCCAGGCTTCCCGACGCGCCGATCTTGCGCAATGCCGCCCCATTGACGATGAAGTCAGGATCGTGGCGAAGCTTGCCATCGCCCGGTTTTTCGGTGAAATCGGTGACGTAGCGTAGCCAGAAGGTCAGCGCCGCGAGAATCAGCATAATACTGAGCGGCAACATTGCGCTGCTCCATTGCTTCATTGCCCGCACTCCCCTGACCGACCAAATGAAAACAAGGGCGGCAGCGCGGCGCTGTCAACAGCCATTAGATGACCTTCGCCCTGAAGAGGTCGTGCATGTTGAGCGCGCCAAGCAAAATGCCGCTTTCATCGACGACCGGCAGCTGATTGATTTTGTACTGCTCCATCATTTGAACCGCTTCAACCGCGAGGTGGTCCGGACCGATAGCGCGCGGCTTCTGACCCATGATATCGGCCACCACGAGCGATCGCAAATCGAGGCCCTTGGCAAAGGCGCGCCGCAAGTCGCCGTCAGTGACAATGCCGATCACCCGGCGTTCGGGAGTGAGCACCGCGGTCATGCCGATGCCGCCACGCGACATCTCGAGAATAGCATCCGGCACGCGGGTCGTGGGAACGACTTCGGGCAGCGCCGATCCGGCCCGCATGACATCGCGAACGTGCGTCAGCAAGCGACGACCGAGGCTGCCGCCCGGGTGTGAGCGAGCGAAATCTTCGGCCCCGAAGCCACGCGCATCGAGCAACGCCACCGCCAGCGCGTCGCCAAGGGCGAGGACCGCAGTGGTGCTGGCGGTCGGCGCCAGATTTAGCGGGCAGGCTTCCAGCGCGACCGCCGCATCGAGGTGCACATCGGCCTCGACGGCCAGCGACGACTGGGTGTTTCCAGTCATGCTGATCAGCTTGGCACCGAGGCGTTTGATGATCGGCACGATCATCAGCAGTTCGGCACTTTCACCCGAGTTCGAAATGGCGATCAGCACATCGTCGCGGGTGATCATCCCGAGATCACCGTGACTTGCTTCGGCAGGATGGACAAAATATGCGGGGGTGCCGGTACTTGACAGTGTCGAAGCGATCTTGCGCCCAACATGACCGGATTTCCCCATGCCACTGACGATCACCCGACCGTGACAATTGAGAATCAGTGCCAGCGCCTGCACAAAGGCCCCATCAATGCGCTCAGCCAAGGCCATCACGGCGTCGGCTTCAATGCGCAGAACCTGTCGGGCGAGGTCGAGCGCCTTCGACGATGGCATGATTTGGTTCATCGGAACGCAGCGGTTATCATCGGCCCAGTATAACAGAAGGCCTAGGCGCGCTCATCGGCGAGCCAAGCAACACGCCCGGCGAAACAGTGCCCGCGAAGACAAAGGGAACGGATGATGGATACGCTACCCACAATTGTGATGCTGCTCGGCGCTTCGGTGGTTTCGGTGATCATTTTCCGTTCCATCAACCTGCCGCCGGTGCTCGGCTATCTGTTGGTCGGCACGGTGATCGGCCCACATGCGCTCGATCTGGTCGGCGGCGTCAGCGGCATGCAGCATCTGGCCGAGTTCGGCGTCGTCTTCCTGATGTTCTCGATCGGCCTAGAGTTCTCGCTGCCCAAGCTGTACGCGATGAAGCGCATCGTCTTCGGTCTTGGCCTGCTGCAGGTCCTGGTGACCATCGCCGTGGTCACCGCCGTCGTCACTGCCTTGAAGCTCAGCTGGCAGGAAGGCGTCGCGCTCGGTGGCGCGCTGGCCATGTCCTCTACGGCGGTGCTCACCAAACTGCTCACCGAGCGTCTCGAACTCGACAAGGCGCATGGCCGGGAGGTGATGGGCGTCCTGCTCTTTCAGGACATCGCCGTGGTGCCGCTGCTGATCCTCATTCCCTCCTTCTCCGAGTCGCCCGAGCGTATGGCAACGATGATGGCCCTGGCCATGCTCAAGGCGGTCGTGGTGCTGTCGCTGGTGCTGTTTTTTGGCCAGCGGCTGATGAGCAAATGGTTTTTCATCGTCGCCCGCGGCAAGTCCGCTGAACTGTTCATGCTCAATGTGCTGCTGATTACCCTGGGACTCGCCTATCTGACCGAAGTGGCCGGGCTTTCGCTGGCGCTGGGCGCTTTTGTGGCCGGCATCCTGATCTCGGAAACTCAGTACCGGCATCACGTCGAAGAGGACATCAAGCCTTTTCGCGACGTACTGATGGGCCTCTTCTTCGTGACCATCGGCATGATGCTCGACATCCCGCTGGTGCTCACCAACGCACCGCTAGTACTGGGCGTGCTTGGCGCCTTGCTGGTGACCAAGTTTGCCCTCGTTCTCGGTCTTTCGCGGCTGTTCGGCTCGACTTTCGGCGGCGCCATGCGCACCGGACTGTGGCTTTGTGCGGGCGGTGAATTCGGCTTCGTCCTGCTCTCGGAAATGCGCCACCTGCAGCTACTGCCGCCAATAATCCTGCAGGCGGTGCTGGCCGCGCTGGTCCTGTCGATGCTCCTGGCACCGCTGATCGTCCAGTACAGCAACCAGATCGTGCTGCGCTTCGCGGCCAGCGAGTGGTTGATGCGTTCGATGCAGATGACGCAGCTGGCAGCGAAATCGATGAACACCGAAAAGCACGTGGTGATCTGCGGCTACGGAAGAACCGGCCAGTATCTGGCGCGCTTCATGGAAGAGGAGGACGTCACCTATCTAGCGCTCGACCTCGACCCGGAGCGCATCCGGGAGGCAACGGCGGCCGGTGAAAACGTCATCTACGGCGACGCCGCCCGGCACGAAACGCTGATTGCGGCCGGCGTCAGCCGCGCCAGCGTGCTGATCATTTCCTTTTCCGATGCACGGGTTTCCGAGCGCGTACTGGAACACGCTCGCCAGATCAATCCAAAACTGCCGATCATCGTGCGCACGCTCGACGAAAAGGATCTCGACGCGCTGCTGCACGCCGGCGCCGCCGAGGTCGTCCCGGAAACGCTGGAAACGAGCATGGTGCTCGCCGCGCACGCCCTGCGCCACCTGGGCGTGCCCAATGCGCAAGTCCGCGAACACTTTCGCCAGACGCGAATCGGACGCTACAAGACCCTGCGCGGCTTCTTCCACGGCGAGAGCGATCTCGAAGAAGAGGCACACGACAGCGACGAAGAGCGCCTGCATTCGATTCTGCTCGGCGAAGGCGCGTATGCCGTCGGACGAACGCTTGGCGAGCTGAGCTTGCAGGAACTCGGCGTTGAAGTGACCGCCGTCCGCCGACGCAAAATCCGCGCCCTCGAACCGTCGCCGGAAATCTGCTTCGGCAGCGGCGATGTAATCGTGCTGCTCGGCACCCCGCGCGCTTTGAGCGCTGCCGAGGAGCGTTTGCTGAAGGGGTAAACACGAGAATGCACGAGAATGCGCGCAAAAAAGCCCGCCGGAGGCGGGCTTTCCCTTGCTATCCATCCTGACCGTGGCCCGCGCGGGGCGCGGCCGAAACGCTCAGTAGGAAGCGCAGACCGTATATTGCGTGCCATCGACAATGTTCCCCGTAATCACTGCCAGCTCACCACGGGCAGCACCATCGGCGACCGCCTGTACCGAACCGCCAGCGGTGTTGCCGTCATCCATCGTGCTGTCGATCTGCCTGACGTAACGCCCGAGGATGCCGGACGAGCAGATGAAAAACGAACCGCGCATGCCGGCGATGAACGGTGCGGCTGCGCCAAGGGCGTTAATACCGCTCTCGATGCCGATGAAACCGCCATCGGCATTGCGCGGACGGTAGTTTACGTCGGCCAGCAAAGTAGCGCCGGTAGCCAGGTTGGCCAAGCGGGCGTGTTGCCAGAAGACCGAAGTTTCCTCGGTAGCGACGCCGGTACCGGCGCCACCAGCGTTCCACGCGCCGTCCACGCGGCCATTGTTCGGGACGCAGAGGCCTGCGGTGGCAACCGGCGTGCAGGCAGTGGCCACGCCAACGCCAAAAGCCAGATCAAGTTGCGCCTGCGTCTGGTCGCCGGGAAAGAGCTTGAAGCGGTCCTGGTAACCATAGACCAGGCTCGACACGGTGCGGAAATCGCCGATCATATTCTTCACCTTGGCGCTGTTGATCAGCTCCTGGCCCTTCAGTACCCCGCCGAGCAGCAGGCCTATGATGACGAGTACAATGGCAATCTCTACCAAGGTAAAACCCGCCTGTCGTTGTTGCAGCTGGTTCATCTCGTTCTCCAGTGTTTATCAAAAGTGATATGGAGCAACAAGCATGTTTCATGCCAGCCTGAATTGGCGTCTACGGCCGCAAAATCCGCCGGAAGTGTCGATTTCTCGACACTTGTGTCCGGAGTCGGACTGATGAAGGACCGCCCCGACACGTTAGACGAGCGTCATGAGCGGCTCATGGCACGCGCCGGGAGCCGCTCATGACGCCGCTCGAGCGCCTGGCCGGCATACTGCGCCAGCGGCAGCGCTGGCTGCTGATCGCCTTGCTCGGCGTGCTGCATGCGGCCCTTTTGGCCGAAGGCGACCGCGCCTTCGGCACGCTTTGCTGGCTGGTAGATGTTGGCCTGTTCATTCTCTGGCAACCCTTCATTTACGCCGAGCGCCGGCTCGATTTCAGCGCTCTGGCGGTGATTGCCCTGCTCCTCGGCTGCGGCATCGCCTTCTATGGCTGGTGGCTGCTGATCGTCTGGGTGGTGATCCTGGCCGCTCTGGTCGGCGGACGAGTGATGTTCATCGACCACCGGCCGACGCGGATCTTCTACCTGATCGCTTTTGCCTACCTGCTCGCGGCGCTGCTCTTCTGGCTGGTTCCACGCGTGGTCGCGAATGCAACTCTGGTTGGGCCTTCCCTGGATCCCGAGTTTGCCTGGGGGATGCCCCTGTTCCTCTTGGTCATGACCCTGCTGCCGCTATTGAAAGATAGCGACCGGCCAGGCGGCAGCATGGTCGACCTGTTCTACAGCCTGTTCATCTTTCTACTGATTGCCGTTCTGGTGCTCGGCAGCCTGGCCTTCATGCTGCTCCGCCAGTCGGGCTATTTCGAGGCCGTGTTCAACACCTTGACCGCGATTGCCCTGTTGCTGCTGCTCATCGGCTGGACGTGGAACACGCGCCCCGGCTTCACTGGCATCGACGTTTTCTTCTCGCGTTACCTGCTGAGCATCGGCCTGCCGTTCGAGAACTGGCTGCATCGCCTAACAACACTGGCCAGCAGTGAAAGCGACCCCGAGAAGTTTCTCTCGCAAGCACTCGCGGAGATGCTCGATCTGCCCTGGGTGGAAGGCGGCGCCTGGACAGCCGGCACTCGCAGCGGCACTTTTGGCAGTGAGGCGCAGCACTTTTGCCATCAATTCTCCGGGCAGCCGCTACAGCTGACCCTGCACACCCGTCACAAACTCAGCCCGGCACTCGTCTGGCACTTCCACCTGCTGGCACAACTGGCCAACGAGCACTACATCGCCAAGCTGCGCGCGCGTGAGTTGCAGCAAGTCAGCTACCTGCGCGCGATCCACGAAACCGGCGCTCGCCTGACCCACGACGTCAAGAACCTGCTGCAATCGCTGCACAACCTCTGCTACCTGGCGCAGACCGCCAACGGCGAGGACAGCAAGCGCCTCGAACTGCTTCTCGAACGGCAGTTGCCGCAGATCACGCAACGCCTGCAGCAAACACTGGCCAAGCTGCAGAAGCCGCAGAGCGAGGCGGGCGATGCGCTGCCAGCGGCCATGTGGTGGAAGATCCAGCAACAACGCTACGCGGGCCAGCCGGTCAGCTTTGCCGCCGCAAACTTCGACCCCGAGGTGCTCGTGCCAAGCGCGTTGTTCGACAGCGTCGCCGACAATCTGCTGCACAACGCCTTGCTCAAACGCCAATCGGAAAGCGAATTGCGGGTTCACGTCGCCCTTGCCGACGACGCCTCGCTGCTGAGTGTTTGTGATAGCGGCAGCGCGATCCGGGACGACGTCCTTGCCGACCTGCTTCACGCACCGCTGGCGTCGGAAAGCGGGCTGGGCATCGGCCTCTATCACGCAGCGCGCCAGGCTGAGAGTTGCGGCCACGAATTGCGCCTGGCCTGCAACGAGCCCGGCAAAGTATGCTTCGAGTTGCACAGAAGCGGCCAAGCAACGGCGGCCAGAGAGTGAGTGAGCCAGCGCGCCAGGATTGAGGCACCCCGAAATCCTGGACAGTCGCCCGCCCGTGACTATGCGGCCGCGCTACCGCTTCGGCAACCGATCAGCCGGTGGACAACCATATTGCCTTTGCCTTTCAGGTAAATCGTCTGCGCCGGATGAAACTCGAAGCGATGCTGTAAAAGCTGATAAGTGCGGTCATCGACCTGAACCACGCCGGGAACACCTTCGCTGGTGACCCGACTGGCAATGTTCACAGTGTCGCCCCAAAGGTCGTAAATGAACTTCTTCTTGCCGACGACACCGGCTACCACCGGCCCGGTACCCATGCCAACGCGCAGTTCGAGACGCATCTCGTTGAGTTGTACGTCATCGTGCAGCAGGCGACACATCTCCAGCGCCATTTCGGCCAGAGCGCCCGAAAAGTCGCTGTGCTCGTCGTTGAGGCCGCCGGCCACCATGTAGGCGTCGCCAATGGTCTTGATTTTCTCCAGACCGTACTTCTCGGCCAACTCATCGAAGCACGAGAAAATCTTGTTGAGCATGGCAAAAACCTGCTGTGGCGTCATTCCTTCTGCGACCCGGGTGAAGTTCACAATATCGGCAAACATCACCGAGACTTCGGCAAAGCCGTCGGCGATCGGCTGCTTGCTATTCTTCAGGCGTTCGGCAATCGGCGCCGGCAGGACATTGAGCAAAAGTCGCTCCGAACGCTCCTGCTCGACCTGCAGTAAGCGGTGCGCTTCCTGCAGGCGCTGCTGAGCGCGGTGCTTTTCGCTGTCCGAGTAGCGCAGCAACAGGTAAACGATGCTCGATACGGCCGTAAAGTTGAGCGCGAAGAAAAAGGCCGCCGTCGCTGCCGGAACTTCGGGCGGCAAACTGCTCGCCGTGTCGGCGAGGTAGTAGTCAAAGGCGCCGGAAAGTGTGGTCAGACAAACGTAGGCGAAAAACCAGGCCCCGGACGCACGCGGTCCGATGAACAGCACGGCGCCGATCGGCGCCAGCAAAGCCCACAGGCTGATGCCACTGGCAGTGATGAAGCTGCCGATGCTCCACTGCGCCACGAAGGGCGTAAACAAGAACAGGGACAACTGGATCAGCCGGAAGAGGTTGAAGTTCAGAGTCTTCAGGTAAACCAGCAGATTCCCAACGAGCAGCAACTGCAAGGCAAACGGGAGATTCGACGAAAACCTTGGTCCGAGTTGCCAATAAATCGACAGCCAGACCATCGACGCCAGACTGATCAGGCCGGTGGCAAAGAACAGCAGAGACTTCTGCAGACGCAGTTCTTCGCCGTCGCCAGGGCAAATGCCGGCGTTACGCAGGCGCTCAAGGAAGGTCCGCGCGGCACTCATCGGCCGGCTTGCTGAAGGTAGAACGTAGGCATAGGCCTATTGGACCCTAATCGACGCGGAGGGTCAATGCAACGGGACGACGCTGCCGCCGAAGGTTCCGACCTTGCCGGCAAACCGCTTACGGCAACTTGCCGGCCCGGATCATCCGGCTGAAAAGCACCCCCGGCGGAATCCACGCGACTTCATCGTCAAAGCTAGGAATCGCTGGCTTGTAGACGAAATCGAGATTGACCATCGTGTTTCCCGCGCCGGTCAACTGGTTGTCCTGTTCATCGACATCGGTACCGACCGCCGTTTGCGTCCCTAGAACCGTGTAGGCACCCTGGCCATTCTTACCGTGCGAGACAACAACGGCCGGCACAGCGGTGGCGACTCCGGCCCCCCCGGCGGTGACCAACACACTCATGCCGCCCGGCGAGCAGAGCGCGAAAGCAGCACTCTGAGGTAGCGGCGGCAGTGGGGGGGGGGGCACGGGGCACTCGTCGATGTCGGGCGGGGGAACGGCCTTGGTGAAGGCACGAGTGACTCGATAGGAGTAGCGCCGTCCCCAGGCATCGGTCTCTGCAACTCCCAGCGTCGCCCACGGCACAACCCCGGCAATATTGGTACAACCGCTGGCAGCTCGGGTCCCTTCTAGCCCGGCGCCCGCCGCGCCACTGGCAACGTTCGCCAACGCCGGGCACGGCAAGCGGCCATTGACCACGGCGTAGCCGAGTATCGTCTCGCGGATCTCGGCCAAAGCCCGCCTGGTGTCAGCAAGGTTACGACTATCAATCTGCGTCGACAGCGGGGCCAGCAGGCTGCCAACCAGTAACGCGACGATGACCAGCACGATGGCCAGTTCAGCCAGAGTAAAGCCATGTGCCCTCGCGCGGACGACGGCCGCGGCCGCATCCCGGCGCAAGCGTCCAGGGTTCATGGGACGATATCCAGGGTACTGCTATCGACGCTTACCCGGGCGGAGTCTGTGCCAAGCCGCTCGTAACGGATCAGCGGCGGCCACCCGTTGGGGCTCAGCCAAGCGGCCAGTAGCAACTCGTTGTAAGGCAAATAGCCCAAAGTCGCGCCAACGTCGCCATAGCCATCGGCATCGCTGTCGGCCCAAGGAAAACTCCCGTTGTCGGCGTAGTACTTGCGCAAGCCCCATTGCGACGGTGAGAGCCCCGGACCCCCGACTTCGACCAACACACGCTGGTTGACTACACGGAAGATGGCGCGCCTGGGAACAGCAAGTACCTGATCGTTGAAGGCTGCCGACGGCGAACTTGAAACATATGCACTGTCACCATCGCTGTTGCTAGCGTCGAGATAGTCGCTGACGGTGTTGCCCGGACGACCGCTCTGGTTGGGGAGTGGCGCCTGCGGTGAGAAAATGATCGCGGCGATATTCGGAGCTCCATCTAGCGTAAGCTCCACCGGAGTCTGGGAGTTGATCGGTTGCGCCGAATCGTCGTCACGGAGTCCGCGCGAGAGTGCGTACCAGAGAAGTTCGCCAGCACTGTCGCGCAAGGCCCCCACGCGGAGAGTGGACCAGGGCAGACGGCCGATGTACGCCGGGCACTCATTGCCAACGAGGAGCGGCGCCACCCCGGCGTCGCTTGGAGCCGGACAGGGCAAGCTGCCGGGACGATTTCCGTCGCTGGCGGCACGCCCAATCAGCGCCTCGGCAGCCTCGGCAAGGATCGCCGCATCGGTTTCCACGTTGCCTAGCTTGTATTGGGTCGCACTGAGCCGCCCAACAAACACATACAGTCCGAAGAGAGTTAATAGGGTGAGCATGGCCATCAGCGCAATGCCGCTCTGACGTGATCGAGACGCAAGCCGGTGCGGGTCGATTCGCGGCTGTTGCTGGCGCAAAGTACGCCTGCCAGCGATCACCCCGCGCCGCACTTCGGTAGCCGGCGGCATCGTCTACCTCGCTCCTCGCGACGTCGAGTGAACACTGACTCGACCGCCCTTGAGCAGGTCCGTCGCTTCGCCGGAGTTGCGGTTTACAGTCTGTCCGACACGCGCGCTCGCCGCTGGCGCATCGCTGATATCGAGCAACACCTTGCCCGGCTCGCCGTGGCGCGGGGTGACCGTCAGGCCACTCCACAAGTCGCCTTCGTGCTGTGGCTGACCGTTTACCCAGGCCGTGCGTCGGCCGCTGCTGCGCGTGACGACGCCGTCAATGGTCAGGGTCGGATCGGCAGGGATTTGCTGCTGATCGAGAACATTCATTTCACGCTGACGATCAAGCTGCTGGCGGCGTTCCGGAGTGAAGAACAGGCGACCGAGCGCTTGCTCGTCCGCGACGGCCGACGGGCAGGTCGCCAGCAGCAGTAGCCAGGCACCCACCGCCAGCACGGCGAGCTTTGCTGTCGGTAAAAGCTCGGTCATTGACTGTCCCGCCCCTTCCTGCGCTTTCCTGCTCATTTGCCACGCAGGTCACGCAAGGTCAACCACTCGATTTCGCAATCGGCCAGCAGATTCGCCCGCCCACCGCCACGCTGTTCGCCAGGCGCCGGCAAGCGCTCGACGCGACAACTGTTCACCCGGATCAGCGCCTTCGCCTGCCGGCGCAAGTCGTCGAGCAGTCGGGTAAGATCTTCTTCATGCAGCAGTTTCAATTCCAGCTTCATGCTGCTGGCAAAGAAAACGAAGTCGTTCCCGAGTTGGCCATCGAGCATGCGTTGCGGCGCAATTTCGTAGCGTAGATCGATCAGACGATGCTTGTCGCGAATCTCTTTCAGCAACTCCACCCAATCCAGCCGCTGCTCGTCACCAATGATGCCACGCTCTTGCAGCTTGTTGAAGACAATCGACTTCTGTTTGACCTCGCTCTCTTCGTTACGTACCTGCTTCAGCTTGCCGTCGGCTTCCGCAAACTGGGCAGCGATGCTGACCCTGCCCTGCTCTGCGCGCTTCATGGCCGCCAACGCGAAATACAGGGCAAGGGCGCCGACGGCGATCATCAGGACGCCGAGCACAACGCTCGCTCGCAGCTTGCGAAAATCGGCAGGAACAATTTTCATAAGCCAATTGTCCGTCGAATCTGCACCTTGAACGATCGCGGCTCCTTGCTCTCCAGCGCAGCGTCGCCACCCTTGAGGGACTTGCCGGACTCGACGTCGAAGGGCTGCTGCAGGACCTCGACCGCCAACTGCGGCCTGGCCCTGAGGGCTGCGACGAGACGATTGAAAACGGCCAGCACCTGCCGCGGGTTGCTGTCGCCGTCAAGGCGCAGGGTTCCGCGGACAATTGCCGTCTCCTGATCGACCGGCTGCAGCTCGCTGCTCACGACATTGACGCCACCCGGCGCCGACGGTGATTGCGGCTTCCCGGCTTGCCAATCAATGGCCTCCAGATCGACCCACTCGGCGCGCTCCAGGGCAAGACTGATCTCACGATACAGATACCCCGGCGACGCACTATTCCTCTCCAGCTCTAGATAGCGGTTGATCACCCGACGCAGGTTTTCGTTGGTCGTTGGAATCGGCGGAAAGGTCTTGACGATGTCTGCATAGCGCTGGCGAGTGAGTCCGGTCTCGCGGGCCAGAACAGCGACCTCGTTCTCGATCCGCGAGGCGTCGAAAAGCTGCTTGCCGGCGAGCAGCAGACAACTCAGCAAAACCAGCGAAGCGACTCTGCGGACGACCGAGCGAAACAGCCAGAGATGGTAGTTGTGACGCTGATCATCGTTGGCGAACTGCGCGCGCGGAGGATCGGTGGCCAGCAGGTTCAGGAAAAGAAGCTCGCAGTGGGTGTCGGTGGGCAATGTCTTGAGCTTGCATTTGCGCGCGCTGTCTTCGATATCGAGGACTGTGAAAGACAAGGCCTCGCTATCGACACAACTGTTCTCGATCGCCTTTCGAGCGCTGGCATGCGCCAGGAGGTAGGCCTTGATCGGCTGCTTGCGACCGATCAGGCGCTGACCGACCAGATATTGCTGGAGTTTCAGAGCTTCGCTCGAGAAAGTCTGCGCAATACCGCCAATACTGCTGTTGTGCAGAGGCGTCAGGCGACTGAAATGCAGTTCGCCGTTTTCCAGGTAACTCTGGCGCAGGCTCTGGTCCTGAATGGTTAGCAAAAGGCAAGGCTGGGCGCCAATGCCGAGCTTGCGAAGCAAGCTCGGCGCCAGTAACGGCAGCGAGTAGACGCCGGCGAGAGCCAGCTCGGCGGCGGCCAGTGCATCGAGCCAGGGGGCAAAAACCTCGGGCCTCGTCAGCGCGGCGAGCATGACGCGCTCGTCCTTGCGACGCGATTTCTGGTGACCGAGCGAAAGCGCGGTCACCAGCTTGGCATTGAAAAACAGTTGTCCCTGCTTGCGCGCAATGACCGCCTGGCGGTCGGCGCCGCGTAGAAACGGGATGGTTTCGATCTGGAACCCTTCTTCCGAGACGTTGGCCAGGATCAAGAAGACGCGGCTTGAGTTGGCCGCCAGGTAGTCGGCAAATGCTGCTTGCCCGGCTTCGCTGGCGTCGAACGAGTGCTCATCAGCCAAAACCCCGGATTGCCAGGAAAAAGCCGACAGGTGATGGGCGCTGAGGTAGAGGAGGCGACGGGCAGCCATCGTGCTATACCTTGATCTTGCTGATCACGTCGTAGACCGGCCCGAGTACAGAGAGCATGATCCAGCCGAGCAGGGCGCCCATGAGCACGGTGAGCATCGGTTCGATCAGCTGCTGCATGCGCGCCACGGACTCCTTGACGTCGCGATTGTAGAAATAGCTGACGTTCATCAAGGCGTCGTCGAGCGCCCCGGTATTCTCGCCGACGCGCAGCATGCGGATCACCAGCGGCGGGAAGAAGCCGGTGGCGTGAAAAGCGGCGGTCACGTTCTGCCCCTCGCCGATCAACTGCTCGACGCGCTCCAGGCCGCGGCGAATGACCAGATTGCCGACGACATCCTGCGTCGTGCGGATCGACTCGAGAATCGGGATACCGGAAGCGTAGAGCAGGGCGAAGGTGTTGGCGAAGCGGGAGAGGGCAATCTTGCGCAGAATGTTGCCAACAAACGGCAAGCCAAGCTTGACGCCATCGAAGCGAACGCGTGCCAGCGGATTAATGTGCAACAGGACGCGCAGGCCGAGCGCCAGTAACGCCGGCAGCAAGAGGAGAACATACCAGTAGTCGACCATCAGGTCGGAGATGAAGAAGAGGACCACCGTCTGCGTCGGCAGGACCTGCCCCATGTTCTTCACGAACATCTTGAGCTGGGGAACCATGTATACCATCAAAAAAAAGCTGGCAGCCAGGACGATGACAGCCACGAAGGCGGGGTAGGCGATCATCTTTTTCGTTTGCGAGGCGAGTTCGTCCTCCCATTTCAATGCCTCGTTGAGACTGTTCAAGACTTCCGGCAGGCGACCGGTCGTTTCACCGGCGCGGATCAGGCTCACGAAAACGGCATCGAAGACGCTGCGGTGACCGTCCATGGCCTGCGAGAGCGTCTGCCCGCCCTCGATCGCTTCGATCAGGCTGGCCACCACCTCACGGAAGCGCGGGTGCTCGAGACTGTCACGCAGATCCGCCAGCCCATCGATGAGCGGCACACCGGCACGCACCAGCTGTTGAAGATGGAAGCAGAAGTGAATCATTTCCCGGCGTGGCACGCCACCGCTGGCAAACAGAGTGCGCTGGCTGACCGGTTCGCCGCTGACCAGGTCCAGCTCCATACGCCGCAAACGCATTTCGAGGTCGACCAGGTTGAGGGCGTCGATCCTGCCGAGAAGCATCCGCCCCTCGGGACTGACCGCTTTATACGTGTAGAGCGGCACCGATCCTACATCCGGTCAGTCAGGTCAACGACCCGGCCGACTTCCTCGAGCGCCGTCGAACCGTCGAGAACGCGGCGCAGGCCGTCGTCGGCGAGGGTGGCAAAGCCCTGGCGGCTGGCGAGCGTGCGCATTTCCCGGAAAGTGCTGCGCCGAGCGATCAACTCGTCCATGTCGCCATTGATGCGCAGCAGCTCCATGATCGCCAGGCGCCCGCGATAGCCCTGGAACTCGCAGCGCTCGCAACCGCCCGGCCGATAGACCACCGGCCGCGGTCCATCGGCCAGGTTGCCGAGCAGGCGCGCCTCGTGCGCCTCGGCCTGGTAGGGGATCTTGCAATGCACGCACAGCCGCCGCACCAGCCGCTGGGCGATGATGCCGATGATATTGCCGGCCATGATGTCGGGCACGATGCCGATATCGAGCAGGCGGGGTATGGCGCCGAGGGCCGAATTGGTATGCAGGGTCGAATACACCTGGTGGCCGGTCATCGCCGCGCGCAAGGCCATTTCGGCGGTTTCTGCATCGCGCACTTCACCCACCAGAATGATGTCCGGGTCCTGGCGCATCATCGAGCGAATGCCATTGGCGAAATCGAGTTTTAGCGAATCGGCCGCCGACGTCTGGCGCACCATGGTCATCGGATACTCGACCGGGTCTTCAAGGGTCATGATGTTCACCCCCTCGGAGTTGATATGGTTGAGCACCGAGTAGAGAGTGGTCGTCTTGCCGCTGCCGGTCGGCCCGGTCACGAAGATGATCCCTTCCGGGCGGGCAATCATCAGCTTCAGCTGATCGAGCTGTTTGTCGGCAAGACCCAGGCCTTCGAGGGGCACGATCCCTTTCTGCCGATCGAGAATGCGCAGGACGATATTCTCACCGTGAATCGTCGGTTGTGCAGAAACGCGGAAGTCGATCTGCCGACCGCGCAAGTTGAGCGAAATGCGACCGTCCTGGGGAGCGCGCGTTTCGGCGATATTCATGCCCGAGAGGACCTTGATGCGCACCGCCATTGCCGGCCAGTAGGTTTTGTGCAGCGAGCGAATCTGGCGCAGCATGCCATCTATGCGGTAACGGATGCGCAGGAAACTGGCTTCCGGCTCGAAGTGAATGTCCGACGAGTCGCGCTTGACGGCGTCGGTCAGCAGCGAGTCGATCAAACGCACAACCGGCTGGCTGTACTCGTCGGCCGACGATTGCAGGCCGCGGAAGTCAATCTCGCCGGTCTCGATCTCGTGCAGGATGCCGTCGATCGACAACTCGTGGCCGTAGTACTGGTCGATGGCACGGTCGATTTCTGTCTCGCCGGCCAGCAGGGTGTCGATCTCGATCTCGTCGCTGGTCAGCGTACGTATTCGATCCAGGGCGACAATGTCGTTGCTGTCGGCAATGGCGACCGTCAAACGCAGGTTTTCAGCATCGTAGTCGAGCGGCAGCAGGTGGTGGCGCTTGGCGAGATCGCGCGGAACGTATTTCAGCGCCGAAGGGTCGATGATCGCATTCGATAGATCGACACTCTGCTTGCCCAGGCTCTCCGAAAGCGCGTCACGCAGGGTCGCCTCGGAGACAAAGCCGAGCGACACCAGAAGCTTGCCGATCGGCTGATTACACTTCATCTGCTCGAGCAGGGCAATACGCAGCTGGTCTTCGCTGAGAATCCCCTTACTGAGGAGAATCTGGCCCAGCGGCCGGGAATGGGCGGGATGGAGGGGTGTGGCTGGAGAGTTCATGAGCGCGCGAACAGCCCCTTCAGTGACGGCGATCGGCGCAGACGATGAACATCATTGCTGCAGGTCAACGATGCGCTGTGCAGCGGCATTCTTGTCGAAGGCGCTAGGCGAGGTTTCGGCAGCGGTCAAGGCCATCCGGTAATACTGCACAGCCAGCTTCTTCTGGCGTAGCTGGTCGAGACTGACAGCAACGTTGAAAACATGGTCGGCGTTGCCCGGCTCCAGGGAATAGGACTGAAAATAGGCCTGCTGCGCCTCGCTCCAGCGGCTCTGCCCGGCGTAGAGGTTACCGAGCGCGAAGAACAAAGCGGCCGAGTCCGGCTGCTTGGCGATCAAGGTCTTCAGACGACTCTCGGAGCGAGCGGCGCTGCTCTGCCCGCGCATGTTGATCAGCGCGGCCTGCGCAGTCACGTTGCCGGGGTCGGACTCGAGAACCTGCAGATAAAGCGCCTGTGCGCGCTCGGCGTTCCCCCGCTGGCTGGCAATAACCGCCAGCCCGAGCAGCGCGTCGGCATTCCGGGGGTCCCTGCGCAGAACCTGTTCGTAGCCGTGGTGCGCCTCGTCCAGTCGATCAGATAGCCAGGCGTCGTAGGCCTTGTCGAGGGTCTGCGCCTGCTGCTTGCTGCTGCTGGGTTGGAAGACCCCCGGAGCGGCTGCTCGAGGACGGCTTGCAGGCTCTCCGGAGGGGCGCTTCACCGCCGCGGAAGTGGTCACTGAGGGATCAGGAAGTCGGCTTGTCGGCGCCGACCGTTGCCGCGCTTCTGCTGCCGGCGTGCCCGCTGGCGGTAGCTCGCCGCGAACTTCTGCAGCCCCCTCCAGCGAACCCGGCGGCGTACTGGTCGGCGGCTGTGCGGGCTGCGTTGGCTGCGCGGCCAAGGGCTGGGCTGGCTGCGTTGCAGGCATCGGATAGGCAGGCGGCCGAGCGACGGCCGTCGGTGCGACCAGAGTACCGCCGGAAATCGACTGCAACTGCCACCAGAAATAACCCCCGATAGCCATCGTTGCGACGCAGACCAGTCCGAGAAAAAGCCATAGCGAGGTGCGCGACCTGGGCGTTTGCTTGACGGCAAAGAGGTTTCTCGCCGCGCTGCGCTCATCGGCCTGCTGACTCTCGAAGTTGGCTCGCGAGTTCGCCACTGCAGCCGCAGCTTTTGTTGGCGCCGAGGGTGAAGTCCGCGAAGCGCGACCAGTTTGCAGCGCGTCGAAGCCCGCGTCAAGCGAGGAAAGCGGCTGTTCCTCCACCGTCTCCGTAGCCTCCCTGCTCGCCGGAGTTTCCGGCTGCAAAGGGTCAAGGCGCAATTCGCTCGGCACCGTAGCCGTCGGCCGAGCGTTGGCACTAGCCTTGCGCTTGGCTTCCTCGGCGCGCCGCAGGGCGTCCATCAACAGACTCACTGCAAGGGCTCCGGAGAGCGCTCGGGAAGCGAGAAGGGCCGGTAAACCTGATCGGCCTTGAAGAAATCCTTGTCGGGCAGGGCGTCGCGGAAATTGCTGAAGTCGCCATCGATCGACGCGTCCTTGATCACCGTTGGGCGGATCAGAACGACCAACTCTGTTTTCGTGGACGAGTTCTTGCGGGTATTAAACACCTCCCCGATAAACGGGATATCGCCGAGGCCGGGCAGGCGACCGGTGCTATTGTCCAAGCGGTCTTCCATCAGCCCGCCGAGAACCGCGATGTCGCCGCTCTCAACGCGCATGATCGACTCGATTTCGCGCATGCGGATCTGCGGCACTAAGTTCGGCCTAGTAAGCGCTGGGTTGGGGTCCTGCTTAAGTTCGGCGATACTGGAAATCGACGGACGGACGTTAAGGGTCACCGTGCCGTTGTCGCTGATCTGCGGCGTCAGGCTCATGAAGAAACCGATCGAGACTGACTGCGGCGTGGTTGTGGTACTCACGGTCGCGTTGGTGTTGGGACCTCCTGCCACGGAATCCTGCTTGACGCTGAAATAGACGAAGTCCTCGGAAACCTTGAGCGTCGCCGTCTGGTTGTTGAGCACCGTCAGCTTGGGGCTGGAGAGGACCTTGACGGTGCCAAAGGCACGCAGCAGTTCCACGCTTCCCAGCAGACTCGCCGGGTTGAGGCTGCTGTACTTGATGACGTAGGGCGTCACGGCCGTACCGACATTCGTCGTCACCGCCGGCTTGGTGATCTCGTAAGTGCTGCCACTGGTCAGGCGACTCCACTCGATACCCTGCTGGTAGCCATCACTCAGGCCCACCTCGACGATCGTTGCCTCGATCAGCACCTGGCGCCGGGCGCTGCTCATCACCCGATCGAGGAAGGCCTGCACTCTTTCGTGTTGTCGAGCGGTCGCCCGAATGTCGATCACCCCCGTTTCCGGATTGGCGATGACCGACGCAGCTTCACGAAAGGTCATCCGTTTGACGACGGTGGCGCCGGTGTTCTGCAGCGTCGCTGGATTCGGGCTGCCGGCCAAGCCTTGTGCGAGCTGCGTCAGGCGCGCCGCAGTGCCCTTTGCCTGTGCCGGCGCGCCAGCACCGGTACCGCTGGTACTTTGCGAGCTGGCCTCCTCGGTCACCGTCTCGGTGGAACCTTCCGGGAAGACCTTGTCGGTCTCATGCAGCAGGTCTTTGAGGTTTTTCTCGAGGGACGCCCAGAAACGGTTGTTCGACTTGTTCTCGATCTGAATCCGCGAGGTGTTCCCCGTTCCGGCCGCACCGCCAGCGCCGGTCGCCAACGCGCTGGTGGAAATCTGGGTGTTGGTCGATATCGTGGCGGTGGCGTCGCGAGAGATGTTGACGTAGTCGACCTTGTAGTTCTTCAAATAGGGGGCGTCGGGCATCACCGCCAGGTTCGGGCCATCGAGTTCGAAGCGCATATCCACCTGCTTGGAAATACGTGTAAGCAGCTGCGGCAGGGTCTGATCGATGGCGTTGAGAGTCACTTCTCCGACAATGCCGGGATGGATATCAACGTTCAGCTTGGCATCGCGGGCGAGGGCAAAAAGCAGATCGTGAACCGCGACGTTGTTGACCACCACGCTGTAGGTCTCGGTCTTGCCGGCCGGCCGTGGCCTCGGTAGAGAGAGGCTCTGTTGAACCGGTGCAGGAATAGTGCCCGGCGTGCTGACCACGCTGTCGGCTTGCAGGTGTGCAGGCGCCGGCCCGCCACTGAGCGTCGTCGGCGTACAAGCGCCAAGGAGAAGCGAAAAAAGGATGGCGCTGAGAGTTTGCAGAGGCACGCTCGGGCTTGCTCCGGTTAAGGGTTGACTTCATGATACCACGACAAAACTTCGAGGCAAGTGCATGATTTTTATTGTGTTACAACCCTATTCCGAGGCACCCCGGAGAGCGTTGTCAGCGTAGTCGGCTGACCGCTCGAACGTAGGGCTTGCTCGCCGGGCTGACCTCGGCGAGCTTGGCCAGCGCAGCATTCGCCAGCTCGCGTGACGGATAGTCGCCATAAATGACGCCGAGCCGGTCGCGACCGCTCAGACTCGAGCGATAGACGCGAAGCTGCTGCAGGTCAAGCGTTGCGGCATGCTTGTCAATGAAATCCAGCACTTCTTTCTCACTTGCGGCATCGACGACGAGCAACTGAATGAAAAAATGACTATCCGGAGTCTTTGCCAGCCAGGCGGCGCTGGCCGCGCTACGCTCAGCCAGCGTCAGAGAAGCTGGCGCGCGCGGCAACTCGGTGCCTGGTGGCGGGGCCTCCGCAGCGGCGACCGAAAGCTCCGCCGTTGCGACACCGGACGTTGCGTCCAGCGCCAAGGCCGGCGCCGCAAGCGGTGCCTCGACGCCCTGTGCCACGGCCATGGCCGCGACGACCGGCGGCTCGGCGAGGGGAACGCCGGCCGGGCCGCCAAGACTGGCGAGGTTCCGACTGCCGGCGAGATAGGCGACGACGACCACTACGCAAAGGCCTGCTGCCGCGGCGCCCGCCCAGGCCCAGCCGATGCCAAAACGGCGCTTGAGGCGGCGGAACTCGACGTCGCGAATCGCCGCCCGGACCTGCCGCCGATCGATCTGATGCACACCTTCGGAGAAAGCGGCGAGCAGCGCCTTGTCGGCAAGAATGTTGATGCGTCGGCTGAGCCCTTCGGAGGCCTTGCTGATCAGCTCGACAGCCCCTTTGGTGAAGGGATCCGGCCCCCGATAACCGGCCGCGCGCAGGCGGAACAACAGATAGACCGAAACATCGCTGCGGCGCAGCGGTTCCAGCCTGAAATTGTGGGTGATGCGGTCATTGAGTTGGCGCATGCTCGTTTGCCGTAAGCGGGAATCCAGCTCGGGCTGACCGAAGAGAACGATTTGCAGCAGTTTGTGGCGGTTGGACTCCAGATTGGAAAGCAGCCGAATCTCTTCCAGAGCCTCGGGCGGCATGGCATGCGCCTCGTCGATCAAGGCCACCACCTGGCGACCGCTGCCGTAGATCTCCAGGAGACGCTCTTGAAGCGAACGGAGCAGCAGATGGTTACGCCCGTCCGCAAGGGGGATGCGCAACTCCTCGGCAATGGCGAAGAGAATTTCGTCGCGCGAGAGCAGCGGATTGGACAGATAGACCGTCTCGACGTTATCCGGGAGCTTCTCGAGCAACATCCGGCAGAGCATCGTTTTGCCGCTACCCACCTCGCCGCTGACCTTGACGATGCCTTCATCGTGAGTGATCGCGTAGATCAGAGCCTCGAGCGTCGCGCCGCGCTTGCCGCCGGCAAAAAAGAACTCGGTATGCGGCGTGATCCGAAAAGGCGCTTGATGCAGGCCGAAATGTTCTAGATACATCAGAGTTCCCGCGCCGACGATTCCATGCGGTTGTAGAGCGTCGTGCGATGGATGCCGAGCAGGCGAGCAGCCTGACTGACATTGCCATGCGCCAGCTTCAGCGCGGCTTCGATATAGCCGCGTTCGGTGGCATTGAGCAAGCCATCGAGACTGAAGGGCTCGCGTTGCCGCAAGCGCTGCGTTGCCGCGGCGATGATGACCTCGCCGTCGGCCTCCTCACCGCCGCCAGTGGCGACGCCGGTCGCCGCGGCCAGCGGCTCGTCAGGCACGTCAAGCTCGGCTTCCAGCGCAGCCACGTCGACCACCTGCCCCGAGTGCTTGCTGGCCAGACGAATGACAATGTTACGCAACTCGCGGACATTGCCGGGAAAAGAGTAGTCGAGCCAGAGGCGCCTTGCCTCGGCGGAAAGACTGAACGGCAGTTGCTGCGCTTGGGCCGCGTACAGCTGCCGGAAGTGTTCAAGCAGGAGCAGCTTGTCGTCGCCCATCTCGCGCAATGGCGGAGCGACGATGGCGCACACCGACAGGCGGTGGTAGAGATCGGCCCGGAAATTGCCGGTCCGCACCTCCTTGCGCAAATCGCGGTTGGTGGCGGCAATGATGCGCGCCCGGCTGACGCGCGGCTGTGTTTCGCCGACCCGTTGATACTCGCCGTTTTCCAGCACCCGCAGCAGCTTGGCCTGTAGTTCGAGCGCCAGTTCGCCAATCTCGTCCAGAAACAAGGTGCCCTCGGTGGCGTCTTCAAAGTAACCCGCCTTGGTGGCGATGGCGCCGGTAAACGCGCCGCGCGCGTAGCCAAACAAGGTTGCCTCCACCAGGTTCGGCGAAATTGCCGCGCAATTCAGCGCCAGGAACGGCTTCTCGCGACGGCGCGTATCGTAATGCAGACAAGCCGAAGCGATGATTTCCTTGCCGCTCCCCGATTCACCTTCGATCAGTACCGCGAAAGGCAGGTCGGCATACTGTCGCAACTGCAACCGCAGTTTGTCGATAGCCGGGCTGTTACCGATCAGCGGTGAGGCAGCCGCGCCCGGCGGGCGCTTCTCGACGAGGGCGCGAAACGTCAGCGCCCCTTGGAGAAGCTGGTGCAGATCGGCGGGGTTGCACGGCTTGGCCACGAAATCGGCCGCGCCAAGCGTCCGCGCGTGACGTGCGTTGCCGTCCTCGCTTTGTCCGGAGAGGACGACGATACGCATTTCCGGCGCGACCTTGAGCAGCTCCGATATCAGCGCAAAGCCCTCGTCGGGACGATGCGGCAGTGGCGGCAGACCGAGGTCAAGCAGCGCCAGCTCCGGCGGCCGGCGCAACTGCCGAAGCAGCTGCAAGGCATGCAGGCGCGAATGGCTGGTGACCACTTCGAAGAACGAACTCAGCGAAAAACTCAAGCTGTCACAGATCAGCGGGTCGTCGTCAACAATCAGCAGCAGGGGTTTATCGGGCAGGGAGATTTCCGTCATGGGAAGAATGAAAAACGGGCCGTTGTTTCCGGGTAGATTAACACGTCATTGTTTCCCAGATACACGGGCGCCAAGCAATTCACGCGGCTGACGCCGAGAGTCCGGTATAATGGTTTTTTTTGTCTCAGGATTCAACAGTGTCTGACGATAATCTGGTCGAAATCAAGGATCTTGATTTCGCCTATGACGATCGGCCGATCCTCAAGGGGATCAGCATGCAGATCCCGCGCGGAAAGGTCGTCGCGATTATGGGCGGTTCCGGCTGCGGCAAGACCACTCTGCTGCGGCTGATTGGTGGGCAGCTCAAGCCCAGCCGCGGCGAGGTGCTGGTCGACGGCCTGTCGGTGCCCAAATTGCGCCATGACGAGCTCTACGATCTGCGCCGACGCATGGGCATGCTGTTCCAGTTCGGCGCGTTGTTTACGGACATCTCGGTATTTGACAACGTCGCCTATCAGATGCGCGAGCACACCGACCTGCCCGAGGAACTGATCCGCGACCTGGTCCTCCTCAAGCTCAATGCCGTTGGCTTGCGCGGTGCCGATCAGCTGATGCCCGCCGAACTCTCCGGCGGCATGGCCAGACGAGTAGCACTGGCACGGGCGATTTCGCTCGACCCAATGCTGATCATGTACGACGAGCCTTTTGCCGGGCTCGATCCGATCTCCCTGGGAGTCATCGGGCAACTGATTCGCAAGCTGAACGATGCGCTCGGCGCAACCTCGATCATGGTCACCCATGACATTCAGGAGTCGCTGCAGATCGTCGACTACATCTATTTCATGTCCGACGGAAAAGTGGTGGCGATGGGCACGCCCGACGAGATCCGCGCTTCGCAACATCCTTTTGTGCACCAGTTCGTTTTCGCGCAGGCGGACGGACCGGTCCCCTTCCACTATCCTGCCAAGCCTCTTGTTGAGGAATTGCTTGGGAAAGCTGCCCATGAGCGAGCCTAGACGCGATGGTCGGAGTACGGCTGTGGCGATGATCACCCATTTGGGACACCGCGTAACTTCGGCGCTCCAGCAGTTGGGCTTTATCGCCCGTTTCTTTGTCGTGCTGCTGCTCTCGTCCGGACAGTCCTTCCGGCGTATACATCTGACCATCCGCGAACTCTATTTTTCCGGCTTCCAATCGCTGCTGATCATCATGGTTTCTGG
Organism: Candidatus Accumulibacter sp. ACC012; assembly: GCF_907163155.1. Classification (NCBI taxonomy): domain Bacteria; kingdom Pseudomonadati; phylum Pseudomonadota; class Betaproteobacteria; genus Candidatus Accumulibacter; species Candidatus Accumulibacter sp. ACC012. The sequence continues at coordinate 47,528 of NZ_CAJQUC010000011.1, forward strand.
TTTGTTCATCGGCATGGTGCTCGGCATGCAGGGCTACGAAACACTGCAGCGCTACGGCTCCGCCGACGCCCTTGGCGTTCTGGTAGCGTTATCGCTGGTCCGGGAACTTGGTCCCGTGGTCGCTGGACTGCTCTTTGCTTCGCGGGCCGGCTCGGCGATCACGGCCGAAATCGGCCTGATGAAGGCAACCGAGCAGCTCACGGCAATGGACATGATGGCGGTCAACCCGATTGCCCGCGTCGTGGCCCCGCGTTTCTGGGGTGGCGTGATCTCGATGCCCTTGCTGGCGGCGCTATTCTCGGTGGCAGGTATCTTCGGCGGCTACCTGATAGGGGTCATCTTCATCGGCGTCGACGAAGGCGCATTCTGGTCACAGATGGGGGCTTCGGTTGATTTTTACCATGACATCTGGAGTGGCATCATCAAGAGCTTTGTCTTCGGCATTGCGGTTTCGCTGATTGCCGTCTTCGAGGGCTACGATGCAGTACCGACAGCGGAAGGCGTTTCCAGCTCGATCAAGAGCACTGTCGTGCAGTCGGCACTGGCGATCCTGGCGCTCGACTTTGTATTAACCTCGTTCATGTTGCGGGAGGCTTGATGAGTCGCAAGTTACTCGACCTGTGGGTCGGAATTTTTGTTGCCATGGGACTGGCTGGCGTACTGTTCCTGGCGCTGAAGGTGGGCAATCTCTCGGCTGGCAATTTCGCCGAAACATACCCGCTGACGGCCAAGTTTGCTAATATCGGCGGCCTGAAGGTCAGGGCGCCGGTAAAAAGCGCCGGCGTCGTCGTCGGCCGGGTGGCTGACATCCGTTTCGACCCCAAGGACTACGAAGCGGTGGTCACCTTCCACATCAACGAGAGCTATCGTTTTCCAAGAGATACTTTCGCCCTGATCCTGACCGCCGGCCTGCTCGGAGAGCAATACATCGGCCTTGATCCAGGCGGCGACGAAAAGATGCTGCAGGCCAACGACGTGATCACGAAAACGCAATCCGCAGTGGTGCTGGAAAGCCTGATCAGTCAGTTCATGTTCAACAAGGCCTCGGAAAGTCCGACAGAATAACGGAAGGAAATCAGTGAAACCAACTTTTTCGCGCCCCCTTACCGCCTGCGCCTGCGCAGTGGCGATTCTTGCCGCCAGCGGTTGCGCAACGGTAGATCAGGATCCGGCAGACCCCTTCGAGGGCTTCAACCGCGCCATGTTTGCCGTCAATGAAGGCCTCGACAAGGTTGCCATCAAGCCCGTAGCCCAAGGCTACGACGCTGTGACGCCGCTGCCGGTCAAAGTCGCGGTCGGCAATTTTTTCGGCAATATCTGGGACTCGTGGACGGCAATCAACAACCTCCTGCAGGGCAAGGGAGCTGACGGCCTTTCCGATATTGGACGGGTGCTGATCAACAGTACCGTCGGTATCGGCGGCATCTTTGACGTGGCCGGCGAAATGGGCTTGGTCAAACACAGCGAAGACTTCGGCCAGACGCTCGGCACGTGGGGCGTTCCCAACGGCCCCTACTTCTACTGGCCCATCATCGGACCGCGTACGACACGGGACACCTTCGGTTGGCTGCTCGACACCTATTACGATCCGGTCTGGCGCGTCGACAACGTTGCGCTGCGCAACAGCCTGGTTGCGCTGCGCTACACAGACATCAGGGCGGGCTACCTGCCGGCTGACAAGGTGGTTGAAGAGGCGGCTTTCGACAAATACTCGTATATACGCGATGCCTACCTGCAGAATCGTCGCAGCTTGATATTCGACGGTGTCGACAGTCCCCCGCCACCGCTTTCCCCTGACCATTGAGCGGCCGCGTCGGCTGCTGTAGACCATGCTGCGTTAAGCAGCAGTCCTTACTTGCACGGAAATATTCATGAGATCTCTACTGTCACTATTTTTTTCTCTATTGCTGCTGGCGGGCTCCGCGGTCGCACTGGAGCAGTCACCCGATGCACTTGTGCAACAGGTCACCGACGATGTACTGAACATCGTCCGTCAGGACAAGGACATTCAGAGCGGCGATACCGCCAAGGCTCTCAAACTGGTCGAAACAAAGGTGCTCCCGTACTTTGATTTCCGGCGCATGACGGCCCTCGCCGTCGGACGCAACTGGAACAAGGCCACACCCGAGCAGCAGCAACGCTTGGCTGAAGAGTTCAAGAACCTGCTGGTACGCACCTATTCGAATGCCCTGACGTCGTTCAAGGACCAAAGCGTCTCCTACCGGCCGAGCACCTTTGCAGCCGGCGCAACCGATGTCGTTGTCAAGACCGAAGTCGTGCAACCGGGCAGCCAATCGATTCCGCTCAATTACTCGCTCGAAAAGCAGGGCAGCGGCTGGAAGGTCTACGATGTCATCGTCTCCGGCGTCAGCCTGGTCACCAATTACCGGGGAACCTTCGCCCGCGAAGTCAGCAACAAGGGTATCGACGGGCTGATCCAGATGCTCAGCAATAGAAACATGCAACTGGCAAACGCCAACAAATGATCGAGCAAGCAGAAGGCCGGCTGCGTGTCACCGCGCCGATGCTCATCGCCAACGCCCGTGCGCTGCTCGAAGCAGGCTACCCCCTGCTGAATTGCGGTGCACAATCAGGCGAATTGCTGCTCGACCTTGCGGGCGTGGCCGAGCTTGATTCGTCATCGCTGAGCACCTTTTTCGCCTGGCAGCGCAAGGCTACGGAGCGCGGCGTCCAACTGCGAATTGCCCATCCGCCGGCAAGCATGATCAGCCTGGCAGAGCTATACGGCGTCTCCGAACTCCTCCCGCTCGCCTGAACGGGCGACGCAGCTTCGACCCCGTCCCCGATGCCATGAGCGTCGCAGTTTCTATTTCTCAAGTCGAAAAGCGCTTTGGCAGCTTGCGGGCGCTCGCGGGTGTTTCGCTGCAGATTGCCGAAGGCGAATTTTTCGGTCTCCTCGGCCCGAACGGCGCGGGTAAGACAACGCTGATTTCCTGCCTGGCCGGCCTCACCCGCCCGGATGCCGGCACGCTGAGCGTCATGGGCCACGACGTGCTCAGCGACTACCGCGAAGCGCGGCGAAGACTGGGCGTGGTTCCCCAAGAACTCGTTTTCGACCCCTTCTTTTCGGTACGCGAGACGCTGCGGATTCAATCCGGCTATTTCGGAATGCGCAACAACGACGACTGGATTGACGAGATTCTCGCCAATCTTGATCTCACTGCCAAGGCCGACATCAACATGCGCCGCCTGTCCGGTGGCATGAAGCGGCGTGTCCTGGTCGCGCAGGCGCTGGTACACAAGCCGCCAGTGCTGGTCCTCGACGAGCCGACCGCCGGCGTCGACGTCGAGTTGCGCCAGGGCCTGTGGCAATTCATCCGCCGTCTCAACCAGGACGGCCACACGATCATCCTGACGACACACTATCTCGAGGAGGCAGAAGCTCTCTGCGGCCGAATCGCGATGCTCAAGCAGGGACAGGTCGTGGCCCTGGATACGACCCGCAACCTGCTGGCACGCTTCTCGGGTCAGACACTGAACCTCCGTCTCGCGGGCGGGCCAGCTTCGCTGCCCGCCGCCCTGCGCGCTCGCGCCAGTGAAAGTGAGCAGACCTGCGCCTTCCACCTGGCAAGCCTCGACGAGCTCGAACCGCTATTGGCGACCCTGCGCGCGGCTGGCTGTGGTATTGACGACCTGCGGCTGACGCAAGCCGACCTCGAGGACGTCTTTCTCGGCGTCATGCAGGAGAGTGGTAGCGCGCAGGACACCGCAAGATGAGCAGCGGCTTCCTAACCTTGCTCTACAAGGAGCTTTTGCGTTTCTGGAAAGTGAGCTTCCAGACCGTCGGCGCGCCGATACTCACCGCACTGCTCTACCTGATGATCTTCTCGCACGTGCTGGAGTCGCACGTGCAGGTGAACGGTGTGCCGTACGCTGCCTTTCTGATTCCCGGGCTGGTGATCATGTCAGCGCTACAGAACGCCTTCGCCAACAGTTCGTCGAGCCTGATTCAGTCAAAAGTGACGGGCAGCGTCGTTTTCGTGCTTCTGCCACCGATCTCTTACGTCGAGTTCTTCCTGGCCTACGTCGTTGCCGCAATGCTGCGCGGCGTGATGGTCGGCGGCGGCGTACTGGTGGTAACCATGTGGTTCGCACCCCTGACTTTCACTGCCCCGCACTGGATTCTGCTCTTCATCGCTCTCGGCGGCGGGATCATGGGAACCCTGGGGATGATCGCCGGTATCTGGGCTGACAAGTTCGACCAGTTGGCGGGTTTTCAGAACTTCCTGATCATGCCCCTGACCATGCTCTCTGGCGTCTTTTACTCGATTCATTCGCTGCCCGAATTCTGGCAACTCGTTTCGCGTTTCAACCCCGTGTTCTATATCATCGACGGCTTTCGCTTCGGCTTTTTCGGCGTCTCGGACGTGCCGCCGGGAATTAGTCTGGCGGTCGTTACCGCAACTTTCCTGCTGGTGTCCGCGGCAACGCTGGCGCTCCTCAGGAGCGGCTACAAACTGAGGTCCTGAATCATGATGCACCCTGAACAAGTCCGCAAAATCATCGCCGAAGGCATCGCCTGCGAGCATCTCGAAGTCGCCGGCGATGGCCAGCACTTCGAAGCCCTGATCGTCAGCGGCGAGTTCGCCGGCAAGAGCCGCGTGCAAAGGCAGCAGGCGGTGAACGAAATACTACGTCAGCATTTCAACAGCGGCGCACTGCACGCACTGTCGATGAAGACGCAAACACCTGCCGAATGGAGCGCGACGCGTGGATAAGTTGCTGATCGAGGGCGGCACGCCGCTGGCCGGCGAAATCGCCATTTCGGGTGCCAAAAACGCCGCCCTGCCAATTCTCTGCGCCAGCCTGCTGTCGTCCGAGCCGCTGCATCTAAGCAACGTACCGCGGCTGAAGGACATCTCGACGATGCTGCGCCTGCTCGAACAGATGGGCGTCGCTGTCGAAGACCTCGGCGCCGACGGGCTGCTCTTGAACAGCCGGGGGCTCGACAACCCGCTTGCCCCCTACGATATGGTCAAGACCATGCGTGCGTCGATCCTGGTCCTCGGCCCCCTGCTGGCGCGCCATGGTGAAGCGCGGGTGTCCTTGCCGGGCGGTTGTGCAATTGGTGCGCGGCCGGTCGAACAACACATCAGGGGGCTACAGGCGATGGGTGCCGAAGTGCTCGTCGAGCATGGCTACATCCAGGCCAGGGCGCAAGGCAAAGGTGGCCTCACCGGGGCGCGCATCGTCACTGACATGGTCACCGTCACCGGCACCGAAAACCTGATGATGGCGGCAGTCCTGGCCAAGGGCGAAACGATCATCGAGAATGCTGCTCGCGAACCCGAGGTGGTCGACCTGGCGAACTGCCTCGTTTCGATGGGTGCGCAGATCGCTGGCGCCGGCACCGCCAAGATTCGCATCCAGGGCGTCGAGCGCCTGCATGGCGCAAGGCATGCGATCATGGCCGACCGCATCGAGACCGGCACCTATCTTTGCGCGGCCGCGGCGACGGGTGGCAATATCCGGCTGACCAATACCTCGGCTGCCAATCTCGACGCCGTGATCGACAAGTTGTTCGATACCGGCTGTGAACTGCTCATCGAGCGCACGGCGATTACGCTACAGGCACCGCCACGGCTAAAGGCGGTAAGTATCCGCACGGCACCCTACCCGGCTTTTCCGACCGACATGCAGGCGCAGTTCATGGCCGTCAACTGTGTCGCCGAGGGATCGGCGGTTATCCGCGAGACGATCTTCGAAAATCGCTTCATGCACGCCGTCGAACTGATCCGCCTGGGGGCTGACATCAAGATCGACGCCAGCAACGCCATGGTCACCGGCGTCGGCCATCTTGATGGGGCGACGGTAATGGCCACCGACCTGCGCGCCTCAGCCAGCCTGGTCATCGCCGGTCTGGTAGCGCAGGGCGAAACCTTGATCGAGCGCATTTATCATCTCGACCGCGGCTATGAACGCATCGAGGAAAAGCTCGGCCAGCTTGGCGCACGCGTAAGAAGAATTGGCTGAGGAAGCGGGAGTGGCGGATGAGGGGATGCGGAGCGCCTGCGGCTGGGCGACGAACCGCTAAGCCGGCGAACCACTCGGCTTCCAGCTAAGGCGCATAGTCGAACTCGGTAACTGTGGCCGCCACACGGAAGACGGCTGGTCCTTTGACAGAAATCGCCTAACGGCCGGGCAGGACGCCTTCAATCAATTCGAGGTCGTTGTCCTGCGCGAAATGCAGCACGAATCTATAGGCCATGGGCTCAACTTCGTACAAGCCACCGTCGACAAAAACAGCCTTTTCTCCCTTGTAGTTGCGCGGCCCGACGTACGGTGAATAGCGCATTCGTTTCTCGGCGCCGAACGCCGAGAGAACGCCACACAAACGCTCGGCCCAGTCGCTTGGGCGGAACTTCTTGCCGGCGGTGGTCCGTCCGACGATGATGAAGGAGGAATGCGACGAAGTGGTCATGTTTTGGTGATGTCGTAACGAAGAAAAGCGCCAACGACTCTCCGGGATTGTCGTCGAATGACTAAAGCGAAGCGCAACACGCGGATTCTACCAGAAAGACGCCTGCTTGGCGGCTCTTGAAGAGCCTTGCTGGCCGATGTCAGGGTGATCAATGGCGCGGCCATGGGCGGCTGGCGGATAACTCGGGCCAGGCCAGTCGGGAATTGCTGGCGGCGGAAATGATGGTGGGCGATAGTGGGTTCGAACCACTGACTTCCACCGTGTGAAGGTGGCACTCTACCACTGAGTTAATCGCCCGATGTTCTTCGGCAGGGACAGGCTGCTGTCGGTACGCGGCGGCTGCAAGGCTGCCGAAAAAGAACGCCGACAGACGGTGCCGCCGAAAGAAGCGCCATCCGGGAAGCGGATCCACAGAAGGCGGGATTAGATCACAAGTCGATAGTCGGGTCAATGTCGATAACGAGCTACCAACGGGTGTCACGCACAGCAGCTCCGGCCGCACGGGCAAGGCTTCTTGAAGCGCTTGCCGGGCGTGCCGAATGCGAACAGCGGCGAGCGCGCCAAGCGGGCTTCGCAGCCCCTTGTGAGCGCCCCGCACTGCCATCCCGTGGCTTGCCCTTGGCGCAGCCGATGAGGTTTTGGGAGCACTGTGCAAGCGCGCAGCAGCCGAGTCGCAAGCAGCCACCAAGAAACGTTCAGGCGGGCATAAGGAAGTCGCGACTGATACCCTCGCCAAGTTCATAGATGCGATCCATGAAATCCGTCAAATACTCGTGCAGCCCACCAGCCAGCACGTCTTCGATACGCCCGAAGTGCAACTTGGCATGCAGTACACCCGCCTGGCGCTGGGTCTCCGCCGAAGCACTGTTGGCAATCAAGGGCAACATGCGGACAATGCCGTCCGCACAGGAATGCAGGGATCGCGGTAGATCCATGCGCAGAATCAGCAGTTCGGCGACCCGGGCCGGGGTGATCGCATCACGATAGACCTTGCGGTAGACCTGAAACGCCGACAAGGAGCGGAGCAAAGCGCCCCAGCGATAGAAATCACTGGCCCCCTCGTCGCCGTTGCGCAGGACGTGATATTGCATGTCGAGAATGCGCGCCGTGTTGTCACCCCGCTCGAGCAGCCCGCCGAGGCGAATGAAATGCAGCGCGTCGTCCCTGAGCATGGTGCCAAAGGTCACCCCGCGGATGACGGCCGAACGCAGCTTGACCCACTCGAAGAACTCGCTGACACCGCGCGCCAGTACCTGCTCGACATTCTGCTCGCGGAGTTCGATCCAGGTGGCATTGACGCTTTCCCACATTTCGGCGGTTAGCGTACCGCGCACCGCGTGCGCATTCTCGCGTGCGGCACGTAGGCAACTGAAGATCGACGAGGGATTGGCAGCATCGGCGACCGTGAACCGCAGGACATTTTCGGCGCTGACCTCGTCATAGACCTTGGCGAACGCTTCCTCCTGGCTGTTCAGGGCGAGGATGGCGCGCCAGTTCTCGTTCTGCGCCGCCAGGGGCTGCGGCACCATCGACATCTGGTAGGAGGCGTCGAGCAATCGGGCCATGTTTTCAGCGCGCTCGGTACTGCGTGCCATCCAGTAAAGGTGATCAGCTGTGCGGCTCAACATCTCGGTTCTCCATCCATCTCAGTTTTCCAACACCCAGGTATCCTTGGTACCGCCGCCCTGCGAGGAATTGACCACCAGCGAGCCTGCGCGCAGGGCGACCCGCGTCAGGCCACCGGGCACCATGCGGATGCTCTTTCCGGAGAGCACAAACGGACGCAGATCAAGGTGGCGCGGCGCGATGCCCGCCTCGACGAAGGTCGGGCAGTTGGACAGCGCCAGCGTCGGCTGTGCGATGTACTTCTCCGGCGCGGCGACGATACGAGCGCGGAAGTCCTCGATCTCGGCCTTGCTCGACGCCGGCCCGACCAGCATGCCGTAGCCCCCCGCTCCATGCACCTCCTTGACCACCAGTTCCGGCAGGTGCGCCAGTACATATTTGAGGTCCTCGGGCTTGCGCAGAATCCAGGTCGGTACGTTGTGAAGTATCGGCTCTTCACCGAGGTAGAAGCGGATCATCTCCGGCACGTAGGGATAGATCGACTTGTCATCGGCGACGCCGGCACCAATGGCATTGGCCAGATTGACGTTGCCGGCCTGGTAGGCGCCGAGCAAGCCCGGAACACCGAGCATCGATTCCTTGTTGAAGGCCAGCGGATCGAGAAAGTCGTCGTCGAGCCGACGATAGATCACGTCGACCCGCTGCGGACCCTGTGTGGTGCGCATGAAGACCGCCTGCTCCTTGACGAAGAGATCTCTGCCCTCGACAAGCTCGACACCCATCTGCTGAGCAAGAAAACTGTGTTCGAAATAGGCGCTGTTGTAGGCGCCGGGCGTCAGTAGCACCACCGTCGGGTCGGCGACGCCTTTCGGTGCCACGGTGCGCAGGTTTTCGAGCAGCAGGTCAGGATAATGCTGAACGGGCGCGACCATGTGCCGCGAGAAGAGTTCCGGAAACAGCCGCATCATCATCTTGCGGTCCTCAAGCATATAGGACACGCCGGACGGCACGCGCAGGTTGTCTTCGAGGACGTAGGACTCACCTGCCCCGGCACGCACCATGTCGACGCCCGCGATATGAGCGTAAATCCCGGCCGGCAGGTCGACGCCGATCATCTCGCGCCGGAACTGCGCGTTGTTGCGCACCTGATCGTACGGAATGTGTCCGGCGCCGAGAATTTCCTGATCATGGTAGATGTCGTGCACAAAGGCATTAAGCGCCTTCACTCTCTGCCGCAAGCCCGCTTCCATCACCGTCCACTCACTCGCCGGGATGATGCGCGGGATGATGTCGAAGGGGATCAGGCGCTCGGTGCCGGCCTTTTCTCCATAGACGGCAAAGGTAATGCCAAGGCGGTGAAAGGCGCTATCGGCCTCGGCCTGCTTGCTCGCCAGACGCTCAGGCGAGGTCGCTGCCAGCCAGGCCGCAAAACCCTCGTAATGGGGTCGCAAGCCGCCGGCAGAATCGTACATCTCGTTATAGAAGTCTACATTCATGAGGCTCACCGACAGAGTGGATTAAGCAGTATTAAGCAGAAACCGTGCCATAAGCTAAACAAGCTTCAAGTGGGTGAGCGCCATGCGACGAACAGGCAACGGCGCCTACGAATGGTGCGCAAAACGCCCTGCGAAGCACCGCGACGGTGCATGACAGCCCTGGCCCCGGGCTTACACGCCCAGCGGCGTGAAGGCGGGCGAAGGCCTGCAACGCACAGGATGATCGCGCCGCCAGGCAGGAGCGCACGTCCCCGGCGAGGCCTTGTCATGTTATATTAGCTACCTCTTATACACTATCGGGAGCCATCATGAAAAAATCCACAGCCCTTATTCTCGCTCTTTCGCTCACCTCCGCCACACAGGTCGTGCACGCGCAGGATACCGCCGCACTAATGAGCGAAACGCGAAAAACCGCGCTGCCAATCTTGCCAAAAGTGGTGCAGGCGATGCAGACGGCCGTGCAGGAACAGGGTCCCGTCGCTGCCATAGCGGTCTGCAAGGAAAAAGCGCCGCAACTGCTGCGGGAGATGCAACAGCACACCGGCTGGGCGATCCACCGTGTCAGCCTGAAGACTCGCAACGCGACGACCGGCACGCCTGACGCCTGGGAAGCGCGACAGCTGGCCGAATTCAACATTTTGGTCGCCAACGGTGCGCAGCCTCAAGAGCTGGAAGTTGGCGAAATCGTCGTCGCCAGTGGTGGGCAACGCAGTTTCCGCTACATGAAAGCACTGCCGGTCGTCGAGGTCTGCCAGACCTGCCACGGGCCGGCCGATTCGCTATCGCCCGAGCTCAAGGCAGCGCTGGCCAAGGATTACCCGCACGACCAGGCGACCGGCTATGTCGCCGGCGAGATCCGCGGCGCCTTGTCGGTCACGCGGCCGCTGTAACCCGCCGGACAGCTGCTGCCTGCTACGCGGGTATGCGCTCAGACCCACGCGCCGAAGCGACAGGGACATCGCGCCGTGCGGGGCCGATATAGAGCTGCCGAGGGCGGGCGATCTTGTATTCGGGGTCGGCGCGCATTTCTTCCCATTGCGCCATCCAGCCTGCCGTGCGTGCCACGGCAACGATGCAGCCAAACATCGAAGCGGGCAGACCCAGTGCTTTCTGCAGAATACCCGAATAGAAATCGACGTTCGGGTAGAGCTTGTTCTCGACGAAGTACGGGTCTTCCAGTGCGATCCTGTCGAGTTCTATCGCCAACTTGAACAGCGGATCATTCTCCAGGCGCAGCTCGGTCAGCACTTCGGTACACAATCGGCGCATCAGCTTTGCGCGCGGATCGAAGTTGCGGTAAACGTAAAGACCAAAGCCGGTTACTTTGAAGTGATCGCTCTCGATCCTGGAGCGGCTGATCATCGCCGCAACTTTCCGCACATCGCCGACTTCCTGGAGCATCGCCAAACAGGCTTCGCTGGCGCCGCCGTGCTCGCGACCCGACAGGCAAGCTATCGCCGCAGAAATGCAGGCGAAGGGGTTGGCCCCGGACGAACCCGCCATGCGCACCGTCGAGGTTGAAGCGTCCTGAGCATGATCGGCATGCAGGATCAACAGTCGGTCGAAGGCCCGCATCAGCACCGGGTTTAGCTCGAATTTCTCGGCCGGATTCGCGAACATCATGTGCACGAAGTTGGCCGCATAATCGAGGTCATTACGCGGATGTACCGGCGGATGACCCATGGTGTACTTGTAAGCCATCGCTGACAGCGTCGGCATTTTGGCAATGATGCGATGAATGGTCAGGCTGCGCTGCTCGACATCGGAAAAGTCTGCCGCTTCACGATGGAACGCGGACAGCGCGCCAACCACGCCAACCATCACCGGCATGGTGTGCGCATCGCGGCGAAAGCCATGGTAGAAATTCACCATCTGGCCATGCACCGGCGTGTTCCTCTTGATGGTTTCCGCGAAGCTCAGCTTTTGCGCCACATTCGGCAGTTCGCCATTCTTCAGCAAATATGCCACTTCAAGAAAGTCGCAGCGCTCGGTCAGTTGCTCAATCGGATAGCCTCGATAGAGAAGTTCACCCTTCGCACCATCGACGTAGGTAATGCTCGATTTACAGCTGGCGGTCGACTCGAAGCCGGAGTCATACCCGAAGCGATCGGTGTTACCGCCGAGCGCGCGAATATCCACGCACTCGTTGCCGTGTGTCGGCGTCAGAATCGGAAATTCCACCGGACCTTCTCCGGTAATGGTCAAAGTCGCCTTACGTTCGCTGCTCATCACTCAACTCCCCTTCAGATACTCGACATCACGACTTGCAGGTGGCGGACAATCCGCCGGCCAGCACCTCTTGCTCGCCTTTGCCAGGGCCCAAAACCAAGGCGCCTTCACCCTGTTCGCCCTGCACTCAATTGCCACATTCCGCGGCTGCTGCAGCGCCGGTCGCCACGCTGACTGCCTCTCCGGGGAATTGCACGCCGGCGCCTGACAAGCACACGCCCCATTCTATCGCCACTACCGCCCCAAGCCTGTGTGAGCAGCGGATCGAAGCGCGCCAGCGCCTCGGCCCGCGGACAAACCTTGCCGCCAAGTGTAGCGTAGTTCCGCCAAGAAGAAACGTTTGCCGCCAGCGACCCAGCCCTGCGGAGCACGGCCGCTGACCAAGAGCAAAGGTGGCGGCGGTGCTCGCCAGCGTTACTGGCGCGACTTTTGCTTACCCCTGACGGGCCGCACCCGAGTTGGGCCAGACCGACAGCAATGGCCCGCTACCCGAAAGGGCTTTCCCCGATCAGCGAAAGACGAGATGACCATTCCGATGCTTCTCCCCTGGCTTGCACGCCGGGCATTGCTTGTCTGGCCGTTGCTGCCAGGATTCCTGTTACACCGCGGCTCACCGGCAGCGACGGGCGACAGACCATGAGCGCCGAACGCGCAGCGCGAAACAGGCTGATCAGCAGCTTCCGGAATCGCCTGCAGGAGGGTCAAAGAGCGATCTGCGAGCGATTTCTCACGACCGGGAACGCTCTCGCTCTGCTCCATGAACGCTGCCGGCTGATCGACGACACGCTCTGCGACCTCTGCCAGGCGGTGAACTTACCTGCCTCGCTCGCTGTGCTGGCCGTCGGCGGTTATGGACGCGGCGAGTTGTACCCGGCCTCCGATGTCGATCTCCTGATTCTTCTTCCGGAGCAGGCAGGCGACGCCTTGACCGCGCAACTCGAAGGCCTGGTGTGCCTGTTCTGGGACATCGGACTGGAAATTGGCCACAGCGTGCGCACCATCGAGGAGTGCCTCGAGCAGGCCAGCGGCAATATTACCGTCCAGACATCGATGATCGAAGCCCGCCTGCTGGCTGGCAGCGCGTCACTCTTCGCAGGCTTTTCGGTGCGCATCAAAGCCGCACTGGACGCAAAAAACTTCTTCCAGACCAAGCGCATCGAGCAGGAGGACCGCCACCAACGCTTCGGCGAAACGCCCTACAGCCTGGAAGCAAACTGCAAGGAAGGCCCCGGCGGGCTGCGCGATTTGCAGCTGATTCTGTGGACCACACAGGCAGCGGGCTATGGCAACTGCTGGAAAGATCTCGAACGGCGAGGCTTCATCACCATTGATGAGAAACAACTGCTGGAGAGCAGCGAGGCCTTCCTGCGCGACTTGCGCACACGCCTGCACCTACTGGCCGGACGGCGCGAAGATCGCCTGCTCTTCGAGTACCAGACGGCTCTGGCTGAACAACTCGGCATTACCGCCACCGCCACCCAACGTGCCAGCGAACAGCTGATGCAGCGCTACTACCGGCGCGCGAAAGCGGTCCTGCAGATCAACGCCATTCTGCTGCAGAACATCGGTACGGCACTGGTACCTCCCCGGGAGGAGCCACCACAGCCGATCAACGAACGTTTCCAGAATGCGCACGAGCTCCTCGACGTGGTGCACGAAGACGTCTTCGACGTGACCCCGGGGGCCATCCTCGAGGCCTTCCTGTTACTCCAGCAGCATGCGGGCCTACACGGCATGACCGCCCGTGCGCAGCGCGCCCTGTGGCGTGCCCGCACCCTGATCGATGACGACTTCCGCCGCAACCCGACCAACCGCAGGCATTTTCTGGAGCTATTCACCTACGGAAATCGCCTGACCCAGGCCCTTCGGCGCATGAACCAGCTCGGCGTCCTGGGTCGCTATCTGCCCAATTTCGGACGTGTCGTCGGGCAAATGCAGCACGACCTGTTTCACGTCTACACGGTTGATCAGCATATCCTGCAGGTGCTGCGCCGCTTGCGCCGTTTCGCGATCGAGGAATTTGCGCATGAGTACCCGCTCTGCAGCCGCCTGATCAGTGACTTCGGCAATCCCTGGGTACTGTACATCGCGGCCCTCTTTCACGACATCGGCAAGGGTCGTGGCGGCGACCACTCGGAACTCGGCGCGATCGACGCTGCCCAGTTCTGCGCAGACCACGACCTCGCGGCGGACGAAAGCGAACTGGTCGTGTGGCTGGTTCGCCAGCACCTGTTGATGTCCAGAAGTGCCCAGAAAGAGGATATCTCAGACCCCACAGTCATAGCCAGGTTTGCCGAAATCATCGGTGATGAGAGACATCTGGTGGCCCTTTACCTGCTGACCGTTGCCGACATCCGCGGTACCAGTCCGAAGGTGTGGAATGCATGGAAAGGACAGCTGCTCGAACAGCTGTTCACCGCCACCCGGCGACATCTGCGGTCGAGTGAAGCACCGCCCATGCCCGCGGGAGTCATCGCCCAGCGGCAAGAGGAAGCAAGGCGCGTAATGCGCTTTCTGGCGCTTCCCGAAACCATCCATGAACGCTTGTGGGAGCAGGTCGATACGGTCTATTTCCTGCGCCAATCAGCCGAGGAGATCGCCTGGCATGCTCGCGTGCTGCACGACCGCCGCAAGACCGACACGCCCCTGGTCAAGGCACGCCTCAGCCCCCTCGCCACAGGACTCGAAGTCATGGTCTACGCGCACGATCAAGCCGACTTGTTTGTGCGCATAGTCGGTTTCTTCAGCAGCGCCGATTACAGCATCGTCGACGCCAAGATCCACACCACCAGCGATGGCTATGCCCTCGATACGTTCGTCCTGCTCGACGTCACCAATCGCCACAGCGAGCGTGAGATGATCAGTTACATCGAGCACGAACTGAGCCAACGTCTGTCTCGGCACTCGGCTGGCGAGGCACCTGCGAGCGGGCGCGTTTCGCGCCAAGTGAGACATTTTCCCTTGCAGCCACTGGTCAGCATCCAGCCCCTGGTAAGCCTCGAAGCCGATGAAACCGGAAAGATGTTCGTGCTGACCGTCGTCGCAGCGGATCGCCCCGGCCTCCTGTTCACCATCGCCACGCAGCTGGCGGCACATCGCGCCAATCTGCACACAGCCAAGATCGTCACCCTTGGCGAACGGGTCGAAGACACCTTCCTGATCAGTGGCGGCCATCTCGAGGAAAGTGCCTGTCGTGTGAAACTCGAGGCCGATTTGCTGAAACAGTTGCAGCTCTGACGATGCGACTCTTTCTTGCCCACAGCCGTCCTGCTGCTGCATGGCCTGCGCGCACCGCGGTGATCACCCCCGCGAGCTGCGCAGCCTGGCGTATGCTTTGCCAACAACCCTCTTCGCCTTCCCCCAGGAGTTAACCGTGTCCATCCATGTTGCCCTCAACCATGTCACGCACTATCGCTACGATCGGCCGATCAGCCTCGCACCGCAAGTCGTCCGCTTGCGGCCAGCACCGCATTCGCGCACGCCAATTCTGAGCTATTCGCTGAAAATTACGCCCGCACAACACTTCATCAACTGGCAGCAGGATCCGCAGGCCAACTACCTGGCGCGCCTGGTATTCCCCGAGAAGACCCGCGAATTTCGCGTTGAAGTCGATCTGGTGGCCGAGATGTCGGTGATCAATCCCTTCGACTTCTTTCCCGAGCCCTACGCGACGAGCTTTCCATTTGCATACGAGGCCTGGCAGCGAGAAGAGCTCGAGCCCTATCTGACCCCCTTGCCGCGGACCCCGCTACTGACTGAGTTCCTGGCAACGATTCCCCGCGAAGCGCGCGCCAGCGTCGACTTTCTGGTCGATCTCAACCAGCGGGTGCAGCACAAGGTCGCTTACGTCATTCGCCTCGAACCCGGCGTGCAGACGCCGGAGGAAACACTGACGCTGGCGCTCGGCTCGTGTCGTGACTCGGCCTGGTTGCTGGTGCAGGTACTGCGCAATCTCGGCCTGGCGGCGCGCTTCGTTTCAGGCTATCTGATCCAGCTGGTACCTGACGTGAAGTCACTCGACGGGCCTTCAGGAACCGATCACGACTTCACCGACCTGCACGCCTGGTGTGAAGTGTACCTGCCCGGAGCAGGCTGGATTGGCCTCGACCCGACCTCGGGCTTGTTCGCCGGCGAGGGGCACATCCCGCTCGCCTGTTCGCCGCAGCCATCGTCGGCGTCGCCGATTACCGGCTTGACCGAGAAATGCGAATGCCAGTTCGAGCACCACATGCAGGTCGAGCGTGTCTGGGAAGCGCCAAGAGTGACTCGCCCGTACAGCGACGAGCAGTGGCAGACGATCGAGGCCCTCGGCCACCAGATCGATGCCGACCTCGTCAGCGATGACGTGCGTCTGACGATGGGTGGCGAACCCACTTTCGTCTCCATCGACGACCACGACGGCGGCGAATGGAACACCGAAGCGCTCGGCCCGACGAAACGCGCGCGCGCAGCGGAAATCTTTCACCGCTTGCGCGACAAATATGCGCCGCAAGGACTGCCACATTTTGGCCAGGGCAAGTGGTATCCGGGAGAACAGCTGCCGCGCTGGTCGCTGAATTGCTTCTGGCGCCGCGACGGCCAAGTAATGTGGAACAATCCGGCACTCTACGCCGACGAGAGCCGCGACTATGGTGCCGACGCTCAACTGGCCGGGCGCTTCCTGCGAAGACTCGCGGAGCACCTGGCCATCGACCCGAAGTACGTATTCGCAGCGTACGAGGATGTTTACTATCACCTGTGGCGAGAAGATCGCCTGCCGGTCAACGTCGACCCCTTCGCATCCCGCCTCGATGACCCGCTGGAACGTGAGCGGCTGGCCAAGGTCTTTCGCCAGGGCCTCGATGCGGTGGTCGGCCATGTGCTGCCGCTGCAGGCGCGCGCACAAGGCGGCTGGCAAAGCGGACCGTGGTATCTGCGCGGCGGCCGCTGCTACCTGGTCCCGGGCGATTCGCCGGTCGGCTATCGCTTGCCGCTCGACTCGCAGCCCTGGGTAGCCAAAGCCGACTATCCTTACGTGCACGCGCCCGACCCGACGCAGGCCTTCCCGGCGCTGCCCGCACACAGCGAGATGCACGCGCAGTTCGCCATCAGCCGCAGTCTGGGCTTGCCTGCCGTCAGCGCGGCAGTGAGCGGCGAACACTTCGCCGAGAAGGCCCTGGAACGTGTCGATGAAGCCCTTGCCCACGGCGCCGGTGATGGCAATGAAAGCCCGCCGCGCGCCGGCGAATCGGCAAGCCTGGTCACCCGTACCTCGCTTTCGGCACAGGCCCGCAAGGGCGTGCTCTACATCTTCATGCCGCCAACCGAAACGCTCGAGGACTACCTCGAACTGATCACCGCTGTCGAAGCCACCGCCGAAGCGCTCGCTGCGCCGGTGATCGTCGAAGGCTACGAGCCACCGTCCGATCCACGACTGACCAACTTCCGGGTCACTCCCGACCCGGGCGTAATCGAAGTCAACATCCAGCCGTCGGCAAGCTGGGACGAACTCGTCGCGCGCACGACTCACCTCTACGAGGCGGCGCACCTGTCGCGTCTGTGCACCGAGAAGTTCATGCTCGACGGTCGCCACACGGGTACCGGCGGTGGCAACCACTTCGTCTTCGGCGGTGCGACGACACAGGACTCCCCCTTCCTGCGCCGACCCGACCTGCTGCGCAGCCTGATCAGCTACTGGCACAACCATCCGTCGCTTTCCTACCTCTTCTCGGGTCTGTTTATCGGCCCGACCAGCCAGTCGCCGCGCGTCGACGAAGCCCGTAACGATTCAGTGTACGAGTTGGAGATCGCCTTCAGCGAGCTTTCCAGGGCGACGGGCGCGGCTGCCGAGCTTGCCGAAGGCATTGCGCCCTGGGTGATCGACCGCGCGCTGCGCAATTTGCTCATCGACGCGACCGGCAACACCCACCGTGCCGAGTTCTGTATCGACAAACTGTACTCTCCGGACGGCGCCACCGGCCGCCTCGGGCTGCTCGAAATGCGGGCCTTCGAAATGCCGCCGCACGCACGCATGTCGCTCGCTCAGCAGCTGCTCCTGCGCGCACTGATCGCACACTTCTGGCGCACGCCCTATGCGCCCGAGCGGCTGGTCCGCTGGGGAACCGAGCTACACGACCGTTTCCTGCTGCCGCACTTCGTGAAGCAGGACTTCGACGATGTGATCAGCGACCTGCGCGGCGCCGGCTACGCACTCGACAGCGCGTGGTTTGCCCCCCATTTCGAGTTTCGTTTCCCGGTACATGGCAGCATTTCGGTGCTGGGCATGGAACTGGAGCTGCGCCATGCGCTCGAGCCCTGGAACGTGATGGGAGAACAAGGCTCGGTCGGCGGCACTGCGCGTTACGTCGACTCGTCGCTCGAGCGTCTGCAGGTCAAGCTGAGCGGTATGGCATCCGAACGCTACGTGCTCACCTGCAACGGCCGCCGCGTGCCGCTGCGCTCGACCGGCAAAGTCGGCGAATTCGTTGCCGGCGTCCGCTACCGCGCCTGGAACCCACCATCCGCCCTGCATCCGACGATCGGCGTACATGCGCCGCTGGTTTTCGACCTGGTCGACACCTGGATGAAGCGCTCGCTCGCTGGCTGCCAGTATCACGTCGAGCACCCCGGCGGTCGCAACCCCGACCGCTACCCGGTTAACGCCAACGAGGCCGAAGGCCGCCGTCTGGCGCGATTCACGCCCTTCGGCCACTCCCCCGGAGAGATTGACGTAGCACCGCTGCCGGACAATGCCGGCTTCCCGTTTACGCTAGACTTGCGGCGTTCCTGAAACCGGTCGGCCCGGGCTAACTCCCGGGCCTGTTTGCTTGATGCCAAGATCCTTGCTGTCGACCTATCCGCAGACGCCTGATCGCTTCGACGAAATGCTTGCCGAAGATGGCAGCATCCGCCGCGCCTGGCAGCCATTCTTTGCGCACCTGGAGGCGGCGACGCCCGAACAGATGCGTCACCGCCTCGACTACGTGCGCCGGCGCATCCTCGAAAACGGCGTCACCTACAACGTCTATGCGGATCCCGAAGGCGCAGACCGGCCGTGGGAACTTGATCCTCTGCCGCTGATTCTCTGCCCCGACGAGTGGCAGGCGATAGCCAGCGCCGTGCAGCAACGTGCGCGCCTGCTCAACGCCGTGCTGCGCGACCTTTACGGCGAACAGACATTGCTCAGGGACGGCATCGTGCCAGCGGCACTGATCTACGGGCACAACAATTATCTCTGGCCATGTCAGGACATCAAACCACTCGGCGACACCTACCTGCACCTCTACGCCGCCGATCTTGCGCGTTCGCCGGATGGCCGCTGGTGGGTCATCGCAGACCGCACCCAGACGCCATCCGGCGCGGGCTATGCGCTCGAAAACCGGACCATCATTGGCCGCCTCTTTCCAGAACAGTTCCGCGACCTGCACGTCCAGCACCTGGCTTCGTTCTTCCGCAAATTTCAGCAAGCCCTGGCGCATTGGGCACCGCACGGCGACGAGCCGCCACTGATCGTGCTGTTGACGCCAGGCCCCTACAACGAAACCTATTTCGAGCACACCTACCTCGCGCGCTATCTCGCTTTTCCACTGGTCGAAGGGCAGGACCTGACGGTGCGTGGCGAATGCGTCTACCTGAAGACACTCAACGGCTTGCGCCGTGTGCACGCCATCATGCGCCGGCTCGACGACGACTACTGCGACCCGCTTGAGCTGCGCGGCGACTCGGCGCTGGGCATTCCCGGCCTCCTGCAGGCAGTGCGCGCTGGCAATGTGCTGGTCGCCAACGCCCTCGGCAGCGGCCTCCTCGAGTCCGCTGCCCTACCCGGTTTCCTGCCCGGCGCCTGTAAGAAGCTGCTTGGTGAGCCACTGGCAATGCCTTCCGTAGCCACCTGGTGGTGCGGCGAGCAGGAGGCGCTCGACTATACCATCGCCAACCTTGAGCATCTGGTCATCAAGGGCGCCTACCCCTCGCAGACTTTCGACCCGCTCTTCGGCAACGAGTTGACCGCTGGCAGCCGCGACGAAATGATTGCCCGTCTTCGCGCGCGGCCGCAGGCCTACGTTGCGCAGGAGCTGGTTAATTACTCGCAGGCGCCAAGCTGGAGCCCGGACCACAAACGACGCCTGCTGCCGCGCGGCGTTGGCCTGCGCGTCTACGTCGCCGCCACGCCCTCTGGTCACGTGGTGATGCCGGGCGGACTGACGCGCGTATCGGCAAAAGCGAATGCGCGCACCATCTCGATGCAGCGCGGTGGCTCGAGCAAGGATACCTGGGTGCTCACCAATGCCGCGGTCAACACCTTCAGCCTGCTCAAGCACTCCGTCGGCAAAGCCGATCTGGTACGCGGCGGACTCAAGCTTTCGTCGCGAGTCGTCGAAAATCTCTACTGGTTCGGCCGTTACTCCGAGCGCTGCGACAAGACGGCCCGCCTGTTGCGCGTCGCGCTCGCGCGGCTGGTGGACGCGGGCGACGACGCCGCCCCGGCGCTGAGTTCAGCGCTCGACCTGTGCCTGGCGCTGAAGCTCCTGCCCGTCGCCGAAGCCGACCCGGAGAGCAACGCCGAGGCCAAGGTCCCCGCCTCGCGGGTGCAGCGTGAGGCGCTGATGCTGACTGCGATTTGCGGCAAGGAATGGGGCGCCGGGCTGGCCGGCGACCTACGCCGCCTGCTGTGGGTTGCCGCACAGGTGCGCGAACGCTTCTCGCTCGATAACTGGCATGCCCTGAATCGCCTGCAACACCAGTTGCAGGCCTACAGCCGGCTGCGCAGCAGCGAAGCGCTAGCCGAGGAACTTGGCGACGCGCTTGCTTTTCTCGACCAGGTCCTGCTCGCCTCGTCCTCCCTGGCTGGCTTTGCGATGGACAACATGACGCGTGACGACGGCTGGCGCCTACTGATCATCGGCCGGCGCATCGAGCGACTCATCTTCCTCGCCAAAGCCTGCGCGCAGTTCCTGCGCCTGGAATCAACCCGCGCTCCCGGCGGCCTGGAGTGGTTGCTGGAGTTCACCGACAGCATCATTACCTACCGTTCGTCTTACATGACACAACCGGAGTTGCTACCGACGCTCGACCTGGTCGTCTTCGACGACGCCAACCCGCACTCGGTTGCCTTCCAACTGCAGATCCTGCTCCGTTACCTGGACCAGCAGGCCCGCTTGCTCGGTGGCCCGCGCGACGAAACCCTGCGGCAAGCGCAGGAACGACTGCAAGCCTTCGACCTCGGCCTTTTCGAGGGACAAAGCTTCGGCGATTGCCGCGCTTGCAACCCCTGCCTGCAACTGGCGACGATTCTCGAGCAGGCGGCCACTGCCGCGGCAGCACTTTCCGACCGCCTGGCGATGCGCTATTTCAGCCACGTCAGCGACGTCAGTCACTACACACTCACCTCATGACCCCCGCGAACCTGCCTGCCAGCCGCTATCACGTCGTTCACGAAACGATCTACCGCTACGAGAGCCCGGTTTCATTGTCGCGCCAGATGCTGCATCTGACGCCGCGCGATTGCCATTGGCAGCGCTGCCTGAGCCATCAGATCACGGTCGCTCCCGAGGTCAGCGCAAGCCGCCAGCGGCACGACAGCTTTGGCAATCCGATCCGGGAACTGGCGATCGAATTTCCGCACGACAGCCTCACCGTTCGCGCTCAGAGCACCATCGAAGTGCTGCCGCACCTGCCGCTTGACCCACAGTCGACGCGGCTTGCCGACGCACCATACGCCGCTCGCCAAGCCGTTCGTGGTGCTGCGGGGCAGAGGCCTGGTTTCCTGACGTCCTCGCCAGCTTGGGAAAGGGTACGCGAAGCACTGGCCTATGGCTCGCGTCCGGTTCTCGTCGACGCCAGCCGTTTCCAGTTCGAATCGCCGCACGTGCGCGTAAAGCACGAGTTCCTGAGTTACGCCAGCAAATGCTTCTCGCCGCAACGGCCGCTACTCGAGGCCGTTCAGGCACTGATGAGCTGCATCTACGAGGATCTGGAGTTCGACCCGGAAGCGACCACGATCGCCACCCCCGTACTGCAGGTGCTGGCCGACAAACGCGGCGTCTGCCAGGACTTCGCGCACCTGATGCTGGCCTGCCTGCGTTCACAGGGCCTGGCGGCGCGCTATGTCAGCGGTTACCTGCTCACCCACCCGCCAGCGGGCCAACCACGGATGGTCGGCGCCGACGCGTCACACGCCTGGGTGTCGGTGTACTGCCCGGAACTCGAAGGTGGCCGCTGGGTCGACTTCGACCCGACCAACAACCTCCTGCCAGACACCCAGCACATCACGCTGGCCTGGGGGCGCGACTTTGCCGACGTTTCACCGCTGCGGGGAGTGATTCTCGGCGGCGACGCCCACGAACCGGACGTCGCGGTCACCGTGACGCCGCTCGACGAAGTCAGCGATCAAGGCAAGTAGCTCGCCACCCGCAGCAGCATCACCAGAACGCCTGCGGGCAGAGGCCTTCCAGCCCATGGCCCCGCGCAGTGGGCCACACCCAGCTGGCTGGCCCGGTCTACCAGAGGATCTGCACTTCCTGGACAACCTGTGGCGTCGCCCGCTGGACGGTAAACTTGATACCAGCCACTTCGATGACCGTTCCCACCTTCGGGATTTCGCGCGCATGTTCGAGGAGAAGACCGGACAAGGTATCGTAGTCGCCCTCCGGCAGCTTCAGCCCCAGCTTTTCATTGAGCATTGCCGGATCGGCCCGGGCGCTGACCAGGTAGTCATGGTGGCCAAGCTTCTTCAACCACTCCGCCGGCTTCTCCTGGCGATCATACTCGTCCTGCATATCCTCCATCACTTCCTCAATGATGTCCTCAATGGTGATTATCCCCTCGGCACCGCCGAACTCGTCCATCACCACGGCCATCGCATCGCCATCCTTGCGCAGCTCGACGAGCATCGACTCGGCACTCTTGCTACCCGGAACGTATTGCGTCGGGCTGATGTAAGACTCGATCGACGCGGACCCGTCCACGCCCAGCAAATCCATCGTGTTGAGCACTCCGACGACGCGGTCGATACGCCCGTCGAAGACCGGCAAGCGAATGTGCGAGCCGGCCACAGCCAGGCGAATCGCCTCGGCAACGGTACAGGTCTTCTCGACCGCGTCCACGTCAATCAAGGGCACCATCACCTTCGAAACGGTGGTCTCCGAGAAATTGAACATGCGCCGAATCATGTTCTTCTCGATCAGCTGGATGTCGCCCCCTTCCTGCGGTGGCATCTGCACCATGCTCTGAATCTGCTGGCGCAGGGTAAAGGGGTTTTGTTCCTCCGCGCCGCCGGCGAGCCGGGAAAGGAACTTCGACAGCGTCACGAAGAAGATCAGGATCGGCGAAAAGAGAATTGAGAAGAAGTGCAGCACGTAGATCAGATACGGTGCCATGACATCGGCGCGCTGCTGAAAAATGCTCTTCGGGACGATTTCTCCAAATACCCAGATCAAGGGCGCGACAACGAGCACCGCCATCCAACCGCCGGCGTCGCCAAACAAGGAGATCATCATCGCCGTGGTGATCGTCGAGTTGGCGACAACGGCGATATTGGTCCCGACCAGGGTCGTCGACAGCAACCATTCGGGCCGCTTCTCGAGCATATCGAGAGCCAGGCGTGCACCCCGTGAGCCCTTAGCCGCATCGTGACGAAGTTTCATGCGGTCGGCGCTGACGATGCCGAGTTCCGAGCCGGAAAAAAATGCCTCCGCGATCAGGCAGGCGAACATGAACAGAACAGTGAGCCAGATATCGGACATTTAGACGCCCTCCGCTTTCTTCGGCGGCTCGACTGGGCCGCTGTTCGCATCCCTTGCCACGGCTTGGTCGCCGGGCTCCCCGCCACTGGTCCCGGCGGTTTCGACCGCGGCCCCCACCTCAGTGCTATCAACCGCGCCAGCCGTCGACGCCACTGCCGGCGGCTCGATCAGCACCCGGCTGATGCGATTGAATTCGACGCTCTCGACCGTCAGCTTCATGCCGCAGAGAACAATCGACGCGCCCGTCGCCGGCAGTTCGCCGAAAGCTTCGAGCAAAGCACCGGCGATAGTCTCGGCGTCTTCACAGTCGATAGTCACACCGAAAGTGCGGTTGAACTCCTCCAGAGACATACCGGCGTCGATCAGGCGGCGGCCATCGTCGAATTCGCTGACCATGTGCCGGTCGGGTGCCTCGCTATCCGATGGGCTGGCAATCTCACCGAAGACGCACTCCAACAAATCCTCCATGGTCACCAGACCGGTGACACCGCCGTACTCGTCGACGATCAGCGCGAACGAGAGTTTGCGCTGGCGGAAGGTATGGAACAGCTCGACCGCCGGCTTGGACTCAGGGAAGAAGTTCGGCTGCCTCAGGAGCTTGCGAAAAGCATGCGGGTCGCGCTCCAGCCTGCCGAGGTCGACACCGAGCAAGTCACGCGTGTGCAAGATGCCGAGGATGGTATCCCGCCGCTCGCGATAAATGGGATAGCGTGACTGACGGGTAGCCTTGATCTCTGTAATCAGCTCGGGCACCGAAAGATCCGCCGACAGAAATTCGATGTCCGAGCGCGGCCGCATGATGTCGCGCAGCGACTTGTTGCCGAAGTCGAAGATTTTCTCGATGTAGCGCGCTTCCTGGCTGTCGAGAGCGCCTTCACCAACGGCGTCGGTCACCAGGGTACGGATCATGTCTTCCGTGACCAGATTGCCCTGCGAGCGCTGCTTACCGACGATGAGCGTGATGAAAAACTCGGCGACATGGCGGATCACTTCGCGCAGCGGGGTGATCAGACGCGCAAACAGATGGATTGGGCGTGCCTGGAAGCTGGCAAACGCCATGTTGTTGCGAATCGCCAGGACCTTGGGGGTGATCTCGCCAAACAGCAGCAGGATCGGCACCATGACCAGGAGATTGAGCATGTCGTTCTCGGCGCCGAACAGCTTGATGATCACTGCGGCAGAGATCACCGAAGCGGCGACATTGACAAATTCGTTGCCAATCAGAATGGTGACAATCAGCCGGCGCGGCTCGCTGCGCAAACGCTCGATGAGATCGATGCGCGGGTTCTTGGCCTTGCGCATCTGATCAAGGTGGAACGAACTCAGAGAAAACAGCGCGGTTTCGGTGCTCGAGAAGAAACGAAACCCGAAAACACCAGCAGGACGACAAAAACCGCCAGCTCTATCCAAAGTGCTGGATCCATTCTTCACTCCTCGAGAAAAATTGCATGCCGCCTTCGGAACCCCTTGAAAGCGCACGATGCCAGAGCGGAAAAAACCACGGCAGCAAGCTTCCTGACGGCCACACCGGCAATTCAGCGGCGGCATAAGCGCCCGTAGCTGCTTCGCCCAAATGCGAACTTGCCCGCAGCTGCGCACGACCCGCGATTATCAGCGAGTTTGATGCCAAAGTCAAACTGCGGCGCCCACGGCGCATGACCCGCCAAAGCTGGCCCGCAGACCGCTAGCGTGGCGGACACGGCCGCGGACGAAAGCCCGGGTGCAGCTCGCCCATTCACCGCAGCTAGCGCTTTGCTGCCAAGGCCTTCGCGGCCAGAATTAGCGAACGTCGACCAGCTTGCGGCCTGGTAAAGGCACGCAGCACGACAGCGCAACAGCCTCGGCAGACACTG
Organism: Candidatus Accumulibacter sp. ACC012; assembly: GCF_907163155.1. Lineage (NCBI taxonomy): Bacteria > Pseudomonadati > Pseudomonadota > Betaproteobacteria > Candidatus Accumulibacter > Candidatus Accumulibacter sp. ACC012. Next base: position 72,834 of record NZ_CAJQUC010000011.1, read on the forward strand.
GCGCACCATGTCCACCGCCCCCAACATCCGGCCAGCGCCTCAAGCCGGCAGTATTGCACCGGCCTTGCAAGTAGTGTATCAACGCCGGGAAGTCCTTACCCCGGCCCCTGGATATCGCGAGCCGGGCGCGCCACCTCTGGGAGCCATCTCACCGTGTTTGAAGCGTTTCTGCTGCTGATCATGCTCACCCTGTCGGCCTTCTTCTCGGGTTCCGAAACCGCCCTCACCACCCTCTCCAGGGCACGCACCGAGTCGCTGCTTGCCGAAGGACGGCTAGGTGCCAGGGCGCTGCATCGCATGAAGAGCAACCTGAATCGGACGCTGGTCATTATCCTGATCGGCAATAATCTGGTAAACACGGGCGCCGCGACCCTGGCCACAGTGGTGGCCACCGAGCATTTCGGCCACCTCGGCCCCGGCCTCGCCGTCGGGGTCATCACCCTGTTGCTCCTGGTGTTTGGCGAGATCACGCCGAAGACTTATGCCACACGCTACGCCATAGTCGTCGCCTTGCTGGCAGCAACGCCACTGGAAATTCTTGGCAAACTGCTCTTCCCGCTGGTCTGGGCAATGGAAAGACTGATCGAATGGATGCACAGTCTCAGCAGCCCGCCAAAGGATCCAAGCATCACCGAATCAGAGCTGATCGCCCTAGCCGCCCATGGCACCCGGGAAGGATCGATCGAGGCGGGCGAGCATATGATGATCCGGCGAATCTTCGATTTCAGCACGCTACGCGCCGGCGACATCATGGTGCACCGCCACCAGATCTTTTCGCTCGACGGCAACCGCTCTATTCGCGACGCCCTGGACGAGATCATCGCCAGTTCGCACTACCGGATCCCTCTTCACTCAGGCGACCCGGACGAGATCAACCAGGTGATCACTCTGCAGATCGTCCTTGGCGAGGTGGCCCAAGGCAATCTCGACAAACCCCTCAAGGAAGCTGGCAGAGAGCCGCTGTTCGTACCGCCGAACCAGCCGGTAGACAGCCTGCTGAGGATACTGAAAGCAGACAAGGAGCGCCTGATGGTGGTTGTCAACGAGTTTGGCGGCCTGCTTGGTATCTTCACGCTGGAGGACATCCTCGAGGAACTGGTCGGCGAAATTCATGACGACACGGAAGCTTCGCAAGCAGATCAGACGCTCGTCGGAAAGCCGAACGGCAGCGAGCTGTTGGTCGATGGCATAACGGAACTGCGCGTCCTGGAAGATCACTTTGGCCAGGAACTCGCAGGCAAACCGTATGACTCGGTAAATCTCTGGGTGATCACCCACCTCGAACGCCTTCCCACAGCGGGCGAGCACCTCGTCCTCGAGGGCCTTGAAGTAAGAATCGAACGCGCATCGCGGCGCCGCATCCATGAGGTGCGAATCCGCCGCCAGCAGAATATCGCTCCCGGGCCCCAAGTCGAAAAACCAGCGGCGCCAGAACAGGGGCCAAACGAGAAGGGCTGATCCAGGAACGATACCTCGGAGCAGCCATCGCGAGACTGGCGTATCCTGAATTGCGAAATTGACGCTTGGCGTCGCACGGCAAGCATGTATATAATGCGCGGCTAAGCTGTACCATACCCACCTGAACCTTGGATGAGTCTATGCCTGCCATTCGTGTAAAAGAAAATGAGCCTTTCGAAGTTGCCATCCGGCGCTTCAAGCGCACCGTAGAAAAAACGGGCCTATTGACCGAACTGCGAGCGCGCGAGTTCTACGAGAAGCCCACCGCCGAGCGCAAGCGCAAGCTGGCCGCCGCGGTCAAGCGCCATCACAAGCGCATGCGCAGCCAGACCCTACCTCCCAAGCTGTTTTAGAGATCGTCAGCGTCGTTTGAACGGCCGCCTGTCTGCAGATGGGCGGCTTTTGGCGTTCCTGCAACGCCCGCATTCGGCGAGCGCAAAAACGCCTTCGCGCAGCAATTATGTAGACCTGGAGGTGCTTGGCGATGACCCTCAAAACACGCATCAACGAAGACGTCAAGGCAGCGATGCGCGCGCGCGACGCGAAAACGCTCAGCACCTTGCGCCTGCTGCTGGCGGCAATCAAGCAGAGAGAAGTCGACGAGCGCATCACACTCGACGACGAGGCGATCGTCGCCGTCATCGGCAAGATGCTCAAGCAACGCCGGGATTCGATCACCCAGTATGCAGCAGCCGGGCGCAAGGACCTCGCCGACGCGGAGCAATTCGAGTCCGAACTCCTCGGCGCCTACCTGCCAGCGAGCCTGTCGACAGAAGAAATTGTCGAAGCAGTTGCACAGGCCATTGCAGAAACCGGCGCGGCGAGCCCTGCTGACATGGGCAAGGTGATGGCGCAGCTGCGACCCGGACTAGCGGGGCGCGCCGACATGAGCGAGGTTTCGCGGCTCGTAAAAATCCGCCTTGTTGCTGGCGCCTGAACGCCACCGTCAGGGCCGCCAACCACCCGTCCGAGGGAAGCCCGGATGATCCCGGACACATTCATTCAGGATTTGCTGTATCGCGTTGACCTGATCGACCTGATCGACAGCTACGTCCCGCTGAAGAAAACCGGTGCCAATTTCGCGGCCTGCTGCCCGTTCCACAGCGAAAAATCACCCTCTTTCACCGTCAGTCCAAGCAAGCAGTTCTACCACTGCTTCGGCTGCGGCGCGCACGGCAACGCCATCGGCTTCATCATGGCCTACTCCGGGGCCGGCTTCATTGAAGCGCTCAAGGAACTCGCGGCGCGCTGCGGTTTGCAGCTTCCCGACGATCAAGGGCACGCACCGCAGCACGGTCCGCAACGCCAGCAACTCGCCGAAAGCATGGGCAAGGCCGCGAAGTTCTACTACGAACAACTCAAGCGCTCGGAAAACGCAATCCGCTACCTCAAGGAACGCGGCGTCAGCGGCGAGATAGCCCGCCGCTTCGGCGTTGGCTACGCGCCTGCGGGAGGGCAAGGTCTGGCTGCTGCTTTCGAAGACTATGGCCATCCGGAGCTGCAGCAGGCCGGCCTGGTCATCAAGAACGAGCAAGGCCGCCTCTACGATCGTTTTCGTGACCGGGTAATGTTTCCGATTATCAGCCAAAAGGGCGAGGTGATCGCTTTTGGTGGCCGCGTCCTTGGCGCGGGTGAGCCGAAGTATCTGAACTCGCCCGAAACCCCCCTCTTCGAAAAAGGCCGCGAGTTGTTCGGCTTGCCGCAGGCGCGCACGGCAATACGTGACCGAGAAACGGTGATCGTCGTCGAGGGCTACATGGACGTCATTGCGCTCGCACAACACGGGGTCGACAACGCGATAGCGACGCTCGGCACAGCCACTACGCCAATGCACGTGCAAAAGCTTCTCCGTCAAGCCGACCGCGTCGTGTTTTGCTTTGATGGTGATGCAGCTGGTCGCAAGGCCGCGTGGCGAGCACTGGAGAACAGCCTCGAAGTTCTTCCCGAGCAAAAGAGCATCGGCTTTGTCCTCTTGCCGGAAGGCGAGGACCCCGACAGCCTGGTACGCAAACGCGGCGGCGAAGCCTTCCAGCGGATGATCATCGAAGCGACACCCCTCTCTGATTTCCTGTTGCGTGAACTGAGCCAGCACTGTGATCTGAGCAGTGCCGAAGGGCGAGCCAGACTCGTCGCCGACGCCAAGCCGCTGCTTGGCCGGATGCTGTCGCCATTGTTGCGGCTGCAACTGGTCAAGCGACTGGCTCAGGTCAGCGGCTTCTCACAGGCAGAAGTGGAACGTCTGTGCTCGCTGCGTGCAATCGTCAAGCCAGCGCCGGCACGGGCGCCGCGACAGGCGCCCTCGCTGCTGCGGCCCTTGCTGCGCCTCCTGCTCCAGAATCCCGCCCTGGCTTCCCGCTTGCCACTCGAACTGCTCCCCGAGCATGCGCCGGAAGCGCGCGCGATTCGCCTGCTCTGCGCAACCATTGCCGGCGCCGGCGCGCAACCACTGGCCTATCCCGCCTTGCTCGAAAAGCTGCGCGGCAGCGAGGACGAGTCAATGCTGCACGCCGCGGCAGCTGAACTAATGCAACAGCCTTTTGCCGAAGACGAAATCGACAGCGAATTTGACGGTACGCTTGCACAGCTGCAGGAGAGTGAGCACAAACGCGCGTTCACTCGACTACAGGACAAGATCCAAAAACTTGGTGTCGGCGGTCTATCGAACGAAGAAAAACAGGAGTACCTGCAAGCACTCAGCGCGCGCAGCAAAGGCAGCCATACAGTGTAAGCTATGGTAGAATTTAGAGTTTTTCCAGCATAACGCTATCCGGGAATTGGTCATGGCAAGGGAAAAGGTGGCAACTACGGCGACGAAGGCGGCAAAAGCCAAGGCAGCGGCGGATCTATTGGCGGTTGGCAACCAACCGCCCCCGATCGACGACGAGACGCGCAAGACTCGCCTGAAGACGCTGATCAAGCTCGGCAAGGAGCGCGGTTTCCTGACCTACGCCGAGATCAACGACCATCTACCCGATGATGTCGTCGATGCCGAGCAGATCGAGAGCATCATCAGTACCTTCAACGATATGGGGATCCAGGTCTACGACGAGGCCCCCGACGCTGAAACTCTGCTGATGTCGGACGCTGCACCAGCTTCCGGGGCAGACGATGCCGACGTTGAAGAACAGGCGGAACAAGCGCTGTCCACCGTCGACTCCGAGTTCGGCAGGACAACCGACCCGGTGCGCATGTACATGCGCGAGATGGGTTCGGTGGAACTGCTCACCCGCGAAGGCGAAATCGAGATCGCCAAGCGCATCGAAGACGGCCTGAAACACATGGTTCAGGCAATCTCGGCCTGCCCGACAACGATCGCTGAAATCCTCGGTTGCGCCGACAAGATCAGCCGCGAGGAAATGCGAATCGAGGAGTTGATCGACGGGCTGATTTACCCCGAAGAGGAAAGCTCCCCGGAAGATTCCGCTGAGAATGCCGACGAAAGCGACAACGCCGACGACGGTGACGATAGTGATGACGACGAAGACGACGACGACAACAACAGCGAATCCACCGAGGGCGCGGCGGCCGCAGCCTCGTTGCTGAAACTCAGGACGGAAGGACTCGCTCGCCTTGAACTGATTCGGGAGCACTACAGCAAGGCGCACGCTCTGCTCTCCCGCAAGGGCTCGCAGGACAAAGCCTATCTGATGCTCCAGGAACAGATCTCGAACGAAATGATGGGTATTCGCTTCACCTCGAAAACCATCGAGCGCCTCTGCGACACGGTGCGGGCGATGGTTGACGAAGCGCGGCGCTGCGAGCGCAAAATCCAGAGGATCTGTGTGGACACCGTACGCATGCCACGCCCGCATTTCATCAAGGTCTTTCCGGGCAACGAACTCAACCTCGAATGGGTGGACAGCGAAATCGCGGCAGCGGGCAAGACCTACGCCGCGATCCTCACACGCAATGCTCCGAACATCACCGAAGAACAGCGCAAGCTGCTCGCCCTGCAAGACCGCATCGGGATCCCGCTGAAAGAGCTGAAAGACATCAATAAGCAGATGTCCACCGGAGAAGCCAAAGCCCGTCGCGCCAAACGCGAAATGACCGAGGCCAATCTGCGTCTGGTGATCTCGATCGCCAAGAAATATACCAACCGCGGCCTGCAGTTCCTCGATCTGATCCAGGAAGGCAACATCGGCCTGATGAAAGCCGTCGACAAATTCGAGTACCGTCGCGGCTACAAGTTTTCAACCTACGCCACCTGGTGGATTCGCCAGGCGATCACCCGCTCGATTGCCGATCAGGCGCGAACGATCCGCATCCCGGTGCACATGATCGAGACGATCAACAAGATGAACCGTATCTCTCGGCAGATTCTCCAGGAGACCGGCCTCGAAGCCGATCCGGCGACGCTGGCCAAGAAGATGGAAATGCCGGAAGAGAAAATCCGCAAGATCCTCAAGATCAGCAAGGAACCGATCTCGATGGAAACGCCGATCGGCGACGATGATGACTCGCATCTGGGCGATTTTATCGAGGATCAGGCAACCCTTGCACCTACCGAGGCCGCCCTCTACTCAAGCCTGCGCTTCATTACCAAAGACGTACTGGATACCTTGACACCGCGTGAAGCCAAGGTGCTGCGCATGCGCTTCGGTATCGAAATGAATACCGACCATACCCTCGAGGAGGTCGGCAAGCAGTTCGACGTCACCCGCGAGCGAATACGGCAGATCGAGGCCAAGGCCCTGCGCAAACTACGCCACCCGTCGCGTTCGGACAAGTTGCGCAGCTTCCTGGATAACGGCAACAACTAGGGCGCTCGGCACACACCAACACACGACCTTACCAGCGCGTTGCCACAGCACCTGCGAACACAGCGCAGTGCGCGAAACGAAGGGGACTTTTGTGGTCCCCTTCGCGCCTTCCGACCTGCCTACCCAGGGCGTTTTCCGATCCACAAGGCCGGCGGATGGAAAATATGGCAGCGTCTCGCCACGGGCCAGCGCGAACTGTCAGCGCTTTTAGTGATCAGCCCCGCCCGCGCTCCTTCGGCTCGCTTCGCCTTCTTGGCCGTCACGCAATCGACCCTTGAACCGGCAGCAGCCTGGCAATGATCGAATCCATCCTCCTTGCCGCCACGCGCATCACGACCTTTCTTCAGCAGCAAGCGCTGACCAACGCCAGCGGCTTCTTCTTCAGGCGTGATGAGCAGCTGTTCCTGGTCACCAGCCGGCACGTGCTGTTCGACGAACCTAGCCAGCACACCCCCGATCGCATCGAGATCGAGTTGCATATCAACCCGGACAATCTCGCCGAGTCGACCGCATTCTCGATTCCGCTGTACGCTTACGGTCAGCGCGTCTGGCGGCAAGGCCTCGATATGGCCGGCGCGATCGACGTCGCGGTGGTCGCGATCGATGGCGCCGCGCTGCCGAAAACGGGGGTATACCGTGCCTTTACCCCACGCCATCTGCCGGAGCGCTTCGATCAGGTGGAAGTAGGCAGCTCATTGCTGGTGGTAGGCTTCCCGCTGGGCTTCCAGGACAGCCTGCACCACATGCCGGTGGTACGCCAGGCAATCGTTGCATCTTCGTTCGGGCTCCGTTTTCAGGGGGAAGGCTACTTCCTTACCGACGCCCGCACACACCGCGGGACCAGCGGTGCGCCGGTGGTCATGCGCGTCGCGGCACAGGATTTCGCGTCCAGCGATTTGCCGTGGATGCTTCTCGGCGTCCACTCCGCCCGCCTCGATGTCGGTTTCCGCGACCCGAACCAGGACGAGGCACTTGGGCTCAATTGCGCCTGGTACGCTGACATTCTGCTGACCTTGACCGAGCCCTGAACGAACGCGCTCCACCACCGCTGCACCGCAGCGCCGACGCGGGCTGGTCGCCGCCGACAGTAGGCCATCGGGCACCAACCTCCGTGGCTAGTTGGTGGGGCTAGGCGCCTCGGCAAGCTTTTCCTCGATCTTGGCAAGAGGGATTGCACCGGGGATACGCTCGCCATCCGCAAAGAAGATCGTCGGCGTGCCATTGATGGCCAACTTACGGCCCATTTCGACGCTCTTCTTCACCGCTGTGGTGTCGCAATCGCCCTTACCGCCCGGCGCCTTGCCGTCAATCATCCAATCGTTCCACGCCTTGACCTTGTCAGCCGAACACCAGATCTGATTGGACTTTTCCAGTGAATCGGGCGACAGGATCGGGTAGAGAAAGGTATAGACGGTGACGTTGTCCAGCTTGGCAAGGTCTCTTGCCAATTTCTTGCAGTAGCCGCAGTTCGGATCCTCGAAGCTCGCGAAGACGCGCTTGCCATCACCGCGTACCTGTTTGATCGCATGCGTCAGGGGAAGATCCGAAAACTTGATCGCGGTGAGCTTCTGCATCCGCTCGCTGGTCACGTTCTTCATCGTCTTGCCATCAATCAGGGAGCCGACCAGCAAGGCCGAAGCCTTCTCGTCCGTGTAAACGATCTGGCCATCCGCATACACTTCATAGAGCCCCAGATAAGGCGTTTTGGTGACGCTGGTGACCGGAGCACCGAGCTTTGCTTCGAGTGCCTTCTTGACGCTTGCCTCATCTGCCAGGGTGGGCAGGCTGAGCGCGGCAGCGACGACAACAAATGGCACGAATTTCATATACATCTGGTTTCTCCGGGTTTAGGTAGGGGTGTTTCAGAAGGCGCCGATTGCGTAGCGCACAAGAGAGTTCTTTAGGACTGGCAAAGCGTTCGCCAGGTTCATTCCCAGGTTGCGCAAAGGCCTGAGGCCGGGGAAGTCGTCGTGGAAGAGTTTGTGCAAAGCGTGCGTAGTCGTCTGCATAAGCAGGGTTTCCTCCCGCCGTTCGCGTTGATAGCGCAGGAGCAGGCGCTCGTTGCCAATGTCCTTCCAGTCGGGCGTCCCGGCGAGCAGGCGCGCAAGCACTTTGGCATCTTGATAGCCAAGATTGATGCCGTGGCCGGAGAGCGGGTGGATGCCATGTGCTGCATCGCCAACCAGCGCCAGCCTGGGGGCGACGATTCGCGGCACCTGCATCAGGCGCAGCGGAAACGCCGCGGGAGGAGTGAGCAATTGCAGGGCTCCCAACTGGTGGCTGCCGGCAGCTGCGACCCGGGCGCACAAATCCTCGGCAGACATCGCGAGCAACCTCCTGGCGTTCTCGTCGGGGGTAGACCAGACGATCGAGATACGATTTCCGGGCAGCGGCAGCCAGGCAAGGACCCCGTCCGCACGAAACCACTGCCGGGCAATACCGCCATGCGGGCGCCCGCATTCGAAATTGGCCACCAGACCCATCTCGCCATACGCGGTGTTGATTGCCGGCAGCTCAAGCGCTTCGCGTACCCATGAATCCCTTCCATCGGCGCCAACCAACAACTTGGCCGAAAGTGTGTCGCCGTTGGAAAGGGTCAGCACGGATGCCTCGGAGGTAATTGCCAACGACTGCGGCGCGGCCGGGCAACACAGGCTGAGATTGCCCTGCCGCTTGGCGTTCTCCCAGAGTTCGCAGGCCATCAGCGACGACTCCAAAATCCAGCCAAGCTCCGGGATGCCCGTCTCATAGGCCGAAAAGTCAAGCTCGGCGTCACCGTCACCGAAAATCTGCATGGCGTGAAGCGGGGCAATGCGCTCGACGGCCATGTGCTTCCATGCGCCGATCTCCCGCAGGAAGGCGGCATTGGCCGGCGAAACCGCATAAACGCGCGCATCCCAGCCCGCAGGCCTCTGCGGGGGACGTTGCTCGACCAGGCCAAGCCTGAGGCGGGTGTCACGCAGCGCACAAGCCAGCGAGAGACCCGCCAGGCCTCCACCCACTATTAGAACGTCGAACGCGCTAACTTGCATGTCGATGGGGCTCAGAGAAGAACTGTACAACTGTGCGCTCGTCGTACGCGGCAGATTTTACAAATGCAGCCGAGCGTGTTAGAAGCTCAAAGTCATGACATCGCTCGCCAGACAAGCTGCTCACCTTTACTTCCCGGCAATTGTTCGTTCCGAGCATGATTCCCCGCTAGACGCGTTGGTCGCCGCGTGCGTGCCGCGACCCGAGGCCATGGACCTGGTGGCCGCTTCCTGGGCCGACCGTTATTCGAATTGCCTCCTGGCCTTTGTCGACGGCGGCCGCCCGGTTGTCGTGTTGCGTACGCCCGCGGGGCGGTGGGCGGCGTGTAACGCTTTTCTTGGCAGCCTATATGCAACGGCGCAGGAGGCTGATAAGCACCTGGGAAAACTCCGTCAGCCCCGCCGCGAGGCCTACGTGGTCAGCCTTCCAAGGGACCACATTCACCCCGCCACGCCGGGCAATCTGCTTGCCAAGCTGGCCGCTGACGACGCTGATGAAGAAAGGTCAGCGCGACGCAAAACCCCGAAACGCCGGCCTGCAACCAGCGACAGCAAAAAAAAGCCGGTTGCGGCCTGAGAGCTGGCGCCGAAGAGCGACGCCCGCATGCCGCTTGGCTAGCCCTTGAGGCACTCGCTCATGAAGGCCTTGCGCTCGTCACCCTTGAGCGCCTTGCTGCCAGCCTTGGCGTTGCAGTCCGTCATCTTGTCCTGCTGACTCGTCTTGGCAGGCGCTGCAGCTGCCGGGACTGCTTCCGGAGTCGCCACGGCCGGCGCTTTCTTGAGGCAATTACTCATGAATTGCTTGCGCTCGTCGCCGCTCAAAGCCTTTGTCTTGGCCTCAGCGTTACAGAAGGTCATCTTCTCCTGTTGTGCCTTCTGGGCTGCAGAGGGTTCCTTCTTTTCTTCGGCAGCAAGAGCGCCGCTGGAGGCGAAGACAAGAGCGACAATAGCGATCAAAGCTTTCATCGGAATTTCTCCTAGGTTGAGGAAACGCTGTGATTAGGCCACTGCTAAAGATCTTCGTCAAGCAGCGCCTGCTGCTGGCGATCGATAAAGTCGCCCATGCTATCGATCCCGCGTAGCTGCAGGATGCTGTTGCGGACCGCAGCTTCGAGCAGAACCGCAATGTTCCGACCGGCGGCGACCGGGATGACGACCTTGCGTATTGACACACCGAGGATATCCTGCGACTGGGCATCGAGAGGCAGGCGCGGGCCATCGCTGCTGCTCAGCGGCCTCTGCAGATGGGCAATCAATTTGAGCTTCATTTTCCGGCGCGATGCCGTCTCGCCGAAAATGGTACGGATGTTGAGCAAGCCAAGTCCACGCACTTCCAGATAGTCACGCAACATACTCGGGCAACGTCCTTCGATCGTCGTCGGGGCGATACATGCCAGCTCGACGACATCGTCGGCGACCAGACCGTGGCCGCGTGAAATCAGCTCCAATGCCAATTCGCTCTTGCCGGCACCGGAATCGCCGGTAATCAGGACACCCATTCCGAACACATCCATCAACACGCCATGCACCGACGTCGAACCGGCCAGGCGGCGCGAAAGATAGATGCGCAGCAAGTCGATGACCGCCGAACAGGGCTTCGAGCTGACAAACAGCGGCGTTTGCGTGGACTCGCAAGCGTCGCGAATCTCCGCCAGGATGTCCAGATTGTCGGCGATGATCAGCGCCGGTGGCCTCGCCGCCATCAGTTCCCGCACCTGTTGGCGCAGGCGGTCCACGGTGACGCGTTGCGCCCAGGCATGCTCGGCACGGCCGATAACCTGTAGCCGTTCCGGGTGAATCAGGTTGAGATGACCGACGACGTCAGCACCATAATTACTCTGCTCTTTGAGCGCGATCTGGCGGTCAACGCCGACTGCCACAACCCAGGACAGCTTCAGCTTCTCGCGGTGATCTTCATACAGCTGAATTACGCTGAACTGGCGCAGGGCACTCATGTTCCGCCGGCAAAGATCTGGCGAACACAATTCGCGTCGATGGCACTGGCAAGAGCCTCGCGGCACGTGCGGTCGGAAAAGTGCTGTGCCAATTCGGAGAGGATTTGTAGATGCTGTTCGGTGGCAACTTCGGGAACCAGCAGGACGAACAAAAGTGAAACCGGCTTGCCGTCCGGGGAATCGAAGGGCACCGGCGCAGCCAGACGTAGGAAAGCACCCGTGGCATCTTTCAGGCCTTTGATACGGCCATGCGGAATGGCCACGCCCTGGCCAAGCCCGGTCGAACCAAGCTTCTCGCGCGCGAACAGGCTGTCGAACACAGCACTGCGCGCAATGCCGAGATAGTTTTCGAAAAGGAGGCCCACGTGTTCAAAGACGCGTTTCTTGCTGCTTGCGTCAAGATCAAGAATGATATTTTCAAGGGGAAGTAACTGGGTAATCTGGCTCATGCGACAAAAACCCGAAAAAGGCTGACGTGGATTAATTCAAACTGGAAAGCGCACGGACTGGCCGGCGATTGCTGCCGAGCCTGCCGTGCGCCGACGAAACATCAATCACTCGACGACGATGTGGTCGATGATCTTGCTCCCGCGGTGATGATCCTGCAACTTCTGCTTGTACTTCTGGACCTGGCGCTCGAGCTTGTCGGCGAGGGCATCCACGGCGGCATAAAGGTCCTCATCGACCGTTTCCACGTAGACGTCTTTGCCAGCCAGGTGAACGGTCACTTCTGCTTTCTGCTTCAGTTTTTCCACCGACAGAATCACGTTCACGTCTATCACGTTATCGAAATGACGGGTGATCCGCTCGAGTTTGGCGGTGACGTAATCGCGCAGTGCTGGAGTAATCTCGAGGTGGTGTCCACTGACTTGCAGGTTCATGATGTGGCTCCTTCTTCTAAATGGACTTGCGTAGGTTGACCGACGGAATATTGAGCGCCTCACGGTATTTCGCAATTGTTCGCCGTGCAACGACAATGCCCTGCTGGCCAAGGACTTCGGATATCTGGCTATCCGAAAGAGGTTTCTTCGGTTCTTCGGTGCTGATCAGCTGCTTGATCAACGCACGAATGGCCGTTGCTGAACATGCCCCGCCAGCGTCCGTGCCGACGTGACTGCCAAAAAAATACTTCAGTTCAAAAATCCCGCGCGGCGTTGCCATGTACTTCTGCGTGGTTACCCGCGAGATGGTCGATTCGTGCAGCCCCAGGACATCGGCAATTTCACGCAAGACCAGTGGCCGCATCGCGACTTCACCGTGGTCAAGAAACTGACGCTGACGTTCGACGATAGCCTGCGCCACACGCAGGATCGTGTCAAACCGTTGTTGCACATTGCGGATCAACCAGCGCGCTTCCTGGAGCTGGCCGGCAAGCCCGGAGCCCCGTTGCCGGGAGAGGATCTGAGCGTAGAGACTATTGATTCGCAGACGTGGAAAGGCATCGGCGTTGACGCTGACCGACCACTGCCCCCGCACTTTGCGCACCACCACGTCGGGCGAGATGTAGCGAGTGTCCGCCGAAGCGTACGCTGCGCCTGGCCTTGGATTCAGGCTGCAGATCAACAGATGTGCCGCACGTAGTGCATCGTCGTCGCAACCCGTCTGCTTCTTGAGCTTGACAAAGTCGTGACTGGCCAATAGATCCAGACAGTGACGGACGATCTCCAGCGCCAGCTTACGCGTCGGACCTGCGGGCAAGGCTTCGAGTTGTAACGACAGGCACTCCTGTGCGCTGCGTGCGCCGACCCCGGTGGGGTCGAAATGCTGCAGGTGCTTGAGCGCAATCTGCAGTTCTTCAGGCTCGATCTCCAGCTCCGCCGGCATGGTTTCCGAAAGCTCCGCCAGCGACTGGGTGAGATAGCCGTCGTCATCCAGCGCATCGACCAGGCAGCGTACCAGCACGCGGTCGCGGTCGGGCAGCGTCATCAGGCCGAGTTGCCACAGCAGGTGTTCGCGCAGGGAAACCGTCGCTGCCTGGACATCCTGATAATCGCTGTCTTCGTCGTCGACAGAAGCCGTTGAACTGTGCTGGCTGTTTTCGTCACCGGGCCAGGCGTCGTCGTCGGAGAACGATTGTTCACTGTGCTCGGAGAGTTCCGGACGTTCTGCGTGCTCGTCCGCCGCCACCGGATCGGCGGCCGCTTCCTCGCTACCGTTCGTTGGTGCCTCGGTCCGCGCGTACTCCTCCTCGCGCTCAAGCAACGGGTTCTCCAGCAAGTACTTTTCGAGCTCTTGTTCGAGTTCGATCGTCGACAATTGCAGCAGCCGAATCGATTGCTGGAGCTGTGGGGTCAGGGCAAGATGCTGGGTAAGCTTGAGCTGGAGGGACGGTTTCATTTACAGAACCGGGGAAGTCGCCGCATTGTGGTCGGGAAACTGCCCATAGGGTTCTCGAATTGTGGCTGAAAAACCGGCGGGCTCAGAGGCGGAAATTCTCACCCAGATATACCTTCCGGACGTTTTCATTATAAATGATTTCCTCGGGCCGGCCAGCGGCCAGAACGCTCCCTTCGTTGATGATATAGGCGTGATCACAAATGCCAAGGGTTTCGCGCACGTTGTGATCGGTGATCAACACGCCGATGCCGCGCTCCTTGAGAAAACGGATGATCTTCTGGATATCGAGCACGGCGATCGGGTCCACGCCAGCGAAGGGCTCATCAAGCAGAATGAAACGAGGCCCGGTGGCCAGGGCACGCGCGATCTCGACGCGCCGACGCTCTCCACCGGAGAGTGAGGTCGCCGGACTGCGACGAAGGTGCCCGATATGCAGCTCTTCGAGCAGCTCCACGGTACGCGCCTCGACTTCGTCGGCCGACAGCTTCTGCAGTTCGAGGACCGCTTCGATGTTTTCGCTGACCGTCAGCTTGCGAAAAACAGAGGCTTCCTGCGGCAGGTAGGAGACGCCCAGTCGGGCACGCTTGTGCATCGGCAAGTGCGTGAGCGCCTGCCCGTCGAGATGAACGTCACCACCATCACAGGCGACCAGGCCGACGACCATGTAGAAGCAGGTCGTCTTGCCGGCGCCATTCGGGCCGAGGAGGCCAACGACTTCCCCGCTGAGCACTTCGAATGAGACATCGTGTACCACGGTACGTGACTTGTAGCACTTCTTGAGATTCTGCGTGGAAAGTGTGCTCTGCGTATCTGACATTTCTCAATCGTCTTCAAGATCGCCGCGCAGGACGCGTCGGATGGTTTCAGCGGAAAACCCGCGGCCGGCCAGAAAGCGCATCTGACGGCTGCGCGCCACAACATCGTCGGCGGCCAGCGCTGGTTGGCGAGCGAACTTCCGCTGCCAGACGCGCCACGCCCGCGACAACTCGTCGTCGCCCGTCGCCAGTGCAGCGCTCACCAGCTCGCCGGCAACGCCTTTTGATCGCAATTCATGAGCCAGTTGCGCGTCACCAACGCGCCCGGCACGAGCACTTACCCGCGCCAGTGCGTAACGCTCATCCGACAGCAGGCCGCTGGCGTTCAGGGCGTCGAGCAAGGCTTGCACCTGTTCCGCCGATTCCGCGTGCGGCGCCAACTTGCCGGCAAGCTCAAGCCGCGCGTAGTCGCGGCGCCCGAGCATCCGCAGAGCCCGCTCGCGCAAAGCGTCGCCCATCGCGGGGGGCTCTAGGCGGCCGTCTTCGCCGACGGTGAGGGAACGTTAACGGCGGCACGAATTTTTGCTTCTATCTCCGCGGCGATCTGCGGCTTGCTCTTCAGATACTCACGCGCATTATCCTTGCCCTGGCCTATCTTTTCGCCATTGTAGGCATACCAGGAACCCGATTTCTCGACCAGTTTGTGCAGCACACCGAGTTCGATGATCTCGCCTTCGCGCGAGGTTCCTTCGCCGTAGAGGATATCGAAGACGGCCTCGCGGAAGGGCGGCGCAACCTTGTTCTTGACGACCTTGACGCGGGTCTCGTTTCCGACGACTTCGTCGCCCTTCTTGATGCTGCCGATACGGCGAATGTCGAGACGTACCGACGCGTAAAACTTTAGTGCATTGCCACCCGTGGTGGTTTCCGGACTGCCGAACATGACCCCGATTTTCATGCGAATCTGGTTGATGAAGATCACCAGGGTATTGGTGCGGTTGATGTTGGCCGTCAGCTTGCGTAGCGCCTGACTCATCAGGCGCGCTTGCAGGCCGGGCAGGGAATCACCCATCTCGCCTTCGATTTCGGCCTTCGGCACCAGCGCGGCGACCGAATCGATGACCACCACATCGACACTGGCAGAACGCACCAGCATATCGGCGATTTCCAGCGCCTGTTCGCCGGTATCGGGTTGCGAGATCAGCAGTTCGTCAAGGTTTACACCAAGCTTCTGCGCGTAGCCCGGGTCGAGCGCGTGTTCGGCGTCAATAAAGGCTGCCGTACCGCCAAGCTTCTGCATTTCGGCGATGACCTGCAGGGTCAAGGTCGTCTTGCCTGAGGATTCCGGGCCATAGACCTCAACCACGCGGCCACGCGGAAGGCCTCCGATGCCCAGTGCAATGTCCAGCCCCAGCGAGCCGGTGGAGACCACCGGGACATCGGTCACCACGCTGCCCTCGCCCATTTTCATGATCGAGCCCTTGCCAAACTGCTTTTCGATCTGGGCCAGCGCTGCTGCCAGCGCCTTTGCCTTGTTATCGTCCATTGCCAGTCCCCTTGCTTGAGTGAGCGGAATTATCCCATGTTCGACGGCGCTGAAGATGGCAACCTCCGCACCAACGTTGACTGGCATTATATACAGTCACCAGGGAATGATCTGCCTCTACAAACGGTGGCTGGGAGCTGCGGCTGGGCGAGGCGCTGGTTCAAGCGGTGCGAGCGAGGCGACTTTCCATGCTGCCGATCAGCCATAGCAGCTCGCGCACCGCCCCAGCGGTAAAACCTTGTCGCTCGCCATTGCGGTTGTCGCGCAGGAGTTTGTTCAGGTAAATCAGGCATTCTGGCGAGCCCCAGGTGCGTGAAATCTCCGTGCTGATGCGTGCCACTCCGCCAAGCGTTGGCAGCTGCGGCAGCAGCTGGTCGATCGATGCGCTCCTTTCTTCGCCAACAAAAGCCAGCGCTTCAAAGGCTTCGCCGAGCGACTCCCATTCTGGCGAAGCCACGTTGAAGTGGCGTCTGAGTCGCTGGCCCAGCGCTTCGAAAGGCTGACGCTGCCCATTCTGTCGATAGAGTTCGAGGAGTTTCAGCCAGGGCGTCAGCGCCGCCAAGGGGTGGGCGCTGACAAAGCCCTCCAGCGCCTGCTCTGCGCCTCGGGCGCGCCCGAAGCAGAGCATGATCTCGGCGAGTTCGAGGACCGTAGCGACCTCGGCGTCACGGCGCTCTGGCTGCGGCTGGGCCGGCAACCCCGGCACGCCATCGCTCGCCGGGACAGCATCGGCAAGCATGCTGCTGTCGCCCTCGACAGGCGGCACATCGAGCTCATTGTTGGCCTGCAGCTCCCAACCGGAATCGTCGCTGCTGTCAAACGGGGGGACGACAGAAAGCAGGATCTCCGGCGGCTCGAATCGCTCCTCACGGCAACGGCGAACCAGCCAGCTGACGCCGCCAAGCAAACCGAGGAGGGCCGCCAGCTTGAGCCACCAATTGCGGTGCTCGAGCACGGCCGCGGCGCCACTCGCCGCGACGAAGGCAATCGCCAGCAGCGAACAAATACCCCATATAACGAGAGGAGTGTAGATTCTCGAGCGCATGGTCCGAAATGAAGACAGAGCAGATTCTGGTGGCTCATTTTATTCCGAAGCGCCCGCCTCTGACGCACCTAGCTGTCACATTACTTTATTTTATTAACGCTCTAGCAGAATTCCACAGAGCTGGCTGTGGGCCTCAGCCCAACGGCCTCCTGATACGCTGCAGCAGCCCTTGCAGCGCATGCGCTACCGACTGCGCGCGCACCGCGGAGCGGTCGCCAGCAAAGCAGCGGGTTTCGGTCTCGAGGCGCCCTTGCGGCCCAGCCCAGGCGAAGCAGACTGTCCCCACGGGCCTGCCCGGAGACCCCCCAGCCGGACCGGCAACCCCAGTGACCGCCAGAGCCCAATCCGCACGGCTGCGACACAAGGCGCCGAGCGCCATGGCCGCCGCGCTGGCCTCGCTGACCGCCCCGTGTGCGACAAGGATTTCGGCGCCGACGCCGAGCATCTCGATCTTGGCGTCGTTCGAATAGGTGACAAAACCCCGCTCGAACCAGCGCGAGCTGCCGGCAATCGCCGTCGCACACTGCCCCACCCAACCACCGGTGCAGGATTCGGCGGTCGCCAGGCGCTCGCCATTGGCCAGCAACTGCTCGCCGACTTCGGCAGCCAGCGCTTCCAGCGAAAATTGATCGCTGGCGCTCATGACAAGACAAAACGCAGAATCGCCAGCACCAGCAAGGTATAGCCGGCAGCGACCAGATCGTCGGTCATCACCCCGAATCCGTTCTTCACCTGCTCGTCGAAGTAACGCGCCGGTTGCGGCTTGCTGATGTCGAAAAAGCGGAACAGGCAGAAAGCAGTGGTCTGCCACAACCAATTATCGGGACAAAACAGCAGCACCAGCCAGAACGGTACGATCTCGTCCCAGACGATGCTGCCGTGATCGACGACACCCAGGTCGACGCCGGTCTTGTGTACCGCCAGCACGCCGCCGACGAAACAGACGACAATGAAAGCAAGTAGTTCGAAGTCGCTCATGTACGGACGCAACAGCAGGAACGACAACCAGCCGAAGAGCGTACCGAACGTCCCCGGCGCGCGCGGCGACAAGCCACTGCCGAAACCACAGGCAAGCAGGTGCGCGGGATGCGCCATGAGAAACTGCAGGGAAGGCGGATGGGACGGATTGTAAGGATTGGGATCAGGCAAAGTGGTCGAATCCTTGGCCATCGACGGCTAGCTCCTGGCCGTCTTCGTCAAGCAGCGTCAGGCGCCTGTCGGCCGCAGCGACGATCCGGCCGAAGCGCCAGAGCGGCAGATCAAGCTCGGCGGCCAGCGCGGCAAGCTCGCGCCGTCTTGCCGGCGCTGCCGAGAAAACAAGCTCGTAGTCGTCACCGCCGGCCAGCTGGCATTGGCGCGCGAACGCCGGGTCGGCGCCGGCCGGTCTCGATGGCAGCTGCCCCACCTGGACTTCCGCGGCAACCGCAGAGCGTTCAAGGATATGCCCGAGATCCGCGAGCAAGCCATCCGAGACATCGATGGCCGCGTTCGCCAGGCGACGCGAGCGCAATTCCAGACCCAGTTCGACGCGCGGCCACGGTTGCTGCAAGGCCGCCAGACAGCGTTTGGCGAGCCCCTCCGCGAGCTCAGTCCGTCCCTGCAAATGGGCCAGCCCCAGGGCCGCCAGGCCCGGCCACCCGGAAACCCAGAGGTCGTCACCGGGCAAGGCCCGATCGCGACGAAGCGCCTCGCCGGCAGGCAGTTCACCGAGCACAGTGAAGCACAGATTGAGCGGGCCGCGCGTCGTATCGCCGCCGACCAGATCAACGCCGTAGCGACTGGCGCATGCAAAGACGCCTTCCGAAAACGACGCCAGCCATTCCGCGCACGCTTCCGGCAGGCTGCCCGCAAGTAGCGCCCAGCGAGGCTTGGCGCCCATCGCGGCGAGGTCGGAGAGGTTGACCGCGAGAGCTTTCCAGCCGAGCTGGCGGGGATCGGTATCGGGCAGAAAATGACGGCCAGCAACCAGCATGTCGGTGCTGATCGCCAGTTCGCAACCTGCCGACGGCACGAGCAGCGCGCAATCGTCACCGGGGCCGAGAACCGCCTGCGGCGTCGGCCTGGAAAAATACGTTCGGATCAGTTCAAACTCGCTGGGCATCACCGCCCCTCCTCCTTGCCAATGCACGACTTGCCGGGCTTGCTCGGCGACGCTGCTCAGCGTGCTTTGGCGCGTGCCGCGCGCTTGGCTTCGACCTCGGCCGGACGCAATCTGGCAGCCAGCTTGTCGAGTACGCCGTTGACGTACTTGTGGCCGTCGGTACCACCGTAAGCCTTGGCCAGTTCGATTGACTCGTTGATGATCACCCGATAGGGGGTCTGCGGATAATTACCCAGCTCGAAAGCTCCCGCCAGCAGGACGCTGGCCTCGATCGGTGACAGCTCGTCAAAGGGCCGGTCCAGATACACCTGTAACTGCTCCTGCAGCACCGAACGCTGGACGAGAACACCGCGCAGCAACTTGACGAAGAACTCACGGTCAGCCTTGTCGAAGCCTTCGACGTCGCCGAGGTGCGCTTCGATTGCTGCTTCGTCGTTGCCACTCAGCTGCCACTGGTAAAGCCCCTGCAGGGCGAACTCGCGGGCCCGGCGACGCGGCGACCTGACGGCACTGGCGTTGGCCTTGTTCGGCAAACCCCCGGCCATCACGAGCGCTCCCCGAGTGCCACCAGCAGATTGGCCATCTCGACCGCCACCTGTGCGCAGTCGGCGCCTTTCTGGTGCATGCGGGCCAACGCCTGATCGTCGTCTTCGCAGGTCAGAATTCCGTTGGCGATGGGCACGCCGCTGTCGAGCTGCACTTCCATCACTCCCCGGCTCGAGTCGTTGGCGACGATCTCGAAATGATAGGTTTCGCCGCGGATGACCGCGCCGAGTGCGACCAGCGCGTCGAAACGCTCGCTTTGTGCCATCGTCTGCAGGGCCAGGGGGATCTCCAGAGCGCCCGGGACGGTGGTCAGCGTAATGCGCGCTGCGTCGACGCCGAGGCGCTGCAACTCACTGAGGCAGGCACTGAGCAGGCCTTCACCAATTTCCGGGCTGAAGCGGCTCATGACGATACCGATCGCCAGCCCTTCGCCGTCCAGCGAAGCCGCACATTCGTCGATGGCCTCGTCGCGACGCACGGGCGCGGTGTTGGTAGGCGTTGTCTGGATGCTCATCAGAGTCCTTCAAGGTCGGTCAGTTTGGCAATATGCCCAGTGACTTCGAGATCGAAGCCGGTCATGCTCGGCATCCGCCGCGGACTGGCCAGCAATTTCATCTTGCCGACCCCCAGATCACGCAGGATCTGCGCCCCGATACCGTAGATGCGCGGGTCCCAACGGGCAGCCGGACGTTTGCTCGCGGCTGGCTCACGGAGCATGGCGAGAATATCCTGACCGCTTTCGGGACGGTGCAGCAAGACGATCACCCCCGCCCTCGCCCGCGCCAACGCCGCTTGTGCGACGTCGAGCGAAAAAGTATGCCGCTCCCCACCCGGGTCAAGGAAATCGACGACCGAGAGCGGTTCATGCACCCGCACCAGCGTCTCCTGATCGGGGCAGATCTCGCCCTTGGTGAGCACCAGATGCACCTCGTTCGAGGTGCAATCGGTATACGCGTGCAGCATGAACTCGCCGTGCGCTGACTGTACCGCTTTCGACAGCGTGCGCTCGACCAGGGTCTCGTGCTGGCTGCGGTAATGAATCAGATCGGCGATGGTGCCGATCTTGAGGCCATGCTGGCGAGCGAAGTCGACCAGGTCGTGCAGACGGGCCATGCTGCCATCCTCGTTGAGGATCTCGCAAATCACCGCCGCTGGTTCGAGCCCGGCGAGCAGCGCCAGATCACAACCAGCTTCCGTATGCCCGGCACGCACCAGGACACCGCCCGCGCGCGCCATGATCGGAAAGACGTGCCCGGGCTGCACGATGTCGGTCGGCTCGGCGTTACGCGCCACCGCCGCCTGGATGGTCAGCGCGCGGTCCTGCGCCGAGATCCCCGTGGTCACCCCTTCGGCGGCTTCGATTGAAACCGTGAACGCCGTACTGTACGGACTCTTGTTGTCGCGCGCCATCTGCGTCAGGCCCAGTTGCCCGCAACGCGCTTCGGTCAACGTCAGGCAAATCAGGCCACGCCCGAAACGGGCCATGAAGTTGATCGCTTCCGGCGTAACATGCTCGGCGGCGAGAATCAAATCGCCTTCGTTCTCGCGGTCTTCCTCGTCGACCAGAACGACCATCCGTCCGGCACGCATTTCGACAATGATTTCTTCGATCGGTGATACATCGCCAGAAGTGCTCTGTGGTGCCATTCTTTACATCCTCCACGCCGGGCTTGCGCGTAAATAGGCCCACGCCAACTGGCGACAGGCCATCGCCTGCTAAGACGGGCAGGTTCCTCGGACGCCGCACCGCTCCAGCTGCGTCTGGAAGGGGCAAAGCTCGCCTGGCAAACGCCGCCCCGGCCAGCATCGCTCCCGAGCCCGGCATTCTCTCAGTTTCCGGGCTTGACCGCTATGCAGGGATGAGGCAGATGCTGCTATTGCGGCTATTCGTCGACCAACGCCCTGCCCGGCGATCGCCCAACAAGTCAATTATTCGTTTTATCATGGTCGACAGCGACAGCCCAGGGCAGTCGGCTGATCAGTTGAACGGTAACTGGGTGTGCGTCGGCACATTCCGACGAGGGTGAATGCCAAGAGGGCGAAGGATCAGTTCAATGTCAATCAATGAGAGCTTGTTGTTGATCGCCGCGGGAGTCGGCGTGGCCTTTTTCGCATGGCGCTCCTTCTATACACGTCGCTCAGCGAACGAGCAAGCGGAACGGACGGCAATTGAAGACGCTGCCCGTGCAGAGGCCCAGCGCAAGGCCGCAGAAGAAGCCGCTCGTGCCGAAGCCCAGCGCAAGGCCGCAGAAGAAGCCGCTCGTGCCGAAGCCCAGCGCAAGGCCGCAGAAGAAGCCGCTCGTGCCGAAGCCGAACGCAAGGCCGCAGAAGAAGCCGCTCGTGCAGAAGCCGAGCGCAAGGCCGCAGAAGAAGCCGCTCGTGCAGAAGCCGAACGCAAGGTCGCAGAAGAGGCCGCTCGTGCCGAAGCCGAACGCAAGGCCGCAGAAGAAGCCGCTCGTGCCGAAGCCGAACGCAAGGCCGCAGAAGAAGCCGCTCATGCCGAAGCCGAGCGCAAGGCCGCAGAAGAAGCCGCTCGTGCCGAAGCCGAGCGCAAGGCCGCAGAAGAAGCCGCTCGTGCCGAAGCCGAACGCAAGGCCGCAGAAGAAGCCGCTCGTGCCGAAGCCGAGCGCAAGGCCGCAGGAGAAGCCGCTCGTGCCGAAGCCGAGCGCAAGGCCGCAGAAGAAGCCGCTCGTGCCGAAGCCGAGCGCAAGGCCGCAGAAGAGGCCGCTCGTGCCGAAGCCGAGCGCAAGGCCGCAGAAGAAGCCGCTCGTGCCGAAGCCGAACGCAAGGCCGCCAGGGAGGCGGCGCAGGCCGAGGCCGACCGCCAGGCCGTTGAGAAAGCCCAGCGCCTGGAAGATGAGGAACGGCTGGCGGTCGACCAGGCCATTGCTCGAGAAACCGAGCGCCAGGCAAGCGAGGAAAATGCCCGCCGAGCGGCTGAACGGAAAGCTGCCGAGGACGCACGGCAGCTAGCCGCGGCCCGCACCGCGACTGTCGCGCCGGCAAAAGCGAAGACGCCAGAAGAAACAGTGGTCATGGTCGCAGACGATTCCAAGGTGGTCCGCGTCAAGACCGGCCGGCTGTTGGGCGCGCAGCACTATCAAGTGGTAATGGCTGAAGACGGACTGGACGCCGCCCGGCAAATCGAGAGAGCCTTACCCGATGTACTGATTACCGACGTTGATATGCCCGGCATGAGCGGCTTGCAGCTGACACGGCAGCTGCGTGCCCATGCGGCGACCGCAGGGCTGCCGATCATCATGGTCACTTCGGACAGTGAGCAGTTGCGCGGTGAAGCACACGCCGCGGGCGTAAACGTGCTGCTCGGCAAACCCTACCCCGAGGCGCAACTGCTCGCCCATATTCAGAGCTTGCTTAGCGGACAGAGCTGCACTTGAGGCAGCACGCAACGAGCAGCGGCGAGATGGAGAGGGAGAGCACAGCAAGGTCCGAACAAGCGCCGACGCACGCGGAACGAAAACCCGCGCTGGCCGAGTTCGTCATCGTCTGCCTGTGCGCTGAGTGGTGCGGCGTTTGCCGCGAGTACCAGGACGGCTTCGCGAAGCTTGCCCGCCAGTTTCCGGGAGCCGGATTTCACTGGCTGGATATCGAGGAACACGCCGACGATCTGGGCGACATTGACGTGGACAACTTCCCAACGCTGCTCATCAAGCGCCGGGAGCTGGTCCTTTTCTACGGGACGATGCTACCCACAGCAAGTCACCTGAAACGGACAATCGAAGCCTTCCTCGAACAAAGCATTGAAGAAAGTGAGGAATACGCTTCCTCGAACGTCGAGCGGCACGGCTGGCAGGACGACCAGGACCTGCGCCGACTCAACGCAACGAGCCTGGGCGAACTCTGCCCACAGGTCTAGCCAACGCGACGTTGTACCGCACCTACAGGGCAACCAGCACGCCCTGCTCGTCGCGTAGCGTACCGACGCGAATCAGGTCGCGAACCAGGCGCTGCGCCAGCGCCTGGTTACTGAGATTGAGATAGCGCGTGTTCACGCTCTGGCAGAAACTCAGGCCGGCCAGAAAATCAGGCAGATCGGCACGTGGCAGTTGCCGCCTTTCCAGCAAGGCAAAAGCAAGGATCACCTTGAGCGCGTGCCAGACGAGCAGATCGATATCCTGTTCGAAAGCCGCCAGCCGCCGATAGGCCCGCTCAAAAGCATCGTCGACCTCGATGAACGGCGCGCCATGACCGGGGATCACCAGCTCGACCGGCAGGCGAGCCAGCACGTCGAGCGTTTCACGGGCCGCCTTCAGGCCGCCGGCACCTTCCGGATGGCCGAGAATCTCCGAGAAGATGACCCCGAAGCCGTTCCGCCACAGGGCGTCGCCGGAGATCAGGATGCGCCGCTCGGGGTTGTGAAAAGCAAGCGCGTCCATATCGTGGCCGGGAACCGCAATGGCCCGCCAGTTGAGACCGCCGAGCTCGCTTTCATCGCCGGCGGCAATCGTCGCGTCGTGGCGAAAACGCGTAGCGGACTGGCCAAGCGGCGATAGCAAGAGCGCCTCTTGGTCCCACTCGGCAATCGTCGCATCAATGCCGTGCGGAACAATGACCTGGCAGCCGAAAGCCGCGCTCACCGCCGCGTTGCCGCCGATATGGTCGGAATGCGAATGGGTGTTCAGCAAGCGGGTCAGCCGCCGACCCGCTAGTGCGTGTTCGAGCAAGGCGACGGTCTGCTGGGCCTGCGTGACGTAGCCGCTGTCGATCAAGGCCGCCTGCTCGCCTTCAAGAAAGACGATATTGTTCGACGACAACCAGCCGCGCTCGAGAACCAGCAGGTTCTCGGGCAGCATCAGGGACCGTCCGGAGAATCGTCGGGAGACATCAGCGACTCCCCGGAGGATCGTCGGGCGACATCAGGACTCACCCGGAGAAGCGCCGGCAGCATCAGTGCTTGCCTGGAGAATCGCCGTCGGGGCCCGCATCGACGACCCGCAGCGGACGCGCTTCCTCGGCGACGATCTCCTGCGAAGCCTCGGATACCGGCTCGGGCGGGCGTCCACAGCCAAGGCAGTAACCCGAATCGGGGTCGAACATACACACACCGACGCAGAGATAGTCGTCTTCAGTCGTGCTCATTCGCGATGACCCTGCTCACGTAACCCACTGCCGCCCGGTCTATTCTTCACGCGCTCGCTCCTCGCCTCTGCTGCTGCCCGTCGGCTCACAGTCGTCACGGAAGTCCTCGCCTGCCGCACAGGCACTGTGCTCGATGCGGCGACGCTCGACAGCGACCAGTATGTGCAGACGCTGCTCGTCCCGCGTTCGGCTCCAGACGGCGATCTCCGCAATGGTCCGGAAGCAGCCGATGCAGAAACCGCCGTCGTCGTCCATTTTGCAGACGTTGATGCACGGCGAAGCGACGCTTGGCGTCGGCGGTTGACTCACGACAATCTCCTCCCCATCAAAGACCTTGCTCCTGCTTTTCGCCAGCCCGCTGGCGGGCGAGCAGCGCGCGCGCCGCTTTCGACGCCTGTACTTCCTGGCGCCAGTGACATCTCGAAAAATTGACACATGGGCAGGGGGGCGGGCAACGGCGGTAGACCAACTTTTCGCGATATACTGTCCACAGTGACAGTCATCGTCAGGGAGGCCAAGCGCCTGGCAGGTTGGCAGGAGGTACCGAAGTCTCTCGTGATCAGGCCAAAGAGCGGGGGTACCAGGCGCGGGGCGGCGGACAACTGCCGAGAGAGCATCACGGACAGGCGAACCACTGCGGCAGGCCAAAAAGCGATCAACAGATGCGTGTGGTCGAAACCGCTCATCCCAGTTCAGCAAAGCGAAGCTAAGAAGGGATTGTAGCAGTCATCGTAGTCGCATCGCGGATGGCGGAGAATCATCCTTGGTGTGTACATGCCCAGCAGCCCGCAATCGGCAATTCGGCGACACACTGTCTCAGTGCACAGCACCCCGTGGACAGGCATTACGATCTGCACGCGGTCGCAGCGCAGCGAGTGCCCGCACGCAGTCAGGGTATATCGCGCTGTCTGACTGAGAAACGAGCAGACTAGACAACACAGCACCGGATGTACGAAAAGAAGAGTATAGTCACATCTGGCCGTGAGCGTCGGAACGCGGTCGGGAGCCACCGGCAAGCGGAATTGACCAACAGGGGGCTGAAAGTCACACAGAACGTGGCTGGACCTTCCATAAGGGAGTGCGTCGTGACCACACATGAGCACAATATCAACGGCACAGACAAAGAAATACTGCTCGAGCGCCTCGTTGTCACAGGGATCGAACGTCCGACAGGTCGAAAAGGGACAGACTTGCAGGGAACGTTGGTGATCCATGAAGCAGTGCAACTGTGCGTATGAACAGGGGAGTGTGCTTTACTACGAGACTGACTCCGGTAAGGACGTGCACCGAAACAGTTAGCAAGCTTACCTAGGCGCCGACCGCGTCATAGCGCGAGAAAAGCCGAGCGTTCGTCAAACCTGTGAGGTGTGAGCGGTCGAGAAGCCGGAATACGCCAACCTGCAGCCTCGTACGTGCGGACTACGACCGAGTGACGCGAGCACTCAGAGAGCGCGGTCGCGTTGTTCTGCCGATCATGACGGGGAAGCGGGCCAATGAAGTACGGCGATAACACGGAAGCGATGTCAGTCCGCGAATGTGGCCAGAGCAGCCGATACTCAGCGAGACGCTCGATGGTAGGATTGCACCTGTGAAAGCATGCGCGGTGCACGGACGAACCCGCCTCGTTCTGAGCGCATACGCGAGAGGACACGACTGTCGACCCAAATTATTAGACCTGTACCGTCAGGCGGGCGCATCGAATCAATTCCGCAGAAACACAACAACATGCGACCATATGTGACTCTGGCACCAGTGGGACCCCTGATGCAGCCCGGCAGGCAAAGTCAGCACGAAAGCCTTGACAAGAGGTACCGATTCACTTTGAAGAGATAGGCGTCGACGCCGATGGAGGGTCAACTTGGTGCCCTAGTCTGACTGACAGTCCTGTCAAGTAATACAGACAAGTCGAGGTGCAACCCACTACTCCAACGAAAGGATGCAGTACCGCGAGCGCGTAAGCGCGATACAAAGACAACAGGGATAAGAAGACACAGAAGCCACCAGGGTAGTGAGTGGCGACCGAACCAGTCGGGTAGGCAAGGGGTCACAAGCGTGCCAACCTGAGATGTGGGTCCGCCAGACTGTAAAAACACCCGAGGCATGGGTGAATCGTCGGGGCGGGGCAAACTGCCTTGGTGGCGGCCGAACAATACGTGGGTGAGTGGTGCCATTGGGAAAACTCCGTTTCTGGTTCCTCTTCTCATTACGCGACGACGCTGCCACCAGCGACGGTCGGCCCATCCGACCGCACTGGCCGCAAACGACCGCTTCGAGAACCCCGTCCGCGCCGCCTCACCGACTCGCCACCAGCGCCAGGCGCAAAGGCGTCCGCCTCGTAAGCAACGGCCACTCGTACACGAATCGCCGCTGCGATAGTTAGCGTCGTTGCGACTGTCTGTCAAGCAGCCACCGTCGTGCGAACTCCACGGCGACCAGGGGTCGCCCGAATGGCTGGCCCTGTTGAGCGCCGCCGCCTGCTCGCGGAGCAGACCGGCGACCGCGGCGACAAAGAAGACATTTCGCGTGGTTCGCTGCGCGCCGGGAACAGGAACTCGCGGGCTACGCTCGATCAGGCCGGTATCGAGATCGGCGTCGGCGAAAGCCGGGCAGACCACCAGGCGATGACAGGAAAGTGACGTTGGTACTGACGCCGACGATGCGATAGTCGGCAGCGCCTGCCACATGCGCTCCAAGCCGCGTCGCGGGTCGACATCCCAGACAACGAGCTTGGCGATCATCGGATCGTAGTAGAGCCGAGATTTCGTCGCTTGTTCGATGCCCGTATCGACGCGCACATTGAGCTCTCGGCGTGGTCGAAGAGATGCACCAGTCGCCCGTTGACGGCAGAAAGTCTGCTCGCGATTCTCCGATAGATACCGCCTCAGCGCGTGTCCCGATTTCCAGTTGCTCCTGGCGCAGCGCGCGGCTCGCCGCTGGCGACGCGCAACTGCCACTCGACAAGGTCCTGCCCGGAAATCATTTCGTCACCGGATGCGCGACCTGCAAGCGGGTGTTCATTTCCATGAAATAGAAACTGCCGTCGCGCACGAAAGTGTCACTGGCGATGAACTCGACGGTACCGGCACCGACGTAGCCGACCCGCGCGCCGCGGCGTCGACCGCCGCCTTGCCCATTGCTGGCACGCCGTGCCGCGCTCATTCCCGAGCTGCGCTTCTTCGAGACTTTCTGGTGCCGGCGCTGCACCGAGCAGTCGCGTTCGAAGAGATGAACGTAATTACCCTGCGTGTCGGCGAAAATCTGGAATTCGATATGGCCGCGACGGCTCAAGATACTTCTCGATGAGCACCTTGTCGTCGCCGAAGGATGAGGCTGCCTCACGCTGGCACGAAGCCAGCGCCGCGGCAAAATCCTCGCCGCGCTCGACCAACGCATCCCCTATCCACCACCGCCGGCCGCGCCTTGATCAGCACCGATAGCCGATCGCCCTCGTCCTCGCGCCAAACGCCCCGTGCCTTGTCTCGCCAGGATAGCCCGGCGCAGCCGAACGCCGGCACGCTCATGATCGCCTTGGCGGCGGACTTCGAACCCATGGCGCGTGGATCGTCTGCCGCCGGTTTGGACCAATGAAGACAATCCCCGCCGCAGCACAGGGCGTCGCAAGTACTCTTTCTCGGACAAAAAGCCGTAGGCCCTAGTGAACCCCTCCGCACGGTACGCCCGTGCCGCATCAAGACTTCGCTCGCCGACCAATAGGACTCGCTTAGAAAAGCTGCGCAGCCGAACCGATGCCCACCGCCTCGTCGGCAAGGCGACGTGGTGCGGCGTGGCGTCGCCTCCGAGTAGACGCGACGCCTCGCACGCCCAACTACGAGCGGTCTTGCTTCACTCGGCAGCGATCGTCGCCGCGATGTGTCAAGTCATAATCTTTGTAAACCATCGGAGCACCTTTCACCTTCACGCCCCCCCAGGGGGCAGCGCGATTATCAGAGTCAGCGCGCAAGCCGCCAGACAATGCTCTTGATTCGGGGCATCGTTTTCCCGGCAAGTCGCAACTCTCAAACGTGCGCCTCACTCGAGCCGCCAGTTTTGGCCGCCGCTTTTCGAGGAAAAGCGGTCGAGAACCATCATCCTGCCTTCTGTGCTGGCGTCGGCACTCGTGTAAGTTGCTTTTGCTCGTTTCGGTCGATGGTCCTGCTCGTCGAGTCGGCCTGCCCGGCAACGACCCGTAGTTCAGCGCCTTGCACTCGTCCTGCGCGCGCGGGTCCATTGGCCAGCAAACCATCAACAATCTCGAATGGCGTCGTCGTTAGTTCTCCCCGGTACGATCTCTTCAGCAAGCCTATCCGAGAGGCTTCGGCGGCCGAAAAGCGCTCGGCGGTCGCATGTAGCGCCGCTGTAGACCTCGCCTATAGCCGCCATAAGCGTCGGGTGATCACCGCCGGGAATGATTCCCACTTTCACTTGCTAAGCGTAAATACGCATCGTGTAGTTCCGACGCGATATCACAAGCGGCGTATTCAGAGGCCGGGGACGCCGCCGCCATATGTTCGAGGCCCCTGAACACGCTGCGATCGTCGCTTCGAAAGGTGTTCGTTGAGGGTCGACAAGAAGCTTTCGTCGAGGCGATTCGCGTCGCGCAGTTTTCCTCCTCCGAGTAGTTGGGCAGTCCCCGCGCCGCATCCATTCAGTCGACACGCGGGCGGCAGAAGCTCGTGCCGGTCGATGACAGACGACGGCGCGAACCGCGGGGTCAGGCTTCGAGTTGCACGCAGGCCGCGGTGATCGCGGAGATCATTTTTTTTTTTGTGTTGCTCGTCGAAGCGTTGTGGCGCTGCGCCTTGTTCAGGGTCAAGGATGCAGACACCGCCGTCTGAACTCGGTCACTATATTCGTAAGTCGCTTCATCAAGCTCGTTCATCACTCCGGAAAAGCCGAACCTTCGTCCGCTTCGGCAGGAGCGTTCATGCGCGCCGTGACAGGCCGAGTCCGATGACGCGCGGGTGTCGGCCGGGTCTATTCACGCCGTCGTCCCAGAACTGGCGCGGGCGTAGTAGGGTGAACGCCTGGAGCTCATACTGGTCGCGGACTGGTGGTGCCTTGAAGGCTTTCTTCGCTCGGCAGCGCTCCACGACTTGCCCGCGGCTTCGATCCGTCGCGCCTGACCGTTGCCATAACGTTCCGCTGCCTGCTCGCCGCCATCACCGAATACGCGGCGTTCGGCCACACCACAATTAAACGCGGTGAGTAGCCTCGATCCACCCATGCCGATTGCCGGCGCCGAACGAACCGCCGATGGACGCTGTGAATTTCGGCACCCTTGCCCAGGCGACGCGCACCATCTTCCACCGGGGGGGGGGGGGGCAACGGGCGTACCGCCTGTTTTCGTATTGCGACCGACCATGAGCCGTTTATGTTCTCAAAAACTCATCGGATGCCGCGCTGCGCGCACCGTTTCGACGAATTGGGCGGCTTTAGCGACGCTTCAGGAAACAGGATGTCCGTCGTTGTTGGCGATGCCGCGGACCGGTAGCCCCATACGCGCGCGAACGCGCAGACCAGGTTGTTCCCTAACGCGCCTTGAACTCGTCGAAGTCCGAGCCATCGCCGATGCGGCATGATCTCGCGGATCGGTCGAAAGCTTCTTAGTACGGTCGGTATTCACTCCGTACACTCTCGCCGCGTACAGCGTCCAGGCTCGGCTCGCTCAGGCAGCGCTGGCCGCCTTGCGCCAGTGAGGTTGCCGAAGATGGGCGAGCGATGCCAGTGCCTGCGCATCGTTTTTCGCGGGTTGATCGTCTACCCCCGAAATACGCGATATCCAATCGGCGCCCCGAGGTATGCGGCCGCTGAGCCATCACCGTCGCCGCCTTGACCAGCGGCGGCCCCGCCGAGAACGTATCGTCCCTGATCCTGACGATAATCGTGATCGTCCGGACATCGCCCGGCACGTAGGCGCCGCCGCGTACAGAGCCCATCACCGGCCGCGATCTGCGTGGGATACGCGCCCGCCGACAGTTGCTCTTGGGGGGGGGTTGTAGAAGAGCGACTAAATTTCCTTTGTCGGGAAAAAGGCATCCCTCCGCATGGGCATGACGGCACACCCGAATCGACCAGGTAGATTCACGGCAGTCGGGTTCTCGCCGGCAACTCACTGTCGCGCGCGAGATTCGTCTGACGGTCCGGGTAATAAGTACCCCGTTTCCCCGTCGCGTCCAATTGGCGACGATCATGCCACTCGACGCCGGTTCACCTGCCGCTGCCGGGTAGATCACGAAGCGGCCGGCACCTCGACAAGTATTCTCGGCACTCCCTCCATACATCCGTAGGCCGCCACTGCGCAGTTCGACGAAGGTCGAGCCGGAGTCGACGCGGGCTTTGACGCGCTCGCGATGCCGCAGATTTGCCGCGTGCCATATGTTCTGGCGCGCGCTTTCAGGCCTACCCCGAGGGGCAGTCGCTCGGACCCGTTCGCGCAGATCGCGACGAACTCTGCAATGGCCGCGGCGTTTGGCCCTGATCGGGGCTTCGCGCGTTGAGATCTGGGTTTGCAACACGGGCATCAAACCTCGCAGAGTCAGCCATCGGTCCATTTGTGGCAGGCGGTCACTGCCAAAAAATGCTCGCCGTCGCGCTCATATACGGTGATCCACAAACCCCCGGCCAGCGCTGCATCGCTGCATTCACTTTCAGCGCTGCTTGAGCGCGGCACCGCGAGCGCTTCCTACACGTAACGCGGCAATAAATCGACACCCTGCTGGGTGGCCTGCCAAGTCAAGCACCACATCGAGAGAGGAACGTCTCGACCAGCGCCATAAAGGGCACGCAAAACCGCCTGTGCGAAATCGCGCGCAGCTTCGCATGCCGCTCGCAATCCTGATCTTGGGGTAACCATAAAGGCGCGCGCCTGCGTGCTGCGATGGCAAGCGGAATTCGCGGATGCGTGTAGGGCATCCCGATGAAGCGCGCGCGAGCGCGAAAATCGCGCACCGAGTACTCGCCCTTGAGCGGCACCAGGGGCAATGGTGCCGCACCGGTGTGCTTGAACACCACGCCGAGCAGAATCGGCCGCCACCTGACCGTGCGCCCGTGGCGCGCGGCCAGTTCGCGTCGATTTTCTCGGACGCCAGATAGCCGTAGGGGACGAGAAGTCAAAGTAGAAGTCTATGGGTTCGGACATGTCTGTTTCTCCCAATGGCATTAGGTGTTTTGTGTGCCTGCGGTCGAGTTGCGCCCGTCCGTAACCTTTCAGCAGCTTCTACAAGCGATCACGAGGCGCGAGCCCAGCCCGCCGGGCAAATGCCGCGGGCGAGTGTGCGTTGCGCCAGGCCGGTTGTCCGCCCGCACCCGGAGCGCGTAGCGACTCATGTCAGGCGTCGGCAACGGCGCGACCGATGACCAGGCGCTGGATGTCGTTGGCGCCTTCGTAAATCTGGCAGACGCGCACGTCGCGGGTAGATGCGCTCGACCGGGAAGTCGCTGACGTAGCCGTAACCGCCGAGGATCTGGATGGCGTCCGAACAGACTTTCTCGGCCATTTCGGAAGCAAACATCTTGGCCATCGAGGCTTCCTTCAGGCAGGGCTTGCCGGCATCCTTGAAAGTTGCGGCGCGCCAGACCATCAACCGTGCGGGCTCGATCTGGGGTGGCCATGGCCGAGGACGAAATGCTGACCGCCTGGTGCTCGATGATAGGCTTGTGCGACCGTCTCGCGGTCCTGGGCGTATGCACCGCGCATTCGAAGCGCGCGGGTCCAGCCGACCGACTGCGGCGGCGATGCCGATGCGGCCGTCTTCGAGATTCGACAGTGCAATACTATAGCCGTCGCCTTCCGTCCCAATCAGGCAGGAGGCGGTAAAAAAAAAAAAAAAAAACCGCATGTTTTCGAACAGGGATCTGGCGGTATCCGAATCGCTCTGACCACATTTTTTTCCTCTCTGCGGGTGCGACGATGTAGCCATCGTATCGTCGGCACCGGAACACCTAAATGCTTTCTTAACCGCCGCCTTGTCGGTGCGGCGAAGACATCGCCACCTCCCGGATTTGGGCGGTGGTGATGAACTGCTTTACGCCGTTGAGGACTAACTGTCGCCGTCGCGTCGGGCCCGAGTGGTGATCGCTGCGGCATCGGAACCGTGGTTGCGGTCAGTCGAGGCAGAAGCGCCGAGCTCTCGTCCGCTGGCCACGGTTTCAGCCAGGTCCCTCCTTCTGTCTCGTCGTGCCGTATTTCCATGGTGATGCCGCAGGCCAGCGAGTCTGACGCGACGATGGTCTAGGTGCTCCGGTCACCGCGGCGATTTCTTCGATCATCCCACCAGCGACATGTATGCCATGCCGGGCGACCGCCCCATTCTTCAGGAACGACCATCGATCGCACCTAGCTCGCCAGTTCGCGCCGGCGTTCCGCCGGAAGTGTGATTACGTCCCATTCGCCAGCGAAGGGGCCAGGCTCTCCTTCGTCGAATTCACGCATCGATTCGCGGGATATCCCGTTCCTGATCAGAATCAGCAGCTTTCCCTGAAATGGCCCCGCCGCGAGTTTTCGCGCCGGGGGGGGCCGGGATTGTGTAATGTAAACACCGGTACTTCAGCGCCCACCTCTCCGCACCGCCCATCCCGGATCCGCTCGCCGAGCAAACGGCGCCAAGATGACCGCGCTGACCGGCACCAGATTGATGAACGCGGCCGAGCCGTAGCGCCGATGCGGTTCACGGCTTCGGCGTACGCAGGTGAAGGTCCAGGCGGTGCCAAAGACCCAAAATGCGATCGCACTCCAGCCACGCCAGCTCGTTTCTGCCAAACGAAAAAACGACCCTGCAACAACGCCGCCTAGGTCGCATCACCATCGGTGAAGGCTGGCCGCCGAAAGTCTCGCCAGCGGCGACAGCGATCGGGTACCTCGCCGCCCCGAGGAAAGGTAGACCGTCCACATCACGGCACAGCGATGATCCTCCAGTCGCCAAGACCCACCTCACGCGATGTAGCAGGTGGGATGGCTCATGGTGACGCACCACGCGAGCACCGAAAGCATCCAGCCGAGGCCGAGCGCTTGCTCGGCGACATCGGCGCACCGAACATCAGGCAGTCCCGCTTGGCATGCGATCAGCGCCGGCCGTCAGGTCCTACGACCATAGCGCCGGCGACCGGCCTGGGATTCATGTCATGCCGTAGAGAAAGCAGACTTTGTAAGGAGAATGCACTGGCTCCCATGGCGCTCAGCGTCAGCCACTCGCCGACTGGTGAACCATCGCGGCCAGCCTTCGTCGCGGAACGACCCAGTCGCGGCGCCAAGGACCAGCGCAGCAGCAGAAGCGCTCAACTGGCCATCGGCCAGCGGCCGGCCCTCGCTGACCGCGACGCGTGGCCCGCTACCGGTTGCCCCCCACATGCGGCCGGTAGCAATCATCTTGCAATATTTTTGCCAGCGACTCGACGCGGCGCGACTCGCTGGCCACTGCAAGGAATCGCCACTCTCAGCCCTGCAAGGCTTCAGCGCCGTCAGATAATGGTCACCAGATCTTCCGGCGATGCACGTAAAGCCGAGGTCGCGCCATCACGCCGTCCTTGAGGCCGTTCGAATTCCGCCGTGCACTTCGCGTGGCCGCGCTGCAGGCGTCCTGACGACTGAAGTTCTGGCAGACGTTGGCCACCTGTTCGAGGAACTTGAGCTCGCACGGTCGATCGTGGCGCTGTTCATGTGGCACTATCGACTCGCGCCATGTGCGTGTCATGGACATCGCGGACGTGTCCCGCAGCCATATGTCGACCACCCGACGCGATGGGGCGAAAATGAGCGCTCCGCTTGACGCCGCCACGCCATAGTGCCGCGCCCATCACTTGCCGCACCTTGAGCGCATCAACTCACTGATCCCGACAGCATTGAATCCGTTTGCACGACGAGTTTGGCAACTGTTTCGATGCACGAAGATCTCGCCCGGCAGAAGCCGAGATCTGTTGGCCGTCACCCGCTAGTCCGAACACCCGATCCACAGATACTCCGCTTTTGCCGCTGGACAGACGCATGAAAGTCGGCATCTCTTCCTCCTGCGATTTCGACAGGCGCGGTTGAAGTCGAAAAGTTAAAGAAGGTTTATCGGTGGCCACTTCTTGCTCGCCAGTTCTGTCAGATCGAGAGCCAGACATCGTCCCTTCGAGACGGCGTCTGTAGTAGGCTGTCGCCTTCGTGAACCCCCAACTCGCGATACAGGCGCACAGCACGCGCAGGCCTGGCAAGGTGTCGAGCAGCATTCGCTGTAGCCGATTTCCTTGGCCGCCTTGAATCGCCGCCAGCGCCAGCTCTGATGCCGACCGCACTACGCTGAGCTGCTCGACATACAGCGCTTCATTTCGGGCACAGTCCCTGCGGAGAGCGCCGGATCCCGACACAGTCAGCCGGCTTGCCGGTACGCTCGCGTGAAAAGACGACCCGAGGAGCAGCATAGGCGTGCCGGCAGCGAAGCCATTTCCTCCTCGAAACCCTGGAACGACGATCAAAAAAAAAAAAAACGCCCCCAGGCGGCTTTGCGAAATGAACTGGCGAACGTGCTTCGACCGCGGCGGTATCGTCAGCAGTGAGGTTACGCATATGGTGGTCATGATCTTCCTCGAACTTACGTGCAAGGGTGAAAGATATGTGGCTGAAAAGCGTGGGGCAGCTCTGCGCAAGAGAGGCGCCCTGCGCTCTTGCACAAGCTTCACGCGCGCGATTTGCGCCTCAAAGGTTGTCGGCGAATCGTTCGCGACCGTCAGAATACGGATTCGAAGTACCGGCGCCGATCTCGTAGAGGCTTTGAGGCGTCGCGCACAGCCTGCCGCGATACTCGTTGATGTAAGCCTTACGCCGAGCGTCTGGACGTTGTGCGCGGCCCATCCAGGTTTGCTTTTTCGGCAGCGAGAGGATGGCACCGGCTGCGTCCTTGCGCGTCGTTTCGCCACGATCGCAGGCCCTGGCCCACGGCATAGACTAAGCCCGACATACGTTGAAAGTGGTGTACATGTCGGCGACCTTGCCCCTGCCTCAACTGGAACTCGCCAATCTCCTACCGAACTGGCCGGCGTCGGGCAGTCGGAGACCCCAGATCCTGGCCGCGGCCATGATCCCCAGCGGCCACCTGCGAGCACACGGGCCGGGGTGCCCGCTCTTAGTCCGAGGGCCACCTCATCAGCACGCGCACTCCTGGCCGTTGACCTGGCCAAGCCCATTTTCCAGCGGTACTTCTGCATGTCGTCGAAAACAGCGGTAGGTGTTTCGAGCCACGCATGTCCGATTTGGTCGAGCTTCGATCCGCAAGAGAAACCCTTCATCCCTTGTTCGACGATCACGCGCTGGATCCCTCTTGCGGCCGTTGATGTCGTCTTGGCTTTAAACCACCAGCGTTCGGGCATCACCGGCCGTTTGTGTCCACATCTCCGCCGTTGAGAACGAAGTGATCGCCCCTGGCTTCGGCGCGCAGTTTCAGGCCTTCGCCACATCGTCTGAGCCGGCGTTGGCTTCGCATCGCCAGCGGCGCCGACTGCTCGCCGGAAATCACTTCGGCAAGTAGCGGCTTTCTGCGCTGCGTTCCGTTGCCGACTGATGGACGCAGAGGTTGGAGGTGCGCCCCGTAGGACAGGGCGACCTCGCCGACGCCCGCGAAATTTCTCCATTGCGATGATGTCTCCATATAGCCGAGCCCGTTCCGCCGTCCTCCTCATCGGCGTCCATCCCTGAGCAGCCCATGTCGCCGACTTGCGCCACAGGTCTGCGGGAACATATTGTCCACGATCCGAGTGGCCTCGCACGCGGCTGCGATTTCGTCCGGGCAGCAAAGCTGCTAATGCTTTCCGCAGCATGGTTCGATCGTTTCGCCGTGGGCAAATTGATGCTCGGTATTCCATGTCTCCGCTCCTTGGTGGCTTGTGGGTGTCTTAGCGCGGTGCTTCCGCTCGCACCGTCATATCGTTGCGGGCATCAAGGGCACACAGGGTCTCGCGCCCGTGCAGAAACAGCGAACACTTCGGCCGAGTGACGATCAGCGTCCGCCTGGTAGCGACCACCGACCCTCCCTGCAATCGCAGGTCCCCTTCGGCGTCGTCGCCACAGGTTGAGCTTTTACTCGACGGTCACACGCTCGTTTCCGACGTGGGATCGTACTGGCGGCGTAACCGCCGCCGAATCGGCCGATCATGCCGACCACACCGCCGTAGGATGTAGCCATGCTGCTGCGTGATTTCCGCTTTGTGCGGCAGGTGGATCTCGTGTTAAGCGCCTCGATCCCGGCAGCTGGCCCGGAGCAGCGCCACGCCTCTGCGATTGATAACTCGCGCGAACACGGTTCGTCGGAAATCGGGATCCTTAGCTTTGTGCATGGCCGCATTTAACGTTACTTTGTCCCGATCAGATAGATTCTCGACATACTGAAACGAGAAGCTTGCCGTGCGCATGGCATCTTTCAGAAGCGCGGTCACGGCGCGTAGACACGTGGCCCCCCGCGCGCTTTTTTGGGGCTCAGCATGCCCTTACGTCTTAGCACGGATCTTTCGCGGCGTGATGTGAACTCCTCGCGCCAGATTCGGATGCTGAGGTGCGTCGCTTGCTGTCCACCGCAGGGCTTCCAAGTCTGGATCACGTGAGAATGCTTCGCTCAGAGGCCATCAGGGTCCAGCCTCCTTACGGCCCAAGTTTATAGATTTCGAGACGGTTTTTACCATCCACTGCCATATCTCCCCGACTACCCTTTTGCCACGCCGCTCGGCTGCCGGGAACCGTTCCGCGTCTCCCGGAATCCACTGTTTGCGATGCCGCTGCCCGTTTCGCACTGGAATCACATCAATCTCTGGCTGCTCGAGGACACGACGGCTGAACGATTGTCGATACCTGTTTCGCTCCGATGTCGGTAAAGCGTGCTGGCAGACGATCCTTTCGCGGCTGACCCCAGCGAGCGTGGCGGGCGTATTCGTGCGGCATCATCGTCACCCACTTTCCCCCCGATCACCTCGCGCCTTGCGGCCTGTCCTTGCAGGAGCAGACGGGCGCGCCCCCGTGTGCATGACTCCTGGGCGAGATCTGACCGTCGCCAAGCCCTCTGGCACGAAATCGGTGTCCCACGGCAATCAGTCCGATCTGCGCCAGTTTCGCGCCCACGGACTTGACGCCGACCGCTGTGCGGCGCTGTCACGCCGCAGTTGGCAACTACAACCGCGCGTGCCGATCTGCCGACCAGTTTACAGCGCCTGTTTGGCGGCGATGAACTGCGCAATCGCAAGCACCCTGGCCGTCCGCCTCGGCTTCGCCACTCACCGAACACGCAGCCCCTATTTTCTTGATTGGGAGTGTTGATTTCCGGCGACATGCCTGTTGCCGCAATCGTCTCGACCAATATCACGTCCTTCGCAGTCACCCCGCGGGCCGATTCGCTCTACGATTTCCTGACTCGATCGACCGCTACCGCGAACTTCCTGCCCGAAACGCTGGTCGCCGTCCGCATGGGATTACCGTTCACGTGGTATCGAGAACCGGGTCCAATGCCCTCAGCGCCTCATGAAGAGCGGCTGCATCGTCTCGAAGATCAGTGCACCACCCGCGCGCGCGGCTGGATTTGCTGATGACCCTGTTCTCGCGCATCTCGGACCCCATCAGACGATGTCGCCCATGGTGAGGCTTCGCCCATCCGTCACCGACCGTCACGCCGGCCTACTGCTGCGCAGCGAGGACGACGACGCTGATCCCTTTCTTCAGAGCGCAGGATGCCGCCAGGCCACCGTGAAAACCCGCAGGCCTGACCATGAAATTGGCCGCCAGCGAGTGCCCGCAACCGATCTCTGCTGCACCCCGCCGAGTCGCCGACAGCTATCTCGAAGTCGCCAGGCGCGCGTGCTTCTGCTGCGTCGGCACATGAGAAAACCGCCAGAAAGGCATCTGGTTCCCCAGCGATGATTCGCGCTCGCAAGGCTGCTTACATGGCTCTCTCAGGCACGCCTGCTGGCCACGCCCTACCGCTGGCGCAAACACAGATGGCGATGATGCGTGACCATATCAGCTGTGGCCGCAAACCACGCTGCGCAGATGGCCTGCCTTTCCCGCGTGCCATCCCGGACGCGGACGACTACGCTTCGACGACCAGCCTGGGAAGACATTTCCGCTTCGTACTTCATCCGCAATCGTACCTATCACGGCTCGCCACCTGCACCAACGGTGGGCCAGCGCCGGAGGCTCGACGACACGACTCAGCCCCGAGTAAACACCCTCACCCGTGCAATACTTCCGACGCGCTATCACCAAGCAACTTTGCGCTCACCACCGAAGTGCTGCGCGAAACGGTGGACCAGCAAGGGCAAGAAACCTGCTCAAGGGCTTTTAAACACCTACCAAGGATTCTGGCCGCAGGGACCAGCAACGCTGCCACGAGCGGACGACCAGTGGGGGGGGGTCGCTTGCGCCTCGCGCAGACCTTCACACCCCGGGCAAGTATCTACCAAACAACTGTTACAGTTGTTCAGTACCAGGCGTCCGTGCAGCCCCAGCACCGAGCCCTGCTAATCGTGCCGCCGTGGATAAAAAGTACTACGTCTTCGACTTGGCGACAGCAACTCCTTCGTCCGCTGCAAGCGAACAAGGCTTCACGACCTTCATCATTCAGCTTTTGCTACCCGACCAGCGACTGGCGCCGAAAGACGTTTTGCCGACTACTCGTCGATGGCGTGCTGGAGCGATCGACGCCGTTACAGGCGACCGCGAGAAACGATCGACCTCGTCGCCTA
>NZ_CAJQUC010000012.1:0-124317 GCF_907163155.1 Candidatus Accumulibacter sp. ACC012
GGCCCGTCGCGGTTTTCCGGCGGCGGGTCGGGTACCGGCATCGCAGCAATGATCAACGGCACCGTGGACATCGCCAACTCCAGCCGCAAGATGAAAGACAAGGAAATAGCCGAGGCCAAGGCCAAAGGTCACGATCCGGTCGAGCACGTGGTCGGCTACGATGCCCTGGCTATCTTAGTACACAAGAAACTTTCCGCTCAATACCTTGAGCATCCCGGAACTGGCCAAGACTCTACGGACGTGACGGTGGGGCGACCAAGTGGAGCGATCTGGGGATCACCATTCCAGGCTGCAAGGACGAGATCGTCGTCGTCAGCCGGCCAGAACTACTCGGGCACCTACGCCCTACTTCCAGGAGGCCGTTCTCGGTGAGAAGGGCAAGTTCCGCAGGGGACACTGGACATGCACGGCTCCAAGGATGTCGCCGACCTGGTCGAGAAGACGCCTTGCGCGATCGGTTACAGCGGCCTCGCCTACGCTACCGATCACCTGAAGGCATTGTGCATCGCGCCCGAGAAAGGCAAGCCCTGCGTCATGCCGACCGAGGATACCGCTTTCGACGGCACCTATCCGATCGCCCGTCCGCTGTTCATGTACACCGATGGTCAGCCGAAAGCCGACACCAAGAAATACATGGACTGGATCAAGAGCGACGTTGGCCAATGCATCGTTGCCAAGGAAGGCTACGCGCCAATCAAGAAAGTCAGCTGCAAGTAAGTCATACGCCATCGCGGGCGCGGGACGGGGAGTCCTTCGCGCCCGCTCTGAAATCTGTGTTCCGTTAGCGCTGTGGGGAGCCGCAAGCAATGAGCCATTACGAAGAACGTCTCGAGAGAGACCTGTCCCTGATCAAACAACAAGCGACCCTGCTGGCCAAGCGCGTCGACGCTGCCCTCGCTGCTGCGGTACGTGCCCTGCTGAGCGGTGATGACAAGCTCGCCTATGCGACAGTCCTGGGAGATCAGCGGATCAACGCGGAAAATCGCAAGCTGGACAAGATGTGCCACGCGTTCATCGGCGTGCACCTGCCGAGCGCCGGGCATTTGCGCCTGATGACGGCGATGATTCACGCCAACGTCGCGCTGGAGCGCGTCGGCGACTACGCGGTGACCATCGCCCGCGAATCGGTGCATCTCGCCAAGCGCCCCGACGCGTTGATCAAGCGCGAGGTCGAATTGCTCGCCGGCGAGTCGCGGCAGATGTTCAAGCAGGCGATGTGCGGCTTCATCGACGGCAATGCCGAGAAGGCCAGGGCGACGATGATCATGGCCGATCAGGGTCGAGCGCACTTTGATGTTGGTTTTTGCCGACCTGGTCAATGCGGGCGAGAACTTCAGCATCGAGGATCTCTTTGCCTACCTGGGCGTTTTCAATTCGCTCGAACGGGTGTCGGATCAGGCCAAGAACATCTGCGAGGAAACGGTGTTTGCGGTCACCGGCCAGACCAAGGCGGCCAAGGCTTTCCGGATCCTCTTCCTTGACGAGGACCAACACCCTGCTCGGACCGATCGCCGAGACCGTTGCTGGCAAGACTTGCTTCCGGAGGTGGTGAGTTCCGCAGCCTGGGCCGTCAGGCTGGCGCGATGCTGCCGGAGGTGGCTCGGCTTGCTCCAGGAGTCGGGGGGTCGACCTGCTCGCCACCGACCAAAGCGATGAATCTGAGCCTTCAGGATCTCGCCGATTTCCACGTCATCGTCAGCCTGCAGGGGCCAGTCAAGTCATACGTGGACAACGTGCCCTTCCACACCGCGGCGCTGGAGTGGGATGTCGGCGGCGTGGTTGCGGCGGAACTTCCCGAGGATCAGCGACGCGAGCGCTACGCAGCGCTGAGTCGCGAGATCGCCGTGCAGGTGAGCAATTTGATGACCACCCTGCGGGGCGAGGAGGCCGACTGAGATGGCCAACAGCAACACTGTACCCGGCGCCGCAATGGCCGCCGGCGGGGCTGGCACGTTCGATCGTCGCGATCTCGACTGGTATGTAGACAAGGCCGTCCAGGCCATCGTCTTCCTCTGCGGTATCTCGGCGATCGTCTTCGTCCTGGGAATCTTCATCTTCGTCTTCAAGGAAGGCATCGGCTTCATCCTCCACCACATGAACGTCCGGGAGTTCTTTCTCACGCCGTACTGGTTCCCGAGCGACGCCGACGCCCCCGAGTACGGGATCCTGGCGCTGATGGCCGGTACCGCCAGTGTCACCGGTCTGGCGATGCTGGTCGCCGTGCCGTTTTCGCTCGGCGCGGCCATCTACATTGCCGAGTTTGCCAGTGGCAAGACCCGTGAAACCTTGAAAGTGCTGGTCGAGTTGCTGGCGGCCATTCCGTCGGTGGTCTGGGGCTTCATCGGCCTGGTGATCATGAACCCCTTGATCATCAAGTGGTTCGACGTGCCGGTGGGTCTCTGCGTGCTCAACGCCGGCATCATCCTTGGTTTGATGGCTGCGCCGATCATGACCTCGATCGCCGAAGATGCGCTCAAGGCGGTTCCCGATCGCTACCGTGAAGCCGCCGAGGCGATGGGCGCGACGCGCTGGCAGGTGACCTACAAGGTGGTGCTGCCGGCGGCCAAGAACGGCCTGCTCGGTGGCGTGCTGCTCGGGGTCGGACGGGGCTTCGGAGAAACGATGGCCGTGCTGATGGCTACCGGACACGCGGTCAATATTCCCGACAGCGTCTTCGACTCGGTGCGCGCGCTGACCGCCACCATCGCCGCTGAGTTGGGTGAAACGGTGGTCGGCGGCGAGCATTATCAGGCGCTGTTCACCATCGGCATTCTGCTTTTCCTGGTTACCTTCACCGTCAACCTGACCGCCGATCTGATCGTGCGCGGCATTCGCAAGGGATAGAAAATGACAACTGCCAATGCAGCCATGTTCCAGGCGAGCAGCCTGAACCACCGCAATGCCAGGGTTCAGAGCCTCTATAGAATGCTCTTCGGCTTGATGACCCTGATGTTGATTGCGCCGGTACTGATCATTCTCGGAACCCTGATTCACAAGGGTGGCGGGGCGATCTCCTGGGAGTTTCTGTTCACCGCGCCAACCGACGGCATGCGTACCGGCGGCGTCCTGCCGGCGCTGCTGGGCACCGTCTGGCTGGTGATGGTGGCGCTTCTGCTGTCGGTCCCGATCGGCATCTTCGCGGCGATCTACCTCAGCGAGTACGCCGGCGACAACTGGTTCACGCGGGTGATCAATCTGGCGATCATCAACCTGGCCGGCGTGCCGTCGATCGTGCATGCCCTGTTCGGGCTCGGCGCCTTCGTCATCTTTTTCAAGTTCGGGACGAGTATCCTGGCGGCCAGTCTGACCCTGGCGGTGATGACCATGCCGGTGGTCATCGTTGCTACCCGAGAATCGCTGCAGTCGGTACCGCCGGCGTTTCGCGAGGCTTGCTGGAACATGGGTGCGACGCGCTGGCAGACCATTCGCAAGGTGGTGCTGCCGAACTCGATCACCGGCATTCTGACCGGCGTGATCCTCGAGGTTTCGCGTACCGCTGGCGAGACCGCGCCGATCATGTTTACCGGGGCGGTGTTCTTCACGCCATTCCTGCCGCAAAGCGTTTTCGACCAGACCATGGCCTTGTCGTTGCACCTGTTTGTTGCCGCGACCCAGGTTCCGGGGATCGCCGAAGAGGTTCCGTTCGGTATCGCTCTGGTACTCATCGGACTGGTGTTGTTGATGAACAGCGCGTCGATCGCGTTTCGCATGTGGCTCAGGGGGAAGAAGAAATGGTAAGTCAAGGCGCGCAAAGCGCTCTCGAACGGGCCCCGGTGGCTGCTGGCCAAACCAACGCCGCTTCCGGTGAGCCGCGGATCAAGTTGGCGGTCAAGGATCTGACTATCAGTTACGGCAAGGCGGTGGCCCTGAAGGACGTCAACCTGGAGATACGCGAGCACGAAATTTTCGGCATCATTGGCCCCGCCAACGCCGGCAAGACCTCCTTCCTCAAGGCGGTCAACCGCATGGACATGTTCACTACAGGGATGCGCGTGGCCGGCGAGATCCAGTTCAACGGTCTGGATACCCGCCACCTGAAGAACGTCTATGCGCTACGTAGCCGGATTGGCGTCGTCTTTCCCTTGCCGGTCGGTCTGCCGATGACCGTCTATGACAACGTTGCCCTGTCGCCGCGCCTGCGCGGGATCAAGGAAAGAGCCGAGCTGGACGTAATCGTGCAACGCTGCCTGACCCGTGCGGCCCTCTGGGACGAAGTCAAGGATCGTCTGAGTGCGCTTGGCAGCCTGCTCTCCGGCGGCCAACAGCAGCGGCTGACGATTGCCAGGGCCTTGTCGCAGGAGCCAGACCTGTTGATGCTCGACGAGTTCTCGATCGCCGTCGACCCGGTCACCACGATGCGCATCGAAGATGTGCTCAAGGAGCTGCGCAAGGAAGTGACCATCATCCTGGTTACCAACCTGGTGCAGCAGGCGCGGCGTTTGGCCGACCGCACCGCGTTCTTCCTGAACA
Source organism: Candidatus Accumulibacter sp. ACC012 (assembly GCF_907163155.1). NCBI lineage: Bacteria > Pseudomonadati > Pseudomonadota > Betaproteobacteria > Candidatus Accumulibacter > Candidatus Accumulibacter sp. ACC012. Next base: position 4,471 of record NZ_CAJQUC010000012.1, read on the forward strand.
GCGAGTGCGTCGAGATCGGGGTCACCGAGGATTTGTTCACCGGCGAGGTGAAGGACCAGCGGACGCGTGATTACGTAGAGGGACGCTTCGGCTGAGCCCAATACCGCGCCACGCTGCTTGCCACTGTATTGACTGAATGCCAACGAAGGACACAACGAGATGACCGCCGTTCAAGCCGCTGCTTTGCAGCAGCCAGCTCCAGAATACGCCATTGATACCAAAAACTGAACCTCTGGTACGGGACTTTCCAGGCCCTGTACGATGTCGACCTGCGCATCCGCCAGGGCATGATCACCTCGATGATCGGGCCTTCGGGATGCGGCAAGAGCACCTATCTGCGCAGCGTTAACCGCATCAATGAGCGCCTCGGCTACGTGCGCATCGAAGGTAGCATCGATGTCATGGGCCAGAACATCTACGACCCCGGCGTCGAGTTGATACAGGTGCGCAAACAGGTGGGGATGGTCTTTCAGCGCCCCAATCCGCTACCCGTTTCGATTCGCGACAATATCCTCTTCAGTCACCGTCTGCACGCCAAGGGTGGTGGTGACGTACACCAGGGCACTCCCGACGAAATCGTCGAGGAGTCGCTGCGCACCGTGCTGTTGTGGGACAAGGTCAAGGATCGGCTCAAGCGCAAGGCTACCGAGTTGTCGCTCGAAGAGCAGCAAAAGCTCTGCATCGCGCGTTTGTTGCCGGTGAAGCCGAAGTTGCTGCTGATGGACGAGCCGTGCTCGGCGCTCGACCCCAAGGGTACCGAAGCGGTCGAGGAACTGCTCTGGGAGCTGCGTGGCCAATACACGATTCTCATCGTCACCCACAACATGGCGCAGGCGCGCCGCGCCAGCGAGGAATGCATCTTCATGCTGATGGGCAAGGTCGTCGAGCACACGCTGACCGAGGAGATGTTCGTGACCCCGATCCACAAGGAGACTTCCGACTACATCGAAGGCCGTTACGGCTGAGCGCGCAGGCCCGGCACCCATTATGACAACGCCCGCTCTGCCGGGCGTTGTGCCGTTGGGGCTCACCGCTGGCAAGCCCCTGCTTGCCAAGTCCGGGGAAACTGCTAGACTCGAGGCGGTTTACAGACCATCGTCAAACAGCCGTCAAGTCACTTTCCGGCGCCAGACGGCGCCAACCTACCGGAGGAAACCGCATGGGCCTATTCGATTTCGTCAAGGAAGCAGGCGAGAAGCTTTTTCGCTCCGGAGACGCGCAAGCTGCGTTGGACGCGGGTGAGCAATGCGCCGGATGACAATGCGGCGAAAGAAAAGCTGGACGTTATGAACCGTGCCGCCGGTGATGCGATCGAGGCTTACATCAACAGCCAGGGCTTGACGGTCACCGGGCTGACCGTGACTTCGATGGCGCAGCAGGTGCGGCAAGCGTTTTCGGGGTCGCCGGCGATCAGAGCAGCAAGGAGAAGATCCTGCTCTGCTGTGGCAATGTGAATGGCGTTACCCGGGTCAACGACATGCTGTCTGTTGACCAGAGCGCGCCGGAAGCGCTCTTCTATACCGTCGTCGCCGGCGACAACCTGTCGAGAATTGCAAAGCTGCACTACGACGATCCGAACAAATACATGGTCATTTTCGAGGCCAACAAACCGATGCTCGGTCATCCGGACAAGATCTATCCCGGTCAGATGCTGCGCATTCCTCCCCTCTGACTTGAGCGAATTGCGCGCTGGCGGCTAGGGCAGGCGTCCTGCCGCAGCGTCTGTCTGCGCCTGGCGGGGGGCGGCCAGGCGCTCGAGCATGGCGCGCACCGCTTTGATCTGCACGCCGCCCTGCGTGGCGTAGTCGCTGCCCGCATAGCCCCACCAGTCCCAGCAGCCAAAGGGATTGTTCAGCCACCGCCAGGAGCCTATGGTCAGGCCATAGCGCGCTTGTACCTGCGGGTAGAGGACGACGATCCGATTGCTGTCTGCCCAGCGGTTGTAGCCGGCGCCATCGACGAAGCGTCGGCCGATCTGCGCCGCCGTCTGACGACAACCATGAAAGACGACATGTACCCGGCAGGCGCTACCGAGGCAGGCCTGCGGCACATAAAGGTAAGCCTCGTCGGCCAGTCCCGCGTCGATCGGCTTGCCTTCTACAAACGGGCTCTGGTCGAAGCGTAGCGGCTCGCCTTTGGCGGTCGCCGCTGGCGACTGCAAGGGGCCAAGCAGGTGCTGGAGAATTTCGCCGGCCGCGTCGAGCTCGCCGCAGCGATTGATGAACGGTGTTTGCTCGCTGCTGCAGGCATTGGCCTGGGGGTCGGCGACCGAGATCATGGCGTGCCCGGCGTCTGGCAGCTGGACGAAGCGAATCGCCGTCGGAGCGAGCCACTGGCCGTAGAAAGCGGCCAGCCGCTCCATCACCGCGCTGTCGACGACCGTGTCCTTGCCTCCTGAAAACAGCCACACGCGGTCGTCGCGCAAGCCGTCCAGCGGATCGATGCGGCCCGCCTTGGCGAGCGCTTCCGCCTGGGCGCGCAGTTCGGCTACGGAAGGAGCTGCGGCCCACCAGGAGGGCGACATGCAAGCCGTGAGCGCCCGCCGGATCGATCCTTCGGCACAGTTATAGGGGCCGCCAGCAAGCACGCCGGCGCCGCGCACCAGCTTCGAGTGGGCGACCTGGAACTGCACCGCCATGTAGGCACCCGAGGAGATGCCGGAGACGGTGAGCTCGCTCAATTCGGCGCCCAGCGCTGGCAGTGGCTGCACTGCTGGCTGGGGTTCGGCTGCGCGGGCGTTTTCCGGTGCTCAGCAAGAAAACGAGAGCCGCGCTGGCGAGGCTGCACAAGACGGATTTTGCTGTGGTCATGGTGGCGGCCCGACCATGACGATCGGAGCGATAATGAACAATGGGGTGAATGCTAGCAGCTCGTCTTGCCGAGGACCAGACGGGCGGGCGGGCAACGCCTGCTCTTCTCGGCTGCGTGGCTGCATGCTTGCCGATTCGCGGGATTCGCAGCAGCCTTGTTTGAACGCCGGGGCGCCCCTAAACTAGGCGCTTGCTCACTCTCCACCGCGCTTGTCGCGGATCGCCATGCGCCAATCCTCAGTCGCCATCGACTCCAAGCTTCCCTGGGTCGGGGACCACCATCTTCACGGTGATGTCGAAGCTCGCCGCCGACTGCGGTGCAATCAATCTGTCGCAGGGCTTTCCTGATTTTCAGGCCGAGCCGGCACTCTTTGAAGCCACTTCACGGGCCATGCATGCCGGTCGTAACCAGTACCCGCCGATGGCCGGCGTGGCCGAACTGCGCGTGGCCATCGCCGACAAGGTGGCCGCGCTCTATGGCGCGGACTACGACGTCGAAGACGAGATCACGGTCACCGCCGGTGCCACGCAGGCCATCTTCACGGCGATTGCCGCCTTCGTGCGCAGCGCCGACGAGGTGGTCGTGTTCGAGCCGGTCTATGACAGCTACGTGCCGGCAATCGAAACGGTGGGTGGCAAAGCCGTTTACGCGGCGCTGCGCTCGCCGGACTACCGGCCCGATTGGCAGCAGCTGCGCTCCCTGCTCAGTCCGCGCACGCGGATGATCATCATCAATTCGCCGCACAACCCGAGCGGCAGCCTGTTCGACGCCGACGATCTGGCGGCACTGGCCGAACTGACCCGCGACACTCCTATCGTCGTACTCGCCGACGAAGTTTACGAACACATCGTTTTCGACGGTGCGCAGCATCAAAGCGTCGCTGCGCATCCCGAACTGGCCGCACGCAGCATCGTTGTTTCGTCCTTCGGCAAGACCTATCACATCACTGGCTGGAAGGTCGGCTACGTGCTGGGGCCTCGCGAACTGATGCGCGAGTTTCGCAAGGTTCATCAGTTCAACGTGTTTACGGTCAATACGCCGTGCCAGCTGGGGATTGCCGAGTACATGCGCGACGCCTCGCGACATCTCGGTCTGGCGGCGTTCTACGAAGGGAAGCGGGAGTTCTTTCGCCGCCAGCTGGCTGCGTCACGCTTCGAACTGCTCCCCTGCCGCGGCACCTACTTCCAACTGGCGCGTTACAGCGCCATTGCCGACCTGCCTGACCAGGAGTTTGCTCGCTGGCTGACCAGGGAGGTCGGTTGTGGCGGTTATTCCGGTGTCGGTATTCAACCACGATGGCTGTGACGAACGCGTCGTACGCTTCTGTTTCGCCAAGCAGGAAGCAACCCTGGCCGCCGCCGGTGAAAAACTGCGCGGCATATGACCGGCGCCACGATGACTTCACCGTGGCACGGGAGCCGGTGTCCTTCGGGTCAAACACCAAGGAGAAATGATGAGCATGATGCAGGAGTTCAAAGAGTTCGCCATGAAGGGCAACGTGATGGATCTTGCCGTTGGCGTGATCATCGGCGGTGCCTTTGGCAAGATTGTTGAATCCGTCGTCGCCGATTTGATCATGCCGGTGGTCGCCTTCATCATGGGCGGCAAGTTTGATTTCTCGGGCCTGTTCCTGGTGCTGGGCACGGTGCCCGAAGGGACGGCGAAGACGCTGGATGCGCTCAGGAAGGCGCAGGTTCCCGTTTTCGCCTATGGCAGTTTCCTGACCATCCTGGTCAACTTCATCATTCTTGCCTTTATCATCTTCATGATGATCAAGCAGGTGAATCGTCTGAAGCGGAGCGAGCCGCCGGCAGCACTTGCCGCGCCGCCCGAGGATGTGCTGCTCTTGCGCGAGATTCGCGACAGCCTGAAGAAGTAGTCAGCGGCCCGGGGGCCAGGACGGCGCGTCATGGCCAATCCCTGGCCAGCCGCGTATCGCCGACAGGGCTGCCGTGACGAATCGCCCACTCTGCAGTTCGCCAGGATGCGCGGCAGTTACCGCCATCGTCAGTTCGCGTTTCCCTTGCTGGCGTCGCCGGCGACGACCAGGGTCAGCTGCTCGGGGTCGATGTATTTGCGGAAAGCGGCGTTGACCTGTTCCGGGGTCAGCGCCATGACTCGCGCCTCGAAGTTCTTCGAGTACAGCCAGTCCTGACCGAGGTCGAGCAGGGAGATCCAGCGCGCGGCAACGGCGCTGTCCTGTGAGCGAGCGACGGCGCGTGCTTCGAGGATTCCCTTCTTGGCCTCGGCAACCTCTTCAGCCGTGAAGCCGTCGCGGCGCGCGCGCGTCAGCTCCTCGAGGAAGGCCTGCTCGGCGCGATCCAGGTTCTGCGGTGCTGCCATAGCGGCAAAGGACCAGCTCGACAGATCTTTGCGCATACCCATCGACAAGGACGAAGACGCGCTGTAGCTGAGGCCGTCTTTCTGGCGCAGGCGATCCATAAGGCGGCTCGACAGTCCGCTACTGCCGCCAAAAATACTGTTTGCCACGTACAGGGCAGGTGTGTCGTCGTCGTCGAAACTCAGCTTCAGATCGACACGCGCGCGCAGGAAGGCGTTCTCCTTGTCGGGGGTGTCGATGACGATGCGTTGCGGCGTCACGGCGCGATACTCGCGATCAACGCGGGCGTACGGCGATCGCGAGACGTAATCGGGAAAGAGTTGCTTGAGCTCGGCGCTGATCGCCGCTTCATCGAAATCGCCAACGATGGCTATTTCGCCACGCGCCGTGCCCATCAGCTCGCGGTGATAGGCGACAAGCTGCTCGAGCGTCGTCGCCTGGAGCTGGGCGAGGCGTTCGGCGAGTTGCGCATGGTAGCGCGGGTCACCGGGCGGGTAGGTGTTGAAGTGCGAGGCCAGAGCGTCACTGGAGAGTGTCTGCGGGTTGTCGAGCTGGGCCTGCAGCGCAGTCAGCGTCTGTCGTTTCAGTTCGTCGAATTCGCTCGCCGGGAAGCTCGGCTCTTTGAGCAACCGGGCGACCAGCCTGAGCGCTTCCGGTAGCTGCTCACGGGTGGTTTCAAACTGCGTCAGGTCGCCGCGGATTTTCAGGCGAGTGAATTCGTCGGCGATCTGCTGGCGGTTCAGTTGGCCACTGCCGCGGCTGAGCATGGCCATCGTCAGTGTGCCGGCCATATCCCGATTGCGCAGCGAGTCTTCATCCCCCCAGCGGAAGCTCATGGCCACGTTGACTGTCTGGCCGCGGTTCTTTTTCGCGAGCAGCGCCACTTGCAAGTCGCCGACGCTCGGCCGTTGCGAGCGTTGGTTGATGTTCTCATGCGACGCTTCGAAGGTTTCACCGGCGTCTCCCTTTTCACTGCCCTTGAAGTTCGCCAGTAGTTCCACCGCGGTCGGGGCGGGCGGAATCTCGGCGCGCTGCGGTGAATCTTCGGGAATGAAACTGCCGAGAACGCGGTTGTCACGCACAAAATACTTCGCCGCGGCGGCGTCGACCTGCGCCGGCTTGATCTGGTCGAGCTGATCACGGGCATAGAAGAACAGCCGCCAGTCACCGAGCGCGATGTACTCGGAAAGCATGACGGCGAACACTTCCGGGTTGGCCAGCGCACGTTCGTAGGCGGTGCGCGCCTGTTCGACGACGCGGCCGAGCTCGTTGGCGGTCGCCGTCTGGCGAGCGAAACCGCCTTCAATGACTTCGATCATCTTGTCGCGCACGCGCTCCAGCGATTCGCCCTTGTTCACCATCGCGCCAAAAACCACGAAGCCGGGTTCGCGGGCGTCGATGGCATAGGCAAAGACCTGTGCTGCCAGACCGGGTTGGACCAGCTCCTGGTAGAGGCGACCATTCGGAGTGTCGCCAAGTATCTCGCTGGCCATGCTCACGGCTTCGGAGTCGGCGTGCAGGCTGGATGGTGTGCGATAGGCGAGGGTCAGCAGTTGCACCTCGCCCTTGCGGCGAACGACGAAGCTGCGCTCGCCGTCGGCCGTCGGCTCGACGGTCCATTGTTTCGCCAGCTGGCGCGTCGGCTTCGCCAGCTGGCCGAAGCTGGCGGCAATCCATTGCAGCGTTTGTTGCTCATCGAACTTGCCGGCGACCGTCAGCACCGCATTGTCGGGCTGATAGAAATTCCGATAGAAGGCCTGCAGATTCTCGATTTTGACGTTTTCGATATCGCTGCGCGCGCCGATGGTGTTGTTGCCGTAATTGTGCCAGTCAAAGAGCAGCGACTGCAGGCGCTTCATCATGACCCGGCTCGGGCTGTTTTCCCCCATCTCGAATTCGTTGCGTACGACGCTCATCTCGCTATCGAGGTCCTTCCGGGCGATGAAGGAGTTCACCATGGCGTCGGCGCTCCAGCCAAGTGCCCACTTGAGGTTGGCGTCGCTGGCCGGAAACGTGACGTAGTAATTGGTGCGGTCGAGCCAGGTTGTACCGTTGATCCGGAATCCGCGCGTCTTGAACTCTCTGGTCGGATCGGGAAAGCTCTTCGATCCCTTGAAGATCAGGTGTTCGAGCAGGTGGGCCATGCCGGTCTCGCCGTAGTTCTCGTCGCGCGAACCGACCAGATAGGTCACGTTGACCGTGGTCGTTGGTTTGGCGGCGTCGGGAAAGAGGATGAAGCGCAGACCGTTGGCCAGTCGATACTCGCTGATGCCTTCAACGGTACCCAGCTTTTCGACACCCGCCGGCAGTTTCTCTGCGGTGGCTGGTCGGGCGGCGGCGCTTGCCGGTGTGACGCTCAGCAGCGACCACAGCAGGCATACGACTACGCTTGTCCATCGGTTCATCATCATCACTCCACGAGGTTAATGTGAAAGTCGCGCAAGCGACTCACGAAACTCCCTTCTCCCCTTGCGGGAGAAGGGCCGGGGGAAGAGGGGGAAACGGTCATGGCTTTCATCATCCGGGGTATCTCGACAAGTCATGACCGCTAGCGGGGTCCAGCTTCTCTTGCCTGCACGTTGCGACGCCTTTCCCGGCGACCTGGCCGCCGCTGGCCAGGCGGTCGATCACTGTACAGCTTGCCAGAAAGGGAGCGGCCCGCACAGAGGGAGAGTCTGGGCGGGCCGGGTACTTCGATCACTGCCGCGTGGGGAGGGGGAGGGGAGTGCGGCAGCGACAGGACGAAGAGTAGCGAATCGCCCGTCGATGATCTGTTGAAGCTCTGTCCCTGTTGTGTAACGGCGTGTGATCCACGCGATCGCCGGCCGGGTATTTTCTCGGGGCGGGGCCTTGCGCTGCCGTGCCTGCCCGCCGCGGCGGCGGGCAGCGCTTGCCTTCTGTTCGACAGAGCTGGCATCATCCCTGACTGAAGTGGCCACGTCGGCGCCACAATTGAAGAAGGAACGAGCGATGAGTCAAGAAGCGGATGACAAAGGACTGGCGGCTGTGGTGTTGGAGCGTTTGGAAAATGAGCGCTTGCCACGCGCCATAGACCTGAAAGAGAAGGTCGATGCTGGCGCCAAGCTTGACGACATGGACATCGCGTTTCTCGAGCGCGTGTTTGCCGATACCGAGGACCTGAAGCCGATGGTCGCGCGGCATCCGGAATATCACGCGCTGGCGGCCAGACTGATGGGGCTGTACGAACACATTACTTCCAAGGCTCTGGAAAACGAAAAGGCCGGCTGAACGTCGGTCAGCCGGCCGCTGGTGAAGGCCGGCCGTCTATTGTGCCTTTGGCTCGACAGGGGGCTGCGCTGCTGCCGCCATCTCCAGCGCAGCCTCTACAGTTTCCGCTGGCACGGGCGCTGGCGCGTCCGCCGATCCGCGGGTGTCCTCGGCCTCGTCGACGCTGCTGCGCGCGCCGTTTCGCCCACGCCAATGACGAACCGCCTGGCGCATGGTCGGGAAAGCGCGTTGGCGAAGTGCAGCGTCGGGGTGTTTGGTGGTCTGCAGCCATTGCTCGAACTCGACCTGTCGGCCGGCTAGAACGAGGGTGATGTTCTTTGCCGCCAGTTCGCTGTCGAGCCGCCCCAGGGTGTCGATGCCGGTGATATCGACGTCGGTCATGGCGATCATGTCCAGCACCACACGTTCGACGGGCGCTGACTGGCGGGCGATCGCCCGATGCACTTCGGCGCGGAAATGATTGGCATTGAAGAAGACCAGCGGACCACAGAAGCGCAAGAGCAGCAGTCCGTCGATCGTCGCCGCGTCGGGAAACAGCTTGTGGTTGTAAAGCCCCGACCGCCCGCGAACATTGACCAGTTCTTCGCAGTCCGGGCGCGCGACCTTGCGGATGAACATCAGCAGGGCCAGGGTCACGGCCAGCATGATGGCCTTGATCGCCCCGAAGGCGAGCACCCCGAGCATGGTGATCACCCCGAGGACCACCGCCGAGCGCTCGATCAGTTGGTAGCGCTTGAAGACCTGGAAATCGAGCAGGTGCCAAGAGGCGAAGAGCAGCACGACGCCCAATGCAGGGATCGGCAGCCAGGCCAGCGAGCCCGTGCCGACCAGCAGCAACAGGGAAATCGCCAGTGCGGCGACGATGCTGACCATCTGCGTGCGGCCGCCGTTGGCGTCACTGACCGCGGTCCGCGAATCGGCGCCGGTGACGGCGAAGCCCTGTGACAGCGCCGAGACGATGTTGGCCAGGCCGAAGGCGGCGAATTCGCGGTCCACATCGATGTCGTAGCCGTTGCGTTCGGCGAAGCTGCGCGCCGTGAGCATGCCGCTGGTAAACAGGACCAGGGCCAGGCCGGCAGCCGAAGCGGCCAGTTCGCCGACGACGTCGAGGTGCAGCTCGGGTATCACCAGGTCAGGCAGGCCGGCGGCCACCGGACCGATCAGCGCCACCCCGTAATCGTCGAGCCCAAACAGAAAAGCGGCCAGGCCGGCCAGGGCCATGGTAACCAGCGACGCCGGAACCACTTTCGTGTAGCGTGGCAGGAAGAACATCACCGCCGCGCAGCAGATCGACAGGACGACGGTTGGCCAGTGGGCGGTGACCACCAGGTGCGGAATCTCCATGAGCTGTTTGAAGAAGCGGCTGGCCTCCGGCGTGCTGCCGAGCACTTTGCCGACCTGACCGATCATGATCGTCAGGGAGACGCCGTTGAGCAGGCCGATGATGATCGGTCGGGCCAGAAAATCGGCCAGGCCGCCCAGGCGAAGAAAGCTCGCCGACAGACAGAAGAGGCCGGTGAGCAGCGTCAGCACGATGCTGTAGGAGAGGTAGAGGCCACTGTTGCTCGCCGCCAGAGGCGCAATCACAGCCGCCAGCATCGCGCAGGTCGCGGCGTCGGGACCGATGATCAATTGCCGCGAGGTGCCGGCGAAGGCGTAGACGACCATCGGCAGGATCGAGGCGTACAAGCCGGTGGAAGGGCTGAAACCGGCCAGTTGCGCATAGGCGATGGCAATCGGGATGGCCACCGCGGCCACCGACAGGCCGGCTCGGATATCGTGCGGCCAGTCGGCGGCGCGATACCTGAGCAGCGGCATTACGCCGGGCAAGACGCGATTCAGATGGCTAATGATGGCAGACATTCTGTTCCCTCGACGGTTCGTTCGGCCGCTGCGGGCTGTGGTTTGCAGACGGATCGGGCAGCGGCGCAGCGAGCGGCTGATTGTAACAGCAAAGCAACAATGATCCACCGGGCTTGCTCCCCGAGTACGCGAACGGCATTGCTTCGGTGGCCTTCGACAAGGCTCAACAGGCGTGTGCTGATAAGCTGCGAGCGCTGCCGGCAAGGGCTGGCATTGCATCGCACGCCGCTTGTAGTATGCTGCAGCCAAGTTGTCAGACAACCGGGTTCTTATGCTTACCAATGAGCTGAAGAGAATTGTTCGTCGGCCGCGCTTGAGCGAGGAAGTAGCGATCGCCCTGGAAGGGCAGATCGCGCGCGGCGAGATCAAACCGGGTGCGCAGTTGCCGGTCGAGAAAGCACTGGCCGAGACTTTCGGCGTCAGTCGTGCAGTGATCCGGGAAGCGGTGGCACGTCTCAAGGCGGATGGTCGCGTCGAGACCCGGCAGGGAGCCGGTGCTTTTGTCGCCCTGGCCCCGAAAAGCCTGAATTTTCGCTTCTGGCAGGGAGATGGTCCGGCGCTGCTCGAGCTGCGCGAGATTTTCGAGTTGCGGGCGATGGTCGAAAGCTCGATTGCCGAGCTGGCCGCGCGCCGTCGTCTGCCCGCCGACATCGCCGCCATCGAGTGTTTCCTGAAGGCCATGGACGACGCGCTGGCCAGTGGCAGCGATGGCTCCGAAGCCGACGACGATTTTCATCTGGCAATTGCTGCCGCCACCCATAACAGTTACACGCATCGCCTGCTGGAATTCCTTGGCCGGCATTTTTCCGAGTCGCGTCGCCTGGCGTGGACCATGCCCGGCCGCAACGGCGCCTTGCCGCAGGAGGCGCAGGCCGAGCACCGTTTGATCTTCGCGGCTGTTGCCGCTGGCGATCCCGGGCGCGCACGCCGCCATGCCCATGAGCACGTGCGTTGCGCTGCCCGCCGCGTCGGGTTCGAGCTGGCCGCGGATCTGGTCAGCACGCAGTCAAGCATTTCCTGATTTGATGAACCTTCGAGGAAATCGAGATGAGCATCGAAAGTAGCGTGGCCGAACAGCGGTTCACGGTTGACCGGCTGGCCTTGGTCGAGCGTCTGCGTGCGGTCTTGCCAGCGCAGGCGCTGCTGGTCGAGGAAGAAGAGATGCGCCCTTACGATTGCGATGGCCTCACCGCCTATCGGCAATTGCCCTTGATCGTGGCGCTGCCGGCGGACGAAGCGCAGGCGCAGGCGATCCTCAAAATCTGTTATGAGCTGAAAGTGCCGGTGGTGGCACGCGGTGCGGCGACCGGTCTCTCGGGAGGGGCGACGCCGCACCGTGACGGCGTTCTCGTCTCGTTGGCCAAGCTCAAGAAAATCATCAGCGTCGATCCGCTGTCGCGGACCGCGGTTGTCCAGCCGGGAGTGCGCAATCTGTCGGTCTCCGAAGCGGCGGCGCCGCACGCGCTCTACTACGCGCCCGATCCTTCTTCGCAGATCGCCTGCACCATCGGTGGCAACGTCGCCGAGAACGCCGGTGGCGTGCATTGCCTGAAGTACGGCTTGACGGTTCACAACGTCATGCGCGTGCGTGGCCTGAGCATCGAGGGCGAGATCGTCGAATTCGGCAACGCGGCGCTGGATGCGCCGGGCTATGACCTGCTGGCGCTGATGAACGGTTCGGAAGGCTTGCTGGCGATGATCACCGAGGTGACCGTCAAACTGACACCGAAGCCCGAACTGGCGCAGGTGGTGATTGCTTCCTTTGGCAATGTGCGCCAGGCCGGTGATGCGGTGGCCAGCATCATCGCCGCCGGCATCATCCCGGCCGGGCTGGAAATGATGGACAAGAAGGCGATTCACGCCGTCGAGCCCTACGTCAACGCGGGCTACGACATGGACGCCGAAGCCATCCTGCTCTGCGAGTCGGACGGGACGCCCGAGGAAGTGGCCGAAGAAATCGCTCGCATGACGGCTGTGCTCGAGAAAAGCGGCGCTGCGGGGATTCGCGTTTCGCAGGATGAAGCCGAGCGACTGAAGTTCTGGGCCGGGCGCAAGGCGGCGTTTCCGGCGGTGGGGCGGATGACTCCCGACTACCTGTGCATGGACGGGACGATTCCGCGCAAGCGCCTGGCCGAGATGCTGGAAGCGATCAACAGCCTGTCGGAAAAATACGCCTTGCGTTGTGCCAACGTCTTTCACGCCGGTGACGGCAACCTGCATCCGCTGATCATGTACGACGCCAATCAGCCGGGAGAACTCGAGCGAGCGGTTGCTTTCGGCGCCGAGATTCTTGAACTGTCGGTGAGGTTCGGTGGCACCATCACCGGCGAGCACGGTGTCGGTATCGAAAAAGTCGACATCATGGCCGAGCAGTTCAGCCTGGCCGAAATCGCTGCTTTCCACCGGCTGAAAGCGGCTTTCGACGAGCACGGATTGCTCAACCCCGGCAAGGGCGTTCCGACGCTTGCCCGCTGCCGTGAGTACACGCTGGCCCGCGCCGGCAGCGCCACCACTTCGCCGAGCTTGTGATGGAAGGATTGATCGATGACTGGATGACTCGCATCGCCGACGCGGCAAGTGCCGGCCGTAGCCTGTCAATTCGTGGCGGCGGCAGCAAGCTCTTTTATGGTTGCCCGGAGCAGGGCGAGAAGGGAGGCATGCTTGAGGTCGGCGGCTACCGCGGCATCGTCGCCTACGAACCGACCGAACTGGTGGTCACCGCGCGCACCGGCACGCCACTGCGCGAACTGGCGGCGACGCTTGCCGAGAAGGGCCAGTGGCTGCCCTTCGAGCCGCCGTTCTTCGGGCCGGCGGCGACGGTCGGCGGCATGTTCGCCGCGGGCCTCTCGGGACCGCGCCGGCAGGCCGTCGGTGCCCTGCGCGATTATGTTCTCGGCGCCAAGCTTTTGAACGGTTCTGGCGAAGTGCTCTCTTTTGGCGGACAGGTCATGAAGAATGTCGCCGGCTACGACGTTTCCCGTTTGCTGGCCGGCAGCCTGGGCACGCTCGGCCTCGTGCTCGAAGTATCGCTCAAAGTGCTACCGCTGCCGGTGGCCGAGAAGAGTCTGCGTTTTGCCATCGACGAGGGCGCGGCGCTGCGCAAGCTCAACGAGTGGGGTGGCCGGCCGCTGCCGATTTCGGCTTCGGCCTGGCAGGATGGAGTGCTGACGCTGCGCCTTTCCGGGGCCGCCGCTGCGCTGGCCGCCGCGCAGCGGCATCTCGGTGGCGAGGAGCTGGCCGATGGCCTGGCGGCAGAGTTCTGGCAGTCGCTGCGCGAGCAGACGCACGCCTTCTTTGCCGGTGATGCGCCCTTGTGGCGTTTGTCGCTGCCGTCCGTGGCGCCGCCGCAGGCGCTGCCCGGCCCGACGCTAATCGAGTGGGGTGGCGCCCAACGCTGGTTGCGTGCAGGTGATGGAGGAGCGATCCGCGCCGCGGCGGCCAGGGCCGGCGGGCACGCGACCCTGTTTCGCGCGGACGACGCCGTGAAAACCGAGCAGGGCGTCTTCCAGCCACTGTCGCCACCGCTGTTGCGAATTCATCGCAATCTGAAACACGCCTTCGATCCGCAAGGTGTTTTCAACCGCGGCCGGATGTATCCGGGACTATGAGAGTTCGCTGACCATGCAAACCAATCTTGCCGATTTCATCAAGGACACGCCTGCCGGGCGCGAGGCCGACGCGATTCTGCGCAGCTGTGTACACTGCGGTTTCTGTACCGCGACCTGCCCGACTTTCCAGTTGCTCGGTGACGAACTCGACGGGCCGCGCGGGCGTATCTATCTGATCAAACAGATGCTCGAAGGGCAGCCGGTGACGGAAACGACCCAGCTGCACCTTGATCGCTGCCTGAGTTGTCGCTCCTGCGAGACGACCTGTCCGTCGGGCGTGCGCTATCATCGCCTGCTCGAAATCGGCCGTGAAGTAGTGGAAGAGCGTGTGCCGCGGCCGCTGGCGGTACGCGCGCTGCGTTTCCTGCTCTGCGAAGCGCTGCCGCGGCGCTGGATCTTCAAGCCGGCAGTGGCCATCGGCCAGTTGCTGCGTCCGCTGTTGCCGGCGGTGCTGGCCGAAAAAGTGCCGATGCCGGCTGGCGGCGCTGCCAGGCCGTGGCCGCGGAGCAGCGGGCACCGGCGACGAATGATTGCCCTTGCCGGTTGCGTGCAGCCGATCCTGACGCCGAATACCAATGCCGCGACGGCGCGGGTTCTCGACCGCCTGGGCATCGAGTTGATCGAGGCGCCGGCGGCCAACTGCTGCGGTGCGCTGCGCTACCACCTGCACGCGCAGGCGAAGGCGCTCGACGACATGCGCCAGGTGATCGATGCCTGGTGGCCGGACGTCGAGAGCGGCCGCGTCGAGGGCTTCGTAATGACCGCTTCCGGATGTGGCGAGCATGTGCGGGAGTACGGTCACTTGCTGAAAGACGATCCGCTCTACGCCGACAAGGCCGCGCGCATCGCCGCCATGACCCGCGACGCTTCGGAAGTGCTGGCCGCCGAGCAGGTGCCGCTGGCCGCCTTGCTGCGCCAGGCGGGTGCCGACAGCGTTCAGCGCGTGGCTTTCCACTCGCCCTGCACGCTACAACACGCGCAAAAGATTCGCGGCGTCGTCGAGGCGTTGCTCACGGCCGCCGGTTATCAGCTTTCGCCGGTGGCCGATCCGCACCTGTGCTGCGGCTCGGCGGGAACCTATTCGATCAGTCAGCCGGTGCTGGCCGGGCAGTTGCGCGACAACAAGCTGGCGGCCATGCGCGCCGGTTCGCCGGCGGTGATGGTGACGGCCAATATCGGCTGTCAGACGCATCTGCAAAGTGGCAGCAAGATGCCGGTGCGGCACTGGATCGAGCTGATCGACGAGCGTTTGAGCGGCGGCGCCTGAAACAGACCGCCCGGCGGGGGTCGCTGGCGAAACGGGGAAGCCATGGAAATCAATAGTCTGCGCGGCGACTACGCGGCACTTGCCGAGAATTTTCGCTGGCAGGTGCCGGAGAAGTTCAATATCGCGGTCGCTGTCTGTGGCCGCTGGGCTGCGGATCGCAGTCGCTTTGCGCTGTACTACGAGGACGAGAGCGGCTTCACGTCGGCGCATACTTTCTGGGACATTCAACGCCAAGCCAACCGTCTGGCCAATGTCCTGGCCGCCCTCGGGACGCTGGCCGGCGATCGTGTCGCGATCCTCCTGCCGCAATGCCCGGAAACGGCGATCGCGCATGTCGCCATCTATCAGATGGGCGCGCTGGCGGTACCGCTGTCGCATCTGTTTGGGCCGGACGCGCTGGAATTCCGGCTTGGCGACTCGGCCGCGCACGTCGCCATCGTCGATGACAGTTCGCTGCCGAAGTTGCTGGCCTTGCGCGACCGCCTGCCGCAATTGCGGCACGTGATCGGCGTTGGTACGGCGCTCGGCAACGGCGTCAAGCCGTGGGCGGAAGTCCTCGAGCACGCCTCACCACGCTACACGCCGGCGCTCACCGCCGCCGACGATGCGGCGATGATCATCTACACCAGTGGTACCACCGGCAAGCCGAAGGGTGCGCTGATGGCGCACCGGACTTTGCTTGGCAACCTAAGTGGCTTCGTCTGCTCGCATGATTTTTTCCCGCAGTCAGGCGACATGTTCTGGTCGCCGGCCGACTGGGCGTGGACCGGCGGTCTGTGGGACGTGCTCTTGCCGACCTGGCACTTCGGAATGCCCCTGCTCGCGTACAAGGGCCGTTTCGACCCCGGCAAGGCGTTCTCGCTGATCGAGAAGTACGGCATTCGCAACAGCTTTCTCTTTCCAACCGCCTTGAAGATGATGATGAAGGCCGTGCCAGAGCCGCGCGCACAGTATGACCTCGATCTGCGCAGCATCATGAGTGCTGGCGAAGCGGTCGGGGAGGCTGTTTTTCACTGGGCGCAGGAAAAGCTGGGGGTGACCATCAACGAGATGTTCGGACAGACCGAAATGAACTACGTCGTCGGCAATTGTGCGTCGCGTTGGCCGGCCAGGCCCGGCGCCATGGGGCGCGCGTATCCGGGGCACCGCGTGGCAGTCGTCGATGCGCAAGGCAGGGTCCTGCCGGCCGGCGAACTCGGCGAAGTGGCCGTGCATCGCCGTTGCAACGGTGAACAGGACCCGGTGATCATGCTCGGCTATTGGCAGAATGCGCAGGCGACGGCCGAGAAGTTCGTTGGCGACGGCTGGGGGCTGACCGGCGATCTGGCGAAAATCGACGCGGACGGCGACCTGTGGTACCAGGGACGCGCCGACGACGTCTTCAATAGCGGCGGCTACCGCATTGGCCCGGCCGAAATCGAGAACTGCCTGCTCAAACATCCGGCGGTCGCCAATTGCGCAGTCATTGGTATCCCCGACGCGCTGCGCGGCACGCTGGTCAAGGCGTTTGTCGTCTTGCAGCCGGGGGGGGTCGGGTCGCCGGCTCTGGTCGAGCAATTGCAGCAGCAGGTGCGCCAGCATCTGGCTCCCTACGAGACACCGAAAGCGATAGAATTCGTCGAGGTCTTGCCGATGACCACTACCGGCAAGGTACAACGGCGCGTCCTGCGGGCGCGAGAAGCCGATAGCAGGGGAGGCCCGGAAGGGTAAGGACTTGAGCGAAGGGCTTGAACGATCAGCGGCGGCAGTGCCGGAGCGGCGGCGCAAGCTCGATCTGCGGGCGGCTTTCGAGGCCGCCTTCGTGATGATCGAGCCGTTTTTAGATCCACAGCAGGGCTGGGCCGGGCAGTCGCTCGAACTCCTGGCTTATCGTCTGCTGCGCGAGAATTTCCCGGCGCTGAGCAGCGACGAGGTGCACACCCTGGTGGTGGCCGCTCATCGCGTCTATATCGAGCGCCATCCAGATCACAGCAGTCACTTGCCGCGCCCGAGCGAACTTCGCCGGGTGATCCTCTAGAACAACAGCGCCGATCTACGCTTGCTCCGCCAGTTTGCTCGCCCTCGGCAGGCAGCCCGGCGCAGGACGGCGGTATGTGGCGGCACGGAAAGTCGAAAGTCATATCAATGCCAATTTCAATCGATGCCTGCGTGGCCCAGCACCAGGGGGATCGTCGCGAGCAGCAGGACCGGGTGGCGATCCTGCCACATCCTCGCGGTGGTGGCGTCGCACTGGCAGTAGTCGCCGACGGCATGGGTGGCCATACCGGTGGCGTGCTCGCCGCGCAACAGGTGGTGCACACGGCGCGCGACAACCTCGAGCGCTTTTCGGCGCGTTCGGAATCAGCGCGGGTGCTGCTGGAGTCGAGCATCAACGAAGCGCATATGCTGATCAAGGCGTCGCGTTTCATCAATGAGAAAGACCCGCACAGCACGGCAGTGATGCTGCTGCTGCAACCTGGAAAGATGAGCTGGGCGCACTGCGGGGATAGTCGCTTCTACCGTTTTCACGGCGACAGCCTGGTCTTTCGCAGCACCGATCATTCCTACGTCGGACAATTGGTGGTGCAGGGCAGGGTGACGCCTGAGCAGGCCCTGGTTCATCCGCACCGGAACATCCTGCTGACTTCGCTGGGCGGCGTCGAGGCCCCCAAGATCGCTTTCGGTGAGGCCGAGGATCTGCAGGCCGGCGATACTTTTCTGCTCTGCTCGGATGGTCTGTGGGGCTATTTCACCGATCAGGAACTGGCGTGGGTGATTGATGGCGCATCATCGGCGCGGGAAGCCTCCGAATTGCTGATTGACCGCGCCCGCGCGATGGGCAACGGTGATGGCGACAATATCTCGCTGGCGATTCTCAAGTTGATTGATGCGCCGCCGGCTATTTCCGGCGCCGCCGGTTCAGCCAGTTCACTCGCGGCCAAGGCCGCCAAGTAAGGCGGCTACCGCACGGCGCCGCTTGTGCGGATGCTCGGCGCGGCCCGGCGTTTTCGTGGGGTCGCCGTCGACCGCTGCCGCAATCGGCTGCGGTTCGGCGCTTTCGTAGGGCTTGCTGAAGTCGAAGCCATCGGCCGCGATATGGCTCGGCCGGCGGCCGGCGCTGTGCTTGCTCACGCTCTTGCGGGGCGGACTACGCTCGGCGGAGCGTTCGCTGCGCGCTGCCTCCGGCGAAACTGGCGCCGGCGCCGGCGCTGCCGGACTGCGGCGATGACGATGTTTGTCGCCAGGTGGGTAGGTGTAATCGTATTCTGGCTCGAAGCCGGCGATGATCACTTGCTCGACCTTGATCTTGATCAGTTTCTCAATGTCGACCAGGTACGGCACCTCACTGGCCGAGACCAGAGAAATCGCCGTGCCGGCCTTGCCGGCGCGGCCGGTGCGACCAATGCGGTGGATGTAGTCTTCTGGCGTGCGCGGTATTTCAAAGTTGATGACGTGCGGCAACTCGTCGATATCGAGGCCGCGGGCGGCGACGTCGGTGGCCACCAGGACCAGTACCGTACCATCCTTGAAAGCTTCCAGCGCCTTTAGGCGCTCCAGTTGGCTCTTGTCGCCGTGGATCGAATCGGCAGCAATTCCGGCGCGCTGCAGTTCGCGGGCGAGACGGTTGGTTTCCAGCTTGGTGCGGGTGAAGACCAGGACCTGATTGAAATCCGACGAACGCAGGAGTTTCACCAGCAGCGCACGCTTGGCTTCGCTGGCCACCGGGTGGACGCGGTGGGTGATGGTCTCGGAGACTGTGTTGCGCTGGGCAACTTCGATCAGTTCCGGCGCCTTCAGCATCTTGTCGGCCAGCTTCTTGATCTCTTCGGAAAAAGTCGCCGAGAAGAGGAGGCTCTGGCGTTGCTTCGGCAGCATGTTGATGATTCGGGTCACATCGGGGATGAAACCCATATCCAGCATGCGGTCGGCTTCATCGAGGACCAGCGCCTGGACGCTGTTGAAGTGCAGGCACTTCTGCTCGACGAGGTCGAGGAGGCGGCCAGGGGTGGCGACAAGCACTTCGACGCCGCAGCGAATTTCGGCGATTTGCGCCTTGATGTCGACGCCGCCGTAAGCGCAGCAACTCCTGATCGGGACGTGCTTGCTGTAGGTTTTGACCGATTCGTGCACCTGGATCGCCAGTTCGCGCGTCGGTGCCAGCATCAGGACGCGCACCGGATGGCGGGCTGGCGAAGGGCTCGGGCTGGCGAACGGGAGAATGCGTTGCAGGAGTGGCAGGGTGAAGGCGGCCGTCTTGCCGGTGCCGGTCTGCGCGCCGCCCATCAGGTCCAGTCCGGCGAGAACGACGGGAATCGCTTGCGCCTGGATCGGTGTGGGCTCGGTATAGCCCTGGTCAGCAATGGCGCGCAGCAGCTCGGGGGCCAGGCCGAGGTCGGTGAAACGTATGGGTGCAGCTTTCGGATCAGTCAAGACAGTCAACGCTCGATCGCGGAAAAACGAGATTATACATTCATTTGCAGCGCGTCCGCGGGCAAGGGCTGCAGCTGCTGCCTGGCGAGCGAGGTGCGGTTTGCACGGCGTGGCGCTCAGTCAGCCTTGCTCAGGTGAGCAGACGCAGGGCGCGTTCGGTGGCGCTGTCGAAGGTCGCCAACCCGGATACGACCTGTGCGCGGCCGGCTCGCATCTGCTGGTCGAGTAGCGCGCTCGGCAGGGCAACGGCGTAGCCCCAGGCCGGGTTGAACAGCACGACCGTTGGCGACGATGGGCTCTGCCAGCAGCAGAGACCGCACAGTGGTTCCTGTTCCTGCTCGGGCAGGGAGAAGCGCAGCCAGTCGCCGACCTGCCAGCCACTGCTGGCGCGTGCGCGAGCGGCATGTTCCTGCTCGTCGGGCATTGCCAGGTAATGGACCTGCAGCGCTTCGCTCTCGAGGATGCGCCCTGCGCTCTTGGCCGCCGGGTCGCCGCGCGGCCCGCTGTGGCGCCGCGTCATCCCTGCCGGTCTGCTGCCATCCGGCGCCTGGCCGCGTAGCGCCGACGTCTGCAGGTCAAACAGACGGTTGAGGAAGGGCAGTCTTTCGGCGCGTGAAATACCGATTTCATCAAGCCCCATGCCGATTCGCTTGATCAGTGGCGACGCCAGACTGGCCAGGTGTTTGCGTTCTTCGGTGGTCTGTTTCGGCTGCACGCTCCAGATCAGTTCTCCTCCGGTGGCGCTGTCCTGTTGCCAGCGAGTACCATCGGTCCCCCCGGCCTGAGCAGCAGCAGCCATCACCCGCAGCCAATAGCGTTCGAGAAAGGTGGCGATTTCCGGCGAGCTCGTTCGGGCCAGGCTGGCGCGCAGCCAATCTTCGGCCGCCCGTTCGGCGGTGATCCCCTGCTCATACGCCACGACCAGACGGATATGGCCGGCAGCTGCCTCGCGAACCGCCTGGTCACGTTCGCCGATCAGTGCCTCGAGTTCGGTGAGCGCCTTGCCGAGTGCGTCGTCGCCGCCTTCCTGGCTGTTGTGGAGTGTGGTCACTGCGCCTGCGATGCGCTTGCATAGCGGCTCATCCCGGCTCGCGTCGCGGGGCAGCCCGACGGCCGCGCGGGCCATGCGATTGATCAGCAAGCGCGCCGGATGCTCGCTGTTGGAAAACAGCGAGCGGTCAACGATGGCCAGCTTGAGGAGCGGAATCTGCAGGCGGCCGATGATCTCCTTGACGGTGTCGGGGAGGTCTGCAGACTCAAAAATGGCTTCGAAGATGAGAGCCATGGTGTCGAGCGTGAGGGTCTCGCTCCTGCCCAGCGGCAGATCGAGATCGCTGGACTTCAGCGGGCGCGGAGCTGGCGCTGACGATTGATTTTCGCCCGCCGCGGCTGCTGCCGACGCCGAGTGCAGTTCAAGGGCCGTCAGGCGGGCGAGCAAATTCTCCAGCATCAGCGTTGCCGTGCCGTCGAGCTCGTGATTTACCGATGGTGCCTGGCCATCCGCCGCAAAATGGTCGCCAACGGGCGCTGGCGGCAAGCCGCTGCGGTGACGCAGAACGTCTTGCAGCAGCAACAGCGCATTGCTGGCGATCTGATCGCTGCGACTTGCCTGTTCGCCTGCGGTCCTGGCGGGCGCCGCGACAGTGACCCCGGGGTAGTGCGCCAGCGCCGGCTCGACGCCCAGTTTTGTCAGCAAGTCGTTGATCTCGTCATACAGCGCCGGCAAGCCCTGGCACAGGAGATCTTCGATTCGGTCGAGGACCGTGAAGGTCTGCTCGGTGTCGCCATCATACTGCGCACAGATCGCCGCGAGGCCCTCGCAAATCGCTTCCGGACCGACCGGGTTGTCATCGGGCCCCATCGTCGAGCGCTCCAGCAAGGTCAGGTAGAGCGAACGGCTGCGCCATAGCGCGCGGCCACCCGCGTCGCGCAGGTGGCTGGCGATTTCGTGTAGCCGAATGCCCACTTCAAGATCGTCGTCGCCCATCAGCGTCAGCCGCGAGGCGGTTAGGCTCGCCGCTTGGTCGAAGCCGTCAAGCGGCTCGGCCGCTACCAGTACGTCGTGAGCGTTGGCGACTGCGTAGCTGAAGCCGTCGAGACATCCCGCGATGTTGCCGCCCGCGTCGCTGACCATTTTCCTGAGTCGCTGCTGAAAAAGGTTTCTGCTGGCGAGCAGCACCTGCGCACGATAGTCGTTTGCCGGCGTTGGCGGCGGCTGATGATCTGGCATTTGTTGCTGGTTGGCTGGCCGGTTGATGTTGATATCCGTGGGCGGTCGCGATTGCGTGTAGCGTATCCAGCGCGCCCCGACCGTAGTGGCGCACGCTTGGTGACGGGATTATAGACGAGGATGGCGCAGGTCTGCTGCCGGCGGGGCCTGCTTGACCGCATCGCCATGCGCGGAGCACGCACGAAGATCAACGTGAGCCGGCAGCAAGGGCTCAAGGGCCAGCCTGTGAGCGGACTAACGGTCATGACAATCGAGACACCCCAGATCATGAAAGTGATGACCGTTTTCCCCTCTTCCCCGACCCTTCTCCCGCAGGGGGAGAAGGGAGGTTCGTGAGTCGCATACGCGACTTTCACATTAACGGTCATTGCGGGACGGGCAGCCACCCCGTATCATGAAACATATTAAGGCGCGGTCTGCTCGCCGACCAAAGTTAGAGGCACCAGGGGTGGTGCTTGACCGAGGCAACAGAGCGGGTCCGCCCGGCTCTTTTTCTTGGCATCGCGACGTCATCGTCGGCGATGCTTTTTTGCGCCCGACGGTTGCCTTGTTTCACATTAATGCGCGCTACCCGCCGGCTTCGCGGCCACCGGTTCGGCGTCCGCCCTGTCGCGTTCTGCGGCTGTCGCCGTGTCGCCGGTTTCGTCAGTCGGCGGCGGCCTTCTCTTCTTCCTGGTACCTGGAGGCTGTGGTGGCGGTAGTTGCGGCTCGACCGTGGCGAGCTTGTTCTCGCGCATGTAGCTGTCCATGTCACGCCAACCCTCGTAGATGGCGGCCTTTGGCAACCAGGAATAGATCGAGTAGCAATCCTCGATGGCTCGCCCCGATTGACGACAGCCACCGCCAACCGCCTGTCCCTCGGCGGAGAGTCGGGCTGCCTTGGCGACGGGTTCTTCGAGGCCAAGTTTCTCCTTGATCAAATCACAACCGCTGCTGCCGAAGAGCAGCGTGCCGACGAGCATGAGGAGGCGTAGCGGGCTACGCGGCTGATCGAACACGAACCCCCCTGAATGATGGCTTGGTAATGATAGTGGCTCATTTTACCCATAAACATGGGCCACGCGCTGCGCTCAGGGAACGAGACGAGCGAGTATCCTGGTGCGCCTCTTGTGTTTGAGCTCTTTGGCCAGGCGGGCGATCAAGGCTAGGTGTTGCGGACCAATGTCATCGGCGAAGGGGTTGATCAGCGCTCGCAGAGCTTCCATCTTCTGTGCATCCCGCCGCAGGCGGAGCTGGCGGTAGATCGCGGCCAGCTGGCTGGCTGCGGGCAGGGCCGCCTCGGCCGTCACCCCGGGACAGCTCAGCGCGCGCAGGTAGCAATTCGTTGCGCCAACGAGGTCATGGTCATTGAGCATCGTCTCGCCGCGCAAACTCCATGCGCCCGCTTCGAAGGTGGGCGTCAGTCCTGCCGCGATCGCTTCGCCGAAAAGTGCGTTCGCTTGCTCCCAGTCGCCGAGCCTGAGCGCGGCCATGGCGCTATGGAACTGCAGTTGGCCGGCGCCCCCTTCGGGTTCGACGCTGGCAAAGTGTTTTGGCTGGTGTTTGGCGCTGACACGCGGGATGTCCAGCGCCGAAGAGGATTCCGAGTGGCCGTCACTGCGGGCAGCGATGGCCAGGCGCCGTCGGCGCCACCGCCGTTGCAAGGTTATGCCGCCGAGCAGAGCCAGCGCGGCCAGGGCCAGCGCGGACCACAGTAGCGGCGCGGAGATCGCCCGTGGCCCTGGTGGCGGCACGGAAAATGAAGCTGCGGCCGCTGCGGCGGAAGCCACCAGGCCGCTGTTGCTCGCTGCTGTTGTGGTCTGGGTCGCTGCATTGCTCGTTGCCGCGGCGCTGACCGAGAGCGGCATCGTTCGCTGCGCGAAGCTCCAGCGCAAGGATGGCGGCGGCGCCTCCGGCAGCTCGAAAACCATGCACAGCTCGACACTGCGTGCGTGCATTCTGAGAAGCAAGGGGCCGTCATCGCTGTTCTCGCGCAGAATGGCCATTTCCCTGTCATCGCCAAGCTTGGCGGTGGTTTCGTTGCCGGCCCCGATCGGCGCCCGCAGGTAGCGGCAAATTCCGCTGTTCGCGCCGACCGCCAGCAGCTTGGCGGCGATCGGCGCCGCGCCCGCGCCCGCCAGTAGCCCGGCCGTTGCCAGCCGGTGTGGTCCGAAGGAGCCGTCACCGGCCACATTAAGAGTGCCGCGCACTTCGAGGAAAGTATGGCCGTTGCGCGGCGTTCGTTCCCGCCAGTGTCCGTCGGCCAGTTGCTGAAACGAAGGAACGACGGTCAGCGTCGCATTGTCGATCTGCCAATCGTTCTTGGCCGCTTCCTCTGCCGCGCGCAGTTCGGCAAAGCTCAATACAAGGAGCAGTGTTGTGGTCAGGGCATGGTGAAGGAGAGGCTTATTGTTCATGCGCATCGGGGCGATGGGTGTGCTGTCTTCGGAGTAAACAAGAGGTCAGTGATGAAGGCATCCGGGAGCGTCGGAATTTCGCCAGAAAGCTCGACCAGACGGGGGGCATGCGCTGCGGCGATGGCCGACCAAGGTGGGCTGCTGGTATTTACTGGCCCGCGCACCTGCCGCAGTTTACGCGAAAGCGGCGATCCTTGCTCGCAGAATCAGGCTGCCGATGCCGGCGAGCGGCCTGCGCCAGCGCGAGTGGCCCGGAAACGATGCTCACGGGTTATAGTGTGCGCCGCCTTGAATTCCTCTTTCTCTGACTGCCGACGGATCGAAACCATGAATGCCTACCCCGGCCCCAGCCTGCTTACTCTCGCCAGCTCCTTGCTGCTCTTCGCCTGCTCGGCCTACGTGGGTCGTTGCCGGATGAAGTGGGGCATCAAGGCGCCGGCGACCAGTGGTCACCCGCAGTTCGAGATCGCCTATCGCATTCAGATGAACACCCTGGAGAACACCGTCGCCTTCCTGCCGGTGCTGTGGGTCTTCGCGTTGAACCTGTCGTCGTTCTGGGCAACGCTGCTCGGTGGCGGCTGGCTGCTGGCCCGGGTGTGGTATGCGCTGGCCTACGCCCGCGATCCGAAGACGCGCGGCGCGGGTTTCGTGCTGTCGATGCTCTGCTTCGCGGCGCTCGGGCTGGGCGGCGCCTGGGGAGTTTTGCGCGGGCTACTCGGCTGAAGCCGGAGGCCTCCCGCGAGCAGCCCGCGGTCGCTCTCGCCGAGACTGGTGGCGGCACGCAGCAGCGCGCAGCGGCGCTCAGGCTGCGGCCGTTGCGCGCTCTGCTGCCCTTTGTGGCGCCCTACGGCCGGCAGATCGCTCTCGCCTTGCTGCTTTTGCTGCTGGCTGCCGCGGCGACGCTGAGCTTGCCTTTTGCCGTCAAATTGCTGGTCGACGGCGGCCTGGCGCTGCCGCCCGGCAGCGAGCTTGGCGAACGCCTGCTGGCTATTCGTGAGCACTTCCTGGGCTTGTTCGCGGTGGCTGTGGTGCTCGGCGTCGCCACCGCCGCTCGCTACTACATGGTCAGCTGGATCGGCGAGCGAGTGACCACCGACCTGCGCCAGGCGGTCTACGCGCACGTGCTCCGACAGAGCCCGCAATTTTTCGAAACGCTGAAGTCGGGCGAAGTGTTGTCGCGCCTGACCACTGACACCACGGTGATCCACAGTGCCGTCGGTTCGAGTATCAGCATGGGGCTGCGCAATGTCGTGCTCTTTGCCGGTGGCTTGACGATGCTGGTCAGCACGACGCCACGGCTGATGCTCAGCGTCGCCGGCATCATTGTTCTGTTCGTGCTGCCAGCAGTGCTCATCAGCCGGCGCGTACGCAAGCTGTCGCGCGCCAGCCAGGACCGCATTGCCGACACCAGCGGCATTGCCGGGGAGATTCTCAACGCCATTTCGATTGTCCAGAGCTATACCCAGGAGGACGCCGAAGCGGCGCGCTTCTCGGCCGCCAACGAGACGGCTTTCGCGACTTCGATCCGGCGCACCGGCACGCGCGCGGCATTCACCGCCTTTGTCATCATCGGCGTTTTCGGCTCGCTGCTCTACGGCTTGTACGGCGGCGTGCAGGCGGTACTCGCCGGCGAGATGAGCGCCGGTCAGCTGAGCCAGACGGCGCTCTACGTGATGCTCGTCGCCGGCAGCGTGGCGGTGCTCGCCGAGGTCTGGGGCGAGTTGCTGCGCGCCTCGGGGGCGACCGAGCGGTTGATGGAATTGCTCAGCCTGCGCTCGCCGATTGCCGAACCGGTGCTGCCGATCGTCTTGCCCGCGCCAGCCGGCGGTCTGTGCGTCACTTTCGAGCAGCTGCGCTTCGCCTATCCCTCACGACCGGCGCAGCCGGTGCTGCAGGGACTCGATCTGACGATTGCGGCTGGCCAGACGGTGGCCCTGGTCGGTCCCTCGGGCGCCGGCAAGACCACGGTTTTCCAGTTGCTGCAGCGCTTTTACGATGTCAGCGAGGGCGTCATTCGCATCGACGGCATCGACCTGCGTTGCCCGCGCCTGGCTGAACTGCGGCGGCGCATCGCGGTGGTGCCGCAGGAAGCGCTTATTTTCTCGGGCAGCATCGCAGACAACATCCGCTACGGGCGACCCGAGGCCAGCGACGAAGAAACAAGGGCCGCCGCTGCCGCTGCTTTCGTCGACGAGTTCGTGCAACGACTACCCGAGGGCTATGCGACTTTCGTCGGTGAGCGCGGCGTGCGCCTGTCGGGCGGACAGCGGCAACGAATCGCCATCGCCCGTGCGATCCTCAAGAACGCGCCGCTGCTCCTGCTCGACGAAGCGACGAGCAGCCTCGACGCGGAAAGCGAGCGCGTCGTGCAGGCGGCGCTGGAAACGGCAATGAGCGGGCGCACGACGATTGTCATCGCCCACCGCCTGGCGACCGTGCAGCGCGCCGACCGGATCATCGTCCTCGATCACGGACAGCTGATCGATGCTGGCACGCACCTGGAACTAATCGAGCGCGGCGGTCTCTACGCGCGTCTGGCGGCGCTGCAGTTCGCGGTCTGAGGGCTGTTCCGGGGTGCTGCCAGGCTAAGCCGGTCATGACCGTTTCCCCCTCCACTTGCAGTGCGCATTCCGGCTTGCACACCGGAATCGTTCGACGAGCAGGGAGCATGCTCCCTGAATTCCCCGTCTCACCCCCGACCCTTCTCCCGCGAGGGGAGAAGGGAGGTTCGTGAGTCGCTTGCGCGACTTTCACATTAACGGTCATGACACGTGGAGACACCCCAAATCATGAAAGTCATGACCGTTTCCCTCTTCCCCCGGCCCTTCTCCCGCAAGGGGAGAAGGGAGGTTCGTGAGTCGCTTTCGCGACTTTCACATTAACCGCGGTCGACGCTGATCATGGACACCAGTTCGCGCTCGTCGAGTTCCGCTTCGATGACGCGCTGGGTTTCGTCGTTGATCACGTTGGCCGCGCGCAACTCACGCAGGCGCTGCCGTTCGGCAGCGATCGCCGCCAGGCGCAGTCGCCGGCGCAGACCGATATGCGTTGCCCGCAGCGAGGCGTGCCCGGGATCGCCTTCGTGCAGTTCGAGCTTGCCCCGGTAGCGGCTGAGCAACTGCTCGACGAATGCAATATCCTCGGCGTCGGTAAGGTCGCTGGCGACCTCACCGACAGCGGCGAGCGCCGCGCGCGCGATTTCGGCGCGTGCGTTGCGTTCCTCATTGGGGTTGTCTGCCTCGCTGTCGAGGGCGAGCTTGCGGATCAGCCAGGGCAAGGGTACGCCGTTGAACGCCAGGGTCAGGATAATGGTTGCCGCGGCGAGAAAGACCACCAGGTCGCGCTCGGGGAAAGGCGTTCCGGTGGCAACCACGGTTGGAATCGATAGTGCGGTCGCCAGGGTGATCGAGCCGCGGACAGCAGCCCAGCTGATCAGCAGCAAGCGCTTCGGGTCGGGACCCTCCTCGCCGCCGGTCCACCCCCAGCGCAGACGAAAGCGCAGGTGAGCCGATACCCATACCCAGGCGATGCGCAGCACCATCAGCAGCAGCCACAGAACCAGGGCATAGAGCACCAGATCAAGGGCTGCGAACTCCTCGACGCCGCTCAGCATGCGGCGTAACTGTAGGCCGAGGAGAACGAAAACCGTGCCATTCAGGACATACGAAAGCATTCGCCAGACCTCGCGGGCGTGCTGGCGTGCATCGGCGGTCAGCCCTTTCACTTCCTGGCCGCTGGCCCACAGCCCGGCAGCTACAACAGCCAGGATTCCGGACACGTGTAGTGCCTCGGCGGCGAGGTAGGCTCCGTAGGGAATCAACACGGTCAGCAAGGTCTGCAACACCGGGTCGCCAGCATGCAGACGAATCAGGCGCTGCCGCAATTCGCGTCCGATCCACTCGACGGCGATGCCGATGATGATGCCGCCACCGGCCAGGTGTACGAAGTTGCCGGCAA
This sequence comes from Candidatus Accumulibacter sp. ACC012, assembly GCF_907163155.1. NCBI lineage: Bacteria > Pseudomonadati > Pseudomonadota > Betaproteobacteria > Candidatus Accumulibacter > Candidatus Accumulibacter sp. ACC012. Next base: position 32,603 of record NZ_CAJQUC010000012.1, read on the forward strand.
CGGCCGTCGACGAGAACAGCCCGGTCGCTGCCGCGGCGACGGCGAGTTTGAAGGCCACCAGTCCCGAGGCGTCGTTGAGCAGGCTTTCGGCGTTGACGATATGCACGATTCGCGCCGGCAAGGGCAGCAACTGGGTGGTGGCCACGGTCGCTACCGCGTCGGTGGGCGACACGATTGCCCCGAGCGTGAAGGCCACTGCCAGGGGCATGGCGGGGATCAGCCAATGCATCACGTAGCCGACCGCGACGACGGTCAGAACGACCAGGCCCAGCGCCAGCAGCAGCACCGGCTTGAGCGTATGAACGAAGTCGCGACGCGGCAGAACCCAGGCGTCTGCAAAGAGAATCGGCGGAATGAACAGGAGCAGGAAAAGCTCCGGGTCGACCTCGACGCTGCCGAGGCCGGGCAGGAACGAGGCGACGACGCCGACGACGACCAGCAGAATCGGCAAGGGCAGCGGCGTCCAATGGACGAGCGCGCCACCGACGGCGATGGCCAGGAGAAGGAGCAGGCTGAGTTCGATGAGGGACATGCGCGATTCTAGCGTCCTATATGACGAATGCGAGCATTGAATGGGGCTCAAATCCGGTGCAGTGTGGTAGGTTCTTTTCCGGCAATCGCCTTGGTTCTGAGATGCCTGTCCGGCAGTGAAGTGCGTCCGTGGCGTCGAGACGGTCAGCGGGCGATATGGCGAGCCCGTTCGGAGGGCGTCACGATATCTGTCAGCCGAATCCCGAACTTGTCATTGACCACCACCACCTCGCCCTGTGCGATCAGCGTGCCATTGACGAAAACGCTCATCGGTTCGCCGGCCATGGCGTCGAGTTCGACGACCGAGCCGTGCGCCAGTTGAAGCAGGTTCTTAATGGTGATTTTGGTACGCCCGAGTTCGACCGCGATCTGGACCGGGATGTCCAGAATCATGTCCAGTTCGTTCATCAGCGAGGCTTTGTTCCCGGGCTCATCGAAACTCGGAAAAATATTGGCCGCCTGCGCGCCAGCCGCCGGTGTGGCATCCGCCTGCGCTTGTTCGGCCATTGCTGCAGCCCAGTCGTCGTCACTGCCCGTGTTGTCAGCAGTGCCTGCGTCCGTGGCTAGAAAGTCGAATTCGTTCGTTTCTTCCTTATCCATTGCTTTCTCCGGCAGGGGCTTCCTCGTGATCAGCGGCCATGAAACGTTCGACCTTGAGCGCGTATTGGCCATCCTGCTGCCCGTAGCGGCACTCCATCACTGGCACATCGTCGACCAGGGCGATGATCTTGTCGGGAATGTGGATGGGAATGATATCGCCGACTTTCATCTCCAGAATCTGGCGCAGGGCGACGCTTGTCGTGGCCAGCTTGGCAGTGATCTCCACCTCGGCATTCTTCAATTGCTTGCGCAACATGACGATCCAGCGTCGGTCGGTTGACAGCTGGTCGCTCTGCATGGTGCTGTAAAGCAGATCGCGAATCGGTTCAAGCATCGAGTAGGGAAAGCAGATGTGCATGTCTGCACTCGAGCCACCGAACTCCAGCGAAAAACTGGTCGAGATGACGACCTCCGAGGGGGTGGCAATATTCGCGAACTGCGAATTCATTTCCGAGCGAATGTATTCAAACTTCATGTCGTATACCGGCTTCCAGGAGCGCGAATACTCGGTAAATACGACCGCCAACAGTCCCTGGATGATGCGTTGTTCAGTGGCTGTGAAATCACGGCCTTCAACGCGCGTATGAAAGCGGCCATCGCCGCCGAACATGTTGTCAACCACCAGAAAGACGAGACTTGGGTCGAAAACGAACAATGCCGTGCCGCGCAAGGACTTGGCAGCAACCAGGTTGAGGTTGGTCGGGACCACCAGATTGCGGGTGAACTCGCTGTATTTCTGCACCCGTATCGAGCCCACCGCGATTTCGGCGCTACGATGCATATAGTTGAAGAGGCCGATGCGCAGGTAACGGGCAAAGCGTTCATTGACCAGTTCGAGCGTCGGCATGCGCCCGCGAACGATTCTTTCCTGCGTTCCGAGGTTGTAAGGGCGAGGACCGCTACCCAGGTCGTCTGCCTCCTCCGGTTCGTCGGCTTCGCCGCTGACGCCACGGAGCAGGGCGTCGACTTCATCTTGAGAGAGGAAATCCGCACTCATTGCCGGTCACTGGATGATGAATGAAGTGAACAGCACTTCCTTGACTGGCCAGTCGTTCTTTTTCCCTTTGCCGGCCGGATCAAGGACATCGTTCATCTTCTCCTTGATTTCGGCGGCGAGCCGAGTCTTGCCTTCGCTGTTGATCAAGTCCGAGGCCTTCTTGCTCGACAGCAGCAGGGTCAGGTCGTTGCGCAGCTTCGGCATGTACTGTTTGAGTTGTTCGTCGACCTGCGCATCCTCGACCTCGACCGAAAGAATCAACTGCAGATACTGGTCGCCGTTTTCGGGTACGAGATTGACCGTAAATGCTTCAAGGGCGACATAGACCGGCGCTGCGTTGTGGTCTACTTTCTTCCTTTTGGACGGCTTGGGCCTTTCCCGCGGGGCATCGGCGTACTCCTCGTCATACTCCGCCGCCGGCTTCAAGAGGAAGTAGGCGCCGACCCCGCCGAGGCCGAGCACCAGTACCAGGATGGCAATGATGATGGTCAGCAGCTTCTTCTTGCTTTTCACTGGTGGCGCGGCACCCGCGCCGTCAGCTTCGGCTTTTGCATCCTTGGCCATTCAGCAACTCTCTCCCTTGTTGGTTCGCCTGGTGGTGTTCGGTTAAGACCTGCTTCACCCCGGGCGGTCGCTTCTCTAGGCGAAAATGTCGACCAGCGCGCTGCCGCGGTGCGTACTGATGCTCTGGCCCAGCAGAGCGCTGACCGAATCGCCGCCAAGTATAGCCGTATCGGACACCGGGCGGGGTGACCCCGACGCTTGTCGTTGGCTATCGGCGGATTGGCGGAAGGACTCGCTGCCGACGCTGACCTGTCCGAGGTCGATTCCCGCATTGGCGAACATTTCGCGCAGGCGCGGCAATGCCGCTTCGATGGCCCCGCGAACATCGGCGTTCGCTGAAACGAAGTGTGCGTTGGCGCTGTCCTTGTCGATTTTGAGGGTGATTTCGATGCTTCCCAATTGCGGCGGATTGAGTGTCAATTGCGCGAGTTGCTTGTCGCTGGCTGCGAACCACAGCAGTTTTTGACCGAAATCCGTGGCCCAGGAGGGATCGCGGAGTGCTGTCTGCAGGCCCAGGGAAGTTTCCGGCACGATGCCTGCGCTGGCATTGGGCGCCTGGCTCACTGGCGAGAGCGTGGCCAGGTTGCTGGCCGGCAATACTTGTTGTTCCGGGCGCTTCATGTCGTTTTGCCCAAAAGCCGGCGCGAGCAAGTCGGCAACGGCAAATTTTGCCGCTTTGCCTGCGCTGGTCCAGGCCATAGGCGCTGTCGATGCCGCCCACGCCCCTCTCTCGTCGCTGCCGGGGGAGGATCCTTGTGCACTCTCGCTGCTTGCCGATGCCGTCGCAGCCGAGGCGAGCAGCGGCGAGCCAGGCGTCGGCAAGGAGATGCTCAACGGCGAGCCAGGCGTCGGCAAGGAGGTGCTCAGCGGCGCGATTTCGGCGCGATCGCCGCGGCTCGCAGGATTGACGGCCTGCAGGGAGGGCAGCTGGTTTAGCTGATTCAGCCCGAGCATGGCCAGAAGCTCGCCGCCTGCGAAATCAGGTGCTGCCTCGGGAAGGGTCGCCATGTCGTCAGTGACGGCTTCGCTGCTTTCGGAAGCGAGCGGCGCGGCGCTGACTGGCTGCGCCAGCAGAACGCTTGCAAAGTCCAGCCCGGTGCTCTCATCACCAACCGCCAGCGGGTCGCTGGCGCCACCTGCTGCGGACGCTCCCAGGACGGCTGCCGGGGCGAAGCTTGCAACGATTGTAATGCTCATGGACGATCCTCCTCGACAAGTCTTGCCGATAGCCAAGCAATTATCGTTCCATACAGCGTTGGCGAGTCTATTCGCCGTCTTCTTTGTCGTGCTTCCGGCGAGCGGCCCACTCGTCCTGTGCCTTTTGCTCCTGACGCCCTTCCAGCTTTGCTTCGCTGGCGCGATGGCGTTCGAAAAGGGCATCAAAGGCTTGCAGCCGCTTGCGCTGCTGTCGCCATTCTGCCTGGCCGCTGGCGGTGTGCGATTGCTGCTGGTGGACAGCCTGCAACTGCTGCTTGATGGCTTCGTCGAGACGCTTCAGGAATTCCTGATAGTTGCGCCATTCCGGCTGTCGCAGGCCGCCTTGCACCGCCTTGCGAAAGCGCTCGCTGTAGTCATCGCGATACTCTTCGAGCATGCGAAGCTTGCCCTGCGCGTCACGTTCCGAGGCAATCAGGCGTGCCAGACGTTGCGTGGCTTCGTCGCTACGGTTCTGCATGAGGTCCAGGACCGCTTGCAGGGAGAAGGGTTTCGGCACATTGAACTCGATGAGGTCGGTGAAGTCGGCGGGCTTGGCAGACTAATTGATCGCCGCCTTGGGGCGGGAAGGCTGGCGAGTAGGGCCGCCTGGCCTGGATCAGGGGTTGGCAGCAAACAGCGCCTGAAGTTGCGCGATGCTGGTGTCGAAGTCGGCACGCTGGGCGAGATTCTGTTGCAGCAGTACTTCGAATTTCGGATAGATGGCGATGGCCTGGTCGAGTTGCAGATCCGAACCTGCCGCGTAGGCGCCGACGCTGATCAGGTCGCGGGAACGCTGGTAGCGCGAGAAGAGTCCCTTGAAACGGCGAATGTTGTCGAGGTGCGCCGGGCTGACCAGATTGACCATCGCGCGCGAGATCGATTGCTCGATATCGATTGCCGGGTAGTGCCCGGCGTCGGCCAGCGTCCTTGACAGGACGATGTGGCCGTCCAGGATCGCGCGCGCCGAATCGGCGATCGGATCCTGCTGGTCGTCACCTTCCGCGAGCACGGTGTAGAAGCCGGTGATCGATCCGCCGCCGTCGGCGCCGTTGCCAGCGCGCTCGACCAGTTGTGGCAGGCGAGCGAAAACTGACGGTGGGTAGCCGCGGGTGACCGGCGGCTCGCCGATGGCCAGTGCAATCTCGCGTTGGGCCATGGCGTAGCGCGTCAGTGAGTCCATGATCAGCAGCACATGCCGGCCTCGATCACGGAAGTACTCGGCGATGCAGGTCGCGTAGGCAGCTCCCTGCAGGCGCATCAGCGGGCTGACGTCGGCCGGTGCGGCGATGACTACCGAGCGGCGCAAGCCTTCCTCACCAAGAATCTGCTCGATGAACTCCTTGACCTCGCGACCGCGTTCGCCGATCAGCCCGACGACGATGACGTCAGCTTCGGTATAGCGGGCCATCATGCCCAGCAGTACGCTCTTGCCAACACCGGAGCCGGCGAACAGACCCATGCGTTGGCCACGGCCGACGCAGAGCAGGGCGTTGATGGCACGGACGCCGACATCGAGCGGCTGCTCGATCGCTGCTCTCGACATCGGGTTGACCGGTCGGCTCTGCAGCGGCCGAAGTGATCCGGTCTCCAGCGGGCCAAGCTTGTCGAGTGGGCGGCCAGCACCATCGAGGACGCGGCCGAGGAGTGATTCGCCCACCGGGACCAACTTTGCGCGGTCAATCGAGCGTCGCCGCGCCGGTGGTGGTTGACCGATTCGGGGTGGCTGCTTCGGCGCTTCGAGGGCCATGACGCGGGCTCCCGGGGGCAGGCCATAGACGTCTTCCGACGGCATCAGAAAGAGGCGTTCGCCGTTGAAGCCGACGACTTCTGCTTCGATTGGCGAGCCGCCCGGCGGCACGATCCGGCAAGAACTGCCGAGCGGTAGTCGCAGCCCCGAGGCCTCCATGACCAGGCCATTGATGCGCGTCAGGTGGCCGCTGGGAAGCAGCGAACTGACCTGGCCGGCCGCCTGTCCGCAGCCCTCCAGAAAGCGGCGCCAGGCAGCGAGTTGCGGATTGTCGACAAGCTCGCTCATCGTTCGTTGGCCTTTCCTTCGGGCGCCTTGCCCGCGAGCCATTCCTCGCTGATGCCGATGCCTTCAACGACCCGCCGCCAGCGCGTTTCCAGTGTTGCGTCGACTTCGCTGGCACCGACTTCGACTCGACATCCCCCCCGCGTCAGCGTGCCGTCCTCGACGATTCGCCAGTTGATGTGCGGCATTTGCTCGCCCAGATGATTGCGCACCAGCGTCGCATCGTCGGGGTGAACGAACAGCAGCGGCTGTCCGTGATGCGGGTGCAGCGTGCTGACGGCTTCTTTGACGACCGCCAACAGTAACTCCGGCTGCACGCTCAGGCTTTGCCGCAAGACCTGATTGGCGACCTCCATGGCCAGGGTCAGCAATTGATCGGCGACGCCCTGGTCGATGCCGCTCATCGCCTGCTGCAGGTTGTCCATCAAGGTCGCCATGGCCTCCGCCGATGCCTGCGCGGCAGCGATGCCTTCCTGGTAGCCGGCGGCATAGCCTTCCGCGTGCGCGTCGTGATGCATGCGCTCGATATCTGCGGCTGTCGGCAGGACCAGAGGCGGTTCTGCCGGCTCTTGCGTGTCGACGCTGTCCGCGGCCACGGTTTCCTCCGTCTGCAGGTCCGCGTCAGCGGGGTCATGGTGCAGCGTGCCGTTGGCAGGCGACGCCTCAGGTGGCGGCGCTGGGGGATGTGGCACCTTGTGTTGTGGCGCATCGGCTTCGCTGGCCTGCTCGTCGAACGCAGCGACCTCCCAGCGCTGGTAGGCAGTCAGTTTCTCTTTGGGGATCCAGTTGCTCATGGGGCGTGCTTACTCAGACCATTTCCTCACCGCCGGCCCCGCCAAGGACGATCTGCCCCTCGTCGGCGAGGCGGCGGACGATCTTGAGGATCTCTTTCTGCTCGCTTTCGACTTCGGAGAGCCGCACCGGTCCGCGCGAGTCGAGGTCTTCGCGAAGCATTTCCGCAGCGCGTTGCGACATGTTCTTGAAGATCTTTTCGCGCAGCGATTCGGTGGCTCCCTTCATGGCCAGGATCAGTGATTCGGACTGAATCTCGCGTAGCAGCTGCTGGATCGCTCGGTCGTCGAGATCCATCAGGTTTTCGAAGACGAACATCTCGTCGAGGATCTTCTGCGCCAGGTCAGGGTCGTATTCGCGGATCGAGTCGACTACCGAGGTTTCGTTGGCGGCACCCATGAAGTTGAGGATCTCGGCGACCGCCCGTACGCCGCCCAAGGCTGATTGCTTGACACTCGCGGAACCCGAAAGCAGGCGCAGCATGACGTCGTTCAACTCTTTCAAGGCTTCGGGCTGAATGCCTTCGAGAGTTGCTATACGCAATACCACGTCGTTGCGCAGGCGCTCGGAAAGCTGGTTCAGGATGTCGCTGGAATGGTCATGGGCGAGGTGGACGAGAATCGTGGCGATGATCTGGGGATGCTCGTTCTTGATCAGGTCGGCGACGGTTGGCGCGTCCATCCACTTCAAGCCTTCGATGCCATTGGTGTCGCCTGGCTGCAGGATCCGGGAGATCAGGTTGGACGCCTTGTCGTCGCCGAGGGCCTTGGTGAGTACCGAGCGGACGTAGGAATCGGTATCGAAATTGACGGCGGCGGACTCTTCGGCGGTGCTTTGGAACTCGGCGAGCACTTCGGCGACACGTGTGCGGGGAACCGATTTCAGGGCGGCCATGGCGTGCCCCAGCTTCTGCACGTCCTTTGGCCCGAGATGCTTGAGCACCTCGGCCGCGTAGTCTTCGCCAAGCGCGATCAGCAGGATGGCGCTTTTCTCGATGCCGTCTTCAGCTGGCATTGGCGCCGGTCCATTCCCTGATGATGTTGGCTACCGCGCGTGGGTCCTGTTGCGCCAGCGCACGTGCCTTGGCGAGTTGCTGTTCGAGCAGCATGGCCGCTGTCGGCACCTGTTCCTCGCCGTCGCCTTCTTCGCCCTCCTCGCCGGCAAGGAGATCGATGGTGCCACCGACGCCGCTTTCGCTGGCTGCCTCCGGGTGCAGAATGGTCTTCAACAAGGGACGCACGACGCCGAGCAAGAGATAGGCGATGATGCCGGCAAGCGCGCCGTACTTGAGCAGTTCCTTGACCAGCGAGACCATTTCCGGGTCTCGCCACAGCGGCAAGGCGTCCTCTTTATCGAGGGCCGTGAAGGGCGCATTGGCGACTGAAACGCTATCGCCGCGATCCTTGTTGAAGCCCATCGCCTCCTTGACCAGATCGCTGATCTGCTTGATCTCCGCGTCTGACAACGGCTTGCTGACGCTCTTGCCGTCCTTGTCGATTTCCTGACGCTGATTGACCACCACTGCGCCGGACAGGCGCTTGATGGTTCCGACGGCGTTCTTGACGTGGCGGATGGTCTTGTCGACCTCGTAGTTGATAGTTGCGTTCTTGCTGGTGTTCAGGGGTTGTCCGACACTGCCAATCAATGCCTGCACTCCGGCGGCGTTGATCTGTCCGGGGACGGGAGGCTGGCCCGCGGCGGCGGGTCCGGCGCCAGGTACGGCGGGCTGGGTCAGCGGTGCCGTCGCCGGTACCGGTGGTTGATTGCTGAGCGCACCGGGAACGCCTTGAGCGGCCGGGGTGGTGCTCGCGCTTTCGCTGCTTTGCTGGCTGCGAATACTGATGTCCGGGGGGGTGCTGTTCGGTCGATGCGTTTCGGCTGTTTGCTCGCTTTGCGAAAAGTCGATGTCAGCGGCGATCTGGACGCGTGCATTGTCGGGTCCGACAATCGGCGCGAGGATGTCCTCGACCCGCTTGATAATGCTCGCCTCAACTTGATGAATATAGCTCGCCTGCGTCGGATCGAGGCCGGCTTCCAGCAGTGCATTTTTCTTTCTCGACAGCAAGGCGCCGCTCTGGTCGAGCAGGGTAACGCTGGCGGGCAGCAACTGCGGGACGCTCGCGGCGATGAGATTCTGGATGCCGGCGACCTGGGTGGGGTCGAGCGCGCGTCCCGGGTAAAGACTGAGCAGTACCGACGCCGATGGCTTCTGATCTTCGCGCATGAAAACGCTTGGCTTTGGAATCGCCAGGTGCACCCGCGCCGCCCGCACGGCGGCGATCGACTGGATAGTTTTCGACAGCTCACCTTCCAGGCCGCGCTGGTAATTGACCTGTTCGGCAAACTGGCTGATGCCGAACTTCTGGGCCTCCATCAACTCGAAACCGACGGCGCCGCCGCGCGGCAGTCCCTGCGACGCGAGGCGCAGGCGGACATCGTGCACGCGGCTCTCGGGAACCAGGATGGCGCTGCCGGTGTTGCTGAACTCGTAGGGGATGTTCATCTGCTCGAGCGCAGCGATAATTGCGCCGCCGTCGCGCTCGGAAATATTGGAGAACAACACTCTGAACTCGTTTTGCCTGAGCCAGGTAGCGCTGACGACGAGGAGCGCAATGACCGCCGCGATCGAGACCATCAGCACCACTTTCTGCTTGTCGGTCAAACGCGCCAATGCCTCGCGAGCGCGATCCAGCGGTTTGCCCGCGCCTGCTATCTCTGTGGTTTCGGTTCCGGCTGCGGCCATGCGCCTGATACGGTAAAAGCCTGCGTTGCTGCAGGCGAAAAGCAAAAAATGATGACAATTACTCTGCTATTGTAGCTGTTAAATGCAAGGGACTTCCCATCGGATGAAGCAAGTCGTACAAGCGCCGGGCAATGAACTCAAGGCGCAGGAACTGCAACGCGCTTTCGACGCTTTCAACCAGGTTTCGCTGGCGCTGACGCAGTCGTACCAGGGATTGCAGGGCCGGGTCGAATCATTGACCGTTGAACTGGCGGTTGCCAACGGCGAGCTGCGCCGGCAATACGAAGAAAAGGAAGCACTTTCCGAGCGCCTGTCGCTGTTGCTCAAGGCCTTGCCGGCTGGCGTCGTGGTGCTCGACAGCGCGGCTCGTGTCAGTGAGGCCAACCCGGCGGCTAGCGAGATGTTCGCGCAGGTGATGATCGGCGAATCCTGGCCCGCGCTGGCACAGGCCAGGCTGGTTGCGGCCGAGGCGCCGGACGAGTGGCAGCTTGGCGCGCGCCGCCTGGCGATTGCCGAGAGTCCTCTGGATTCCGCCGGCGGGCGAATTTTGCTGATTCACGACGTGACCGCAGCGCAGGCCCTGAAGACGGAACTGGAACGTAATCAGCGCCTGGTAGCCATGGGTGAGATGGCTGCTTCGCTGGCCCATCAGCTACGCACCCCGCTGGCGACGGCCTTGCTCTATAGTGCCAACCTGGCGCAGCCGGGACTTGCCGAGACTGCGCGCCTGCGTTTCGCCGACAAGGCGAGCGCACAGCTGAAACGTCTCGAGCGCCTGATCCAGGAAGTGCTGCTCTTTGCCCGCGGCGAGAGCATCGGCCGCGATTCGACGCCGGCCCGGCAACTGCTCGCCGAAGCTGCGCAGACCGTCGAACCCCTGTTCCTGGCGAAGGGAATCGCTTTCCGGATTGTCGGCGGCAGCGCCGAGACGGTCGTCACCGGTAGCCGCAAGGCCTTGGTCGGCGCGCTCGTGAATCTACTCGAGAATGCCCTGCAGGCCTGCCTCACGGCGGGCGAAGTGAGCGAACTCGGCGCCGTCACTGCAGCGACTGAACGCGCCGAAGTCACGCTTGGTGCCGAGCTGCGCGCTGGCCAGCTGCGCATTGCTGTCCGCGATACCGGCGCCGGGATCGCGCCGGAAATCCAGGCGCGCGTCTTCGAGCCCTTCTTCACGACCAGCGGGCAGGGGACCGGGCTTGGTCTGGCCATCGCGCTGGGGGTCGTGCGTGCCCATGGTGGGGCGATGACGGTACACTCGGTGCCGGGCGAAGGCTCGGAATTCGTAATCATGCTGCCGGTCGCATTGGCGATCGAGCAAGCTTTGTAAGGATCAAGCAAGCCTATGACGCCGGCTTTGCCGATATTGGTGGTAGAAGACGACGCCGCCTTGCGCGAGGCGGTGTGCGATACCCTCGAACTGGCGGGCCTGGCGGTCGTCTCCGCAGGTGGTGGCGACGCGGCGCTGCAGCTGCTCGCTGAACGGACCGTCTCGCTGGTGGTCAGCGATGTACGCATGCGGCCGATCGACGGCATCACCCTGCTCAAGGAAATTCGCTATCGCCATCCCTATTTGCCGGTCGTGCTGATGACCGCTTTCGCCGACGTGGACCGCGCCGTCGAAGCCATGCGCGCGGGTGCTTGCGACTTTCTGTTGAAACCGTTCGAGCCGAAGGCCCTGCTCGATCACGTGCAGCGCTATCGTCTACCCGAAGCGCACGCTAATGAGCGAGCGATCGCCATCGATCCGGTGAGCGTCAACCTCTTCGCGCTTGCCGGGCGGGTCGCGCAGAGTGACAGCACCGTCTTGCTGACCGGCGAAAGCGGCGTTGGCAAGGAGGTGGTGGCGCGCTTCATTCACCAGCATTCGGCACGCAGCAAAGGTCCGTTCGTGGCCATCAACTGCGCAGCCATTCCCGACAGCCTGCTCGAGGCCACCCTTTTCGGTTATGAAAAAGGCGCCTTCAGCGGCGCCCAGCAGGCGCAGGCCGGCAAGTTCGAGCAAGCGCAGCACGGCAGTCTGCTGCTCGACGAGATCACCGAAATGCCGCTTGGCCTGCAAGCCAAGCTGTTGCGCGTCTTGCAGGAGCGCGAAGTGGAGCGGGTCGGCGGCAAGCAGCCGGTGATCCTCGATATCCGGGTCATCGCCACTTCCAATCGTGACATGGCCGACGCCGTCGCCAGAGGCCACTTCCGTGAAGACTTGTTCTATCGCCTGAACGTCTTTCCGCTGCTGATCCCGGCGCTGCGCCAACGCGGCGAAGACATCGCACCGCTGGCGCGCCATTTTCTTGCCCAACACGGCCTTCGTGCCGGTCGTCCGGGTCTGCGCCTGTCCGCTGCTGCGGAAACGGCGCTGCGTCAGCACGCCTGGCCGGGCAACGTTCGTGAGTTGGAGAACGTGATGCAGCGGGCGGTCATTCTAGCTCCCGGCGACCGGGTCGAAATCGATTCCCTGCATCTGGCGGCTGCAGCACCGCTGGCTCCGAGCGCCGCGCCGCGGCGGGAAATGGCCGCGCCGACAACGACCGTCGCCGCGTCTCCAGCAGCCGCTCGGAACGCCAACAAGATGAGCGAAGTGGAGCGGGAGCATATACTGGCAACCTTGGCGTCGGTCGATGGCTCGCGAACTCTCGCCGGGCAGCGCCTCGGGATGTCGGAGCGGACCTTGCGTCACAAGTTGCGACAGTATCGCCTCGACGGTTTTCTGAAGACGTGATCCTCTGATCAAACCGAGTGGAAAGCAGGCATGAGTCTTGCTCCACTAAATTGGGCAGTGCTTGGAGAAGAGAATGGACAGCAAAGGTATCGAGCAGATGTTGAGTGTATTGCAGGCAACGTCGGCGACCGCCGCTGGTCGTGTTGCCGAGGCGCAGAGCCCTGCAGCAGGGGCCGACTTCGCGCAGGTGTTGCAGAATTCGATCGCCCAGGTGAGTCAGACGCAGCAGCAGGCGGAAGCCATGGCGGCAAATTTTGCCGCCGGCAATAGCACCGAGAACCTGCACGAAGTGATGGTCGCGCTGCAAACGGCCAGCCTTTCGTTCCAGGAAATGATCCAGGTGCGCAATAAACTCGTCTCCGCCTACCAGGACGTCATGAACATGCAGGTCTAGGCGGCTGGAGCGAGCCGCCGCGACGCCGCGGTTTTGTAGGGGCCATGTCGGGAACTGGCGGATTTTCGACCTTGTATTCCCGCGGCGCTGCACCCATAATGCCTTCCATGGTCGTAATTCCGGCAAACCGGAAGCGTTCTGGACGCGGGTTCGATTCCCGCCACCTCCACCACTGCGGGGGTGCACCGGTTTCGACAGGGTGACAGATGGCGAGCAGGCGGCCCGAGAGGCGACGGACGTAATCCGCGCAAAACCACAAACGCCAATGATGAGCGTTTCGCACTGGCCGCTTAAGGCCTGCTGAGGACGTAGCCGTCCAATAAACAGAATGGCTATCGGTGGGGGCTTCGGCCCCCACCGTCATTTCACAGGTCGACAGGCTTGCCGTGCCTGATCCGGTCCATCACGACCCTGGCCCGCAAGCTGGCAGCCGCCTTGCTTGTAGTGCGACGCGTCGCCAATGCCGCTTTTCCCCTGGCCAACACTTGGCGGAACGCTGACGAATCGCGGTATATTGTCGTTACATCTCTTCCTTTCAGGGGACTCAGACATGAAAGCTGGCACTCTTTTCTCCTTCCTGGGATCTGGCCTGCCCTTGATCGCGACACTGCGAGGCTATCGACTGGCCTGGCTGGGCAAGGATTCAATTGCCGGGCTTTCAGCGTGTATCGTCTCGATCCCGTCGGTGATTGCCTATGCCGAGCTGGTACACCTGCCGGCGATTACCGGCTTGTACGCGGCGCTGGCAGCGGCGATCGGCTACGCGCTCTTTTCCAGTTCACGGCACGTCATCGCCGGACCGGATGCGGCGATCGGCCTGCTCGCCGGGTCGGCGATCCTGCCGCTGTCGGGTGGAGATCCGGCACGCATGGTCGTTCTGGCGGCGGTGCTCAGCATCCTGTCGGGTATCGTGTTGTTGCTCGCCGCGCGCTTGAAGCTGGGCGTGATTGCCGACCTGCTGTCCCGACCAGTCCTGATCGGCTACTTGAACGGTGCTTCGCTGGTGCTCATCGCCACGCAGCTCGGCAAGATGTTCGGCATCAAGACAGAGGGTGAAGAATTCTTCCAGATTGTGTATACGGTGTTCCAGAAATTGCCTCAGACGCATCTGGCGACTTTCTTTTTCGGGGTGCTGCTGGTGGCCATGCTGGTTGCCCTGGCGCGCTGGCTGCCACGCGTGCCGGGCGCGCTGGCGGTCTGTGCAGTGGCGATCCTTGCCACCTTCTTCCTTGATCTGGGCAGCTACGGCATCGCCCTGGTCGGTGAGGTGCCTTCGGGATTTCCGCAGCTGACGATTCCGATACCGGAGTGGTCCGATGTCGCGGCACTTGCCCCGGCTGCCGTAGCGATTGCTTTCCTGGCATTTTCAGACGGCATTCTTCTGGCGCAAACCTTTGCCGAAAAAAATGGCTACGAAGTGAACCCGAACCGCGAACTGGTCGCCCTCGGCTCGGCGAACATACTGGCCGGGCTGTGGCAGGGCTTTCCCGTTTCGGCCAGTCAGTCACGGACCTCGATCGTCGATTCGTCTGGTGGCAAGACGCAGCTGGCGCAACTGATTCTGGCCGGGGGTCTGCTCCTGTTCCTGTTCTTCCTCACCGGTCTGATCGCGCTGCTGCCAAAGGTGGCCCTGGGTGCGATTCTGATCGTCACCGCCATCGGCATGGTGGAAATGGCGTCGCTCAAGGGTTTGTACAAGATCGATCGTGTCGAGTGCGGCATTGCCTTGGGCGTGACCGCAGCGATACTGCTGGCGGGTGTCGTGCCGGGCATCATTCTCGGTCTGCTGCTGTCGCTGACCACGGTGCTGGTCCAGGTTTCTCGCCCCCGTGACGCGGTGCTCCGCCGCCTGCGCAGCGACGGCAAGTTCCACGACTGCCTCGAGGACGAGGAAGCGGAGAGCGTGCCGGGCGTGCTGGTCTATCGCCTTTACGCGCCGCTGATCTTTGCCAACGCCAGGCACGTCGTGAACCGTCTGCGGGCGCTCGTTGACGAGGCGGAGCCGCCGGTCAAGTGGCTGGTCATCGATGCGCAGGCGATCCACGACATGGACGTCACGGCGGCGCAACGCTTTGTGGAACTGCATCGGGAACTGGTTGCCAGGGGCGTTGACGTCAAGATCGCCGATGCGCCGCGGCCGTTCCGGGAAGAACTCGCCAGGGTAGGTCTATCCGAGGAAATTGGTGGCGCGGACTTTTACGTTTCCGTCAAGCAGGCAACCCAGGCCTTCGAGCGCCACGTCGTTTCCTCCGACGAGGAATCCGGCATCGCGCCGCCAGCTTAGGCGAGTGAGTACACGCCCGCTTCCTGTCAGCGGCGGCTGCCGATTCAGCGAGGTCAGTCGCCTCGCGTCGGCAGCACCTCGCGCAGCAGGCGGGCGGCGTCGCGGATCATTTTTTCGGTACTCTCCCAGTCGACACAGGCGTCGGTGACCGAGCAGCCGTATTTCAGCTGTGACAGGTCTTCGGGGATCGACTGGTTGCCGGCGATGAGGTTCGACTCGACCATCACGCCGACCAGCGACTGGTTGCCCAGGCGCACCTGGTTGACCACATCGGCCATCACCAGTGGCTGCAACTCGGGCTTCTTGTAGCTGTTGGCATGCGAGCAGTCGATGACGATATTACTCGGCAAGCCGGCCTTGAGCAGTGCCTGTTCGGCCATCTGCACGCTGACCGTATCGTAGTTCGGGCGACCGTCGCCGCCGCGCAGGACCAGGTGCCCGTAACGATTGCCGCGCGTGCGTACGATCGACGTGCGTCCCTGGCCATTGATACCCAGGAAGCTGTGCGGCCGCGAGGCTGAAAGGATGGCGTTGATGGCAATGGCGACGTCGCCATTGGTGCCGTTCTTGAACCCCACCGGAGTGGACAGGCCGGACGAGATCTCGCGGTGCGTCTGCGACTCGGTGGTGCGCGCGCCGATGGCCGTCCAGGCAATCAGATCGCCCAGGTACTGCGGCGAGATCGGGTCGAGGGCCTCGGTACCGGCGGGCAGGCCCATTTCGGCGAGCTCGAGCAGGAACTCGCGTGCTTTCTGCATGCCCTGATCGACACGGAAGGAGTCGTCCATGTCCGGGTCATTGATATAGCCTTTCCAGCCGGTCGTGGTGCGCGGTTTTTCAAAATAGACGCGCATCACCAGGTACAACGAATCGCTGACCTCATCAGCGAGCGCCTTCAGGCGGCGCGCATAGTCGAGGCCGGCGATCGGGTCATGGATCGAGCAGGGTCCGACGACGACAAACAGGCGGCGGTCACGGCGGTCGAGGATATTGCGCAGGACCTCGCGGCCGTTCATCACCAGGCCAGCGGCGGCCGGCGAAAGCGGCAGGCGGGCGTGGATTTCCTCGGGGGAAGGCATGGCGTCAAAGGCGCTGACGTTGATGTTGTCAATGTCGAAATGGGTCATGGTTTTGGCAAACGGCTGAGTTGATGAATCATGTCCTTGACCGCGCTAACGCGGTCGGCGAGCGTTGGGCAGTGGCGCTTGAGGAGCAGTTTATCGGGCCCGGAGAGACGGTAGTTGCGGTCCCTCTGAATCAGATTGATGATGCACATGGGGTCGATCGGCGGTTCGGCTTCGAATTGCACGACGATCTGTTCGCCAGTGGCGTCGAGCTTGCTCACCCCGAGCGGCTTGCAGAGCAGGCGTAGGCGGTGGCTGTCGAGCAGGGCACGGGCCTGTGGCGGCAACTCGCCGAAGCGATCGACCAGTTCTTCCTGCAGGTCGGCGATGTCGTCGCCGGTCGTGCAGTTGGCAAGGCGCTTGTAGAGGGCCAGTCGCTGCTGGACGTCGGGAGCGTAGTCGTTGGGCAGCAGCGCCGGGGTGTGCAGGTTGATCTCGGTAGTGATCGCCAGCGGCTGCAAGAGGTCTGGCTCCTTGCCCTGTTTGAGGGCCGCGACGGCGCGGTTGAGCATCTCGGTGAACATATTGAAGCCGACTTCCTGCATTTCTCCCGACTGGTTGTCGCCGAGAACTTCTCCGGCGCCGCGGATTTCCAGGTCGTGCATCGCCAGGTAGAAACCGGCGCCGAGCTCATCCATCATCTGGATCGCTTCCAGGCGTTGCCGGGCCTGCTTGTTGAGCGCCGCGTCGTCGTGCGTCAGCAGGTAGGCATAGGCCTGGTGGTGCGAGCGGCCGACGCGACCGCGCAGCTGATGCAGTTGCGCCAGGCCGAACTTGTCGGCGCGATTGATGACGATGGTGTTGGCGTGCGGGTTGTCGATGCCGGTTTCGATGATCGTCGTGCACAGCAGGACGTTGACGCGTTGTTGTGTAAAGTCGCGCATTACGCGCTCCAGCTCACGCTCTTTCATCTGGCCGTGGCCAACGACGATGCGTGCTTCGGGCAACAGCTTTTCGAGCTTGCTGCGCATGTTCTCGATGGTGTTCACTTCGTTGTGCAGGAAATATACCTGCCCACCGCGTTTGAATTCGCGCAGTAGCGCTTCGCGGATGATGCCGTCCGAGAAGTGGGTGACGAAGGTCTTGATCGCCAGGCGCTTCTGGGGCGCGGTGGCGATGACCGAGAAGTCGCGCAGGCCTTCGAGCGACATCGCCAGGGTGCGCGGGATCGGTGTCGCGGTCAACGTCAGCACGTCGACCTCGGCGCGCAGCGCTTTCAGTGCCTCTTTCTGGCGGACGCCGAAGCGGTGCTCCTCGTCGATGACCACCAGCCCGAGACGGCTGAACTTGACGTCCTTCTGCAACAGGCGGTGCGTGCCGATGACGATGTCGAGCGTGCCCTCGGCCAGTTCGCGCAGCGCCTGCGCCACTTCGGCATTGGTCTTGAAGCGGGACAGCTCGGCGATTCTTACCGGCCAGTCGGCAAAGCGGTCGTTGAAAGTCTGGAAGTGCTGTTCACAGAGCAGGGTGGTCGGGCAGAGGATGGCCGCCTGCCGACCGCCGGCGACGGCGCAGAAGACGGCGCGCAGGGCGACTTCGGTCTTGCCGAAGCCGACGTCACCGCAGACCAGGCGATCCATCGGCCGGCCGGATTTCATGTCTTCGATCACCGCCGCGATCGCCGTCGCCTGGTCTGCGGTCTCTTCAAAACCGAAGCCGTCGGCGAATGCGTCGTGATCG
This sequence comes from Candidatus Accumulibacter sp. ACC012, assembly GCF_907163155.1. Taxonomy (NCBI): domain Bacteria; kingdom Pseudomonadati; phylum Pseudomonadota; class Betaproteobacteria; genus Candidatus Accumulibacter; species Candidatus Accumulibacter sp. ACC012. The sequence goes on from NZ_CAJQUC010000012.1 coordinate 50,257, forward strand.
TGCGTCTTGAATTCGCAGGCGTGCCCCTGGCGTGCGGCGCGCAGGGCGTACAGCGCGAGCAGCTCGGCGGCCGTGTCGCGGGCCTGCAGCGCCGCGCGCCGTTTCGCTTTTTCCCATTGTGGTGAGCCGAGTGCGTGCAGCGGTGCGGCGTCGGGGTCGGCGCCCGAATACCGCGAGATGACGTGCAGTTGCGCCACCGGCACATAGAGCTTGGCCTCGCCGGCGTAGTGCAGTTCGAGGAACTCCATCTCGCCTTCACCGAGATCGAGGTGAATCAGGCCCTGGTAGCGGGCGATGCCATGCTGCTCATGGACCACCGGCGAACCGACCTTCAGCTCGGTGAGGTCGCGCAGCCAGTTGTCGACCGTCGCCTTGCGTTGCGCCGCGTGGCGGGCGCGCCGCGAGGGACTGTCGGCGTAGAGCTCGGCTTCGGTGATGATCGCCAGCTGCGCGAGCTGGAAACCGTCGTGCAGTGGCGCCACGGCCAGGGCGAGCTTGCTGTCGGCGGCCAGGAAGGCGGCCAGGTCGCTACTCGCGCTCGGCGCCAGAGCGTATTCTGCCAACAGCTCGCTCAGCGTTTCGCGGCGTCCGGCAGTTTCGGCGAGCAGCAGCACGCGGCCCGGGAAGCTGTCGATGAAGCCTTTCAGCACGTGCAGCGGATCCTGGGCACGGCGGTCGACGGCCAGCGGTGGCAGGGCCTGTGCGGGTCCGTCCGTGCCGGCGGTGAGGTTCACGCGGGCGTAGGATTTGGCGGCGACGAAGAACGGCTCCTCGGCGAGGAAGAGCTGCGCCGGTAGTAGCAGCGGGTGGCTGCGATCGCCGGAGAGCATGTCGTAGCGTGACTGCGCCTCGCGCCAGAAGGCACGGATCGCCTCGGGCACGTCCTTGTGCAGGACGAGGACCGTCTCCCTGGGCAGGTAGTCGAAAAGGCTGGCCGTTTCTTCAAAGAACAGCGGCAGCCAGTATTCGATGCCGGCCGCCGCAACGCCGTTCGAGACATCCTTGTAAATCCGTGACTTGCCGGGGTCTCCTTCGAACATTTCCCGGAAACGCTGCCGGAAACGCCTGCGGCCCTTTTCGTCGAGGGGAAACTCGCGCGCCGGCAGCAGGCGAATTTCCGGGACCGGATAGAGCGTGCGCTGGGTGTCGACGTCGAAAGTCTTGATGCTTTCGATTTCGTCGGCGAAGAGATCCAGCCGGTACGGCAGTTGCGAGCCCATCGGGAAGAGGTCGATGATGCCGCCGCGGATCGAGTATTCGCCCGGCGCCACGACCTGCGTGACGTGCGCGTAGCCGGCCAGCGTCAGCTGCGCGCGGAATGGCTCGGCGTCGAGTTGCTCGCCCTGCTTGATAAAGAAGGTGTAGGCGGCCAGATAGGCCGGCGGAGTGAGGCGGTAGACCGCCGTTCCGGCAGGAACCAGCAGCACGTCGCACTCGCCGCGCATGACTGCATAGAGCGTCGCCAGACGCTCGGAAACCAGGTCGTGATGCGGCGAGAAACTGTCGTAAGGCAGCGTTTCCCAGTCCGGCAGCAAGCGGATGCGCAGATCGGGAGCGAACCACGGGATTTCCACGAGCAGGCGTTGCGCGTCGGCGGCACTGGCCGTGAGTACCGCGAGCATGCGCCGCCCGGGGCCGGCAGCAGTGGCCGCCTGGGCGATCAGCAGTGCGTCGGCCGAGCCGGCAAAGGAGGGAAACTGAAGCTTTTCGCCGGCTTTGGGCAGCGGCGAGCGGGGAAGCAGTAAGGACAATGAATGCGACTCGCGACTCGATTTCTGTATTGGGGTGAACTGCGCACGCGGCTCACGGCAAGGCAGTGAAAGGGCGGGATTATAGCCGATCAGTCCGCGTCGCCGGCGTCGTCCCAGCGCGCGACGAGGATAATAGCGTGCGTCTTACGCAAGATCTGGAGGTCGATCGGCGAAGAATTGGCACAGCCCGCGGTCCGGAATCTGCTGGCTGGCGTACGAGAAGCCGCCAAGCGTGGCCATCTCCGTTGCCGCCTGGCGAATGAAACCCAGGGCTGCGCCTGCCAGGCTGCTGCCAATCGTCACCCGCTGCACGCCAGGTTCGCCAAGCTGCGCGACGCTCAAGACGGAGCCGCTCAGCTCATGACCACCGTCAGCGGGCCGCGCGTCACGCGCCGGGCTTCGCGTGCCAGGCCCGATAAGGGAATGCTGCAGGGCCGACTATGCAAACCGCTGCATCGCGACCGATTGCCGACCGGCACGAGCTTTAAGCGTACCCATTCGGCGAGCAACCCAGGGCATTGAAAGCGGAGGTAAGGAGTGCTGGATTGGCCTATCCATCAACCAATCCCGGCACCGTCACCTGAAAATTTGTTCCATCGCTCAAATCGCTTTCTACCCGCAACGAGCCACCGAGGCTGCTCACCAGGCGCTGGACGATAGTCAAACCCAATCCTGAACCCTCGGGGTGGCGGCCTGCTGCGTCTTCCAGTCGCACATGCGGCAGAAAGATCCTGTCGATGTGTTTCTCGTCAATGCCAATGCCGGTATCGATGACTCCCGGTGGCGAATTGAGGAGGCGTTCAAACGGATCAAGCATCGCCTGGCGCCTGGCCCTCGAACATCTGTCCGGCATGTCCTGGCTGGCCTCACAACAGGACTTCGGCGCACAAATCCTCTGCGACAAGATCAACGCCCTGGCCGTCCATGCCGCCAGTGAATCCCTCGATCCCGACACCCACGCTCAGTACGCCATCAACCGTGGCGACACCTTCTCTCGCGTCAAGCGCACCCTCGGACACTGGCTCCTCCAGGGACTCGAGGCGCCCGACAATATCGACTCCGTTCTCGACGAACTGATCAAGAACCTCGTCAAGATAAAACCAAACCGCTCATACCCCAGAAACTTCACACGAAAGCCCCATCTATCACCTGCTTACAAAACCGGCGTATGACTATGGCCTGACAGGTTGAGAGCATTGCTCCCCGAGTGGCCGACATACCGCGGGCGACGATCACTGCAGCTTGAGGACTGCTTGCTGACGAAAATCGAGTGCAGAACTTTTGCGGGAAATGCGCGACGAGAGTCTTTGATGCTGTATTTCGACACCAGCTTCCTGGCTCCGCTCATCGTCGAGGAAGCGACCAGTAAAAAGATCGAGGCGTTCTTTGTGGCGCTCCCGGTTGGCCGCTTGCACGTCAGCCAGTGGACCCGCGTCGAGTTCGCGAGTCTCATCGCTCGGGAGTTCAGGATGGGAGGTATGGCGCTGGCGGAGGCGTTGCTGGCCATGGCCAGTTCGCTGACATGGTGGCTGGCTCCTGCCAGGTGCTTGTTCCCGGCGCGGCGGACGACGAGCTTGCCAAAGCGTACATCCAGCACTTCGCGACAAAATTGCAAGCTGGCGACGCGCTGCATTTGGCCATTGCTCGCAACGATGGCGCAACGATGGCGCAACAATGCTTTACACCCTGGACGAAGGGCTGCTGGCTGCCGCCAGGCTACTCAAAGTCCACGCCAGCAGGGGTATCGAACCCTGAGGCGCCAACAATCGGCGCCCGCGATTGAAGCCCTTGAGTGTTGTCGTGCTTGCCGGTGTCGGGCTCATGCTTCCTGTCCGCGTGTCTTTCCGGCTCGTCAAGGCGCCTCGTTAGCCAACTTGGCCAGGCAGAGCTAAACTGCATGGGTTCGAGTGACTTGACGGAGGAGTTCACAATGCAAGTCAACATGCTGGAAGCCAAGAACCAGCTTTCCAAGCTGGTACAAGCAGCGTTGGCGGGTGAGGATGTGGTTATCGCCAACAATGGGGTTCCGGTGGTCAGGCTGGTGACAGTTGCGGCGCCGGCGCTTGTGCGCAAGCCCGGAGCGTGGGCGACCTTGGCCAAGGCTGACGCTGATTGGGATGGGCCCGCAACCAATACAGCCATTGCCGACGCGCTCCGCGGCGGCGATATGTGATGAAGCGCTACCTGCTGGACCCCCACCTGTTCTACTGGTGGATGACCGGCGACGCGCGTTTGGGCGAGGCTACGCAAGGGCTGATCGCAGAGTCCGGGATCGTCGTCAGCACCGCCAGCGTGTGGGAAATGGTGCTGAAAAACGGCAAAGGGAAATTGCCCTTGCCGCCAGGTGATATCACCGACGAGTTGGAAGCGCAGGGTTTCGTTCTGCTGCCGATCTTGCCGCGTCACATCACTGTGCTGCGCAGCCTGCACTGTAGCCACACCGACCCCTTCGATCGATTGCTGATCGCGCAGGCGAACGATGAGCGACTGACATTGCTGAACCGTGATGCGGCGATACTTGAATTGCAGCTCGATGGGGTTGCGAGGGCCTGGCGACATCTGCCGGTTCGCCGCCCTCTGCTGCCAGGATGGCGACTGGTCGCCAGCTCCGTCGTGGGCGCTCAGAGTCATGCGCGAAAGCGAACGCCTGCCTCAGTGGACTCTGCTCCGCGCGTTGCGGGCAAGCTTGGGCAGCGCTTGAGCGTTGCGCGTCGAGCCGGGTAGGCAGGATCGTAGTCACGCGACGTCATGAGCGCTACGGGTGCCAAACACGGAATTGAATTGCTACCGTCACATGACAGCCATTTAAAAGATGACCAATAAGCGCAAAAATGTGGACCGAATTGACCGCTTTACAGGGACCGAAACATGAAGACCGCGACGATTGCCGATACTAAATCGCAACTTTCCGCACCTCTTGCCGAGGTCGAGGTCGGCGGGGAGGTCCTTATCACACGACGTGGCAAACCTTTAGCCAGCCTGGTGGCCGAGCCGCGATCGACGCCCTTCGAGTGGTCGGACTTACGCGATTGGGTTGCTGCTGCTCCTGAATGGAGAGCGTACGCGAACAGAAGTTGATGATGTCCGCCTGGACCTTGATCGAGATGGCAAGCGTCGGCGGCATCAACCGACGACTATGCGAGGCGGCTGATCGATTGGGCATGGGGCGGGTCGATGTTGCATGAGCGTCGGCGCTACCCGGTCGTATCAGGCGGCCGATCAGGTCCACCGGCACGGGGTGGCGCGGTAGGCTGCGCGCCAGTTCGGGGGCAACTCACGACAGGCAAGCGCTCCTTCCACTGGCGCTCTCGCCGCCATTCATCTGACATTCATTGACGCCGATATGGCGGTAGCACATGAGACTGATTGACTTGCCGCGACAGACTACCTGGCTCGTTCGGCGCGCGCGGCCGCCTGGACCGGCGCGGTCGACCACGGTGGTGGTCACCGCCCTCGTGGCCCTTCTCACCAGCGCGCCGCAGGCGCACGCCCAGAGCACGCCAGCGACCACAAAAGCCGCTGCCGTGATCATCGAGACCGCAGCGCTCAGTGAGGTGGTCATCCACCCGCAGCGCGAACTGGCGGCCAGCGTGATGGCGCGCAACGAGTCGAAGCTGTCGGCCGAGGTCAGCGGGGTCGTGCTGCGCTGGACGGCTGAAGCTGGCAGTGCGGTGAAGAAGGGTGAAGTGCTGGTCATCATCGACCCGGTCGATTTCCGGCTGGCGGTGGCGCAGGCGCAGGCGGCGGTGGATGCTTCACTGGCGCGCCTCAAGCAGGCCGAGCAGCAGCTCAAGCGCTCGCAGGAGCTGCTGAGGCAGGGGTTTTTCTCGCAGGAAGCGCTGATCCAGCGCGAAACCGAAGTGGCGCTGATGCGCAGCGAACGGGCATCGCAACAGGCGCAGCTGGCGGTCGCTCAACGTCAGCTGGCGAAGGCGACGCTGCGCGCACCTTTTGCCGGCAGCGTCATGGAGCGACTGGCGCAGACCGGCGAGGCGGTGGCGCCCGGAACGGTGCTTTACGTGATCGCCGAAACCGGTGCCGCCGAAGTGAGCGCGAATATCGCGCCGGCCGATGTCGCCGGACTGCGCCGGGCGAGCGATCCGGTTTTCGCGACGCGCGGGCAGAGCTATCCGCTACGCCTGCTGCGCGTTGGCGGCACGGTGTCGGCGCCAGCGCGCACGCAGGAAGTCCGCCTCGGTTTTGCGGCCGGCGCCGCGGCCAAGCCTCCCGTTCCGGTGGGCAGCGACGGGCGTTTGCTGTGGTCCGATCCGCAGCCTTACCTGCCGGCGCCGCTGCTGGTGCGCCGCGGCGACGCGATCGGTGTTTTTGTCGAGCAGGACAAGGTCGCCCGCTTCGTCGCCTTGCCCGGTGCGCAGGAGGGTCGGGCGACAGCGGTCGCGCTGCCGGAGGAGACGCGCCTTGTCGTGCGCGGCCAGGCGACGCTGCAAGACGGCGTGGCAATCAAGTAGGCGGCACCGCTAACCATGAAGCTATTGCGTGCCCTGATCTCGAACCATCCCCTGGCCAACGTCGCCTTCGCGGTGGTGCTGCTGCTCGGTCTGCTCAGCTACCTGACGATGCCGCGCGAGCAGGATCCGGAAATCAATTTCAACTGGGTGAGCATCGTCACCGCGCTGCCCGGTTCGAGTGCCGAGGAAGTCGAGCGGCTGGTGACCAACCCGCTCGAGGACGGCATCAAGGGTGTTGCCGACGTGCGCTTCGTGGTGTCGACGTCGCGCGAGAACATTTCGACGATCCTGGTTCGCTTCCGCGAGATCTCCGAGCGCAATTTCGACAAGCGGATGAACGACCTGCGTCGCGAAATCCAGAACAAGGCCAAGTCCGAGCTGCCACCCGAGGCCAAGGATCCGCTGGTCATGGAGATCACCACTTCTAACGGTTTTCCGACGGCGTCGATTCTGCTTGTCGGTCAGGCCGACGACGAGACGCTACGTTTGAACGCGCGGCGCATCAAGAGCGATCTGGAGCGCATGAGCGGCGTCGACTCGGTCATCGCTTCCGGGTTGCGCGACCCGGAGCTGCTCATCAGTGCCAATCCACAGGCCCTGGCGGCGCGCGGCCTGACCAGCACCGACATCGCCGACAGCGTGCGCGACTGGTATCGCGATGTTTCCGGCGGCACCTTGAAAGGGCAGGGCAGCGCCTGGTCGGTTGGCATCAAGGGCGTGCTCACCGATCCCGAGTCGCTGGCGACACTGCCGGTGATGTCGTCGTCCCGACCGCGTATTTCGGCGCGGCTCGACGAGGTGGCGCGCATCGAAAGAGCGCGCGCGCCGGCGACGCAATACTCGTCGACCGACGGCCGCGACGCGATTTCGCTGGCCATCAACAAGAAGGCCGGCAGCAACACGCTCGAACTCGTCGACCGTCTGCGCAGCTTCATTGCCGAAGAAAACGCGGTGCTAGCTGCCAGCGGCCTGAAAATGACTCTCGCCGACGACCAGACGATTCCCACCCGCGAAGCGATTCAGGTCATGCAGACCAACGCCTTGTACGGGGTGATCATGGTGCTCGCGGTGTGCTGGCTGTTCCTCGGCGCCAAGATCGGCGTGCTGGTTTCGCTGGGCATTCCGTTTTCCCTGCTCGGCACTTTCGCCTTGCTGGCGGCCATGGGGCACACGGTGAACGTCTCGGTGCTGCTCGGCGTGGTCATCGCGCTCGGCCTGCTGGTCGATGACGCGGTGGTCATCGTCGAAGCGACCTACTACCGCATCGAGCGCGGCCAGCAGGCGCTGCAGGCCAGCCTCGACGCCATCGGCGAAGTCTGGGCGCCGGTGCTGGCGTCGGTGGCGACGACCATGGCCGCCTTCCTGCCACTGATGTTGCTGCCGGGAATCGTCGGCAAGTTCATGTTCATTATCCCGTTCGTGGTCACCCTGGCCTTGCTGATCTCGCTGCTCGAAGCCTTCTGGATGATGCCGGTGCACATCGTCGCCAGCAAGCTGCGTCTCGACCGGCTGTCGCGCCTGCAAGTCTGGCGCAACCGTTTCAATCGCCGCATTCGCCTGCGCTACGGGCAGGCGCTGGCGTACACCCTGCGCCGGCCGAAGCGCTTTGCAGCGCTGACCCTGGCCGCGGTCCTTGCCGCCGCGGCGTTGCTTGCCTCCGGTGTGATTCGTGTGCAGTTCTTCGCTTTCGATCCGATACGGATTATTTACGTGAACGTCGACCTGCCGGCGACGGCGACGCTCGAAGACACGCTGGCCGAAACCAGGTCCGTCGAGCAGGTGGTGCGCAGCCAGCTGGATGGCATCGGGCCGGGTGGCGAGGCACGCTCGGTCCATGCCAATGCCGGGGTCAAGTTCACCGATAACGAGCCACTGTATGGCGACCCCTACGGGCAGGTGATCGTTTCGCTCAACCCGCTGCGCAAGGGCGCGCGCGATGTTGGCGCGACGGTCGAGGCGATGCGCGCCAGCGTCGAAGCGGTACCCGGTCTCGGGCGCAAGAGCTTTACCGTAATCTCGGGCGGTCCCCCCGCCGGCAAGGCAATCAGCGTCAAGGTGCGCGGCGATGATTTCGCGCAACTGCAGGCCGCCGCCGACGCGCTCAAGGCGATCACCGCCAGGATCCCCGGCGCGCGCGACGTGCAGGACGACAACGTTCCCGGCCGCCCGCAACTGAGCCTGCGTCTCGACCGCGACGCCCTGCGCAAGGCCGGGCTGAACGCCGCGCAACTGGCCCGGCAGGTACGCATTGCCGTCGACGGCGAGGTGGTTGCTTTTACGCGTGACGAAGGCGACAAGATCGAGGTGCGCGTGCGTTCCGAGCGTACCCGACGCCTCGACCCGGCAACTTTCCTGAACGAGCCGATCGCCTTGCCCGATGGCCAGATCAGCCGCCTCGGCGCGCTCGTCGAAGAAGAAATCACGCCGGGCCGCGGCTTCATCCGCCACTACAACCTGCGCCGAACGATTACCGTTGAAGCCAGCCTCGACAAGACCCTCACCGATACCGCCGCGGCCAACGCCCTCATCGCCAGTGAGTGGGACACGATCCGCGCCGCGCATCCTGGCGTCAGCCTCGATTTTTCCGGCGAGCTGGAGGACATCGAGGAGAGTCTCGATGCGATGAAGATCCTCTTCCTCCTCGGTATTGGCCTGATCTATCTGATTCTCGCCGCGCAGTTTGCCAGCTACTGGCAACCGCTGATGATCCTGGTGACCGTGCCGCTGGCCTTCACCGGTGTCGCGTTCGGGCTGGCGCTGTCGGGCAACCCGCTGTCGCTATATACGCTCTACGGAGTGATCGCGCTGACCGGTATCGGCGTCAACTCGGCCATCGTCCTGATCGACGCTGCCAACGACCGGACAAAGCGTATGGGCGGCATGCACGCCCTGGTCCAGGCGGGTCGGCGGCGCGTGGTGCCGATCCTGATCACCACCACGACGACCATCGGCGGCCTGTTCTCGCTGGCTTTCGGCATCGGCGGCAAGAGCTTGTTGTGGGGGCCCGTCGCTTCGAGCATTGTCTGGGGGCTGCTGTTCTCGACGGCGCTGACCCTGTTCGCCGTGCCGCTGCTCTACCTGGCATTCATGCGCGAACGCAAGACCCGCCCGGGAGGCTCGCTGCTGCGCCGACTGCTGGCACGCGGGCGGAGTGCAGTCAGTTAGCTGCACGTAACCGCAAGTACCTCTGCGCCCGGATTGCTGAACGCCGTCGGTTCGGTCTATAGTCACAGCCTCGCCCTTTGCTTGCCGAGGTTCTCGTGGTCAACAGTGTCGCTGCTGCGCAAGCTTCCGTTCTGCGGACGGTCTTATCGCCCGAGCAGAGAGCGGCCCGTGTCGCCGAGCACCAGAAAGCGACGCCGGCTGAACAGCCGGCGCTTGTGCAGACCGGGCGACCAGCCGAAACGGGTGAGACAACCGCGACCGGTTTTACGGCCGTAACCGAGAGCGTGACGGCAAAAGCCAGTGCCATGGCGAGCGCCGCGAGTGGTCTTTCCGCGGAAGACCTGCGCCTGATCGATCAGCTCAGTGCAACCGACCGTCAGGTGCGTACGCATGAACTGGCGCATATGGCGGCGGGCGCCGGTTTGGCCGGTGGCGCCACCTTCACCTACCAGGTCGGGCCGGACAACCAGCGCTATGCCGTCGCGGGCGAAGTGAGCATCGACACCTCTCCCGGTGGCGACCCCGAGGAAACCATCGCCAAGGCGCAACAGATTCGCGCCGCGGCACTGGCACCGGCCGATCCCTCGTCGCAGGACCAGAAAGTGGCGGCCATGGCGACACAGATGGCCAGCGTAGCGCGCCTGGAACTGGCCGCCCAGGAACGCGCGCAGAAGCAGCCGCCAGCTCAGGAAAGCGTGGCCCGCGGCAGCGCAGCGAGCGCTGCCTATCAGGCTGTGGCGGCGGTGGGTGATGGCTCTGCCCTGGCTGGATCCGGCTCCGCAGGATTCAGCTCCGCAGGATTCCGCGCAGTCGCCTGACCGGCACGCGAGTCCGCTGGCCACCATCAGTACGAATGAAAAGCAGCCGCCCGCGAATTAATGTGAAAGTCGCGCACGCGACTCACAAACCTCCCTTCTCCCCTCGCGGGAGAAGGGTCGGGGAAGAGGGGAAACGGTCATGAATTTCATCATCCGGGGTATCTCGACTGTCATGACCGTTAGTATCCAGCCACCGTGCACAGCGTCTGTGCAAGCAAAGGAGAACTCAATTGGCTTACAAGCATGGTGCCCTGTTCGGCGCGAGCGTAGTGGCCGCCTTGGCCTTTCTGTCGGCGCTGCCCGCGCTGGCAGACAGTGCGGCGGACCAGGCGCGTGCCCAGCAAATCGTCGTCGAACGTTGCTCGCTTTGTCACGGCAAGGAGGGCGAAGCGGCGAGCGTCGTTTTCCCGCGCCTCGCCGGGCAGCATGCCGAATACGTCGCCAAGCAACTCGCCGATTTCAAGAGCGGCAAGCGCAAGAGCGAGACCATGAAGCCGCAGGCCGCGGAGTTGACGCCGGCCGAGATGCAGGCGCTGGGTGTCTTTTTCGAAAGCAAGAGCGTGCCCGCGAAAAAATCGCGCGATGCGGCGCTGCTCGGCGTCGGCCTGTATATCTTCAGCCAGGGAAACTCCTTCTCGGGCCTGCCTGCCTGCGCCAGTTGCCACGGCGAGCAGGGGCACGGCACGCCGCAACTGCCGCGCCTGGCCGGGCAACATCCGCGCTACATCGAGGACCAGCTCAAGCAGTTCAACACGCGCGAGCGCACCAACGACAATGCCGTGATGCACACCGTTGCCGCGAAGCTCACGGAGCTGGAAGCGCACGCGGTTGCCGAGTACATCGCGACCTTGCCGTAAGCCTTTCAGCCTGCGTTTGCTGACCACGGCCTATGACGCAACGGGGAGGGAGGCGTCGCACGCGGCGTCGACTTGCCTTCGTGCATCCGTGCATGGCGCGGCACCAGTATCTCCGGCGAGTACGGACTGCTGCCCTTGATCTTGCCGCGTTCGAGCGCGGCTGGGTGAAATGATCACCGCTGCGTGATCATTCGATGAGGACTCGGGGAGACTGGCTGCCTATCATCGTTCGTGCGAGTTCGGGTTTTCCGGCTCGTTTCCCATGCGCTTCTTTCCTCGAGGAGAACTCAGATGCACGAACGCCTTTCCATTCCTTTCCGCCTGGCTGCCGGCACCGCCGCGCTGGCCTTTTGCGCCAGTGCCGGCGCTGCACAGATTAAGGTGACCATTGAAAACCGCGTTCCGACCAGCGGTATCAGTTTTGCACCCTTGCATGTCGGTTTCGGCAGCGGCAGTTTCGATTCTTTCAACATTGGCCAGGCGGCCGGCGCCGAGATTATTTCCGTCGCCGAACTCGGTGGCGGTAGCGAATGGCAGGCGGCGTTCGCTGCCGCCGAACCGAATGCGACCCGTGGCACGATCGGTGGCGCCTTGCTGCCCGGTGCGAGCAGTAGTGCGACTTTCATGATCGACGCCACCAGCAATCCTTTCTTCACCTTTGCCGCCATGGTCTTGCCGAGCAACGATCACTTCATCGGCAATGATTCGCCGATGCAATACCGGCTGTTCAACGCTGCCGGCCAGCTGGCGATCACCTCGATCGTTCAGTACGCTGGCGACATCTGGGACGCCGGATCGGAAGTTTCCGATCCCAAGGCGGCGGCCTTCGTTGTCGGCAGCGTCGCGACCAACCGTACCGCGGAGAACGGTGTCGTCCGTTTCGATTTCGCCGGGCTGGAGTCGGCTTTCAACGGGCAAACTACCGCTGCCGGCTACATGCTCAACAGCGCCCTCAGCGCGGGCAGCGAAATCTATCGCATCAGTTTCCAGGCAGTGCCCGAGCCCGAAAGCCTGGCACTGATGCTGCCAGGACTGCTCGCGATCGGTTGGGTCGGCCACCGACGCCGCAAACAGAGCGCCGATTCGGCTCTCTCACCCGTGTGAAAGCGAGCGCCGGCCCTCTTCCCGTCGTCCTCCGGCGTCGGCGCCAGCAGCGCGCCGCGCCGCTAGTCGCATGAACGAGCAGCTGCTGCTCGTCGAGGACGACGATGCCATCGCCGGCGCCTTGCGCCTGCATCTCGAAGAGGCCGGCTATCGCCTGCATCGGGAGTCCGACGGACTGCGCGCGATGGCGGCCATCGACCGCCAGCGCTGGGACATGGTGCTGCTCGACCTGATGCTCCCCGGCGCTGACGGCTGGGATGTCTGCCGCCATCTGCGCGCTCGCCATGCCGACGTGCCGGTGATCATGCTCAGCGCGCGTTCGGCCGAGGCGCACCGCGTTCTCGGTCTCGAACTCGGCGCCGACGATTATCTCGCCAAGCCGTTTTCGATGCTCGAGCTGGTTGCCCGGGTGCGCGCCCTGCTGCGCCGCATCGAGCAATTGCGCGCCTCGCCGGCGCTGGCGTCGGAGTTACGCTTCGGCCCTTTCCGCCTCGACACCGTGCGTCGCGAACTGCTGCGCGGCGACGCCGCCGTGCCGCTGACCCTGCGCGAGTTCGATCTGCTGCACTTCCTGGCCCGTCACCCGGGCCGCGCCTTCAGCCGCGGCGAACTGCTGCAGCGCGTCTGGGGCGCCGGTTTCGACGGCTACGAGCACACGGTCAACTCGCACATCAACCGCCTGCGCACCAAGATCGAAGACGACCCGCGCGACCCGCGGCGCATCGTCACCGTCTGGGGTGTCGGCTACCGTTTCGAAGCGACTTCGCCATGAGCGGGGGAAACAGCGTGAGCGGCGACGCTGCCCGCTCGGCGCGGCGGACGCCACGTACGGAACGCTTGCGGCGGTCATTTTCGTCGCGCCTGACGATGACCATGGCCTTGCTCCTGCTCGCCTACGGGGCGCTGGTCGGCGTCCTTGGCTGGCACGTCGCCGCCGAGGACGAGCAGGAGTCGCTGCAACGCCTGTCGCACGGGCTGGCCCGGCACATCGTCGAACACTGGCCCGAGATTACCGTGAGCGACCGCGACCAGGCCGACCGCGCGGCGCGCGACGCGCTGCTGTCGATGCTGATGGTGGTTAACCCCGGCATCCAGGTTTACGTGCTTGACGCCGACGGTCGCGTCCAGGCCTACATCGGCGACCCCGGCATGGTGCAGCAGGAGCAGGTCGACCTGCGGCCGGTGCGCGCCTTCCTGGGTGGCGCCGCCTTGCCCTTGCGGGGCAGCGACCCGATGGGTTCGGGCCTGGCGCGCATCTTCAGCGCGGCGATGTTCCCGCCGCGTGCCGGCGACAGCCGCCCGCCGGGCTACCTGTACATCGTCCTCGACGGGCAGGCGCGCGAAGCGGTCAGCGGGCAACTTAGCCAGGGCCGCGTCTGGCAGAGTACCGCTCTGGTGGCCGGCCTGGGTCTGCTGGTGACCCTGGCGGTCGGCGCCTTTACCCTGCGTCGGCTGACGCAGCCGCTGCATCGTCTCGCCCGGCGCATGCGCGACTACAGCCTGCACACCCTGCATGCCGCCGCAGCCGGGCACAGTTCGTCGCCGAGCGCTGGCGATGAAGTGCAGGCCATTGGCGCCGCTTTCGACGAAATGACCGAACGCATCGAATCCCAGGCCGCGCGCGAGCAGCAACAGGCGAGCGCACATCGCGAGACCATGGCCAGCGTCGCGCACGATCTGCGCACGCCGCTGACCGCCCTGCACGGCCACCTCGAAGCCCTGGCCGGCAAGGCGCTTGCGGAGCCCGAGCAGGGCCAGCGCGTCATCGTCGCGGCGCTGGCGCAGAGCGACAAGGTGCGGCGCCTGTCGCAGCAGCTCTTCGAACTGGCGGCACTGCAATCGAGCGACCAGTTGCTGCATCGCGAGCGCTTCCGGCTCGACGAGTTGGTGACCGACGCGGTGCAGAAATTCGCAGTCAACGGCGGGCCGCCGCCGGTGACCCTGGCTGGCGAACCGCCGGGGAGCCTTGAACTGGATGGCGACCTGCAGCTCGTCGAGCGCGCGCTCACCAACCTGATCGACAACGCCCTGCGCCATGCCCCTGGCACTGCGCCGGTGCGCGTCAGCCTCAGCCACGACAAGGGGCTGGCGCGGATCACCGTCGAGGACGGCGGCGGCGGTTTGCCCGAAGAAGTATGGCTGCGCCTGGAACATGGCCAGTCGCTGCGCGACCCCCCGCTCCGGCGCAGCAGTGGCGGCATCGGCGGCCTCGGCCTGGCCATCGCCCAGCGTGTCGCCGCGCTGCACGGCGGCAGCCTGCGACCGCTGCCGTCGCCGGATGGCGGCACGCGCCTTTGCCTGGCGTTGCCGCTGGCGTAGGCGCAGGCGATTTAGGGTGTCGTCAGCCGCAGCTCCCCCTCTCCCCTGACCACTCTCCCACGAGGGGCGAGGGGCGATCAGCGGATGGCCCTGGATTACCGGCTTGGCGCTGCGGCAGTCGTGCGCGCGGCTGCGGTCACGACGGGAACGGCTCGAAAGCGAAGCCGACGCCGTAGATCGATCGGATCGGCTCCTCGTCGGGAAAGGCCGGGGCAAGTTTCCTGCGCAGGTTTTTCAGGTGGCTATCGATGGCACGTTCGGAGACTTCGAGGTTGTCTGCATAGAGGGCGTCGAGCAGTTGTGCGCGCGAGAAGACGCGTCCCGGTTTGCCGGCCAGGGTCTGCAGCAGCCTGAATTCCTTGGGGGTCAGGTCGAGGTTCTTGCCGGCGACGCGTGCCTGCATGGTGTCGGCGTCGATTTCGAGCGGTGATCCACTTGCGCTTGCGCTGCCGCTGGCAGCGCTTGTCGGCTGGGCGCGGCGCAGGACGGTCTTGACGCGGGCGACGACTTCGCGTGGTGAGTAGGGTTTGCAGATGTAGTCGTCGGCGCCGAGTTCGAGCCCGAGCAGGCGGTCGATTTCTTCCGTGCGCGCGGTGACCATGATCACCGGCAGCTCGGAGGTCTTGCGCAGTTCGCGCAGGATGGAAATGCCGTTCATGCCGGGCAGCATCAGGTCCAGGAGCAGCAGGTCGGGCGGCGCCTGGCGCAGCGCGGCCATCGCCATCAGGCCATCGGCGATGGTGGTGGCGACGAAACCGTCGCGCTGCAGGTATTCGGCGAGGATCTGGGCGAGGTCGGTTTCATCCTCGACGATCAGGATGCGTTTGCTCATGGTTTTTCCAGGGGGAGTTCGATGCAGATTTTCAGGCCGCCGAGCGCCGATGGGGTGGCGCTGATCTGGCCGCCGTGCGCTTCGACCAGGGTTCGGCAGATCGCCAGGCCCAGGCCCGAGCCGCCGAAAGCCCGGCTGCGTGAGGGTTCGGCGCGGAAGAAGCGCTCGAACAGGCGCGGCAGGGCGGCCGCGGGCGGTGCCGGCGCACTGTCGTCAAATTCGAGAAGCAGTTGTTGCTTGCTGGCGCGCGCGCCAATCCTCAGCTGACCGCCGGCATGGGTATAGCGCAAGCTGTTTTCGAGCAGGTTGCCGAATACCTGCAGCAGGCGCCCGGCGTCGCCGCGCATCTGCCAGCCGGCATCGACCAGCTGCGCGCTGTCGAGCCGGATATTGGCCGCGTCGTAACGCTCACGAAAAGTTTCGATGGCCTCTTCGAGGACTGCCACCGGAGCTACCCAGGCCAGCAACTCACGTTCCATGGCCCCCTCGGCGGGTTCGCGATCGAGGGTCAGGCGCAGGTCGTCGACCAGCTTCGTCAGCTGCTGCACCTGCTTGTGCAGACGGGCCAGCGTTGCCGCATTGGGCGTGCGCACGCCGTCCTGCATGGCCTCGATCTCGGCGCGCAGGACGGCCAGTGGCGTACGCAGCTCGTGCGAACTTTCCGAGATCCAGGCCCGGCGCGATTCTTCGACGCGGCCGAGGCGCTCGGCCATGTCATTGAAATCGGCTGCCAGCTGGCCCAGTTCGTCTTCGCTGCGCACCTGGATGCGGGTATCAAGTGCGCCGCCGGCGATCTGGCGCGCAGCGCGTGCCAGATCGCTGATCGGCGCCAGCAGATGGCGCGCCAGCAGCCAGGCCGCGAGCAGCGAGAAGCCCAGTGCCGCCAGGCCGGAAAAGAGCATGTTCTCGGTCTGACTGGCCAGGAAGGCGGCGTCGAGTTCGTCGCCGGAGGACTGCGCCGCCTGCAAGCTCAGCTGACCGACGACGCTGCCCTGATAGACGATCGGCCGGGTCGCGCCGACGCCGCCTGTCGCGGCGCTTCCCGCCAGCCACTTGGCCTCGGCATCGACGAGCGCCAGGCGCGGGCCAACGCGCAGAACGTCGAACGGCGGGCGAGCGTTGGGCCGACCCTGCCGCGGCCCCGTGCCGAGGTTTCCGCTGTCCTGCGGCGGGCCTGCCGTTGCTGGCCGTGGCGGTCCTTCGCCGCGGGCTGCGGGTCCCGGACCTTGCTCCTGCCCCGGCCCGAACGGCGGCGGCTGCCGCTCCGGTGGAAAGTCCGCTGGAAAGCCCGCTGCGCGCTCGGGCCCTTGACGATCGGGGCCGCTCTCCCTCTGTGGGCGCGACAAGCGCAGCCAGACCTGCTCCGGCGCCGCGCGCAGGAAATCCCAGTTGCCGTGCCGGGCGTATTCGGCTTCGATGTTGCTGATCGTGCCGTCGAGGCGTGCCAGCTCGGCGGCGCTCGTGTAACGCGCGAAACCGTCGCCGAGATTCCAGCGCATGAGCAGGGTCAGCAGCAGGGCCATGGCTGTCGCCAGGGCAAAGGTGGCCAGGAAAACCTTGCGTTGTATGGTCAGGCGGATCATGAGGCGGATGTCTTCAGAAGGGCGGCCGACCAGGCCGGGACACCATGATCGCCACGATTGCCGTAGCCGACAAGCACTGCTTTGGCGAGCGTGTGCCCGGCGATCACCAGCGAGAAGGCTACCGGACCGCGCGTTGCGGAGATCCAGCCAAAGCTCTCGGCTTCGATTTCACCGCTGGCGGTCCTCAGCCGGTGCCGTGAATGCTGACGCCAGAGTTGGCGAGTGGCATCCCAGCGGCGTTCGCAGTGGCTGTCGAGATTCGCGCCAAAGGGGTGGCGCAAGCGCCGCGCAAGGCGCAGCGAGAGCGGCAGCGGCAACAGCGATGCGTCGGCCGCATCGCGCCAGCGCAGCGCTTGTGCTGCAAAAGGCGTCATTCCGAAGGCCAGGATGAAAGCATCCAGCAGCATATCCGGCGAGCCGCGCCGCTGATGCAGCGCGAGCAGGCTGCGGGCGCTGCTGGCCAGTACGCTGCCACCGGCGGAGGAGACCAGGCGGGTGTCACCGAGCAGGCCGGTTTCGGCGGCCAGCCGCCACTCCTTGGCGCCGGATTTGAACAACCATTCGCGCCCAGGTCGGGGCGCGAAGGCTGTTGACAGGGCGTCGTTACCGGTCAGCGCCTCGACCGTCTGACCTTCGCGAGGCTGGCCGTCGAGCGCATATTCCCGGCCGTTGATCAGGCAGTGCGCGAGATGAAAGGGGACGGTTGGCGAGCCCAGCCGCGCGCCCCGCTGGACGTGCATGTGCAGATGCGGCTGTGGCGATCGGCCGGAATTTCCGCAGCGACCGAGCAGCACACCGGGCGTCACGTTATCTCCCGGAGAAAGCTTGATGCTGCCCCGACGCAGATGCGCCAGCAGCACGTAGAGTCCGCCACCGATGTCGATGAGGACGTGATTGCCCCAGTTCTCGACCAGATTCATCTCTCCAGGCGGGTTATCGGCGATGTCGTTGCGAATGGCTGCCACGTGGCCGCGGACAGGGGACAGCACCGGCAGGTTGAAGGCATGAAAATCGCTTAGCCTGGAACCCGCACGGCAATAGCTCTGAGCGTCGACCAGTACCACGAAGTCGAGTGCGTAGCGCCAGGCGCCCTGATGCGTATGGGCGCCGTCGACCGCCTGCGAGACACTCATCCGGCCGGCGAATGGCGGCAGCAGTGCGGTGCTGCCGCTGGCCAGTCCGCGGGCGCTGGCCAGGCGCGCGTTGACCAGGCTCTCCTCGGGGCACGCCGGCAGCGCCAGCCAGAAGCGCCCCCAGCTGGCGCTGCTTTCGGCACGCAGTGCCGCGCTGGCCAGCCACACGGTAAGCACGAACGGCGCCGATAAAGGCGGCACGCCGACGCCTGCGGATAGCGCCAGCATGCCGGCCGATAGCGCGCTGGCGACCAGTACGGCGCCAGCGGCAAGCAGCAGCGTCCGTCGCGTCGGCACGGCGAGCAGGCCACCGACAAAGAGGGCGACCAGGGCGCCATTGTAGGTGACCAGTAGCGCCAGACCCGGCACCGGCGTCGTGCTGAACTGGGCGAGCAGCAGATTCGCCAGAAGGGCGCCAGCGACGGCGAGCAGGGCCAGGATGCGTGAGGCGACGAGGAGCGCGGTCATGACCAGGATGCCGGCCAGTGGATTGGCGACAAAGAACAAGGCGCCGATGCTGGACAGTGCCGAGAAAGCGGCCGCGGCGGCTTCGCCTGGGATCCAGTCGGGGAGCAGCGGCCAGGCCGGCCAAACGGTGCGCAGGGGCAGGGCGATGCCCTTGGCTACCGCCAGCAGGGTCCAGGCGGTGCACAGAAAAGGCGCCCCGAGTAGCGGCAGGCTGCGGGCGCCGAAGGGGCCGGCGAGTATTTGGCGCAGCGCGCTGGCCAGTGGCACGCCGAGCAGTCCGCCGAAGGCGGCGAGAGCAAACAGGCGCGGCTCGCTGGCGTAGAAGGCGCCCAGGGCGAGGCCGGCGTAGATGGCGTTGAGGATCTCGGCCTCGCCAGGCAGGGCCGGCAAAAGCAGCAGGCGGCGCGTAAGCAGCGCGGCGACGCCGGCGGCGAGACCGCAGAGGCCGGTTGCCAGGTCGCACAGGGTTGCCGCCAGGACCAGCGCACCAACCAGGCGCTGGCGCGCCAGGAACAGCGCGCCATAGGCGTCCAGCAAGCTGCGCAGTGCATCACTCAGGGCGCGCATTTCAGCCTCCCGTCATGCGCAGCGGAACGACGCGGGCGACGCTTGCCGCGGCGGTTTGCGCCAGATGCGCTGGTAGTCGTTCCGCGGCGCAGACGATCTCGAGATCTTCCGCTGCACGGATGAGGCTGACTTCACGGTCGCCGTGGATCAGGACCACCGCCGGACGGTATTCGATGAACTGCATCGACTGGGTGGTGTTGTAGGCGCCGACCGGTGCGATCAGCAGCAGGTCGCCAACCGCCAGCGGCGGCAGTTGCACCGAGTGCCGTAGCACGTCGATGTTCATGCACAGCGGTCCGTAGAGCACGGTATCGCGCGGCTGGCCGCGTGCTGGCGAAGCGAGCTTGACCGGGTGGTCGTACCACAGCGCGGTAAAAAGGGCATTCAGGCCGGCGTCGAGAATGGCGGCCGGGCGGCCGTCGGCGGTTTCCTTGCGACCAACCACCGAGGTAATCAGGCTCTGCGCGTCGTCGATGACCGCGCGGCCACTTTCGAAAATCAGTGTCGGGCGCTGTTCACCGCGCTCGAGTCGGTAGCTTGTTCCTGCCAGGAAAGCACTGCAGATGGCTTCGGCATATTCCTCGATAGCCGGCGTGGCCTGCTCGGGCGGCAGGTAGATGCCTTGCAGGGCATTGCCGGACGGCAGTCCGCCGCCAATATCGAGGTAGCTCAGGCGTGTGCCGTCGGCTTCGATCTCCTCGGCCAGCGTGCAAAGCGTCGTTACCGCCGCAGCGTAGGCGCGTGGATCGAGGATGAAAGTGCCGATGTGGCAATGCAGGCCGTTCATGCGCAAATGCGCGCTCGTCTTGACCTGGTTGATCGCGGCGCGGGCCGCGCCGCTTTCGAGATTGAAGCCGAAGCGGCTCCAGGATTCGCTGTAACCGGTTTCGAAATTGAGGCGCAGCGTCACCGGCACGCGCTTGCGGCGTTCTTCGCCGATGCTTTCGATCAGCGCCAGTTCGTCAGCATGGTCGACGTGGATCAACGCGCCTTCGGCAGTCGCCCGTTCGAGAATCGGGCGTTGCTTGTTCGGGCCATTGAAGATGATGTGTTCTCCCGGCACGCCAAGCGCGCGTGCCTTCTCGTACTCGAAGCGCGACACCACTTCGGCCCAGGAGCCTTCCTGGTGGAGGATGGAGCAGACCGCGCCGTTGTAGTTGGTCTTGTACGACCAGCCGTGGATCACTTTCGCGTAGCGCGCGGTAAAAGCCTGGCGGATGCGCCGGATATTTGCGCGCAGGCGCTGCTCGGAAGTGACATAGAGTGGCGAGCCGTAGCGCTCGACCAGCGTCGCCAGCGGCACGCCATCGATTTCCGACTGGCTGTCGGCACGGCTGCGGCGGCGGCCGAAGCTGTTCAGCGATTGCAGTTCCACGGGCGCCATGCGCGGCGTTTCCCAGGTCATCTTGTGCATTCTTTTTTCCTTGTCGGGTTCAGGCGGCGAGGCTGGCGGGGGCACACGCACGCAGGGTGCTGCCGCTTGCCGCAAGGGTGGCGATTTCATCGAGGCTGACGATCGTTTCCTGGGCGTGACGGATGAAGCTGGTGCCCGGCCGTGGCGGCGCCAGATCGAGCTGTTCGGGCCGTGCGCCATTCATCAAGGCGAGCAGAGCGGCCGGCAGGTTGCGGCCAACGCCGTGGCTGAGATAGATCCAGGCCGGAAAGCGCGGATTGATTTCGATCAACTGCAGAGTGCCGGCGGCTTCGCGAAGCATTTCGAGTTCGAGCGGACCGCGCCACTTGAGGCTGTGGAACAAGCGACGCCCGGCCTCCTGCAGTTCCGGATCGTCGATGGCGACGCCGGCCCAGGCCTTGCCTTTGTCGGTGACCGCCTGCTTGCGGATCATCACTTCGCCGATCATTGCGCCGCTGCCGTCGCCCAGGGCGGTGAGATTGACCTCGTCGCCGTGGACATATTTCTGGATCAGCACCGGGTAGCCCCAGGTGGCGACGACCTGCCGGTAGCGCTGGCGGGCTTCGGGCGCTGAATGAACAATCCAGGCGTCGTAGAAAACGCTCTTGATCAGCAGCGGAAAAGGCCATCCATCGGCCCCGCAATGGTCGAAGAAGCGTTCGTCGGTGAGGCGACGAACGGCCGGCGTGGCGACACCGGCGTCGGCACAAAGAGCGGGCAGGCGGTCCTTGTCGCGGCGGCGAAGTTGCGCCCGCTGGGGCAGCAGGAGGCGGATGCCGCGCTGCTTGAGCGGCTCTTCGATGGCCATGAAGTTGGGAAGTTCGGCGTCGAGGCAGGGCAGCAGGGCGTCGATGCGATCCCGGCACAGCACTTCGTCGAGTCGTTCGAGCAAGGCCGTCGAGCCGCTTGCCGGGTAGGGCAGCAGATGCCCGCTGTCGCAGCTTTCGCGCAGGTAGAGCCCGGCATCGAGCGTCGCGTAGGCGAGGCCGACGATGCGGCCGCGAAAGCCGGCCGTGTGGCGCAGGCAGCGGGCGACCGCACAGCCCGGGCCGGGACTGTCGGGGCGGGCGTTGATGCCGGTGATGGCCACATTCCAGCCCAGCCAGTGCTGCTGCTCGGCGGGGTGGCTCATGATAGGTAGCTCGCCATCTGCTTGTAAAAGCCATCGACACCGCTTTCGACGACGGCGCTCGGCTGCTCGCAAAGAGCGACCAGTGCGGCGATGATCGCCGGCCGCGACTTGCCGTCCTGCATCATCAGCAGGGTGACCTGGGCGGGCGGATTGAGGCGGTAGCTTCTTCCCGTCCGGGTATCGAAGGCGTGGCCGTCGGCGTTCAGGACAAGCGCCTTGAGGTGGCTGATTCTTGTTGCCGGGGTTTCCATTTTGTTCTCCTCGGATGAGTGCTGGCCTTGTTCGCCAGCCGTGGAAGCCATTCTGAAAAGCGATCTGGTAAGCGCCGGGGAGAAATCTGGGAGGAAGCTGGGATGAGTTGCTGGTGCTGCGGGCAAGGCCGGAGCGCTCAAGATCCCGGCACATTCTGCCGTGATGTGCACTTATGCGCATTGACGCGGCGGCGGCGCTGCTAAGCTGGAATCGAATCAAAGAGCAGCGGATGTTGCGGTGCGGTAGAAAAAGCCTGCTTGCCCGCATCGCCTTGCACGGGGAAGTCTGCCCCGCTTTGCATCAACTGTGTTGGATTCGGACCACAACGGGAGCTTCATCCGATGGCTTGAGAGAGACATTTAGAAGAAACCCTCAACTTTCTGCTGGGGGAATTGCTTTATAATGATGCTGCGTTGCAACATGGCCGATCTCATAAGGTTTCGGTCACAAGCTGACAGCGCCTGGCATCCCCAGATTCTCAGGAGCAAGACCATGAAAGCACCAAAAATCCTACCGTGGGTCGCCCACAAGACGGGTATCAGCGAGGTTCTCGCGCTCAAACTGTGGCGCCGCGCCGCCGGAGAAGCCGAGGAAATGACCGGCCGCTGCGACAGTTCGGATTACTACCGCCTGGCCGTGGAACGTTTTATTGATCTTTCCGAAGCCGAGGGGAATTCCGTTCTGGTGCGCGAGACGCCCAGCGTGAACTGTGTCTTCTGGCTGTGGCGCCACCAGAGCCGCATGTCGAGCATGCACCTGCTCGCCGTACAGAACGTCACCAGGCTCTTTCAGTCAGGAATCAACAGGATGCTGCGCATCCAGGGTCCGGCCGTCTAAATGGCTTGAGTGGCGCTACGCCACTCGCCCTTCTCGAAAGTCTTTCCTTCCCCAGTAGTGTTCAGTGCCGCGACAATCTCGGCGAAGTCGACTGTAGCGTCCGCGCTACGCCTACAGCGAGTGCGGCGGCGTCGCTCTACGTCGCCGGCTTCGTAACCACTACGGCATAATGATGGCCGCCACAGGTGGCGGCTGGCGGTCTGGTCAGCGCGAGCGCCGTCGTACAAGGCCAGCGCCGCCGACACGCGCTGTCCACGATCGCCGGCTCCCGAGACTAGCGCCGATTGCGCGTCGTGTCGCCTTTGCCAATCGTGATGCGGGGAGTGTCCGGCAGACGCAGCTTCGCTCAGCGTTGGTGTCGCCTCCCTTGCAGGCCAGATAGCAGTGCAAGCGTCTTCTGTGGTGGGCGCATTCGCAACGCAAGGTGCGAACGTGAACAGGTGCCGCAAGGGGGCTCCCTGCAATAGACTACTGACCATGGCAGAGCTCCCTTCTCTCTACGACACTTGGTTTCACAAGCTAACCGGTCAAGGAGCCTTCCCAGCGCAAGCCGCGATCACGGTGATCCATCGCTATCTTGACGGTAAATCCGGCGCGAAAACGTCACCGGTCGAAATCGACGCAGCCTTCTGGTCAAGCGTTTTTTGGCAGAACTGCCCGGACGAGGTGTTTCGTAGCGAATGCTTTGTCCTGGCTTTCGCGAAGTATCTCGGACGGGACGGGGAGCAGCGGTTTTCGGAGATCCCGCGAGCTCTTGCGGTGGCCCCCGATGCCTGCAAGCGAGCACTACGCTATTCAAGGGTCTTCCTCTCCCCGGAATCCGGGAGGTGGAGAGATCTGCAGGGTCTGATCAGTCAACATGGCCGCGGCTACAAGAACTTCATCAAGGAATGCCGGGAGATGTGGCGTCGGTACGAGCAACGCCGACAACAAGCGGACGCTGCCTATGGTCAACTTTCCGACCTGTCGATCCTCGACCTCCTGGTCTATGCCAGCATCTCCGCCTTTAAGACTGAACTACCCCTGTTGTTTGATCTCCAGCCGCCCAACGCGCTGATCCCGCTTCCAGGGTTCCGCTATACGATGTTTACGGAAGCAGTCGGTCGCTTGCTGGCTCGCCGGCTTGGGCACTGTGGTAAGGACGAACTCGATATTTCCGAGGAGAGCATTCGCGTCTGTTTCCGCAAGCGGATGTACCCCCTACTCCTTGCGCGGCATTTCGATGGTGGAACGAGCGCCGCCGTGCTCAAGCGTTTCGAAGGATTCATCGATGCCCAGATTCGCCTCGATCATTGTCGTCATACGGAGATCGGCAGCTTCTGTTTCGATGGCGCAGTCTCTGGACAAGCGTCTTGTGACCTTTCCATCGAGCTCGTCGCCCACTTTGAACCGTGGATGAGAAGCTGCCTGCGAGGACACGAGTTGCATCAGTACTGGCAGCTGCGCAGTCTGGCGGGGTTGGATGAAAGCGCTGGCGATGACGAAGAACACCTCACGCGGATGGCTCAGGAGGGACACCTGAAGCCCTCCATAAGGATCCTGGCGGACATGCTAATGCTGCATGATTTGTTTGGGGTCGACGAGGAGATAGACGTTGGCAATGGGGTCACGGTGAACCTTCAGCGTGCCTGCCTGGCGCTCGAACTTGCCAAGGCGAACTTTGAGGACACCTTGCTGGCACCGTTCTTGGAAGCAATGCGGCGGCACGGAGACTGGGCGTCCGCGCTGGTCGAGGTTATCGAGTCCGGAATGCGCGACGGCGGCCAACAGCGCTACCCGGTGCTTTTTGCCCGGACCGCCGAAAAACTGCAGATACTCCGACAGTTCACGGTTAGCGAGGCCAGCCCGTCCGGAAGCGAGGAAGCCGCCGCTGCCCTGCTTGCATTCTTCGGCAACGACCTCAAGGCGGTTAGAGATCACATTCACCAGTCGGGGAAGCAACTGAAAGGGAACTTCGCCGAGCAACCTTTCTTGAAGCTTGGTGATTACGTCTTCACCCTGCCTTGGGTTCTCACCACGCAGAACAACGCGACGGCCCTGGTCAACAACTTGCGGCGGGTCCGTTCCGTCCGCCCCAGCGTTGCGAAGGAAACCAAGCGCATCGAAGAGCGACTCGCCGAGCAGATGCAGCAGCGGGGATTCCGTACGCTCGTCGGCTACGAGCCACCAGATGGTGAAGGCGAACCGGCCGGCGAAGTCGATCTTCTTGCCTCGCGTGACGGTCACCTCTTCGTCTTCGAGATAAAGTCCGGATATGTGCGCCAGACCCTGGAAGCGGCGTGGCTTCATCGGACCAACACGCTACGCAAAGCTGGGCGGCAACTGGCGCGGAAACTCGCCGCGCTGGTCGATGTTCTCCCTGGGGAGGGTATTCTGCGGGACTCGCTTCAGCTTGAGGTAATCCCGTCGGCCGATCAGGTGCACTCATGGATCGTCGACACCTCGATCGACTTTGACCGGCAGAGATTTTCCGGGCACCTAAAAGTCAGCATGACCGAGGTGCTGATCGTGCTGAGGGACGAAGCCGGGTTTCTCGCCGAGGATGAGTCTTTCGACACCCTGTATCCCGATGGCTTCTCCGCCTCGCGATTTGCCCAGGTAATCGAGCAAGAGGTTCTGTGGCGTGAACGACCAAACACCGCCCCACTGGCCTGACCGCGGTGAGGAGGCGCGCTGTGCCGCGAGTGGACTAATAAACATCAAAACAGCATACTTCCTCTATTCAACCCTCATTCCTTCGTCAGTTCACATTGCCTCCCAGATCAGCCGCTCCAATCGGCAACTTTGGCTTCCTGTCGGATCACGATCCTTTGCTCCTGCGCCTCTGCGTCGGAGCCGAGCGCAACTACCATGACGATCCGAACACGACGGTCATCAAGCTCAGGCAGTTCGGAGAGGCCGTGGTCAAGCATCTGGCGGCGGTGTTCAACATCACCGCGTACGCGGAGCAGTCGCAGGCCGAACTACTCAAGACCTTGCAGATTCGGCGCCTCATCGACCGCAACGTCGCTGATCTGCTGCACTTCCTGCGCAAGGAGGGCAACCTTGCGGCGCACCAGTTCGAAACGACACCGGCGCAGGCCAAATCAGCGCTGAAGATCGCTCGCGAACTGGCGCTGTGGTTTCACCGCAGCTTCGGTACGGTCGAGCAAAGGTCATTCAAGGCAGGTGCCTTTCAGGAACCTGTCGCTGTCGACCTTCAGGCCAGACTGGTGGAACTGTCATCGGCGCTGAATCTGAAAGTGGCCGAAGCGCGCGCGGCCTATGACGTGGCGGAAGCGGAGCGACAACGGCGTGTCGATGCCGAATCGAGGGCGCACGCGAATGCCGAAGAGAAGGCGCTGTGGGAGCAGCTGGCACAGGAAGAGGAGCAGGAACGTCTGGGCCTCACCAGGGACTTCGAAGCCAAGCTGGCGGCGATCCAGGCGCAGGCAACGCAGCGCAGCTCTGCCGAATCGTCAACCATCGCGGCGGCGATCGCGGGTGCGTCACAGGCGATCGCGCTTGATGAGGCGGAAACGCGCGCGATTATCGACGCCCAGCTCATTGCTGCCGGATGGCTGGCAGACAGCGAAACCCTGAGATTCGCCAAGGGGACGCGGGCGGACGCCGGCAAAGACCAGGCCATCGCCGAGTGGCCGACAGCCGAGGGGCCTGCGGATTACGTACTCTTCAACGGCCTGACCCCTCTGGCCATCGTCGAAGCGAAGAAGTACGGCTCCGATGTCTCCGGGGTCATCGCTCAGGCGGAGCGCTACAGTGAGCACTACCAGATCCAGGCCGATGAGACCTTGCCGCAACCACTCGGTGTGGCGCCGCCCTTCCCCGGCTGGTTCCACGGCCAGGACCAGGACGGCACGCAGCACTACTACCGGATTCCCTTCGTTTATGCGACGAACGGCCGCCCGTTTCTTCAGCAGCTCCAGACCAAGAGCGGCATCTGGTTCCGCGATGTTCGGCAGGCAAGCCATCATGCCCGGGCCTTGCTCGGCTGGCATTCCCCTGACGCGCTGATAAAGCTCCTTGAAGCCGATACCACTCGATCGGAACAGAAACTCCAGGCGGAACCGTTCTCGTACTTGCCGTTGCGCGACTACCAGGTGCGCGCCGTGCAGACCATCGAAGCGAGCATCGCCGATGGCCAGCGTGAATGCCTGGTCGCCATGGCGACGGGCACAGGCAAGACACGGACCGTCATCGGGCTGATCTACCGGTTGCTGAAGTCCAAACGCTTCAGCCGCATCCTTTTCCTTGTCGACCGTACCTCGCTCGGCGAACAGGCACAGAACGCCTTCAAGGACATGCGCCTGGAGCAGAATCAGGTGTTCACCGAGATCTACGACGTCAAGGAACTTGGCGACATCACGCCCGACACCGCCACCAAGGTCCATGTGGCCACCGTACAAGGCATGGTGAGGCGGATTTTCGGTGACGCTGGCGACATTCCGATTGACCGCTACGACTTCATCGTCGTCGACGAGGCGCATCGCGGCTACATCCTCGACCGCGAAATGGGCGAGGGCGAGCTGGAAATCCGATCGGAAGCCGACTACATCTCGTCTTACCGGCGGGTGCTCGATCACTTCGACGCCGTGAAGGTCGCGCTGACCGCAACGCCCGCCCAGCACACGGTCGACATCTTCGGTCGTCCGGTCTACACCTACAGCTACCGCGAAGCGGTGATCGATGGCTGGCTGGTAGACCACGAACCGCCAGTCCGTCTCATCACCCTGCTTGCCAAACAAGGCATCCACTTCGACAAGGGCGAACAGGTTCAGGTCGTCAAGACCGCGACCGGCACGGTGGACACCGCCACTCTGCCCGACGAACTTGATTTCGAAATCGACGCCTTCAACCGTCTGGTCATCACGCCCGCCTTCAACCGCGTCGTCTGCGACGAACTGGCCAAGCAGATCGACCCCACTGGCGAACAGAAAACCTTGATCTTCTGCGCCAACGACCATCACGCCGATCTGGTCGTGAAGCTGCTGAAGGAAGCGCTGGAGAAGGTCTGGGGAGTGCTCGACGACAAAACGGTGATGAAGATCACCGGCCGGACCGACAAACCGAACAAGGCCATCCTGCGTTACAAGAACGAACGCCTTCCCTGCATCGCAGTGACCGTCGATCTGCTCACCACCGGCATCGATGTGCCGAAGATCGCTAACCTCGTTTTTCTGCGCCGTGTGCGTAGCCGCATCCTCTACGAGCAAATGCTCGGCCGGGCGACGCGGCTGTGTCCGGAGATCGAGAAGGAGGTGTTCCGTATCTTCGACGCGGTCGACCTCTATACAGCGCTCGATCCGGTGAACACGATGAAACCGGTTGTTCAGTCGGTCAGTATTCCGCTGGCGCAACTGTTCGATGAAATCACGGACGAGAAATCGCACCAGACGCCTGGCAGCAGCGAAGACCGCAGCCACGCCGACGACGTCAAGGACCAGATCGTCGTTCGCATCCGCGGCCTGCTTCGCCGGGCGCTCAAGCACCTCAAGGACCGCCCCGAGCTCAAGGACGCGCTCGACCTGCTCGAACCGATCGCCGGCGTCTCGCTGAAAGACTGGCCGGAAGCGCTGAAGAAGGCCGACACCGCCGAGATCACTGCCCTGATCAAGGCGACGCCGCAACTCATCAAGCTGCTGCAAGGTCTGCAGCTTGGCGGCAGTGGCGGCTTTGGTCAGGTCATTTCGACGCACGACGACGAACTGGTCAGCGTCGAATCCGGTTACGGAAAGGCCAGGAAGCCGGAAGACTATCTCGATGCCTTCCGCCAGTTCATTGCCGACAACAGCAACAAGATTGCGGCGCTCAAGATTGCGGTCACCCGCCCGATGGAGCTGACGCGCGAACATCTCAAGCAGCTCAAGCTGGCCTTGGCCGAACACGAGTTCAACGAGGCTGCCGTCCGCACCGCCTGGCGTGAGGCAAAGAACGAGGACATCGCCGCCAGCATCATCGGCTATGTGCGCCAGATGGCCCTGGGGTCGCCGCTGATCCCCTTCGAGGCGCGCGTCGATCGGGCACTGAAGAAGATTCTCGCCAGCCGCAACTGGCCGCTACCGCAAACGAAGTGGCTGGAACGGATCGCCAAGTCGGTGAAGAACGACCTCGTCCTCGACGCCGAAACCTTCGAGCAGCCTGCGTTCAGGAACGAGGGCGGATTCAAGCGCCTGCAGTACATCTTCGACGGCCAGGCCCAGACGGTACTCGACGAGTTCGAGAACGCGGTCTGGGACGACGCCGCCTGATCACCCCGCTCAACTGGAGACGGCCATGCCCCTGCAGAACCGCATCAACCCCGAAGGCGAAATCTGTACTTCCCCGGCACGCGGCACGCTAATGGGCAACCGCGGTTGCCTGCACGACGACGCTCGCCAGATCGTTTCGCGTTCGAAGCGCGATGCCTGGGTCACCTGCCTGCTCACGTTCAAGAACCGCAAGCGCCCAGTGATGAGTCCCCGCAAATACACCGAACTCTTTTTCCTCGACGAGGCAACCGCCCTGGCCGCCGGACACCGCCCCTGCGCCACCTGTCGGCGCGATCGCTACGATGCCTTCTTCGCCGCCTGGGGCGTGGGCAATCGCAACGGTGCCAAGGTCCTGGCCGCAGAAGTCGACAAGCAGATGAAGCTGGATCGCGCCGCCAGCCAGCGTCTCGAGACCGCGTCGCTCGCGGATCTGCCCGATGGCGTGATCGTCAAGCACAAAGGCACCGGCACCTGCTATCTGCTGCGTAGCGCCAAGCTTCATCCCTGGTCGTTCGCCGGCTATGGCCGAGCCCAGGCGATGAGCACGGTCAGTGGGCCGTTCGTCATCCTGACCCCGGCCAGCACCGTCAAAGCCCTGCAGCACGGCTACCGGGCGCAACTTCACGGCAGCGCCACCTGATCCTTCCCCGACAGATTGAGGCCCCACGCTTGAACACCCAGAATATCGTCCAGAAGCTCTGGAGCCTATGCGACATCCTTCGCGATGACGGCATCACCTATCACCAGTACGTCACCGAACTGACGCTCCTGCTCTTCCTCAAAATGGCGCAGGAGACCGCCACCGAGCACCGCCTCCCCGCAGGCAGGCGCTGGGCCGATGTCAAGAGCAGGAACGGCGTCGCGCAACATGTCTTCTATCGCGAACTGCTGATCGAACTCGGCGTGGCGCCCGACCCGCTGGTCGCAGCCATCTACGCCAACGCCGGCACCAGCATCAAGGAACCGCGCCACCTTGCGCAACTGATCGCCGACATCGACGGCCTCGACTGGTATTCGGCGCGCCAGGACGGCCTCGGCGATCTCTACGAGGGGCTGCTCGAAAAGAACGCCGGCGAACTCAAGAGCGGTGCCGGCCAGTACTTCACCCCACGCGCATTGATCAAGGCGATGGTGCAAGTGATCAAGCCGCAGGCCGGCGAGCTGATCCAGGATCCCGCCGCGGGCACCGGCGGCTTCCTGATCGTCGCCGACCGCTATATCAAGGACCATACCGACGAGCTCTTCGACCTCGACAGCGCGCAACAGACTTTTCAGAAGAGGTGGGCGCTGGTCGGTATGGAACTGGTCGCCGACGCGCAGCGCCTGGCGCTGATGAACTGCATGCTGCACGACATCGAAGGCGGCGCCGCCGGCCCGGTCTGGCTCGGTAGCACGCTGTCCGCGGAAGGACTGCGCTTGCCAAAGGCCGACGTGATCCTCACCAATCCACCCTTCGGCACCAAGAAGGGGGGCGGCCTGCCAACGCGCGACGACTTCACCTATCCCACCAGCAACAAGCAGCTTGCCTTCCTGCAGCACATCTACCGCAGCCTCAAGCCCGGTGGTCGGGCCGCGGTGGTGCTGCCCGACAACGTGCTCTTCGAGGAGGGAGTCGGCCGGCAGGTCCGCGCCGACCTGATGGACAAATGCAATCTGCACACCGTCCTGCGCCTGCCGATCGGCATCTTCTACGCGCAAGGGGTAAAGACCAACGTCTTGTTCTTCACCAAGGGCAAGACCAGGGACACCGGCAACACGCAGGCGGTCTGGTTTTACGACCTGCGCAGCAACATGCCCAAGTTCGGCAAGCGCACGCCGTTTACCGTCGATCACCTGCAGCCGTTTGTCGCGGCCTACGGCGGCGATGCCCATGGGGGCAGTCCACGTACAGATCAGGGTCAGACCGGCCGCCTCCGTCGTTTCCCGCGCGAAGAGATCGCGGCGCGTCGCGACAGCCTCGACATCTCGTGGCTCAAGGACGAAAACGCCGACCACACCGAAGATTTGCCGGAGCCGGAGGAATTACTGGCCGAGATTCGCAACTTGTTTGAAGAGGCGATGGGGGAGTTGGAAGAACTTGAGACGCTTCTGCCAGCAAAAATAGGGCTGAATGTATGAGTGACATTCCTGCTGCTTGGACGACTGAGCCACTTGGCCAACTTTGCGACATCAATCCAAAGCACTTGCTCAATATCTCCGACAACGCGTCCGTGTCGTTTGTACCAATGAGTGCTATTGACCGCGTTGATGGTCGAATCACGGTGCGCGAAGCTCGTCTCTACGCCCACGTCAAAAAAAAAGGTTACACCCATTTCTCGGATAACGATGTCCTGTTCGCAAAGATCACTCCGTGCATGGAAAACGGCAACTGTGCCGTGGCGGGAGAACTCGAGGGCGGCATTGCCTTTGGCTCTACGGAATTTTTTGTTTTCCGCTCTACGGGAGTCATCGACCCGGGTTATCTCTACCGTTTTTTGCGACAGGTCTCGTTTCGCAGATTGGCACGCAGAGCCATGACTGGAGCCGTTGGGCAGGCACGTGTTCCCAAAGCTTTCATGGAAACAGCAGCAATTCCCCTTCCCCCTCTCAACGAACAGCGCCGCATTGCCGCCAAGCTCGACGTGCTGTTCGAGAAAAGTCGCACAATTCGCGACAAACTCGACCGCGTGCCACGCCTGCTGGCCAACTTGCAAAAATCCATCCTGAACGCCGCCTTTCGCGGGGATTTGACGCGCGAATGGCGCGCGCAGCACCCGGACGTTGAACCCGCCAGCAAACGCGTCGAACAGCTTCGCACTGAACGACGAGCCAAGTGGGAAGCTGACCTAATCGCCAAGGGGAGAGATCCGAAGAGAGCGGAATACGTCGAGCCGGAGCCGGCGGATACCGATGCACTAGCGGAATTGCCGAAGGGGTGGTGCTGGATGAGGATTGGTGATTTCGGTTTCGTGAAAGGTGGAAAGCGACTGCCGGCAGGCCACGATTATGCCGATCAGAAAACAGACAGTCCGTATGTCCGCGTTACCGATATGCACGGAGGTTCGATCAAGACCGAGCAACTCAAATACCTTCCTAGCAACACAGCGAACGCGCTATCAAATTACGTCATTTCGGCTGACGACGTATACATTTCGATTGCTGGGTCCATTGGGTTGGTAGGGAGAATTCCGAGACAAATCGATGGCGCGAACCTGACGGAGAACGCGGCGAAGATCGTCTTGGCGAGGTCGGTTTCACCAGACTACTTGTGGACCTTCTTGGCGTCGGACGTTGCGCAGGAACAGATTCGTGACCTGACAATCTCCACGACTCAGCCGAAGCTTGCGTTGTTCAGAATCGAGCAGGTACTTGTTCCGGTACCTCCGCTAGTAGAACAAGAGGCTATCGCTGAAATCGCAATCAGCGTGCGAGAACGGCTTGAGAGCATTCGGTCACAATTCAGGGAAATTGAAAAAAAACGGGCCCTTGCGGACCGCCAAATACTCGAAAGAGCCTTCCACGGCGAACTCGTCCCTCAAGACCCCAACGATGAACCCGCAAGTGTCCTGCTCGAACGGATTCGTGCCGAACGCGCCGCCACCGGCCCATCCAGGCGAACACGAACAAGGAAGCTTACCAGCGCCACCTAGCCGCGGCTGCTTTCCCCCGGCTCTTGCCACTGAACACCAACAATAATTATCTGGGAGTCGTTACAAGTGAGCCTTCTGCCCCAGTACTGGCACATCGCCCTCATCTCCACCGTCCTTGGCCTGATCGCACTCGGTTTTGTCTTCAATTTCATCTTGCCGGGTCTCAAGCTCGGGCGTCAGCAGAAGGCAGCCATCGCGACACTCCGAGGCCTGAAGCCGGAGATTGGCACACACCTGACCGACCTTGATCGCATCGCCCAGGAAGCGATGGGCAGCGAACGCTTGCTGCACTGCTGGAACGAGTACACCGAAACCCTGCACCCGCAAACCCGGACCAATGAAGTCGGGCAGGAGGATGTCGTGCGCTGGCGGGCGACGGCGATGGCGGAATCCTTCTTCACCGAACATGCACTCGTCGATACGCC
Organism: Candidatus Accumulibacter sp. ACC012; assembly: GCF_907163155.1. Classification (NCBI taxonomy): domain Bacteria; kingdom Pseudomonadati; phylum Pseudomonadota; class Betaproteobacteria; genus Candidatus Accumulibacter; species Candidatus Accumulibacter sp. ACC012. The sequence goes on from NZ_CAJQUC010000012.1 coordinate 83,260, forward strand.
GCTCAAGACTGAGTTCTACAAGCACTTGCCGGGCATTCTGACCGGCATCGGCATCATCGGTACCTTCTCCGGACTGATTCTCGGACTGATCGACTTCGAAGTGTCGACGGATGCCGACCAGGTCCGCCGAAGTCTGGCCGGCCTGATCCAGAACGTCGGCCACGCCTTCATCGTCTCGGCGAGCGCGATCGCCCTGGCGATGCTCTTCATCTGGATCGAAAAGTCGGTGGTGACGCGGCGCTATCGCGAGGTGGAAACCCTGTGCAGCCTCATCGACAGCCAGTTCGATGCCGGCGCCGGTGAAGAGTATCTGGCGCGTCTGGTGCAGGCCTCCGAGACCTCGGCGACGCAGGCGGCGCAGATCAAGGATTCGCTGGTTACCGATCTCAAGGAGGTGCTGTCCGAACTCACACGCCAGCAGATCGAGGCCGCCGCCCACAACAATCAGCACCTGTCCGAGACGCTCGTGCAGACCTTTTCGGACAGCTTGAAGGAACCGATCGAGCGCATTTCACAAGCCGTCGAGCGTGTCTCGGGCAATCAGGGGGATGCCGTGAGCCAGCTCCTGACCGACGTGCTGTCGAGTTTCAGCAGTCAGATGCAGGACATGTTTGGTGGCCAGATGAAGGGGATGAACGAGGCCTTGCAGCAGACCGCCCTGACCATCCAGGGCGCAGCCGGAAAGTTCGACGAGTTGGCGGCAAACCTGCAGAATGCGGGACGTGGCGCCGCCGACGCGATGGCCGAGCGACTGGAGCAGGTGATCCAAACGGCCGAGGCGCGACAGGAGGCGATGAACGCCAGGATGAGCGAATTTGCCGAGGAGATCCGGTCAGCCGTCAGCTGCTCGCAGTCAGAAACCTCCGAGCGCATGCAGAGCCTGCTCGCCGAAATGGGCGAAAAGGTTGCCGCGGTGGTTGCGCAGCTCGACACCCAGTCGCGCGACGCCGCCGAAGGTCAGCAGGCACAACAGCTCCGCTTGGGCGAGGCGCTGGCGGGCATGATCGGGTCGCTCCAGGAGCAGGGGAAGCAGGCAGCCGAGACGCACGCGACACAACAGGCCGAGTTCGCCATGCACACGGAAGCGACAGTGACACAGATGGCCGCCCAGGTCGGCGAGCTGAGCGGCGCCGTCCGTGCCGCCACCCAGGAGATGCGCGGCGCGACTGCGCAGTTGGCGGACACGACGCGGGACAGCCTGGAGCGCATGAACAAGGGGGCGGAAACGCTGCAGGTGGCGGTCGTAAGCTTCTCGCGCACGGTCGACGGGCTGTCGGACGTGTCCGACCGGATCTCGGGCAGCACCAACAAACTCAATCTGGCGGCCAACGCGCTCAACGGCGCGACGCAGGCGTCGATGCAGGTGATCAATGACTACCGCGTGACGCGCGATACCTTCGCCACGATCGTCGAGAATCTGAAGTCCACGATCGAGAATGCGCGCAAGGAAGCTTCGCTGACGTCCGAACTGGTCAACCGCCTGAGCTCCGCTGCAGGCACGCTCAGCGCAGCACAGAAAGACGCCGAGGAATACCTCCAGGGGGTCACCGAAGTTCTCGCCGAGGCGCACAAGGCGTTCGCCGAGAGCGTCGAGAGAACGCTGCGCAAGGGCAACGCCGATTTTCACAAGGAGCTTGCCGAGGCGGTGAACCTGCTCAAGGGAGCCATTCAGGATCTCGGCAACACCCTCGATGCGGCGACAACCCGGAGGTAATGCACCATGCTCGGGATGAAGACGGCCCAACACCGCAGAGCGCGGGAAGACGGCGAGAGGCCCTTCTGGATTTCCTTCTCCGACCTGATGTCGGCGCTGATGGTGCTGTTCCTCGTGGCGATGACCGTGGCTCTGCTGGCAGTCACCAACGAGATCTCGGAAGCCGAGAGAGAGAAGACGGAACGCGACCGGGAAATCGAGGAACTTCTTGCCAGAATCCGCGAGGCCACCAGGGATTTTCCCGGCATCACGTTGCGTGGACGTACGGTGGATTTTGGCGATCGTGCGCACTTCGATACCAACAGCCACAAGCTTACAAAGGATCAGGCGCACCTCCTGCGTGCGGTGATCCCGAAGCTGCTCGATGTCGCGCGCGACCCTCTGGGGCAGAAGTGGATCAAACGAGCGATCGTGGAAGGCTTCGCCGACGAGCGCGGAACCTACCTGCATAACCTGAATTTGAGTCTGCAGCGGTCTGAACGCGTCCTGTGCGTCCTGCTGGCAGCTCCCGACGCGGGTGAGGCACCGCTCTCGCAAGAGGATCGCCTGCTGATCAGGGAACTGTTTCTGGTGGGTGGGTCGTCGTTCAACTCCCTCAAGGAGAGCCTGGACGAGAGCCGGCGAATTGAACTCAAACTCGAATTCCTGGACATTGGCGAACGTCGACCTGTCGCACGCGATTTGCCGCTTGCCCACGACCCTCGCTGCCCGATCGATCGATGAGCCCTCATCTCGATCAACTGCGGCAGCAAGTTCAGAGCTCCTTCGGCGACAGCCTGCGTTCACCGGAATGGGGCGCACCGGTGCTGATGACGCAGGCGCTCCAGGCCGTCAAAGCGCAGTTCGACTCGTCGAGCGTTAGTACGGATCCGCGCTCGATCGCGAAGACCCTTCTCGCATTCCGCAATACACGCTCGCTGACGAACTTCATCGATCTCAAATACGCCTGCTTCGGCGTCTCGCAGCGCGTCGGCCGCGACGGGTGGAGCCTGATCGAAGATGAAGCGCTTTTTGAACTCCTGCTCGGATCCATCAAGGACTTGAATGAGTTTCCGCGGCGCTTGAGGAAGTGCTACCAGGGCCTGATGCACAGCTACTTCAACTATGCGATTCTCGATGAAGAAGCGGCAGCGGGCGTTGGCAATTGGCTCCTCCTCAGAAAATTCCTTGTCGACCATCTGAGTGTCGCACTCTCGGTCGAGCCGCAGGCAAGTTGGCTGCGCACCTTGGGCGAGCATCGGAATCTGCTGGCCGACAATCCTTGTGACCGATACGCGCCACAACTGATGAACGGGGACGCCAGCGAACTGGTTGCCGCCAGCGAGAGCATCGGACTGGCCACCAGTTCCTGGGTCTGGCAGGAAGCGATCACTTCGCATACCCAGCAGGTCTGCAAGCTAAAATCGGACAAGAAATTTCGCGAGTATCTGGATGTGCTGCTCGATCTCCTTGATGGGAAAGGCGGTGTACAACTCAGTAGAAGTATCGCCGTCGACTGCATCGCGCTGATCCTGATTCGCTACGTCAAGGGAAAGGATCTGCCGGAGCACCCACACTTGCGCGATCTCGCTGTTGAGCAGATCGGCAATCCCTGGCTCAAACGTACGGCTTGGGACGCCCACGTTAAGAACGACGAGGCGAGGAAGATGGTCGACGGATGGCTCAAGCGCCGCCTGATCACCGATTTCTTTGCCCTGCTGTCGGAGGACGGTGCCGCCGACCAGCGCCGCCTCAACTACTGGCTGCGATTCGAGCCCGTGATTGAGGACATGTGGTTTGCCCTCGGTCCCCATGCAGGGAGCACGAACACCTCCAATTTCAGGGACATGCGCAAGCGTATGGAGGGACGCCTCCATTATCTCGACGGCCAGGGTTCGCCTTACAACAACGCCTTCATCATGAAGATAGGTTCCTTCATGGTGGTGGAGTTCGGTATCACCGGCAACGCGACGTTTATCTACAACGCCCAGGATCTCAATCTCGATTCCATGCGGCGGCACGTTGCTATCCATACGCTCAAGGCACGCAACCGTGTCGCGAGATTGATTCACATGGCGAACTGGGAAGGCAACTTCGACGCCTGGCTCCTGCCGCGCATCGGATGGAGCCCTCAGATAGGGGCGGCGGGAAGTTCGCGTAGTGTTGACGCATACCTACGACCCGCTGCGGAAGCGACCGTGCCCGAGCCTCGGCACGCTCCCGCAACGCCGAGGCCACCGCCAACCATGGTGGCGGTGAATGAGGTGATCTATGCGCATAACCTTAAGTTCGACGATCGACGATCCAAGAATGGAGCGTTCTGGATTCTCCACGATGACTCCAACCCGACGGTTAACGCAAAGCTGCAGAGATTGGGCTTCAGGTACAAGGCCCCACGGGGCTGGTGGAAGGAGTAGAGGATGTTCGGAAAGTTGTTAAGGCGTGGCGCGGACAAGAGCACACGGCCACAACCAAAGACCACGCGCACCCTGCGTCAAGACGGGATCGCCTACACGGTCGACCAGCTGCCGGTGGAAGAGTGGCTCGCCGCTCCCTTCGACCATCCCTCAGTTTCTGAACTCGGCGCCCTCCTCGGCCAAATTTCCTCCGAAGGCTACGGTGCGACGCACGAGAATTCGTTCGTGCTGGGCTGGGAAGACCTCTACAGGCTTCGTGCGCTGGAGGACTACGCAGGTGCCTTGCCGCTGCTCGACCTCCCGCCACTTTCCGGGCTTCGCCCAATACTGAACAGCAAGGGCAGCCTGCAGGACCGTGATTTTTCAATCGTCCTGTCGGGATGGGCTGATGCGCAACGGACACCATTGCGCGTTGCGCCCAGGCTTGTCGGCGCGATAGCAATCCACGAAGGCCGCGAGCAGTTGTTGCCCGAGCCCGCGTGGAAATTGTTGGGACAGATCGCCGACTTTCATCGGCGGCCCGACGATGAGCGAACTCCCGATGGCAATCGCATGCATTGGGGCCGAATACGCAAGGGCGCCTTGGCTGCTGGTGGCGTCCTGTCGAACTTCCTGCAGAAGACCATCGTCCTGACCCCCGAGCGGCTGCAACTTTCATTGCGCAAAGCCGGAGAGGGGGAAAGCAAGACGGTGGAGGTCACTCCCGAATTCGAGGACGCGCCGGCACGCTGGATCGAGATCTTCGATCGCTTGCGGAGCGTGCAGGAGCGCTACGAAATACCGGACGGCGAGGAACTGACACACGTCATCGTCACCCCGGAAGTCCAGACGGTCCTGCGTGAAATCAAGCGCATGCCCGGCCGGCGCGTCGCGGGAAGTAGAGCCGAGGCGTTCGTCCGGAATCCGTTCGCACTCCTGGGACCGGACGCTGAAACCGTGGTCAGCGCGGAGGCCTTCGAGGCCGAGCGCGAGAAGGCCGGGCTGAGCTTCGAGCGCTTTACGCCCTTCGTCGAGCGCGACGAACAGGGTACTTTGTCGCGAGTCGGTCTGCGTGTCGAGGAAGCCGACGGGGAGTCGATCTCGACGACTGAAGTCGAACTCGCCAGCGCGACAGTTCTGGCGGCATTCATCAAGAAACTTGGCGAACGCATCGCCCAGGAAGCGCAGTGCTGCTTCTGGGAGGGGTACGAACTCGAGATTCTTGGAGAGACGCCGCAGCACCATGCGACCTTGAAGCAGGTACTCGCCGAGTGGAGTGCTCCCAGTCAAGTTTCTCTGGCCGAGATCTTCGATCTGTCGCATTACTCCGAGCGCATCGAGGGCATCGGCCAGGAAAAGCAGTACTGCTCGCCATTTATCGCGCGCAAGCAGGACGACGCCGGCTGGGTACCGGAAAACATTCTGTTTGGTTTCGATTTCCTGCCGGAGGGTGCCTCACAACCGATTACCGTGCCGATGAACGACGAGCGCGTCGCCGAACTAAGGTCTCTGGTAGAAGACGCGAAGCATACCGGCAGGCGCGAAGTGACGCTGCCCGGCTGTCCGGCACCGATTCCAGTCGCTGAAGCTCAGCGTATGGTCGCGACGTTCGCTGCTGCCGCGGAAGACGCCAAGTCCGGCACACTCTCGGAGGCGATAGGAAAGAAACAACCCTCGATCGAACGTAAGCAACTCATCGTCAAGGCCAATATCGATACTGTCGACTATGCGGAGCAGCGTGCCGACTTGCTGGCGCTGGCGCATGAAGTCAAGCCACAGCTTCCAACGGCGCTACGGCCAGATGTTTCGTTGAAGGAGCATCAACAGTACGGCGTCGCCTGGATGCAGCACTTGTGGCGGTTATCGCCGTCGAGTTGTCGTGGCGCACTCCTCGCCGACGACATGGGTTTGGGCAAGACAATCCAGTTGCTGACCTTCATTGCCGCATGCCTCGAAAGCGATCCAGGAATGGACCCTGTATTGGTCGTTGCCCCGGTGGCCCTGCTGGAGAATTGGCAGGAAGAAATCGAAAAATTCTTTTTGCCCGGCACCCTGCCAGTTCTGACGCTGTACGGGGCAGTCCTGTCGAGCAAACAGATCCCGAAAGTTCTGCTCGACGCGGAACTGGCATCCGAGGGAATCACCAGGCTATTGAAGAAGGGCTGGGTCGGCGATGCCAAGGTCGTGCTGACCACTTACGAAACACTGCGCGGCCTGGAGTTTTCGCTGGCGGCACAACGATGGTCGATCATGATTTGCGATGAAGCGCAGAAGATCAAGAATCCAAACGCGATGGTGACAAGAGCGGCCAAAAAGCAGAACGTCCGCTTTCGGATCGCCTGCACGGGCACGCCGGTCGAGAACACTCTGACTGACATTTGGTGCCTCTTCGACTTCATCCAGGCTGGGTTGCTGGGAGCGCTCAGCGAGTTCGGGCGCCGATATCGGAAGCCAATCGAGGCGGAAACCGATGAAGAAAAGGAACGGGTCGAAGAGTTGCGCGGAATCATCAAGCCGCAGTTGCTGCGGCGTGAAAAGAAGGACGTTGCCAAGGACCTGCCGGCAAAGACTACCGACCAGGCATGCCGTCGCCTGCCGATGTCCCAGCATCAACGCACACTCTACGCCAGGGGAATAGCCAGGTATCGCAAGGAGGCGGCGACCAATCCGGCTGCGCAACTGGGCGTGATTCATTTCCTGCGACGGATTTGCTCGGACCCATTGGTTGAAGAGCCCTACCAGGCAGATCGCTCGTCAGTTGAAGAAATCCTTCAGGCTTCCCCAAAAATGGCCTGGTTGATGCAGGCGTTGCACCAGATCAGGCAACGCCAGGAAAAGGTGATCGTCTTTTGCGAGTTTCGCGACTTGCAGCGAACTCTGCAACGGTGCATCGCTGACAGACTCGATGTTCATCCGGACATCATCAACGGCGATACGTCTGCCTCATCCAGTCACGCCGACAGTCGTCAGAAGCGGCTCAAGGCATTCCAGTCGAAACCGGGATTCGGGGTCATTGTGTTGTCCCCGCTGGCAGTAGGTTTTGGCGTCAACATTCAGGCAGCCAACCACGTGATTCACTTCACGCGCACCTGGAACCCCGCCAAGGAGGACCAGGCGACCGATCGCGCCTACCGCATCGGGCAGGAGCGCGAGGTCTTCGTCTATTACCCGGTGGTGGTCGCCGATGACTTCGTGAGCTTTGACGAGAAACTGGACAAGCTGCTCGACTGGAAGCGTGCGCTTTCCGCCGATATGCTCAATGGTTCCGGGGAAATCAGCGTTGCCGAGCTTCTGGATATTGCGGAGTAGTACTTGATTCTGCAGATCACCGTTAAGCGAAGATTCCGACCACGCTGGGGTGTGGCTCGCCTTTTCAACACCATCAAGACTTCCGCCAGTTGTTGCTGCAGCATTGCTTCGAACAAGCGCCGGGCGATTTCTCCGGAATCGGTCGAATTCTCGACGCCGGCTAGTCCGGTGTTTCCGGAAGACAGTCGATCAGGCGCTCAAGCGGCCGAGTAAGCTCGGGAATGGCAGCGCGCCTCCGCTGCAGCGACTCGTCAAAGGAGGAGCTGCGCATCTACTACAACAGTCGCGGCAACCTCCTCGCGCATGGCGTCATTTCATCGCCCACGCCGCGCTGGACTCCGGATCCGTTTCCTGGGCGCTTCGTTCTCGATCGGCTCAGCTAAACGAGCGGTTGAGTAAGCGGCTATAACGCTTCAGAGCGTCAGCGAGAGCGGAGCAGGGCCAAGCGCCTATGCGTATAATTCGCGCTTCAGCCTATTTCCGGACCCCTACTGGCCATGCAGGAAAAGTATCAGCCCGCGGACGTTGAACTCGCCGCTCAGCAATTCTGGAACGACAGCGGCGCGGCACGTGCCATCGAGGATCCGAGCCGGCAGAAGTACTATTGCCTGTCGATGTTCCCCTATCCGTCCGGCAAGTTGCACATGGGGCACGTGCGCAATTACACCATCGGAGACGTCCTGGCGCGCTTCCACGGCATGCTCGGCTACAACGTTCTGCAACCAATGGGCTGGGATGCTTTCGGGATGCCCGCCGAGAACGCGGCGATCCAGAACAATGTCCCGCCGGTGCAATGGACCTACGCCAACATCGACTACATGCGGACCCAACTCAAGCGGCTGGGTTTCGCCATCGACTGGCAGCGCGAGATTGCCACGTGCACGCCCGAGTATTACCGCTGGGAGCAGTGGCTGTTCACCCGTCTCTACGAGAAAGGTCTGATCTACCAGCGCCTGGGAACGGTCAACTGGGACCCGGTCGACCAGACCGTGCTCGCCAACGAGCAGGTCATCGACGGGCGTGGCTGGCGCTCGGGGGCGCTGATCGAAAAGCGCGAAATCCCGATGTACTACATGAAGATCACCGCCTACGCGGAGGAACTTCTCGCCGATCTCGAGCAGCTCGAAGGCTGGCCCGAGCAGGTGCGCCTGATGCAGAAGAACTGGATCGGCAAGAGCACCGGCGTGCGCTTCGCCTTTCCCTACGAGCTGGACGGCGAGCCCGGGCAGTTGTGGGTGTTCACCACCCGCGCCGACACCATCATGGGAGTCACCTTCTGTGCCGTCGCCGCCGAGCATCCCTTGGCCAGCTACGCGGCGGCGCGCGATCCGCAGATCGCCGCTTTCGTCGAGGAATGCAAGCGTGGTGGCGTTGCTGAAGCCGACCTGGCGACGATGGACAAGAAGGGCATGCCGACCGGCATCTACGTCACCCATCCGCTGAGCGGCGAACAGGTCGAAGTGTGGATCGGCAACTACGTGCTGATGAGTTACGGCGACGGCGCAGTGATGGCCGTTCCGGCGCACGACGAACGAGACTTCGCTTTTGCCCGGAAGTATGGCCTGGCGATTAAACAGGTAATCGCCACAGGCAGAGAAGATGGCTTTGGCGACGGAAGCGGATACGGCGGTGGCACAGGCGCCGGCGCGGGCAACGATGATGGCTCTGGCTCTGAGTCCTCCCAAACTGATTTTTCGCTATCTGCTTGGCAAGATTGGTATGGCAGCAAGTATGTTGGGGTTTGTATTAACTCGGGTAAATATGACGGCCTAGGTCACGCGGCCGCGACCGACGCCATCGCCGCCGATCTGGCGGCCAAGGGCCTGGGCGCGAAGAAAGTCCAGTTTCGGCTGCGTGACTGGGGAATTTCGCGGCAGCGTTACTGGGGCTGCCCGATCCCGATCATTCACTGCCCCAACTGCGGCGATGTGCCGGTTCCCGATGCCGACCTGCCGGTGGTACTGCCGGAAAACGTGACCATCACCGGCGCCGGCTCGCCCTTGAGTGCGATGCCCGAGTTTCACGCCTGCAGCTGCCCGAAATGTGGTCAGCCGGCGCGGCGCGAAACCGACACCATGGACACTTTTGTCGAGTCCTCGTGGTACTTCCTGCGCTATTGTTGTCCGGACAACGATCAGGCGATGGTCGACGAGCGCGTCGCCTACTGGTGCCAGGGTGGCATCGACCAGTACATCGGTGGCATCGAACACGCCATTCTGCACCTGCTCTACGCGCGCTTCTGGACCAAGCTGATGCGCGACGTCGGGCTGTTCGGCGAGGCCTCGTCGGGCACGGACTTGCTCGGTGAGCCTTTTGCCCATCTCCTGACTCAGGGCATGGTCGTCGCGCCGACGTTCTACCGCGAGGACGGCAACGGCAAGAAACAGTGGATCAACCCCGCCGAGGTCGACGCCGCGCATGACGAACGTGGTCGCGCCAGCGGCGCCACGCTGCGCGCCGACGGCCTGCCGGTGAGCGTCGGGGGCATCGAGAAAATGTCCAAGTCGAAGAACAATGGCGTCGATCCGCAGTCGCTGATCGAACAGTTCGGCGCCGATACGGCGCGCCTGTTCATCATGTTCGCCAGCCCGCCTGACCAGTCGCTGGAGTGGTCGGATGCCGGCGTCGAGGGTGGCTTCCGTTTTCTCAAGCGCTTGTGGCGAATCGTCTTCGAGCATGTCTCGGCGGGCCCTGTTCTGCCGATCGACGCTGCGCAACGCGGCGAAATGTCGCCGGAACTGAAGGCCTTGCGTCGCCAGTTGCATCAGACGATCGGCAAGGTTGCCGACGATTATGGTCGCCGCAAACAGTTCAATACCGCGATTGCGGCGGTGATGGAGTTGCTCAACGGCTATAACCGGGTGAGCGGCGAAACGGTCGGTGAAACGGTCGGCGAAACGGTCGGAGAACCCGCCGGAAAATCGGCCGTCGTGCGCGCCGTCAGGCAGGAAACGCTGGAAGCGGTGGTGCTGATGCTCAACCCGATCGTGCCGCACGTCTGCGAGGCGCTGTTTGCGGCGCTGCGGCCCGGCTGCACGGCCAGCTCGCAAGCTTTTCCGAAGCCCGACGCAGAGGCCCTGGTGCAGGACGAAATCGAGCTCATGCTGCAGATCAACGGCAAGCTGCGCGGCAGCCTGCGGGTGCCGGCGGGTGCCGACCGGGCGAGCATTGAAGCCGCCGCGCTGGCCAGCGAAGCGGCCGCCAAATATTTGGCCGGTGCCGCGCCGAAAAAGCTGATCGTCGTTCCCGGTCGCCTGGTCAACATCGTCGCTTGAAAGCTTGAGGGAGACTCCGATGCGCCTGGCGCTGCCGCCCACTTTGCGGGCCCCTGCTCGTGTCGCCACGCGTGCGCTCTTCCTGGCGATGATTACCCTGCTTGCCGCTTGCGGTTTCCAGTTGCGCGGCTCCTACTCTTTGCCTTACGAAAGCATTTACCTGGCGATGCCCGAATATTCGGTGGTCGGCGCCGATCTGCGGCGCGCCATTCGTTCCTCCGCGACGACGCGTCTGGCACTGGTCGCGAAAGACGCGCAGGCCACTTTCCAGCCCGGCTCCGAGTATCGTGATCGCATCATCCTCTCGGTTTCCGGCACCGGCCGGGTCAGCGAACTGCGCTTGCGCTACCTGTATCCCTACCGCGTGGTCGACGCCAAGGGCCGCGATCTGGTCGCGCCAGGGAGCATCGAACTGATCCGCGACCTGACCTACGACGACTACAACGTGCTCGCCAAACAGCAGGAAGAGGTGCTGCTCTGGCGCGACATGGAGAACGACCTGGTGCATCAGTTGATGCGCCGCCTGGCGGCAGGCAAACCGGTGCCGGCGGTCGAGCCGGGCACTCCAGCGCAGCCAGGGGAAGCGGCCGCGCTGGTCAAGCCGGTGGATGCGAATGCGGTGGATGCGGTGGATGCGGTGGATGGGGCCACGCCCGCCAAGCCAGCACTAGCCAGGTAGCGGCGAGCCCGATGCAGCTCAAGGGCGAACATCTCGCGGCGCAGCTCCAGCGCGAGCTCAAGCCGGTCTATCTGGTCTATGGCGACGAGCCTCTGCTGGTCATCGAAGCGGCCGGCGCGATCCGCGCCGCGGCGCGGCAGGCGGGCTTCGACGAACGCGAAGTGCTGGTTGCCGGCAGCGCTTTCAACTGGAACGATCTCTACCACGCCGCCGGCAGCATGTCCTTGTTCGCCGGGCGCAAGCTGATCGATCTGCGTCTGCCGGCCGGCAAGCCGGGGCGCGACGGCGGTGCCGCGCTCCAGGCCTACTGCGCGCGTCCGTCGCCGGATGCGCTGCTGCTGGTGACCATGACCGGCGCCGACTGGCGCGAGGAAAAGGCCGCCTGGGTCGGCGCCGTGGCTGCCGCCGGAGCGGTCGTCAAACTGATCCCGCCCGGGCTTGGCGAGCTGCCGGCCTGGCTCGCTGCTCGTCTCGCTCGTCAGCAGCAAAGCGCGGATGCGGCCGGCCTGCGCTTCATTGCCGAGCGCGTCGAAGGCAATTTGCTGGCCGCGCATCAGGAAATTCTCAAACTCGAAATCCTTTACCCGTCGGGTGCGCTGCGCCTCGAGCAGATTCGCGAGGCGGTGCTCAACGTCGCCCGCTACGACCTCGACGGCCTGCGTGAAGCGATGCTGGCGGGTGATGTGCTGCGCCTGACGCGCACCATCGATGGTCTGCAGCAGGAGGGCGAGGCGCCGCCGCTGGTGCTTTGGGCAATGACCGAGGAGGTGCGCGCCCTGGCCCAGATCAACGCCGGTCTCGAGGCGCGTCAGCCGCTGCCCGAGCTGTTGAAGGAGGCCCGCGTCTGGGGCGCTCGCCAGGGGCAGATCAGAAAGGCATTGCAGCGCGTGAATGGCGGGCGGGCGAGGGCGGCCCTGGCGCAGGCGGCACGCATCGACCGCATCATCAAGGGCCTGACCAGTGGCGACGTGTGGGACGAGTTCCTGCGCCTTGGTCTGAACATCGCTGTTGCCTGAACTCTTCGGCCCGAGAGACGGACTCCCTCGCCATTTCAGGCGGCGCTGCCGCCTTCACGCTCGCCGGGGGCGACTTCGTCCGGCGCCAGGTGCTCCCAGAGGCAATCCTGGCTTTCTGCGCTGGCCTCGGTGAGGCTGGGCGAAGCTTTGCTCTGCACCAGACACTCGCCGACGCAGCTTTCGCTGACGACGACCAGCTGCATTTCGGTATCGACCTTGCGCTCTCCATCCCAGTAGCTGCAGGTGGCGCAAACTTTCACTTCCGTTGGCAAAATGAGTTTTCGTTTCATGATCGACGCAGGTAGTTGAGAGGGAGGAATAGCCCTCTGAGTGTAATTCTTTGCGGTGGTTCCCTTGACCCTGGCGCACCGTCGATGCCTATAATCGCAACTTGACCGCAAACGGCAGGTGACCGACTTCGCGCTGGCCTTCGCGCTGGCCTGCATTGTCCTCGCTGCACTGCAACAGTGCCAGCCTTTTCGCTCCGCATGGTCTTGTCGGCGGGGTGGCAGAGGCCAGCTTCCGCGGCCTGGTGTACGTTTCCAAGTTTCTGCGTTGCCAGCTTCCTGGCGCGCTTTTTGAACGTTGATTGAGCACTTATCGGCTCCTCTGCAATTCTGGAAAGCCTCATGAGCATAGAGCAGTATATCCATAGCGTTGGCCAGCAGGCGCGCGCGGCTTCGCGGGCCATGGCGCGTGCCGACAGCAACGCCAAGAACGGCGCACTGCGCGCGATCGCCGCGGCCATTCGCCGCGAGGCCAGTGTTCTGGTCGCCGCCAATCGCGAGGATCTGGCCGCCGCCATCGCTGCCGGCCTCGAACCCGCGCTGCTCGACCGCCTGACCCTTTCGGAAAAAGGCATTGCGGCGATGGCCGAAGGCGTCGAGCAGGTCGCTGCGCTGGACGACCCGGTCGGCGAGGTCAGTGGCCTCAGGTTCCGCCCGAGTGGCATCCAGGTGGGCCGTATGCGGGTACCGCTGGGCGTTGTCGGCATCATCTACGAGGCCCGCCCGAACGTCACCGCCGACGCCGCCGCGCTGTGCCTGAAGTCGGGAAACGCGGCGATCCTGCGCGGTGGCTCGGAAGCCATCCGCAGTAACCGGGCAATTGCCGCCCTGGTTCATGAAGGGCTGGCCAGCGCCGGGCTGCCGTCAAGCGCCGTTCAGGTGATAGACACCACCGACCGTGCCGCCGTTGGTCATCTGATCACTATGCGCGAGTACGTGGATGTCATCGTCCCGCGTGGCGGCAAGGGGCTGATCTCGCGCTTGCTGGCTGAGTCGCGGGTGCCGATGATCCAGCACCTGGACGGCAATTGCCACGTCTATGTCGATGATCAAGCCGATCCGGAGAAGGCGTTGCAGATCATCGAAAACGCCAAGACGCAGCGCTACGGTACCTGCAACACCGCCGAGTCGCTGCTGCTGGCGCGTTCCGTTGCCGCCGATCTGTTGCCACTGATTGGCGCCATGTTGACCGAGCGCGGTGTCGAGCTTCGCGGTTGCCCGGAAACGCTGGCCATCGTCACCACGGCATGGCCGGCGAGCGAGGAAGATTACGCCAGCGAATACCTGGCGCCGATCATCTCGGTCAAGGTGGTCGCCGGACTCGACGAAGCCATCGAACATATCAATGCCTACGGTTCACATCACACCGACGCCATCGTCAGCGAAAACTACACGGCGGCGATGCGTTTCCTGCGCGAAGTCGATTCGGCGTCGGTGATGGTCAATGCGTCGACGCGCTTCGCGGATGGCTTCGAATACGGTCTCGGTGCCGAAATCGGCATTTCGACCGACAAAATCCACGCGCGCGGTCCGGTCGGCCTGGAAGGGTTGACCTGCCAGAAGTGGATTGTTCTCGGCAATGGCGAGGTGCGTGCCTGACCGAGGTCACGGAGAATCTCAAGCGCTAATGGCAAGGAGGATGAGGTGATGAAAAAACTGCTGCTGGCGGCGATGGCCGCCCTGTTCTGCCAATTCTCCCAATTGGCGACCGCCGTCGAAGTAGCCGGCGTCAAGTTCGACGATCAAACCAAGGTCGGCAACGGCGAGTTGCTGGTCAATGGTGCCGGCCTGCGCAAGAAGGCCTTCTTTCAGATCTATGCAATGGCGCTCTATTTGCCCGAGAAAAGCGGCGACAGCGAGGCGGTTCTGGCGGCCAAGGGGGGCAAGCGGATTGCCATTACGCTGTTGCGCGACCTCACCGCCCAGCAGTTCGTCGAGGCCCTGCAGGAAGGCATGGCCAAGAACCATTCCGAAGCCGAAATGGCCGGCCTCAAGGACCGCTTGAAGCAGCTTTCCGACCTCATGCTGGCGATCGGCGAAGCGAAGACCGGGACCAGTATCCTGATCGACTGGCTGCCGGCGAGCGGTACCCGCCTGACGGTCAACGGGCAGGCGCAAGGAAAGGATATTGCCGGCGAGGATTTCTATCGGGCGCTGCTCAGGATCTGGCTGGGCAACAAGCCGGTACAGGACGATTTGAAACAGGCGCTACTCGGCAAGGCCTCCTGAGTGACGGCCATTGCTGCGCGCGTGTCGGGTGATGGCCCTGACTATCAGGCGCTGATCGCCGCGCCCGGATTCTGCCTGGGTGTGCGCTGCGACGACGACGAAGTGCAGCGCATTGTTTTCCTGCTGCCGAGCCCTGAAGTGGCGCCGAAAAACGCGCTGGCTGCCGAGACCGTGCGCCAGCTCACCGCCTACCTGGGCGATGCGGAGTTCGTTTTCGGTCTGCCCTTGCGCCCCTCGGGGACAGTTTTCCAGCGTCGTGTCTGGCAACAGATCGCGGCCATCCCGACGCACCAGACGCGTGCCTACGGCGAGATTGCCAAGGCGCTGCACAACGCGCCACGGGCTGTTGGCCAGGCTTGCGGCGCCAACCCCTTTCCGGTGATCGTTCCCTGCCATCGCGTGCTCGCGGCGAGCGGCGGGCTGGGCGGTTTCGCGCGCCAGAATGGCGGTTTCCTGCTCGACGTCAAGCGCTGGCTGCTGGCGCATGAAGGCTGCTGACGCCGAGCCTGCCGATCTCGCCGAGATCGAAGCTTTCTGCGACACGCTGTGGCTTGAAGACGGTTTGGCCAAGGCTTCGCTGGCCAGCTATCGCAGCGATCTCCTGCAACTCGCCGCCTGGCTTGCCGAGCAGCGTCTAGGCAGTCTGTGCGCGATCGACGAGGCGACCCTGATGCGCTTCGTCGCCACCCTCTCGCAAACGCTGCGTGCGTCTTCGCAGGCGCGCTACCTGTCCACCTTGCGCCGCTTCTATCGCCACCTCCTCGCGCGTGGTCTGCGCAGCAGCGATCCGACGCTGAAGATCGCCATGCCGGTGCAGCCGTCGCGGCTGCCAAAAGTGCTTTCCGAGCTGCAGGTCGATCGCCTGCTCGCCGCGCCGCCGACCGAGAGCCTGCTCGGCGAGCGCGATCGGGCGATGCTCGAAACCCTCTATGCGACCGGCCTGCGCGTCTCCGAGCTGGTCGGCTTGAAGGTGTACGAAGTCAATCTCGACATGGGCGTGCTGCGCGTCTTCGGTAAGGGCAGCAAGGAACGCATCGTGCCGCTTGGCGAAGTGGCCGGCGACTGGCTGCGCCGCCATCTGGCCAATGGCCGGCCGGCGCTGCTCAATGGACGGCGGAGTGACGACCTCTTCCTTACCAGCCGTGGTGCGGCGATGAGCCGGCAGGCGTTCTGGCAACTGATCAAGCGCTACGCGCTGCACGCCGGCATGGATCCGGCGCGGCTGTCGCCACACGTGCTCCGCCACGCCTTCGCCACGCACCTGCTCAATCACGGCGCCGATCTGCGTGTCGTGCAGTTGCTGCTCGGTCATTCCGATATCTCGACGACACAAATCTATACCCATGTCGCCCGCGAAAGGCTGAAGAGCCTGCACGCGCAGCACCACCCGCGCGGTTGAGCGGCGGTCTGACGACGAAGGGTGCGCGGTGGACGCGGTTGACCAAGGCGCGGCGGAGTCCGGAGTCCGGGGGGCCAGGAGCCGCGAGGCGACAGCTTTGTGGCGTTGCTCGGTGAAGCCGAAGGCTTGGCCTCCGCCGGCCGGCCACGCGATCGGCGCTGACGCGTGCAAGAGGCTCCCGGCAGGCTACAGCGGAAGCGCTGGCCGGACGTGGTGTTGCTCGACATCTAGACGCCGCGAATGGACGGCGTGGCCTTCGACCGAATCGGCGCCTCGCCGGGAGTTTCGGGAAGCTGCGGGGGACTGCTCGACGATGCCGGCAATGTCGGGAAGTTTTACAGGCTCGACTTGCCGCTGTTTTCTAAATCAAACCGTCGATCTGATATAACACGGATAGTCATCAAGACTTTAGCCTTGGCATGGAAAGTGCTTTACGTCCATCGCTGGCACGCATGGGCGCGCCAAATTTTTCGGAAAGAAGGACCATGAAAACCAATATCATCGCCGCGGCATTGTTCGTAGCCACCGCTTGCAGCGGCGCCAACGCCGCGCTCACCGTGCAGACCACCGACTTCCTCGCCGGCTACACCAACTACAACGGTTTCGAAGGCATGGGATCGACTAGCTCCTTTACCGGGCCGTACACCGAGGGGGGCATCACCGTCGAATATATCGGCACAGCTTCCATCTGGAGTGACTCGCAAGCGGCCGAAGGCAACTACAGTTGGTACCCAAATGGTGGCGGCACCGGCTACACCAGAATTACCTTCGGCGGCCCCATCAACGCAGTCGAATTCCAGGCGGGCTCGGGCTGGTTCGGCACTGCCGATTCGCTGCAATATGACGTGCTGCTCGGCGCGGTCAGTGTCGGTAGCGGGCAGATTGCCGGGCTGTCAAACTATACCGGCTTCAAGTTCTATGGCTTTTCGGGCACCAGTTTCGACGAGGTCCGCCTGCAGGCCCAGCAATTCAGCGTCCCAGGCTTCGATGCAATTGCATATGAGGCCGGTGCCTATGACGCTATCAACTTCGGTGGCAGCACCTCCGCAGTCCCCGAACCCGCTGGCCTGGCGCTGATGATCACCGGTTTCGCGATCGGTGCCATCGCTCGCCGTCGCAAGGCACTCGCCGTCGCCTGAGCACTGACAACGTCGTCACGTTTGCCTACCAGGTCGCCAGTTCGGCCTGGTAGGCCTAGCTGCTGCCAGCCATCGATGTGGCGAGGTGGATCAAGGCCAAGCGCAGGTCGCGTGCGGTGAGGATCTTCAGGGGCTGTGCCTGCGGTAGCTGGGCGGATCGCTAGCGCCGTCCGGCGAGTTCGAGTGAGGCCTTGAGCTTCTGCGCGCGTTCGATCTACACCGCGAGCGCGTCGCGGGTCGTGTGCTTGGCGATCAGCGTGTCGCGTATCGCTGTCTCGCTGCTCTGCCCATGGTCCGAAATGACTTCCAATCTAGCCAACTCGAGCATTCGTGGCGCCATCGCGGCTTCCGAACCGCATACGGCCGAAGCCGGCGCACAGATCTTGCGGTAAGGCCGTCTACGCGATGGTCGCCGCCAAGCTGACGGCGACCGTCACCGAACTGCCGCGGACGTCGTTCGGCGGCGGTGCCTGCGTCGGGCTGCGCCGCCATCTGGCCAATGGCCGGCCGGCGCTGCTCAATCGCCGGCAGAGCGACGACCTCTTCCTTACTCGCCGTGGCGCGGCGATGAGTCGGCAGGCGTTCTGGCAACTGATCAAGCGCTACGCGCTGCACGCCGGCATGGATCCGGCGCGGCTGTCGCCACACGTGCTCCGCCACGCCTTCGCCACGCACCTGCGCAACCATGGCGCCGATCTGCGTGTCGTGCAGCTGCTGCTCGGCCATTCCGACATCTCGACGACGCAGATCTATACCGATGTCGCCCGCGAACGGTTGAAGAGCCTGCACGCGCAGCACCACCCGCGCGCTTGAGCGGCGGTCTGACGACGCCGCACGGCTGCTGCCGCTCAGTGGTTGAGGTAGCACAGTTGCGCGGCCATCGCCGGCTCTTGTGTTGCCTCTCCGTGCCAGTCTCCCGCCCGCTGAAGGCCTGCCGGGGCATCGATCTCGAGCAGTGAGATACTGCCAAAGGCAAGCGGCAACTGGCTCCATTGGTCGATTGGCAGTTGCAGCCAGTAGCCGAGCGCGGCACGGATGGCGCCGGCGTGCGTGACCAGCGCCAGGCGCTTTCCAGGCTCCGCGCACAGGCTGTCCACGCAGTCGACGACGCGCGCCTGCAGCAGCGCTGCCGATTCGCCGCCGGGCGGGGCGAAGTGCAAGACATTGGCGGCCCACTGGTCAAGCAACTGGCGGTCGATGTCGCTCCAGCGCTGGCCTTCCCATTCGCCGAAGTCGACCTCCATCAGCCGCGCATCGACCCGCGCTTGCGTATTCAGGGCTTTGGCGAGGCCAAGGGCGCGCTGCAGAGGGCTGGCGATGACTGGCGTATCGGCCGGCAGAAATGCGCGCAAGCGCCTGGCCAGCGGCAGTGGATCTTCGGCTTCGACGTCGAGTTGGCCATAGCACACGCCGCTCTCGAGCAGGGGGCGCGGATGGCGGATCAGGAAAATCTGCACAGCAGCCCGGCGTAGAAGGCGACTTCGGCGAGTTGCTGCGTGGCACCGAGGCAATCGCCGGTGTAGCCGCCGATCTGGCGCCGGAACATGCGCGCCAGCCAGAGCGTCGCCAGGGCCGCGAAGAGGCAGCCAAGGAAAGCCTCGAAGGGCGGCAGGAAGAACAGCGGCAGCAGCGCGGTGAGTGCCGCGAAGCCCAGCTCGCGCCAGCCGATGCGCGTTGCCAGCGGCTTCGCCTTGCCCTCGTCGCGAACGTAGTCGAGGGCGCGCAAGAGCGTCGTCGAGGCAAAGCGGGAGAGCGTGTGACCGGCCAGCAATACCATCGGAATGATCAGCGGGTCGAACTCGACCAGCGCCAGAAAGCGGGCCAGCAGCAGCACGACCAGGGCGACAGCACCAAAGCTGCCGATCCGTGAGTCCTTCATGATGCTCAGGATCTGCGCTTTCTCCCAGCCGCCGCCAAAACCGTCGACCATATCGCTCCAGCCGTCTTCGTGAAACGCGCCGGTCAGATAGATGCTGCTGGCGATTGCCGCCAGCACCGCCAGGGTCATTGGCCAGATCTGGCTGGCGACGATGAACACCAGCGCGGCGATGGCGCCGACCAGCAGCCCCACGGCCGGAAAATAGCGCGCCGCGCGATCGAGGGCTTCGCTGCTGTGACCGACCCATTTCGGTACCGGCAGGCGCGTGAAGAAGCGCAGTGCGGCGAAGAAATACTCCAACTCGCGCCTCAGGCTGAAGCGCTGTTTCACAGTGGCGGGGAGGTTCTCTTCGTTGTCTGGCATGGGTCGTCGATCGGTCGGTTAATGTGAAAGTCGCGCAAGCGACTCACGAAACCCCCTTCTCCCATTGCGGGAGAAGGGGCAGGGCAAGGGGGGCGGTCATGACTTTCATGATCAGGGGTGTCTCGGCATGTCATGACCGTTAACGCGGTGCCCGATGTTATACCGATATGCTCGGGTCAAGCCAATGCTCTAGCCTTCTCTGCCTGCCGATGAGGGCGTGATGAAGCGGAAACTGTCCGCTTCGGCTGCTCGCATTCGTGCATTCGTGCATTCGTGCATTCGCGCCCTCCGCGGCAGGCCTTGCGCGCGTCAGCTTGATGGCATAATGCCTGGCCGGCGTCCTGGTCTGCGAATCTTGCACCGGGCAGCGCAAATGGATGTTGCGAAGATCGATCGCCATTCGCTGCGGAATCGACTATAAGGAGGGGATCGGAATGGAATGGATGGAAACGCTGCTGACAGTCGTTTTCCTGTCGGTACTGGCATACGTCGGGGTCTCGATGCTTGGCGCCGCACGCTGGGCTTTTCTGACCCGCGCGCTGCAGTCACGGCTGGTCGCCGGCCGGCAAACCGTGCTGCCGGCACGCTTCGAGCTGCGCGAGCTGAGCGGCTTGCCTGATCCCGTGCAGCGCTATTTTCGCGTCGCCTTGACGGCCGGTCAGCCGATGCTCGGCGCGGTCAGAATCGAGCATGCGGGCAGCTTCAATGTCGCCGATAGCGGTGCTTACCGGTGGAAGCCGTTTACTTCCGGCGAGCGAGTGATTGCACGTCCACCGGGCTTCGTCTGGGATGGGCGGGTGACCCTCGTGCCGGGGCTGACGGTGCATGTGCACGACGCCTACGTGGCGGGCGAAGGAACTCTTCACCCGGCCTTGTTCGGGCTGACCTCACTGGCCAGGCGGCAGGGGAAGGGCGATATCGCGCAGGACGAGTTGATGCGCTTTCTGGCCGAAGCCGCCTGCTATCCGACCGCCCTCTTGCCCAGCCAGGGCGTGCAGTGGCAGGCGGTCGACCAACACTCCGCCACGGCGACCTTGAAAGATGGCGAGGTCAGCGCCAGCCTGTTGTTTGCCTTCAACGAAGAAGGACTGATTGAATCGGTTCGCGCTGAGGCGCGTGGTCGTACGCTGAACGGCAAGCTCGTGGTGTCGCCGTGGGAGGGGCTGTGGTCCGACTACCAACAGCGCGAGGGGATGACCATCCCGATGAGCGGCGAGGCGCGCTGGCTGACGCCAGAAGGGCCGCGCCCTTACTGGCGGGGCCGCATCGGACGGATCGACTACGAGTTTGTGTAAGCAATCCGCAGCATGCGCCATCCGGGGCTGAGGGCGCGCGGTTCAGGACTGGCGCGGCAAGCCCGGCGCGCCGAGCAAGACGGTGCCGGCGTCACACAAGCTTTTGATCGCGTCGGCGGCGTAGCCGAGTTGCTGCAGCGTCTCCTCGGTATGCTCGCCGAGTGCGGGTCCCAGCCACTCGGTATTTCCCGGCGTCGCCGACAGTTTCGGAACGATGCCCGGCATCTTGAACGACTTGCCGCCCGGCAGGAGGGCTGTTTCGATCATTTGCCGGGCCAGGTACTGCGGGTCGGCAACGATGTCGGCGGCTGAGTATACGCGTGAGGCGGGCACTTCCGCGGCGGCCAGCGCGTCCAGCACGCTGGCTTCGTCGTGCGCCGCCACCCAGCTATCAATGGCCGCGTACAGTTCGTCGCGGCGCGCGTCGCGACCAGCGTTGTCCGCCAGTTCATCGTCCTCGGCCAGATCGTCACGGCCGATGGCCCGCATCAGTCGTTTGAAGATCGCATCACCATTGGCGCCGATGGCGACGTGTTTGCCGTCCTGCGTCGAGTGTGTGTTCGACGGCGTGATGCCGGGCATGATGTTGCCAGTCCGTTCGCGGACGAAACCGAAGACGTCGAACTCGGGCAGCAGCGACTCCATCATCGCGAAGACCGCCTCATAGAGAGCGACATCGACGACCTGCCCCTGCCCTCCGTTCTCCTTGTGACGCAGGGCCATCAGGGTACCGATCACGCCCCACAGCGCGGCGATCGAGTCGCCAATAGAAATGCCCGTCTTGACCGGTGGACGATCAGGGAAGCCGGTGACGTAGCGCAAGCCACCCATCGACTCGCCGATGGCGCCGAAGCCGGGCTGTTGCGCCAGAGGTCCGCTCTGGCCAAAGCCCGAGAGACGCAGCATGACCAGGCCCGGGTTGATGGCCGAGAGCGTTTCCCAGCCCAGGCCGAGTTTTTCGAGGACGCCGGGGCGGAAGTTCTCGACGACGATATCGGCCTCGGCGACCAGTTTATGAACGATTTCGCGGCCAGCGGGATGCTTGAGATTGATGCTCACCGATTTCTTGTTGCGCGACTGCACGTACCACCACAGCGAGGTGCCTTCGTAGAGCTTGCGCCACTTGCGCAAGGGGTCGCCGCCAGCGGGCGATTCGATCTTGATCACCTCGGCGCCGAACTCGGCCATGATCCGTGCCGCGAAGGGCCCGGCGATCAGGCTGCCGAGTTCGATGACCTTCAGGCCGCTCAGGGGTTTGGGCGATGTTGTCATGCGTTTGAGGCTCCTCCTTGTGCGCTGTGCTCGACAAAAGTCCGCTCAGCTTTCCTCGAATACCAGGGTGCGCTGCTCAACGCTCAACGGCAGCGATCGGGCGGTCACGAAATCTCCTTCAGCTATAATCGCCCTTATTTTGATCAGGAAAGCCAGCATGGGCAATCGCCTCTCAAAAATCGTTACCCGCACCGGCGACGCCGGCACCACCGGTCTCGGCGACGGTAGCCGGGTCGCCAAGGACAGCTTGCGAATCGAGACCATGGGCCAGGTCGACGAGCTCAACTCGGTCATCGGCCTGCTCTTGACCGAAGATATGCCGGACGCCATCCGGCAGGCCTTGACCCGCATCCAGCACGACCTCTTCGATCTCGGCGGCGAATTGTGCATTCCGGGAGTGAGCATGATCGGCGAGGCGCAGATCACTCGACTCGAAGCACTGGTCGAGCAGTTCAACGATGATCTCTCGCCGCTCAAGGACTTCATCCTGCCGGGTGGGACACGGGCCGCTGCTTTCGCGCATCTGGCGCGCACCGTCTGTCGTCGCGCCGAGCGTCAGATTGTTCATCTGGCGGCCACCGAGCAGGTCTCCGACTTTGCGCGCAAGTATTTGAATCGCCTGTCAGATCTGATGTTCGTCCTGGGCCGTGCGCTGAACAAGGCGGCCGGTAGCAGCGACGTGCTGTGGGTGCAGGGCAGGAATCGCAGCGGCGACTGAACGCCGGCATTCACTTATTCGAGGGGGGAGGGCGACATGGCGATCGGGATTACAGTCATCACAACGGCCAACAGTGCGCGGCGCTTTTTGCAGACTGACGAGGCCGCTATCGAGCAGACTCTCGATAGCCTCAGACGCAGCAGCCAGATGTTCGCCGGGAAACCGCTGATCGTCGGCTCGGAAGCGCAGACCGAGGTCTTCGCGCGGGCGTCGATCGCCTGCCTTGAATTTGCAGCAGCGAAAGACCTGAGCGCCTACGTGGCGAGTCCGCTCAACCTGCAGCTCACCGTGTTGACACCCGAGCAACTCGCGGAGCCATTTAGTGGCTGGTTCGAAGGTGAGCGCTTCAAGGTACGCATCGATTTCTTCTTCACCGGTGGGCACGTCCTGCATACGCTTGCCGAAGGCGTGCGCAAGGCAGCGCTCGCCGAGCGCCTGATGAATCTGACCAGCTTCCTCGACCGTCCGGTGATGAACTACCGGCTGGCGCAAGGCGGCGTCGGACTGATGAATCCGGCCACCATCATGCGCTTCGTGATTTTCCCGGGGACTGACGATCTGCCGCGCGATGCCTGGCTGGCGGAGCCGGCGTAAGGCGGCAGGGCAGTACACCAGAGCGGCGAGAAAAGAGCGCTCCCCGGGCAGATCGATTGCTTCGCCGGGATTCGGTAGTACACTCCGCAGCTCGATACGCTAGGGCGGCAGGCTTTCTTCCGGCGTTCTTTTTTTTGCCCCGGCCGGGGGAGCTGGCAGGCTGCCGCCAGCGCCGGCCACAGAACCTGCTGCGACGCAGGCTTGCGCACCCGAACAAACGTCCCTGACCGCCCGCGCCCCACGCGCCGGGGCGGCCTGCTGGAGAAATCACTGTAATGAGCTACACCGCAGAATCGATCGCCGTTCTCAAGGGGCTGGAGCCGGTGCGCCATCGTCCCGGGATGTATACGCGCATCGATTGCCCCCTGCACATCATCCAGGAAGCGATCGACAATGCCGCCGACGAGGCGCTGGGCGGCTTCTGCAAACGCATCACGGTGACCCTGCACAGCGACCAATCGGTCAGTGTCGAGGACGACGGGCGCGGTATTCCGGTCGAGATTCATCCGCTCGAACAGGTGCCGACGGTCGAGGTGGTGTTCACCCGGCTGCACGCGGGCGGCAAGTTCAACAAGGATGAGCGCGAATCGGCGTATCGCTTCTCGGGTGGCTTGCACGGGGTGGGCGTTTCGGTGACCAACGCGCTGTCGACGCGGCTCGAAGTCGAGGTGGTGCGCGACGGCGGGCGGCATCGCATGGCTTTCGCTGGCGGTAACGTGATCGAGCCGCTGCAGCGGGTCGGCGATGCGCCCAAAAGAACCAGCGGCACGCGTCTGCGCGCCTGGCCGGACGCGAGTTTCTTCGATTCGCCGCTGATCCCGCTGCCGCAGCTCGAACGCCTGCTGCGCAGCAAGGCGCTGCTGCTGCCGGGTCTGCAGGTTGCACTGAGCGTCGAGGGCGGCGCGAGTACTGAATGGTGTTTCGCCGATGGCATGCTGCAGTACCTGAGCGAGCAGATCGACGGCGAAATGGTCGCGCCGGTTTTCAGCGGCGAGAAGTATGCCGCCAAGGGCGACGAGAACTTTCCGGTCGGTTCGGGCGCGGCCTGGGCGATCTGCTGGACAGCCGACGGCAGCCTGGCGCGCGAATCCTACGTCAACCTGATTCCGACACCCTCCGGCGGTACGCACGAGGCCGGTCTGCGGCAGGCGACGCTGGACGCGGTGAAGAGTTTTGCCGATCACCATGCGCTGCTGCCCAAGGGCGTCAAACTGGCGGCCGAAGACGTCTTTTCACGCGCCAGCTTCGTGCTCGCGGTGCGCATGCTCGATCCCTCGTTTCAGGGACAGACCAAGGAGCGCCTGAATTCGCGCGACGCGGTGGCGCTGGTGGCGCGCATGCTGCGTGACCCCCTGGAATTGTGGCTCAACGAACATCCGGATGCGGCCAAGAAGATCACCGATCTGGCCATCCGTGCCGCGCAGGCGCGTTCGCGTGCCGGCCAGAAAGTCGAGAAACGCAAGCAGTCGGGAGTGGCCATTCTGCCGGGCAAGCTTTCCGATTGCCAGAGCGAGGACACGCGCCGCAACGAGATCTTTCTCGTCGAAGGCGATTCCGCCGGCGGTTCGGCGAAATCCGGGCGCGACAAGGAGCTGCAGGCGATCCTGCCGCTGCGCGGCAAGGTGCTGAATACCTGGGAGGTCGATGCGGGCAGCCTGTTCGCCAACCGCGAGGTGCATGACATTGCGGTTGCCCTGGGCATCGATCCGCATCCGGCGAGCGCGCCCGACGCGGTATTGAACAATCTGCGTTACGGCAAGGTGGTGATCATGACCGATGCCGACGTCGATGGCTCGCACATCCGCGTCCTGCTGTGCACGCTTTTCTACCGTCATTTCCCGAAGCTGATTGCCAGCGGGCATTTGTACTTTGCGCAACCGCCGCTGTTTCGCCTCGACGTTCCCGGCCAGGGCAAGAATCGCCCGCCACGCAAGTTGTACGCACTCGATAGCGACGAACGCGCGGCGACCCTCGATCGGCTGCGACTCGAAGGCATCAAGCCGGATGCGGTTGGTATCTCGCGCTTCAAGGGCCTGGGCGAAATGAATTCCGAGCAACTCTGGGAGACCACCATGTCGCCCGACACGCGGCGCCTGATGCGCATCCGCATGCCGGGCAGCGCGGAGGCGAAGCCGGTGATGCACATGTTGATGGGCAAGAGCGAGTCCGCGGGTCGGCGGGCGTGGATGGAAGACAATGGCGCGCTGATCGGTGCCGACATTTGAGGGGTAAGCCGAACGTGATCAAGGACGACTCGACGCCAGACCTGTTTGCCGAAACACCGCCGACGCAAGCGTCGCCGCCGTTGCCGCCAGGTGCTGGCGCACCGCCGGCGGCAGTTGATGGCGATGGCGGCGATGGTGACGACAGCATCCTGCTGCACGACTCGGCGGCGCGCGACTACCTCGAGTACGCGATTGCCGTTGTCAAGGGCCGTGCGCTGCCGGACGTCAAGGACGGGCTGAAGCCGGTGCAGCGCCGGGTGCTGTTTGCGATGCGCGAACTCGGGCTGTCGGCGACCGCCAAGCCGGTCAAGTCGGCGCGTGTCGTTGGCGACGTCATCGGCAAGTACCACCCGCATGGTGATACCTCGGCCTACGACGCGATGGTGCGCGTCGCGCAGCCGTTCATGCTGCGCTATCCGCTGGTCGACGGGCAGGGCAATTTCGGTTCGCGCGATGGCGACAACGCGGCAGCGATGCGCTACACCGAAGCGCGCCTGACGCCGATCGCCGAGCTGCTGCTTGGCGAACTGGGCGAAGGCACGGTCGACTTCCTGCCCAACTACGACGGCTCTTTCGAAGAACCGGCCTTCCTGCCGGCGCGCCTGCCTTTCCTGTTGCTCAACGGTGCGTCGGGAATCGCCGTCGGCATGGCCACCGAAATGCCGGCGCACAACCTGCGCGAGGTCGCCGCGGCGGCCATCTACAAGATCGAGCATCCGGCGGCTGGCGTCGACGAACTCCTGGAACGGGTGCCTGGACCCGATTATCCGGGTGGCGGCCAGATCATTTCTCCGCCCGCCGATATTGCCGCTGCTTATCGCAGTGGCCGCGGCAGCCTGCGCGTGCGGGCGCGCTACGTGATCGAAGAAATGGCGCGCGGCGCCTGGCAACTGGTGTTCACCGAGCTGCCACCGGGCGTCTCATCGGCCAAGGTGCTCTCCGAAATCGGCGTTCTGCTCAACCCGCAGCCGCGGCCGGGAAAGAAGGCCGTCGAGCAGTCGGTGGCGCAGCTGAAGACGCTGATGGCCTCGCAGCTCGACCGCGCACGCGACGAGTCGGGCAAGGATGACGACATCCGGCTGGTTTTCGAACCGAGCAGTTCGCGCATCGACCGCCAGGACTTCGTGGCCATGCTGCTCGCGCATACCAGCCTCGAAACCTCGGCGCCAATCAACCTGGTGGCGGTCGGCATCGATGGCCGGCCGTGCCAGAAATCGCTGGTCGACCTGATCGGTGAGTGGTGTACTTTCCGTCTGCGGACGGTCTACCGGCGCACCGAGTTCCGCTTGCATAAAGCCGACGACCGTATCCATATTCTCGAAGGCCGGCACATCGTCTTCCTGAACATCGACGAAGTGATCCGCATCATCCGCGAATCCGACGACCCGAAGGCAGCGCTGATCGCGCGCTTCATCCTCTCGGATCGGCAGGCCGAGGATATCCTCGAAATCCGCCTGCGCCAGTTGGCGCGACTCGAGGGAATCCGCATCGAGCAGGAGCTGGCCAAGCTGCGCGGTGAACGCGAGGGCTTGCTGAAGCTGCTCGGCAGTGACACGCTGCTGCGCCGGCAGGTGATCCGGGAAATCAAGGCCGATGCCGAGAAGCACGGCGACGCGCGGCGGACGATCATCGAAACCGCGGTCACCGCTTCGCGCGCGGAAGCGGCGGCCGTCGCCGACGAGCCGGTGACGGTGATCATTTCCGAGAAAGGCTGGGCACGGGTTCGCCAGGGGCACGGCCTGGACCTCTCGGGGGTGCTGTTCAAGGACGGCGACCGTGCCGGTTCGGCGCAGGAGTGTCGTTCGGTCGACTCGCTGGTGATCCTCTCCACCGAGGGCCGCGCCTTCACTGTTGCCGTGGCCAGCCTGCCCGATGGCCGTGGCATGGGGGCGCCCCTGTCGTCCTTCGTCGAGCTGGGTAGCGGCAGGATTGCGCATGTGATCACTGGCCGCCCCGACGAGCAATTGCTGATCGCCAAGACTTCGGGCTATGGCTTCATCTGCAAGTATGGCGATCTGCTCTCGCGCCAGAAAGCCGGCAAGGCTTTCCTCGCCGTCGAAGACGGGGCGACGATTCTGCCGCTGCTGCGGATCAGGAGCCAGGATCATCTGGCGGCACTTTCGGAAGACGGCCGCCTGCTGATTTTCCCGCTCGAACAGATGAAGCGCCTGAGCAGCGGCAAGGGCGTCCAGATCATCGGCCTGCACGGCGACGAATCGCTGCGCGCGGTGGTGCTCACCCTGGGAGTTCGGGTGACGATCAGGGGAACGGCGCGCAGCCGGGCCAAGACGCTGCTTTCCGAAGATCGCCACATCAGCCAGCGCGCCCGCCGTGGTTCGCCGGTGGGGCAGATCACTAACGTGACGCTGGAGGCCTATCCGGAGTGATTGATGGCCAAGGAGACAGAATGATGAAGCGAACAGCAGTCTTGACCAGGGCGAGCGTGCTTGGCGTAATGGCCTTGTCGAGTGCCTTGGTGCTTGCCGAAGAGCTTGCTTGCGTGACCACCGAGTGGAAGCTGATCGGCGCCAATCACAAGATTTGTGTCGATAGCTTTTCCGACCGGCAGGTGCCGGGAGTGACCTGCCACGTCAGTCAGGCGAAAACCGGTGGTGTCAGCGGCAGCTTTGGTCTGGCGCAGGATCCGTCGCAGTTTTCGCTCGCCTGCCGGCAGACCGGCCCGATCACGCTGCCGGCCAAACTGCCGAAACAGCAGGTGGTGTTCTCCGAAGATACCTCGATCATGTTCAAGGAAACGCGCGTCATCAGAATGTGGGACGCGGCCAACAATACCCTGGTGTACCTGGCGATCAGCCGCAAGTTGATCGACGGCGCGCCGGCGAACAGCATTTCGACCGTTCCGGTAATGCCCTGGGGCGAACGTTGATGCGGGTCGTGCTGGCGACCGGGGGTGGCTGGTGGCAGTGATGTCGCCTGCGCAGCCCGACTACGATGTCAGCGCTCTGGGGCAGGTGTTCACTCCGCCGGCGATAGTCGAGGCGATGCTGGCGCTGGTCCGCAACCGCGGCCGGGTGCTCGATCCGGCCTGTGGCGACGGTGCTTTCCTGCAGCATTTTCCCTTTGCCGTGGGCATCGAGATCGATGCCCGGCATGCGCCCCCCGGGGCGCGGGTAATGGACTTCTTTGCGCTGCCGGAGAACGAGGCTTTCGCCACCATCATCGGCAACCCACCCTACGTGCGCTATCAGGACATTGCTGCCGAGACGCGCGCTTTTTTGAACAGCCATAGCGTGCTCGATGGGCGCGCCAATCTTTATCTGTTCTTCATCGAGAAGTGCCTGCGGCATCTGGCGCCGGGCGGTGAACTGGTATTCATCACGCCACGTGATCTGCTCAAGGCGACTTCGGCGGTGCCGCTCAATCGCTTGCTGCATGCGGCCGGAACGATCACCGACTTCGTCGACCTGGGCGACTCGCGCCTTTTTGCCGAGGTCACACCCAACTGCGCGATCTGGCGTTTTGAACGCGACAATTTTTCGCGCAGTACGCGCTACGCCGCGCAGGGTGTCGCCGACGGACTGGCCGGCCTGGGAAGACTGCAGTGGGAGGAGCGTCACTTCGTCGAAAGCGGCGGGCACCTGCTGTTTACGCGCGGTGACTACGCTTTGCACCTGAGCGACATCGCCTTCGTCAAGGTTGGTGCGGTGTCTGCTGCCGACGATCTGTACGCCAGCGAGGCCTACGGTAACCGCAGCTTTGTCTGCTCGGCGACGGTGGCCACTGGCGCCACCCGGCGGATGCTGTGGTGCCAACCCGGTGCGCCGCCGCCCGCGGCGCTGCTGGCGCACAAGGAGCGTCTGATCGCGCGCCGAATCAGGTCCTTCGATGAGTCCAACTGGTGGCAGTGGGGGCGTGGCTATCATCAGTCGCCGCAGGAACGGGTCTATGTAAACAACAAGACGCGTCGTCCGCAGCCGTTCTTCGTGCATCGCTGCAAGCACTACGATGGCTCGGTACTGGCGATTTTCCCACGTCATCCGGGCGTCGACGTGGTGGCGCTGGCGGCGGCCTTGAACAGCGTCGATTGGGCCGACCTCGGCTTCGTCTGCGACGGTCGCTTTCTGTTTACCCAGCGCAGCCTCGAACAGACGCCGCTTCCCGAGTCCTTCCGTACCTTCCTGAGTGGCTGCGGTGTAAGATCGCGGATCGAAGCCTAGCGTTGCTTGCGGCAGGCGCGCCGAATCGTGTCTACGCCGACGGGGTCGTCGCCCGGCTGGCAAAACTCGCCGCTGTGTTCGAGTTCGAACAAACGGCACCCCTGGAGGAGCAACTCTCATGCGTTTAGCATTCGTCGTCGATCCCTTGCCCTCGCTGAAGGCGTACAAAGACACCAGCATCGCCTTGATGCGTGCCGCGCAGGCCGCCGGACACGCGGTGTGGGCAGTACAGCAGTCAGCGATCCACTGGTCGGCGCTGCACGGGGTGTGTGCCGAGGCGGTGCATCTGGAAATGCTCGCCGACGACGATGACTGGTTCGTCGAGGTTGATCGCCATGTCGTTGCGCTGCGCGATTTCGCCGCCGTGCTGATGCGCAAGGATCCGCCCTTCGACGCCGAGTACGTGACCAGTACCTGGTTGCTGGAGCGCGCCGAGGCCGAGGGGGCGCGCGTTTTCAATCGGCCGCGCGCGCTGCGCGATCATTCCGAGAAGTTGTCGGTGGCCGAGTTTTCGCAGTTTGCGGTCCCCGGCGTGGTGGCGCGTCTGCCGGCGCTGATCCAGGCGTTTGTCGACCTCGAGCGGGATACGATCATCAAGCCGCTCGATGGCATGGGCGGCAGCGAGGTTTTTCGTGTGCGTCACGATGACCCGAATCGCAACGTGATCATCGAGACCCTGACCCACCATGGTGCGCGTACGATCATGGCGCAGCGCTATATTCCGGAGATCAGCGACGGTGACAAGCGCATCCTGATCGTCGGTGGCGAAGTCGTTCCCTATTGCCTGGCGCGCATTCCCAAGCCCGGCGAGACGCGCGGCAATCTGGCCGTCGGCGGCCGTGGCGTGGCGCGCGAACTGAGTGCGCGCGACCGCGAAATCGCGACCACGCTGGCGCCAGTGCTGGCGGCGCGCGGTTTGTTTTTCGTCGGTCTCGACGTCATCGGCGACTGGCTGACCGAGATCAACATCACCAGCCCGACGTGCATCGTCGAAATCGCCGAGCAGACCGGCTTTGACGCGGCCGAATTGTTCGTGGCGGCGCTGGAACGTGAGTGCGCAGCTGCCGCCTAGTTCTCCTTTTCGCGCTGGCTTGCCTTCTTGCTGCCTGCGCGCGGGCGCCGCTGCACCAGCAGCAGGCTTTCGTTTTCGGTACCCGTGTCGAGATTTTGATTGCCGGTCTTCCCGAGGCCGCGGCACGTCCGGCGGCGGCCGCCGTGCTGCGCGAGTTCGACCGTCTGCACCGTCGCTATCACGCCTGGCAGCCTTCCGAGCTGAGCGGCCTGAATCAGGCCCTGGCCGCCGGCCGGACGGCGTCGGTGACGCCGGAAATGGCCGGCCTGCTGGCCCACGCGCAGCGTTTCTCGCTGCTCAGCGAAGGGCTTTTCGACCCCGGGATCGGCGCCTTGATCGCGCTGTGGGGTTTTCAGTCCGACGATTTGCCGGCGAGCTTGCCGGACGCCGATACGCTGGCTGCCTGGCGAGCGGCGCCAGCGGGTGTCGCTGACCTGCAACTCGACGAGCTCCAGGTCAGTAGCCGCAACACCCGGCTGGCGCTTGATTTCGGTGGCTACCTCAAGGGCGTGGCGCTGGACCGCGCAGCGAGCATCCTCAAGGCGCAGGGCGTGCACAATGCATTGATCAATATTGGCGGCAATGTGCTGGCGCTCGGCAGCAAGAATGGCGAGCGCTGGCGGGTGGGTATCCAGCACCCGCGCCAGCCGGGTCCGCTGGCGACGGTCGAACTCGACGATGGCGAGGCGATTGGCACTTCTGGCGATTACCAGCGCTATTTCGAGATCGACGGCCGGCGCTACAGCCACCTGCTCGACCCGCGTAGCGCTCAGCCGGTGCAGCACACGCAGGCGCTGAGCGTGCTGATCGGCGCACGCCCCGATGCCGGAACGCTCTCTGACGTCGCCTCCAAGCCCTTGTTCATTGCCGGTGCCGACTGGCCGCGCCTGGCGCGTCAGCTGCAGCTGGAGCAGGTTCTCAGGGTCGATGCGCAAGGCCAGGTTCAGGTCAGTCGGGCGCTGCACGCTCGGCTTGACTACCTTGGCGGCCAGCCGCCGTCGCTCGAAGTCCTTCCCTGAGCGCTCCGTGGCGACTGTGGGCAGTGCCCGGCGGCGCGGAATCGCTTAGAATGGCAGCCTGTTTTGATGAGGGGGCGAAATGATCGGCATTCTTCTGATAACGCACGGCTGCTTTGGCGAAAGCCTGATTCAGAATGTCTGTCACGTCCTCAACAAGCGTCCGCCACTGATCGCACAACTCGGTGTCGCACCGCAGGATGATCCGCTCGATATCCTGCCGCGGGCGCGCTTGCTGCTCAAGGAAGTCGACGGAGGCCAGGGGGTGGTGGTGATGACCGACATTTTTGGCGCGACGCCGGCCAACCTGGCGCTCAAATTGCTCCAGTCCGGCCACGTCGAAGGGGTTTCCGGCCTCAACCTGCCGATGCTGCTGCGCGCATTGACCTATCGCGACAAGGACATGGACACTCTTCTTCAGAAAGCCGTCAGCGGTGCTCACGATGGTGTGATGAAGCTGCCGACGCCCTAGTCGCTGACGATGATCGGAGGCCTGGATGGTACGTGCTGAAACGGAAATTCTTAACAAACTGGGCCTGCACGCGCGTGCCTCGGCCAAGTTGACGCAGCTCGCCAGCAGTTTCGACAGCGAAGTGTGGATGGAAAAGGGGGCGCGCCGCATCAACGCCAAGAGCATCATGGGGGTGATGATGCTGGCTGCAGGCAAAGGTTCGACAGTGCTCGTCGAAACCACGGGCAGTGACGAACAGGCGGCCAGCGATGCCATTCTCGCGCTGGTCGCCGACCGGTTTGGTGAAACGGAGTGAAGCGGAGTGAATCGAGTACACCCCTTATGAGTTTTACCTTGCACGGGCTGCCGGTTTCCGGCGGCATCGCGATTGGGCGGGCGCATCTGATGTCGCACGCGACACTCGAGGTGTCGCACCTGGTTATCGCGCCTCGTCTGGTAGAAAAAGAGGTGGCGCGCTTCGAGGAGGCACTGCTCAGGGTTCACGAGGAGTTCGCCAGCCTGAAGGAGCGCATGCACAATTCGCCGGGCGAATTCGGCGCCTTCATCGACCTGCATACGATGATCCTCGCCGACCCGGAACTCGCCGACACTCCCAAGCAGTTGATTCGCGAGCGCCGCTGCAATGCTGAATGGGCGCTGGTGCAGCAGATGGAAGTGCTGGTCGGTCAGTTCGAGAGCTTTGAAGATCAGTATCTGCGCGAGCGCAGCTACGACGTGCGCCAGGTCGTCGAACGGGTGATCAAGGAACTCGTCGGCCAGCCGGGCCGGGTGGCGCTACGGACCAGCAAGGGGGTCAAGGAAGAAGATCTGATAATCGTTGCTCACGATCTCTCGCCGGCTGACGTCATCGCCTACAAGGATCATCATGTCGCCGCCTTCGTCACCGACGTCGGCGGCTCGACCTCGCATACCGCGATTCTCGCGCGCAGCCTGCGCATTCCGGCGGTGCTTGGCCTGCACAATGCCCGGCAACTGATTCACGACAAGGAAAACCTGATTGTCGACGGTACGCGCGGCGTGCTGATCGTCAACCCCGATGCGCGCATCCTCGACGAGTATCGCCTGCGAAAAAGTCAGATCGAGCTCGAACGCACCAAGCTCAGGCGTCTCAAGACGGCCAAGTCGTCGACGCTCGATGGCGTCGATATTGCGCTGCACGCCAATATCGAACTGCCGGGCGACGTCGCCAACGCGCTCGACGGCGGCGCCGAAGGCATTGGTCTGTTTCGCACCGAATTCCTTTTTCTCGATCGCGGCGACATGCCGACCGAAGACGAGCAGTTCGAAGCGTACCGAACGGTGGTCAAGGGAATGGGCGGGCGTCCGGTCACCATCCGTACTTTCGATCTCGGTTACGACAAGGACCTGCATCCGGGGAAAGTGGTCGGCGATCGCATGCAAAGCAATCCGGCGCTTGGCTTGCGCGCGATCCGCTTGTCGCTGGCCGAATCGAAAATGTTCCAGACGCAGTTGCGCGCCATCCTGCGCGCATCGCAGTTCGGCAAGATCAAGTTGCTGATTCCGATGCTTTCGCAAGCGCACGAAATCGACCAGACACTGGCGGCGATCGAGCGCGCGAAGGCGACCCTGCGCAGCGAGAACTGCCCCTTCAACGAGGAGATCGAAGTCGGGGCGATGATCGAGATCCCGGCGGCGGCGCTGGCCGTCGGACTCTTTCTGCGCCGCCTGCATTTCCTGTCGATCGGGACCAATGACCTGATCCAGTACACCTTGGCCATCGATCGCAGCGACGAGCAGGTGGCACACCTTTACGATCCACTGCATCCGGCCGTCCTGATGCTCCTGGCGCACACCATCGCCAGTGCCGAAAAGGTGCATATCCCGGTTTCGATCTGTGGCGAGCTGGCCGGCGACCCCCTGCTGACGCGCCTGCTGCTGGGCATGGGACTGCGCCAGTTCTCGATGCATCCAGCGCAGATCCTGTCGGTCAAGCAATGCATCATGCAGAGCAACTGTGCGGAGCTGGCGCCCATCGTTCGCCGCCTGTTGCGCCACGAGGAGCCCGGGAAAATTCGCGAGCAACTGGAGAAACTCAACGCCTGAATTGACTTTTTCCCAGGCTGCAGGTAACTTTCGCGGCCTTGGCGCCGATTTGAACGATCAGCTTGCGGGCGCCTTATAAATACGGCTAAAGCGCGGCACGCCCAGTCCGCCTTGCTAGCTGACTGGGTTTTTTTTCTCCTGCCTCGGGTACACCTACGATCGCGATGTCACCAGAGAACTCTGTCGGACTCGTTACGCCGCAGCGCGTGCGCTTCGATACCCCGCTGACACTGAAGAGCGGCGCCGTGCTACCCGGTTTCGAGCTGGCCTACGAGACCTATGGCACGCTCAACGCCGAACATTCCAACGCCGTGCTGGTCTGCCATGCGCTGGCTGGCAGCCATCACGTCGCCGGCTTCTATGCTGACGATCCCGAGAACATCGGTTGGTGGGACAACCTGGTCGGGCCCGGCAAGCCGCTTGATACCCACAAGTTCTTCGTCATCGGGGTCAACAACCTGGGCGGTTGCTACGGTTCGACCGGCCCGCTGTCGATCAGGCCCGAGACCGGCAAGCGCTACGGCGCTGATTTCCCCCTGATCACCGTCGAGGACTGGGTGGCAGCGCAGGCCAGACTGGCCGACCATCTCGGCATCGACACGTGGGCGGCAGTGCTCGGCGGCAGCCTCGGTGGCATGCAGGCGCTCGAATGGTCTTTGCAGTTCCCCGATCGCATTCGCCACGCGATGGTCATTGCTTCGGCGCCCAAGCTGTCGGCACAGAATATCGCCTTCAACGAGGTGGCACGGCAGGCCATCATTTCCGATCCGGACTTTCATGGCGGCTACTACGCCGAGCACGGCGTCCTGCCGACGCGCGGCTTGCGGCTGGCGCGCATGGTCGGCCATATCACCTATCTTTCGGATAGCCAGATGGCCGAGAAATTCGGCCGGCAATTGCGTCATGGCGAGCACAAGTTCAGCTACGACGTGGACTTCGAAATCGAGTCCTACCTGCGCTACCAGGGCAATAAATTCGCCGCTTTCTTCGACGCCAACACCTATCTGATGATGACCAAGGCGCTCGACTACTTCGACCCCGCTTACGCCTATGCCGGCCATCTGCCGAGTGCTCTGGCACGCGCCAAGGCGAGGTTCTTCGTCGCCAGTTTTTCGACCGACTGGCGTTTTGCGCCGGCGCGTTCGCGGGAAATCGTTTTTGCGCTGCTGGATAATCGCCTGCGCGTCGTGTACGCGGAGATCGACTGCGACGCCGGTCACGATTCCTTCCTGCTCGACGATCAGCACTACCATGCCCTGCTGCGCGCCTATTTGGGAAACATCGCCGTATGACCGAGCACGAGAGGAGAGTCAAGGCCGAGCAACGCGAGCGCTTCGACTTCGCGGTGATCGCCAGCTGGTTGCAACCCGGCGAGCACGTTCTCGACCTCGGTTGCGGCGACGGCAGGCTGCTGCGTTATCTCGACGAGACTCGTGATGTGACCGGCTATGGCGTCGAAATCGACCCGGAAAGCGTTCTCGCCTGCATTCGCAACGGCGTCGATGTGATCCAGATGAATATCGAATCGGGGCTGCTCGGTTTCGAAGATCATTCCTTCGATCGGGCCATCATTTCACAGGCCTTGCAGACGATGCACACCACCGAGCGCATTCTCACCGAGATGCTGCGCGTCGCCGCCGAAGCGGTGGTCAGTTTCCCCAACTTCGCCTATCGCAGCAACCGCGCGGCAATTGCCGCCGGGCACATGCCGGTGTCCGAGGATCTGCCCTACGACTGGTTCGATACACCGAACGTGCGCTTTTTCACGATCGTCGATTTCGAAGACCTGTGTGGCCGGCTCGGCATCGAGATTCGCGAGCGTCTGGCTTTCGACGAGGCTGGCCGGGAGGTGGCCGACGACTCGAACCTCAATGGCAGCCTGGCTTTCTATCGGCTCGGACGCAGATCTTGACGCCTGACTGGCTGCGCCTGCTGCTGACGCGGCGGATGCTGATCTGTGTGTTCACCGGTTTCAGTTCGGGCCTGCCGCTCTACCTCCTGCTGAATCTGCTGCCGGCCTGGCTGCGCAGCGACGGTGTCGACCTCAAGGTCATCGGTTTCTTCGCGCTGATCCAGTTTCCCTACACCTGGAAATTTCTCTGGGCACCGTTGCTCGATCGCTATCGCCTGCCACTCGGCCGCCGGCGCGGCTGGACGCTGCTCTCGCAGATCGGTCTGCTGCTGGCGATCGGTCTGCTCGGCGGCTTTTCCCCGGCGATCGATCTGACACCCGTGATCTGGCTGTCGGTGGCCTTGGCCTTTCTTTCGGCGACACAGGATGTCGCCCTGGATGCCTTTCGCCGCGAGATTCTCCGCGACGACGAACTCGGCTTGGGCAATGCCGTGCATGTCAATGCCTACCGGATCGCCGGACTGGTGCCGGGATCGCTGTCGCTGATTCTTGCCGACCTGATTCCCTGGGCGCAGGTGTTCTGGATCACCGCCGCTTTCATGGTGCCGGGGATGGTGATGGTGCTGCTGGTCGCCGAACCGCTGGCGGTAGCGGCGCCAAAGACCCTGCGCGCGGCGGTCGTCGAGCCTTTTCACGAGTTCATTGGCCGCAAGGGCTGGCAGGGGGCGATGCTGGTCCTCGGTTTCATTTTTCTCTACAAGCTTGGCGATTCGCTGGCCACCAGCCTGTCGACGCCGTTCTACCTCGACCTCGGCTACAGCATGACCGACATCGGCGTGATCGCCAAACATGCTGGCCTCTGGCCGGCGGTATTCGGCGGTCTGCTCGGCGGTCTGTGGATGGTCCGCCTGGGCATCAATCGCGCCCTGTGGTTGTTCGGCGTGGTGCAGATGGCGACCATTCTCGGTTTCGCCTGGTTGGCATGGCGCGGCGCGCAGCCGAGCATAGAAGGCATCGATCGGCTGGCTCTGGCGAGCGTCATTGCTGCCGAGTATCTGGGCGTCGGTCTGGGCACGGCGGCGTTCACGGCGTTCATCGCGCGCGCCACCAATCCGGCGTTCACAGCCACCCAGTTTGCCTTGTTTACCAGCCTGGCGGCCGTTCCGCGGACCTTCATCAACGCCACCGCGGGTGCGCTGGTCGAGTCGCTGGGCTGGGTCAGTTTTTTCTTTCTGTGCTTCGGGCTGGCCTTGCCGGGCATGCTGCTGTTGTTGAAGGTCGCCCCATGGAACGAGACACCAGCGTCGCCGAGACCCTGATTGCTGCTGCCCGGCAGTTGTCGGCAAGACTGGCCGTGCTGCGCTTCGCGCCGCCGGTCAGT
Organism: Candidatus Accumulibacter sp. ACC012; assembly: GCF_907163155.1. Classification (NCBI taxonomy): domain Bacteria; kingdom Pseudomonadati; phylum Pseudomonadota; class Betaproteobacteria; genus Candidatus Accumulibacter; species Candidatus Accumulibacter sp. ACC012. Next base: position 121,063 of record NZ_CAJQUC010000012.1, read on the forward strand.
CACACCTATGATCCGCTGACCTATGCCTGGGCAGCGCACGAGATGTACCTGCGTCGCTACGCGGCTGGCCACCGGCGGGTAGTGTTCCTGGGCATGAATCCCGGACCTTTCGGGATGGTGCAGTGTGGCGTGCCTTTCGGCGAGATTGCGGCGGTGCGCGACTGGCTGGGGATTGTCGCCGAAGTGCAAGCACCGGCGCTGGAGAATCCCTGGCGGCCGATCGAAGGCTTCGCCTGCACACGTTCCGAGGTCAGCGGGCGACGCCTGTGGGGACTGTTCCGCGAGCGCTTCGGTAGCGCCGAGCGCTTTTTCGCCGAACACTTCGTCGCCAACTATTGCCCGCTGGCTTTCTTTGAGCGCGGCCGCAATCTCACCCCGGACAAGCTGCCCGCCGACGAGGCGACGGCCGTGCGTTCGGCTTGCGACGAGCATCTGCAGGCACTGGTCGTCGCTTTGCAGCCGCAATGGGTTATCGGTGTGGGCGCCTTCGCCGAGGCGCGGGCGAGCGCGGCTCTGGCCGGGAGCGGCGTCAGGATCGGCCGCGTACTGCATCCGAGTCCGGCCAGTCCGGCGGCCAACCGCGGCTGGGCGGAAGTCGCCAGCAAGCAGCTGCTGGGCCTTGGTGTCTGGCAGTGACGGTGGAACGGCAGGCTAGGGTCGTTGGCCAGCGAGCAAGCCGAGATCGGTCAACTGTCTGCGCAGCGTGCCGAAGGCACGCCAGGCGAAGTAGCCGCGTTTGCTCCAGCGCCAGACGCGGGCCGGTTTGACGACGATCAGCACAGCGATACCAAGGGCGACGATTTCCGGGTGTTGCTTGACGTAAGTGGTGCCAGTGCGCACGGTGGCAGTGGCGCGATCGGCGGTTTGCAGAGCATCGCCTAGCGGCTGCAGTTCCCGGGCCAGCAGTTGACGCTGATTGCTGATACGTTCGATCAGTCGGCCGCGCTCGATGGCCAGCTCAATCAGTTCTTGATTCATCGCCGGCTGCCTGTTTCAGTTGGCGAAGGTCCTCTTCAAGCTGGGCGAGGCTGGCGGCGAAGAGGTGCTCGGGTCGACGCATGCTCCGCTGTAGAGCGACGTAGGCCAGACCGCTGCAGGCAATGAACAGCACCCCGCTCGAGGCCAGGAGGACGACTCGGTACTCCCAGTACACGGCGAGCAGCAAAGCCACCAGCAGTATCGTGCCAAGCGCCAGGCAGAACACCATGATCTGCGACCAGAGCAACAGGCGGACGGCGCGCAGCTTTTCCTCCTTGAGTTCATTGCCCAGGAGTTCCAGCCGCGTCCGCCCGCTGCCGAGTAGCGTGAGCGCACCGTCTCGGGCGCCGGTGAACAGGCCCCTGCCAGTCCTTCCCGCGCTGACAGTCGTGTCGCTCATGGCGCGGGGCAAACCCTAGCGGCGACTGATGATGGCACCGAGCAGCAGGCCGACGACGGCCGCGACGCCGACGGCGCGCCACGGGTTCTCGTGCACGAAGTCGTCGGTGGCCCGTGCGGCGGCCTTGGTCTTGTCGACCAGTGCCCCTTCAGCATCGGCCAGGCGCAGCTTGGCGTCGCGCAGGCTCTGGCCAATGCGCTCGCGCAGGTCGTTCATCTTCTCGTCGGCAACGCCAGCGGTGGCGCGCAGGAGCTCCTCGGCGTGAGAAACCACGACTTCATGTCGGAGACGAGTTTCTGTTTGCTGTCGGTGGAAAGTTCGCTGTTGACGTCGGGCATGGTGGACCTCGCAGTAGGAAGTGATGGCGAAAAGGGAATGCTTCGGTGGGGGGCAGGAAGAGGAGAGACCGAAGTGCAAAGAGCGAAGAGCGAAGAGCGAAGAGCGATCGTGGGACAGGAAGCGAGCACTCATGAACCCGTCAGATTATAGAACTAGGCGGCCAAGATCAATGCACGCTGCCCGGCAGGCAAGCTTTGTCCTGCGGCGCGAGGGTAGGGCATGGCCGTCGCGGCGGACTTCAGGGGCGCGGCCGATCGAGGTCGAAATCGTAGTCGATGGTCAGCGGTGCGTGATCGCTGAAACGCTGCTCCTTATAGACGGCTGCGCTTCTGGCAGTCGCTGCAATGGCCGGGGTGGCGAGCTGATAGTCGAGCCGCCAACCGACGTTTTTGGCCCAGGCCTGGCCACGGTTCGACCACCAGGTGTAGCTTTCTTCGCCAACGCTCGGGTGCAATTGCCGGTAGACGTCACACCAGCCTTCATCGTCCAGCAATCTACCGACCCAGGCTCGTTCTTCAGGCAGAAATCCCGAGTTCTTGCGGTTGCCGCGCCAGTTCTTCAGGTCGATTTCCTGGTGGGCGATGTTCCAGTCAGCGCAAACAATGACTTCGCGTCCGCTCGACGCGAGCGCCTGCAGATGCGGGTAGATGAAGTTCATGAAGCGGTATTTCGCTTCTGCCGTAAGTCGGAACTGGATCCGGACGGTTGATACAGCGAAATTACTGACAGGCCGGCAAAATCGGCGCGCAGATAGCGCCCCTCGGCGTCGAACTCGGCGCTGCCGAGAACCTCGCTGATGCCTTCGGGTTTCTTCCGGCACCACAGCCCAACGCCGCTGTAGCCCTTCGTGTCGGCGCAGCGGTAGTAGGCATGGAAACCGTCAGGGGCCTGCATTTCTTCGCTGAGGTCTGCGTCCTGCGCCTTGAGTTCCTGCAGGCAAATGATGTCGGCGTTTTGCGCGGCGGCCCAGGGAAGAACGCCCTTGCGCCAGGCCGAACGAATGCCGTTGAGATTCAGAGTAATGATGCGTAACATAGGGCACCCGGCCGGGAGCGGCCCTGTTTCATAGAAAAGGCGGTATGGACTTTCGGTCAGGAATTCATCGACTTTGGCTGTCGGAAAAGACGTGCTGCGCTTTTGGTGAGTTCACGACCAAGGCCGGGCGGCTTTCTCCGTATTTCTTCAACGCCGACTGTTCAATGCCGGCGCGGCGCTGCAGCGGCTGGCGGAGATTCTACGCCACAGCGATCACGTCAGTGGTATCCGCGCGATTGTTTGTTTGGGCCGGCTACAAAGGCATTCCTTTGGTGGCGGTGATTGCCGTCGCTTTGGCGCGTGCCTGCCGCAACCTGCCTTTCGCGTTCAATCGCAAGGAAGCCAAGGATCACGGCGAAGGTGGCAGTATTGTCGGCGCGCCGTTGGCGGGGCAGGTTCTGATCGTTGACGACGTCTTTCGGCTGGCCCTCGGTGCGCGAATCGGTCGAGTTGATTCCGTGCCGCGGGTGCGACGCCCTGTGGCGTGGTGATCGCCCTCGATA